>JAUVZY010000003.1 GCA_030602315.1 Pseudomonadaceae bacterium | reverse complement strand
CGCGCCGTTGGCTGACAGCACGAGCTGACCGTAGGTGCCAGGCGTACCGCCTACGTTAACCACGGTCTTGCCGCCATCAGCGCCGCCAATGTCGTTGGTCAGCACATTGCCGGTCACGCTGGCTTCGTCTTCGCCCAGGCTCTCACTGTCCTCCACAGCGGTCGGACCATCATCGCTAATTTGGACATTGAGCGAGACCGGCGCGGAAACGTCACCGTCACCGTCAACAACTCGAATAGCGAAACTGTCGCCCAACTGGTCAGCTGCGCCTGTTGCGCCCTGGTTGGGATGATCGATTGCGCCGCTTAACGTATAAACCCAGTTACCTGCTGCATCGATCGACAGAGTTCCGTACGCACCCTGGAATAGGACACCTGGACCTGCGTTAACCCAATTTCCGTCTTGCAGCACCTGAATTGCGGAAACACCGTCAGGCGAATTAATAACGAGACGGCCGGACGTAACAGTAGCCCCCTCCGAAACGACCAGCATTGCTTCGTCGACTTGGCCAGGCCCTGCATCGTAGGAACCAGTCTCTGGATCAACCAAATACTCGATGGCCAGCTCAGGGATGTAATCCACTGGCGGCGGAGGCGGCGGTACATCCTCATCAATGACCGGGTCGGTGTCATAGGTTGTCGGCGCCAGGGGGTCGAGTGCCAAGCCCTGGGTTTCGAAGCCGATGTTTGGGTCGACCGAGCCACCCTCTTCGCTCAACATCACGAAGGAATGGCCGCCGCCTGCACCGCCTGCACCGCCTGCGCCGCCGCCCGCACCGGCTGCTGTGGCTTCCAGCAACTGAGTCGGGTCTTCACCCGCTTCGATGGCGCGTTGGATATCCTCGACCGATGCGAGCTGATCGGCGGTGGGCGCCTGCTCGGAGCCTGTCGCGAGCAGTTGCTCGGTCAGCGTTTGAGTGGTGTCGAGACCGAGCGCCAGCGAGTTGCCATCAGCCAGATCGATGTCGAGCGCACCGCCAGCGCCGGTGATGATCTGCTCACCTGCAAACAAGCGGTCGCCTTCCACCAGGAGACGGCGCTGACCGTTCTCCGCAACGGCAAATACCTCACCGACAACCTTTCTTACGATGCCAATAAACGTGGCCATGCTTCCCTCCAGGATGAATACGCGCCGCGCCAGTTCCTGCGCTGCCGTACTACGTTCGGGCGCCGTCAGGCGCCAAGGCTGTGAAAGTCAGTTTTTTAACGCCATCAAAGCGTCAACTTTTCTAATTCCAACCTGCGTCGATTTTTCGTTCCGTTATTTTTCGACGAAGGGTTAATCCGCACGTTAGGCCAACTCAGCCGATATATCCCTGCCGGTCCGAAATTAATTACAATGTGCCATCGATCCGCACGAGACGGTAAATACTGTTTTTTCATAACGTCGGAGAGCATCCATACCTTTAGCGCAGCGGCGTGCGCTAAAGTAAGGTCTACAATCGGAATTAAGCCCGTTTGGGTATAAGAACAAACAAACGACGCTTAGCTGACGCTATTTTTTTGGCACGCAGGGAGAGAAATAAAATGCGCAAATTAACCCCGTTGTGGACTGGGATGCTGATCGCCATGGCCGGCCAAGCCCACGCCATGTCCTTGACCGAGGCAATCCAGAGCACACTGACCAACCACCCCGAGCTGCGCGCACAGATCAACGGCCGCCTGAGCGCGGATGAGCAGGTGAAGATGGCCAAGGCAGGCTACTTCCCTACCCTCGATCTGGTCGCCGGATATGGTCGAGAAAACACCGACAGCCCGAGCACGCGCGCACAAGGTCTGCACAACGAGACGCTCACTTACGGCACCTCGGAACTGCGCCTGCGCCAAATGCTGTTCGATGGCTTCAATACCCCCAATGAAGTGGAACGCACCCAGTCGGTAGCCAACGCCCGCGCCTATAACGTGCAGGGCACTGCCGAGAGCCTGGCCCTGCGGACCGTCGAGGTGTATCTCGATGTGCTCAAGCGCCGGGAAATGGTCAACCTGGCCCGCAATAACCTGCAGGCCCATATCCGCATCAATGACCAGATCAACATGCGCAGCAGCCGCGGCGTAGGTAGCGCAGCCGACGTAGACCAGTCCGAGGCACGGGTCGCGCTGGCGCAGAACAATCTCTACACCGAGGAAGTGAACCTCGCCGACGCCGAAGCCAACTTCCTGTCGGTCACCGGCCGTATGCCGGACGAGCTGGAAATGCCCAGCCTCCGCGGCACGCTGCCCGCCTCGCTCGAGGAAGCCCGGCAACTGGTGCAGAGCAACAACCCGTACCTGAAGTCTGCCCAGGCCGACGTAAATGCGGCGCACGCTCAGTACGAAGTGGCCAAGGCTCCGTTCTACCCGCAGTTCGCCCTTGAGCTGGCCGGTGGGGTGAACGACAACATCTCCGGCGACGAGGGTCACTACAACACCTGGCGTGCCGGTGTGGTGATGAACTACAACCTGTTCAACGGGATGCGCGACAAATCCCGCCTGCAGGCCTATTCGCACCAGATCAACCAGGCGATGGACATCCGCAACAACGCGCTGCGCCAGCTCAACGAGAACCTGAGCCTGGCTTGGAACGCCATGGAAAATGCTCGCCTGCAGACGCCGAAGGCGCGCGAGTACTCCGAGTACACCACCCGCGTTCGCGAGGCGTACCAGCAGCAGTTCGGTCTCGGCCAACGCTCGCTGCTCGACCTGCTCGACAGTGAGAACGAACTGTTCACCGCCAACCGCCGCTTCGTAGAAACTCAGTACAACGAAGAGTTCGCCATGTACCGTGTCGCGGCCACCATGGGTGCCCTGCTGCGCCTGCAAAACGTGGTCGGCCCGGCCGAAGGCGTCTCTCTGACCGAGGTCAAGAGCGAAGCCCAATTGCCGTACCTGCAGTAAGACTCAGCCGGAGGGGCTCTCTTGACGACGATGGAACGGGTAGCGCTGGCCAGCGACCCACGACTCAGCCATGACGATCCGCTGCTCGACGGATTGCTCATTCTTTGCAAGCAACATGGCTGTGCGGCCAGTCGGGCAAGCCTAACCGCTGGCTTGCCTCTAGCCGACCAGCGTCTGAGCCCCGGGCTGTTGTCCCGGGCCGCAGCGCGCGCCGGCCTGCAGGGCCGGTTGTTGCGCCGCGAGCTTGGCGCCATCTCCTCGCTTAATTTGCCGGTTTTGCTGCTGCTGAAAAACGGCCGATCCGCCGTGCTCAGCCGTGTCGACGAATCCGGAAAAGCCCTGATCCTGCCGTGTGAGACTGACGGCGGCGAGCAGTGGGTGACACGCGAGCAACTGGCAGAGGAATACACCGGGGAAGCGTTCTTTGCCCGCCCCCGACACGAACTCGAGGAAGCCAGGCACCCGCTGATGCCGCGGGTACATGCCTGGTTCCGTGACACCCTGAAACTGTCGCGCTGGCTGTATGCCGATGCCATGGTGGCCACCCTGCTGGTGAACGTACTCGGCCTGATGGTGCCGCTGTTCGTCATGCAGACCTACGACCGCGTGGTGCCCAACCAGGCGACCGCCACGCTCTGGGTGCTGGCCATCGGCCTGTTCATCGGGCTGGGTTTCGAGCTGCTGCTGCGTGTCCTGCGCGCGCACCTGCTCGATACCGCCGGCAAGAAGACCGACATGGTGCTTTCGGCGACGCTGTTCGAGCGCATCACCGGCATGAACATGAGCGCCCGCCCTCCGACCGTGGGCGGCTTTGCGCAAAGCATCCATGACTTTCAGGGGCTGCGTGATTTTCTAACTGCGGTCACCCTGACCAGTTTGATCGACCTGCCCTTCGCGCTGCTGATCCTGCTGGTGATCGGCATGCTGGGCGGCTGGCTGGTGGTGATTCCGCTGCTGGCTTTCCCGCTCACCGCGATCTTCGCTTATGTGATCCAGGGCCGGCTGCGTGACACGGTTCAAAAGAGCCTTTCGCTGGCCGGCGAACGCCAGGCGCTGCTGATCGAAACCCTTGGCGGCCTGGAAACGCTCAAGGCCTGCGGCGCCGAGAGCGAACAGCAGTACCGCTGGGAGAAAACCCACGGCGCGCTGACTCGTCTGGACGGTCATGCGCGACTGCTCTCGGCGCTGGCCACCAATGGCACCCAGTTCTTCCAGCAGATGGCCGGCATGGCCACCATCGTCGCCGGGGTCTACGCAATCATCGCCGGCAACATGAGCGTCGGCGCGCTGGTCGCCTGCTACATGCTCGGCAGCCGGGTGCTCGCCCCGCTCGGCCAGATCGCCAGCCTGATCACCCGCCTGCAGCAGGCCCGGCTGACCATGCAAAGCACCGATTCGCTGATGGCACTGCCGCAGGAACGCCAGGACAAGCAACGCCCTCTGGAGCGCACCCAGCTCAAGGGCGCGCTGGAAGCACGCCACATCAACTTCGTGTACCCGGGCATGAGCACCCCGGCGCTGATCGATGTCAGCGTCCAGATCAAACCGGGCGAGCGCGTGGCGATCATCGGCCGCAGCGGTTCGGGCAAGAGCACCCTGGCACGCCTGCTAATGGGCTTTTACGCGCCGACCGAGGGGCAGATCCTGCTCGACGGCATCGACTTGCGTCAGGTGGACGTGGCCGACCTGCGCAGCCAGATCGGCTACGTCTCCCATGACCTGCCGCTGCTCTCAGGCACCCTACGGGACAACCTCACCCTCGGCGCGCGCTATGTGTCCGATGCACGCATGCTCGAAGTCGCCGAGCTCAGCGGCGCCATCGAACTGGCGCGCCAGCACCCGCTCGGCTTCGACCGCCCGGTCGGCGAGCGCGGTCTGCTGCTGTCCAGCGGTCAGCGCCAGACCGTACTGATGGCGCGCGCCCTGCTGCTCGATCCGCCGATCCTGCTGCTCGATGAGCCGACCAGCGCCATGGACAACAGCAGCGAAGATGTCCTGCGCAACCGCCTGATCCACTGGGGCAAGGGCAAGACCATCATCCTCGTGACCCACCGCATGGCCATGCTCGGCCTCGTCGACCGCCTGATCGTGATGGACAACGGCCGCATCGTCGCCGACGGACCGAAGGAAGCGGTCATCGAAGCCCTGCGCAAGGGCCGGGTCGGAGCCGCCTCGGTCTGAGGCGGACACACGTTCACTATCGCCGCGCGTGGCGCGGCTACCGTATCTGGAGTCATTGATGAACGTTTCGCAGACGCTGGGTGACTACCTGTCGAGCACGCAGCGCAACCGCCAGGATGCGGAGTTCATGCCCGAGCTCGAAGGAGCCATCCTCGAAGACTCGCCGCGCCTGACGCGTCTCACGGTGTGGGCCGTCGCCCTGTTTTTGCTGGTGGCGCTGACCTGGGCCAAGTTCGCCGTGATCGACGAGGTGACCACCGGCGAAGGCAAGGCGATTCCGTCGAGCAAGGTGCAGACCATCCAGAACCTTGAAGGCGGCATCGTCGCCGACATCCTGGTCCGCGAAGGGCAGATCGTTAACGCCGGCGACACCCTGCTGCGCCTGGATGACACGCGCTTTCTCTCCAACAAGGGCGAAACCGAAGCCGAGCGCCTCGCCCTGATCGCCCAGGTCGAGCGCCTGACTGCCGAAGCCGAAGGCCGGCCGCTGGCACTGCCAGCCGAAATCACCGAGCGTGCGCCACAGCTGGCAGAAGACGAAACGGCCCTGTACCGCTCGCGTCAGCAGCGCCTGGAAAGCGAGCTGGGCATCTTGACCCAGCAGCTCAACCAGAAGCAGCAGGAGCTCGCCGAATTTCGTTCCAAGGCACAGCAATACCGCTCCAGCCTCGACCTGATCCAGCAGGAACTGGACATGTCCACCCCACTGGTACAGACCGGCGCGATCTCCGAAGTGGAAATCCTGCGCCTGCGCCGCAGCTCGGTGGAAATGCGCGGTGCGCTCAACGCGACCACCCTGGCCATACCGCGCGCCGAATCGGCCATCCGCGAGATCGAGAACAAGGTGCAACAGGCCCGCCATGCGTTCCGCGAGCTGGCCCTCAAGGACCTCAACGTCGCCCGCACCAACCTGCAGAAGATCACCGCCTCCAGCGTCGCCATCCAGGACCGGGTCAGCCGCACCACCGTGGTATCGCCGGTACACGGGGTGATCAAGCAACTGAAGATCAATACCATCGGCGGCGTCGTGCAGCCGGGCAGCGATCTGCTGGAAATCGTGCCGCTGGAAGACAGCTTGCTGATCGAAGCGCGCGTGCGGCCACAGGACGTGGCTTTCCTGCACCCTGGCCAGAAGGCCTCGGTCAAGTTCAGCGCGTACGACTACACCATCTACGGCAGCCTCAAGGCCAGCCTCGAGCTGATCAGCGCCGACACCATCACCGACGAAGAAGGTCGCAGTTTCTACCTGATCCAGGTGCGCACCGAGAAAAGCCATCTCGGTAGCGAGGAGCACCCCTTGCAGATCATCCCGGGCATGGTGGCCACGGTGGACATCATCACCGGCCAGAAGAGCGTGCTCGACTACCTGCTCAAGCCGGTGCTCAAGGCGCGCAGCGAAGCGCTGCGCGAACGCTAGGACCGGTAGTTGCGCTGATAGGTCGCCGCCCCCATCGCGGCGATCTGCGCCTCGATCAGTGCATCGAACGGCCGCAGCAACGCCTCGAAGCGCCCCTCCCCCTCCAGCAGGCCGAGCGCCTGCACCACCGCCTCGAGGGTCGAAAGCGCACCCGGCTCAGGCGCCTTGCGCAAGCGGTAGCGCGACACCGCCCCAGCGGGCAGACACACCCTCGGCAATGCCGCCAGCGCGGGATTTACATAGAGCAGCTTGCGCGCCTTGCGCCAGGTGCCGTCCGGCACCACCAGCTGCCACGGCCGCTCGCCGGCCTCGAGCGGGGTAGGCACGCTCGCCTCCGGCCCGGGAAACAGCAGCACGCTGCGATAGCCCGGGTCGGCCAACCGCTCCGTCAACGCCTCGCCGAACTGCCCGCCCACCATCAACTCGGCGTTCTGCAACCCCAGCGCGGCGAGTCGCGCGGTATTGAGCGCGTGGTCGCATTCGCTGGGATGCTGCAAAAGCAACACCCGTGTTCGACTGGGCAACGACGGAATCAGCGCACACAGGCAGTGACCTTGCGGACGCAAGCAGCGCTCGCAACGCTGACGGGGCATGCGCTCGGCCATCACGCACGGCCCTCAGAACGGCGGTACGGGAAGACATCGCTGGCGGGGCACGACGTGGGCATGGACAGTCTCGGAAAAGGAAACGCCCGCCGAGCGTAGCGGCGGGCGTCATCAGCGGTTGGGGCACCGCGTCGATGGAGTTATTGCACCAGTTCCTGCTCGCTGAACAGGCCGTCGAACAGCATCGAGGACAGATAGCGCTCGCCGGAATCGGGCAGGATCACCACGATGTTCTTGCCGGCCATGTCGGGCTGCTCGGCCAGACGCACGGCCGCCGCCATCGCCGCCCCGCAGGAAATGCCGCAGAGGATGCCTTCCTCGCGCATCAGACGCAGGGCCATGGCCTTGGCGTCTTCATCGGTGACCAGCTCGACCTGATCGACCAGCGAAAGATCGAGGTTCTTCGGCACGAAGCCGGCGCCGATGCCCTGAATCTTGTGTGGGCTGGGCTTGACCTCATCGCCGGCCAGCGTCTGGCTGATCACCGGCGAGCCGGCCGGCTCCACCGCCACCGAGAGAATCTTCTTGCCTTGCGTCTGCTTGATGTAGCGCGACACGCCGGTGATGGTGCCGCCGGTGCCCACGCCGGCCACCAGCACATCGATGGCGCCATCGGTGTCGGCCCAGATCTCCGGACCGGTGGTCTTTTCATGAATCGCCGGGTTCGACGGGTTTTCGAACTGCTGCGGCAGGAAGTACTTCTCCGGGTCGGAGGCAGCGATTTCGGCGGCCTTCTCGATGGCCCCCTTCATGCCCTTGGCCGGCTCGGTGAGCACCAGCTCAGCCCCCAGGGCCTTGAGCACCTTGCGCCGCTCCAGACTCATCGACGCGGGCATGGTCAGCATCAGCTTGTAGCCACGCGCCGCCGCGACGAACGCCAGGCCGATGCCGGTGTTGCCCGAGGTCGGCTCGACGATGGTCATCCCCGGTTTGAGCCGGCCCGACTCCTCCGCATCCCAGATCATCGCCGCGCCGATCCGGCACTTGACCGAATAGGCGGGGTTGCGACCTTCAATCTTGGCGAGAATGGTCACCCCGCGCGGAGCGAGGCGGTTGATCATGACCAGTGGCGTGTTGCCGATGGAGCGGGAGTTGTCTGGATAGATGCGGCTCATGGTGCGTCCCTTGGCTGACCGTAAAAACGTCAAGCCTATTCGCCGAGCGGGACGCCGTCCAGCGAACCGCGGGAACGCGCAGCAGTCGATCGTCAGGCGGCCCTGCCACGTCCAGCCTATGCTTGAGCACAACCGCGAGGAGGACACGCCGATGAAATTCCAAGGCACCGCCAGTTATGTCGCCACCGACGACCTCAAGCTGGCGGTGAACGCGGCCATCACCCTGCAGCGCCCGCTGCTGGTCAAGGGTGAACCGGGTACCGGGAAGACCATGCTGGCCGAGCAGCTGGCCCAAGCGCTCGGCGCGCCGCTGATCACCTGGCATATCAAGTCGACGACCAAGGCCCATCAAGGCCTCTACGAGTACGACGCGGTCAGTCGCCTGCGCGACTCGCAGCTGGGCGATGAGCGGGTGCGCGACGTGCGCAACTACCTGCGCAAGGGCAAGCTCTGGGAGGCCTTCGAGGCCGAAGCGCGCGTGGTGCTGCTGATCGATGAAATCGACAAGGCAGATATCGAATTTCCCAACGATCTGCTGCAGGAACTCGATCGCATGGAGTTCTTCGTCTACGAAATCAATGAAACGATCCGCGCACGCCATCGACCGATCATCATCATCACTTCGAACAACGAGAAGGAGCTGCCCGATGCCTTTCTGCGGCGCTGCTTCTTCCATTACATCGCCTTCCCCGACAAGGCCACGCTGCAGAAGATCGTCGATGTGCATTTCCCTGACATCAGTCAGGCGCTGGTCAAAGAGGCGCTGGAACTGTTCTTCGACCTGCGCAAGGTACCTGGGCTGCGCAAGAAACCGTCCACCTCTGAGCTGGTCGACTGGCTGCGGCTGCTGCTCGCCGACCAGATCGACCAGGCGGCGCTGCGCGAGCGCGACCCGACCCGCGCGGTGCCACCTCTGGCCGGCGCACTGGTGAAGAACGAACAAGACGTGCAACTGCTGGAGCGTCTGGCCTTCATGACCCGGCGCGCCAACCACTGACCCCGCGCCAAAGGCCGGCCTGGAGGAACGCATGTACACCGGTAGCTGCCTGTGCAAGGCCGTCGAATACCGCATCGACGGCGCCATCGATAGCCTCGTGCACTGCCACTGCTCCATGTGCCGCAAAGCACACGGCGCGGCGTTCGGCAGTTATGCCCAGGTGCCGCTGGAGCGCTTTCACCTCACCCGAGGCAAGGATCAGCTGGGCGTGTATCACTCCTCGGCGCACTGCACCCGCACCTTCTGCAGTCATTGCGGCGCGACCTTGCAGTTTGTCGACAACCGCCGGCACGACCTGGGCGTCGCCGCCGGCACCCTCGACACGCCGCTGGGCGAGGTGCCCCAGGCACACATCTTCGTCGACTCCAAGGCCGACTGGGTCGAAATCTGTGATCGCTGGCCGCAGCATCGCCTGGACTCGGAGTAAGCCGGTGCTGATCGGCCTGTTCGAGCATCTGCGCCGCGCCGGCATCCCGGCGTCCCTGCGCGAACTGCTGGACCTGATAGAGGCGCTCGAGCAGCACCTGACGTTCGCCGACATGAACGCTTTCTACTTTCTTGCCCGTAGCATGCTGGTCAAGGATGAGCGCCACTTCGACCGCTTCGACCGCGCCTTCGCTGAGTACTTCCAGGGGCAGCCCGAGGCGCTTTCGAGCGACGCGCCCGAGCCCTCGCTACCGCCGGAGTGGTTGCGCCAGGAGTTCGAGCGGCTATTAAGCGAGGAGGAAAAGGCGCGACTGAGCGCCCGCGGTGGGCTCGAGGCGCTGATCGAGCAGTTCCGCCAGCGACTGGCCCAGCAAAACGAACGTCATGCCGGCGGCAATCGATGGATCGGCACCTCCGGGGCCTGCCCGTTCGGCTCGGGCGGCTATTTCCCCGAGGGCATTCGCGTCGGTGAGGCCGGTGAACGCCAGGGCAAGGCGCTCAAGGTATGGGAGCGGCGCGAATACCAGGCGCTCGATGAGACGGTCGCGCTCGGCCGGCGCAACCTGCAGATGGCGGTGCGCCGCCTGCGTCGCTTCGCCCGCCAGGGCGCCGCGCAAGAGCTGGATCTGGCCGGCACCATCGAGGCCACGGCGCAGGACGGCGGCCTGCTCAACATCCGCCTGCGTCCGGAACGGCACAACGCCGTGAAGCTTCTGATGCTGTTCGATATCGGCGGGTCGATGGACCTGCACGTCAAGGTCTGCCAGGAGCTGTTCTCGGCCTGCCGCAGCGAGTTCAAGCACCTGGAGTACTACTACTTTCACAACTTCATCTACGAGGCGCTGTGGCGAAACGACTTTCGCCGCATGCAGGAGATCACCCCGACCGAAGCGGTGCTGCGCACCTATGGCGCTGACTGGAAAGTGATCTTCGTCGGGGACGCCTCCATGGCGCCGCAGGAAATAATGCAGGCGGGCGGCAGCATCGAGCACTGGAACGAGGAAGCGGGGTTCGTCTGGATGCAGCGCTTTCTGGCGCATTTTCGCAAGGTCATCTGGCTCAACCCGCATGACGAACAGTCATGGAGCTACAGCGCTTCCACCGCGATCATCCATGAACTGCTCGACGGCCAGATGTACCCGCTGACGCTGGCGGGGCTGGAACAGGGCATGCGCCAGCTCGCCCGCTGAACCTAGGCCGAGCGCTGGCGCCTGCCGCCAGATCGGGCCTCCCGGCGCGCGGGCCAGCTCACCACCAGCCAGATGAACTCGACGAACATCGCCAGCAACAGGCCGCAGGCGATCGCCCAGGCGATCGCGGCCGGCTTGAGCAACACCAGGAACTGATAAGCCTCCCACGTCTCGCGCAACAGCTTCTGATCGGCGCGTGCCAGGATATGCCAGGCCTGGCCGTACCACGGCCCTTGCATCGCCTGCCATTCGCGCTGCAGCACCTGGGCACGCAAGGCCACATAGCGCACGTTGTCCGCATCGCGATGAAATACCGGATCGTCGCTGGCGTGGTAATGCCCGATCAGCGCCTGCAGATCACCTGCAAAAAACTCGTCGGCCGTCTTCTGATAACCGGCAAGAGCGCCGTTGATCTCCAGGCGCCGCGCCGATACGTGCTGCGCATAATCGTGGAGAAATCCGGGTATCTGCACACCGGCCAGCAGGCCGAAGGCGAACAGCGCCAGACGCACATAGCTCAGAATCATGCTTCACCGCCCAGACGCCCGCGCGCCACGCACTCGCCTAGCCGCCACAGGCTCCAGCTACCCGAGGGGTGTTGATCCCACTGCTCGCCTTCGGTCAGCGGCTCGGTGGCCAATACCGTGACCACGTCGCGCGGGGTGGTTTCGGCATGAAAGTCCACCGTCAGATCCGCGTCGCGCAACCGGGCCGGACCGAACGGCGCCTTGCGGGTGATTTCCACCAGCTTGGTGCTGCAGCAGGTGAACAGCCACTCGCCATTGCTCAGCAGGCAATTGAACACACCATGCTGACGGAATTCGGTACAGGCCTGGGTGAGAATGGGCAACAGGCGAGTTCCCTCGACCTCCTCGGCATGCACCGTACGAATGCGATTGAGCAGATCACAGAAGGCGCGCTCGCTGTCGGTTTCCCCTACCGGCTGGTAAAACCCGCGCGGCGGATGAAAGTCGGCCAGCTGGCCGTTGTGCGCAAAGCACCAGTTACGCCCCCACAGCTCGCGCACGAACGGATGAGTGTTGGCCAGGCTTACCCCCCCGACATTGGCATGGCGGATGTGGCCGATGACGATCTCGCTCTTGATCGGATAGCGGCGCACCAGCGCCGCCACTTCCGAGTCGGCACCCGCCACGCTGTCCTGGAACAGCCGCAAGCCCTTGCCCTCGTAGAAAGCGACGCCCCAACCATCGCGATGCGGCGCCTGCGGTCCACTGCGCTGCATCAGGCCGGTGAAGCTGAACAGGATGTCGGTGGGGACGTTGGCGCTCATGCCGAGCAGTTCGCACATGCAGAAAGCTCCTGATTAAACAGCTGGGGCGATCAATCGATCAGTAGCGCGGGTCGGCGCGCAGGCCGCGCACGCGACGGTCGTCGAAGCCATCGTCAGCCTGTTCGGCGATGCGTTGGCTGAGGGTGCGCCGGTCGTCCTCGGCCGGACGGGCGGTCAGGCGATTGACCAGCCAACGCAGAACAACCAGCACCAGATACAGCACGAAGCCGACGATGCCGTAGATCGCCAGGTCCGAGGCGGCCTGCCAGACGTTGTTGCCGGTGCGAAACAGCAGATCCAGCGCACCAATGGCAATCGCCGGCGCGTACAGCATTCGTTCGGGGTCGACCAGCGTCGGGGTGAACAGCAGCACCGCGCCGACAAGGCGGATGATTTCGCGCAGCCAGCGCCACATCCAGCGGGTGATCCGAAACCCCACCGCCAGGCAACCGACCGCGCCGATCAGGTAAACGGCCCAGGCGAGCTGATAGTCGCTTTCAAACATCCCCATCAAACCACTTTCCCCTATGGCCGCCTCCGGCAGGCGCGCATCATAACAGGCCGGCACGCACACACGCTGCCCGCCACCGCTGCACTGGCGCAGATTGAGGCCAGCGCTTATAACGCAAGCAGGCGCCCGGCGGCGGCCTGCCCACTCAACACCCTATCCTCACAAGGAGCGTCATCATGTCCTACCAACGCATTCTGGTCGCCATCGACCTGACGGAGGAATGCCATGCGGTTGTTGCCCGAGCCCAGGCGATCGCCGGCGAAGGCGCCATCGTCCGGCTGATCCACGTCATCGAGCCAATGGCCATGGCGTTTGGTGGCGATGTGCCAATGGACCTCTCGCTGCTGCAGCAGCAGCAGTTCGAGCAGGCCCGCGCGCGGCTGGACCGATTCGTCGATCAGTACCCGAGCCTGACCACCGAGCGCTGCCACCTGACCTACGGCCAGCCTCGTCAGGAAGTGCATCGCATGGCCGCCGAGCAAGACTGCGAGCTGATCGTGGTGGGCAGCCATGGCCGGCACGGCCTGGCGCTGCTGCTCGGCTCCACTGCCAACGACATCCTGCATGGCGCCCCGTGCGATGTGCTGGCGGTCCGCCTGAAGCCGGACAACTGAGACCGCACGGGCGGGGCTGACGCCCCGCCCGGCCGCCCATCAGAACATCCGGCCCAGCCCATCTTCGCCCATCACCAGCGGACGAATCTTCTGTAGCTGGGTTTCCAGCGAATAGGTCAGGCTCGAGGACATCGAAAAGAAGGTCAAAAAGGCCTTGAGGTTCGAGTCGCCACTGCAGGTGTCGAGAATCCGCTGCCAGAACGCCTGGTTCACCAGCTGCAGCTGCTGGAACGAACTGACCAGACCCTTCAGTTCCCAATCGGGGTAGCGACCCTCGCGCAGGTTGAAGTACTGGCGCATCAGGTACACCGAAATGGTGCGCAGGACGAACTCCTGGTTGTTGGCGAACGGCAGATGCTGCTGCGCCATCGGCTTCAACTTGTGCAGCACCGGGCAGGCGCTGGAAGCCATGATCACCCCTAAAAGCGAGCGCAGTGCCTCTTCCAGGCCCACCACCTTGGAGTACTCGCGCTCGGGCGTCTTGACCCAGACACGTGCCTTCTGGATCGCCGGCAGCCCCTGGAAATCCTCGATGACCCGGTGCAGGTCGACCGCCGCCGGGCAATGAGTGTACTGCTCGCGCGATAGCGGACAGTTGCTGCACTGCTGGTGGCAGAGGCGCGTCCATTTGGGCGCCTTTTCCGCTGCGGCGGGATCGTACTGGCGGTCCAGATCGATGGTGTAGGTGAACTCATGCGTCTCATCCAGCGTGACGCGGTATTCAATGGACATCCTGGCTCCTTGCGTGACTACTCTTCTAGCTCCGCCCACCGCTCGAGCAACTGATCGAGTTCCTGTTGCAGGCCCTCCAGGCGCGCCAGCGCGGCAGAAGTCTGCTCGCTCGGCTGCTGGAAGAAGGCGGGGTCCGTTATTTGTTGCTGCAACGCGGCAATGGATGCCTCAGTCTCATCGATGCGCGCGGGCAAGGCGTCCAGCTCGCGCTGCAACTTGTAGCTGAGTTTCTTTTTCGGCGTGGCGGCGCTCGCCTCGCTCGCCGGCTTTTCAGCCACCGGCGGCTGCGGCGCGGGCTCCACCTCGCGCTTGTCATTTTTAGTGTCACTCACTCCCAGAAGGCGCGGCGAGCCGCCCTGGCGGATCCAGTCCTGATAACCGCCAACATACTCGCGCACGCGACCTTCGCCTTCGAACACCAGTGTGCTGGTGACCACGTTATCCAGGAAGCTCCGGTCGTGGCTGACCATCAGTACGGTACCGGAAAACTCCAGCAGCACCTCCTCCAGGAGTTCGAGGGTTTCCACATCCAGATCGTTGGTCGGCTCGTCCAGCACCAGCATGTTGGCCGGCTTGCTGAAAAGCTTGGCCAGCAACAGTCGTGCCCGTTCGCCACCCGACAGCGCCTTCACCGGCGTGCGCGCACGCTGCGGGCTGAACAGAAAGTCGCCCAGATAGCTCAGCACATGACGGTTCTGCCCGTTGATGCTGATGAAATCGCGGCCTTCGGCGAGGTTGTCGATCACCGTCTTTTCCGGCTCGAGCTGCAGGCGCAGCTGGTCGAAGTAGGCCACCTCGAGCTTGGTGCCGATCTCGATCTTGCCGGCGGTTGGCTGCAGTTCGCCGAGCAGCAGCTTGAGCAGCGTGGTCTTGCCGGTGCCGTTGGCACCGAGCAGACCGATCCGGTCGCCGCGCTGGATGACCATGGAAAAATCGCGGATCAGCGCCTCGCCGCCGGGATGGGCGAAGCTCACCTGTTCGGCGACGATCACCTGCTTACCGGATTTGTCGGCCGTTTCGACCTGAAAGCTCGCCCGCCCCTGGCGCTCGCGGCGCTCCTGGCGCTCGGCGCGCATCGCCTTGAGCGCACGCACACGACCCTCGTTGCGGGTGCGCCGCGCCTTGATGCCCTGGCGGATCCACACCTCTTCCTGCGCCAGGCGCTTGTCGAACAGCGCGTTGGCGGTTTCTTCGGCCGCCAGCTGCTGCTCCTTGTGCAACAGGAAGCTGGCGTAATCGCCGTTCCAGTCGATCAGATGCCCACGGTCGAGTTCGAGGATGCGGGTGGCGAGGTTCTGCAGGAAGCTGCGGTCGTGGGTGATGAACAGCACCGCGCCGTTGAAGCCCTTGAGCGCCTCTTCCAGCCAGGCGATGGCGCCGATGTCCAGGTGGTTGGTCGGCTCGTCCAGCAGCAGCAGGTCCGGCTCGGAGACCAGCGCCTGCGCCAGCAGCACACGGCGGCGCCAGCCTCCGGAGAGCTCGGCCAGGGTCTTGTCCGCCGGCAGCTGCAGGCGACTGAGGATGCTGTCGACCAACTGCCCCAGGCGCCAGCCGTCCTGGGCCTCCAGCGCGTGCTGTACCCGCGAAAGCCGGGCCAGGTCATCCTCGGTCTGGATGTGCTGACTCAGGTGATGGTATTCGGCGAGCAGCTTGCCGACCTCCGCCAGCCCCTCGGCCACCACGTCGTACACCGTGCGTTCGTCGGCGCGCGGCAGCTCTTGCGGCAATTCGCCGATCTTGAGTGACGGAGCGCGCCAGATTTCGCCGTCGTCGGGCAGTTGGTCGCCCTTGACCAGCCGCAGCAGGCTGGATTTGCCGGTCCCGTTGCGACCGATGATGCAGGCCCTCTCCCCCTTGGCGATCTGCCAGGAAACATGATCCAACAGGGGCGTTGCGCCATAGGCCAAGCAAACATCGGTGAACTTCAGCAGCGTCATGGGTACCTCCGCACGGGGGCGGCATTCTAGCAGACCCCGCCGGCGCGACGCGGCGCGTCGATGCCAACCTCAGAGCGGTCGGCAATAGCCTCCCTGCACGCCCTGATGCGACAACACCCACTGCCAGAGCTGCAGATTGCGCGCGCGAAACGCGCCGGCGCAGGACAGCAGGTAATAACGCCACATCCGCCGAAAGCGCTCGCCGAGCTGATCCGCGAAGCGCGGCCAGGCCGCCTCGAAGTTGGCGTGCCAGGCCATCAGCGTCCGGTCGTAATCGGCACCGAAGTTGTGCAAGTCCTCCACGACGAACAGCCCATCGACCGCATCGCCGATCTGCCCGATCGACGGTAGATCGCCGTTGGGGAAGATGTAGCGATCGACCCACGGATCGGGCACGCCAGCGCGCCGGTTCTTGCCGATGGTATGCAGCAGGAACAGGCCGTCGCCGGCCAGGCAGCGCCGGGCCACCTCCATGAATACGCGATGATTCCGGCGCCCGACATGTTCGAACATGCCGACGCTGACGATGCGATCGAAAGGCTCGTTGAGCTCGCGGTAATCCTGCAGGCGAAAGCTCAATGGCAGCCCGGCATAGCGCTGGCTCGCCCATTCGACCTGCTCGCGGGAAACCGTCACGCCGACGCATTCCACGCCGTAGCGCTCGGCGGCATAGCCCATGAAGCTGCCCCAGCCGCAGCCGATGTCCAGCACGCGCATGCCCGGCTCGAGCCGCAACTTGCGGCAGATCAGCTCGAGCTTGGCCTCCTGCGCCTCGGCCAGCGTGGTGGCGTTGGCCCAGTAGCCACAGGTATAGGTCATTCGCGGATCGAGCATGGCGGCGTAAAAGTCATTGCCCAGGTCATAGTGCGCCTCGCCCACCTGCCAGGCGCGCGACACACTCTGCAGGTTGAGCAGGCGTACGCGCAGCGCATGCAGGATCAGCCGCCAGGGCTGCACCCGCTGGTCGATCCGCGCGCGCAGCAGATGGCAGAAGAACTCATCCAGCGCCTGGCAGTCCCAGCTGCCGTCCATGTACGCCTCGCCAAGACCGAGATTGCCCAGGGAAAATGCCCGCTCGGCGACCTGGGGCGAATGCAGGCGGATATCCCAGGGACGATCACCGTTGATGCGAACGTCCGCCTCGGCGAGCAGCGCCCCCATCAGGCGCAGCAAGCGGGTGTCCTCGCCCGTTGGCGCCTGCTCGGGAATCGCCATCGGTGCGGAGATACCCGGCGTGCCATCGACCATGGTTTGGCCTCCTCTGGAGTCAGGCGACTTGCTGCTCGCATCGCCTGATCCGGCCAGCGGCAGCGCCTGACGATCCGACCGTCGGCAGAGGGCTTTTGTTCGCTTCGCTGTGGCAACGCGGCAGAACCGCCGGGCTAGGCGCCGTCGCGGGTTCGGCCTCGCTTCATCGGCTTTTACATATGACCGATTTCCCGCTCTGGATCGCCACGTTAAGCTAGCCCGGCCGTGTTAATCCCCTTGCTTGCCGGAACTCCCATGCGCAGCCGACTCGTCCTGCTTTCCTGTTGCATCGCCTTTTCATTCTGCGCATCCAGCCAGGCCGCCACCCTCACTCAGCAGCGTACCTATTACGATGAGGCGATGCGTGCCCTCGGCAAGGGCGATGCCGGCCCGTACCGGCGCTATGCCGCGGCCCTGCGCAATTACCCGCTCGAGCCCTACCTTGCCTACGAGGAGCTCAACGGCCGCATTCGCCACGCCAGCACCGAGGAGATCGAGCGTTTTCTCGCCCAGCACGGCGACCTGCCGCAAATCCGCTGGATGAAACTGCGCTGGCTCAGCCAGCTGGCCGGCCGCGGCGACTGGACCACCTTCGACCGGCACTACTCGCCCAAGCTCGGCTTCACCGAGCTGGATTGCCTCAATGCGCGAGGGTATCTGCAGCGCGGCCGGCAGAGCGAAGCCTGGGCCGAGGCCCAGCGCCTGTGGCTCGCCGGCAAGTCCCAGCCGAACCAGTGTGATCCTTTGTTCGAGCAATGGAGCGCAGCCGGCCAGCTGACCGAGGAGCTGCGCTGGCAGCGCACGCGTCTTGCCGTCGAGGCCGGCAACTACAGCCTGGCGAGCTTTCTGGCCAGACAACTGGCTCGCCACGGTAACGAAGCGCAGCTGATGATCGAGGTGGCCCAGAATCCGCAACTGATCGCCAATACCGCTCGGTTTGCCGGCAATGGGCGGATCATGGGCGATGTGGTCGGCATGGGCCTGCGCCGCCTGGCCCGCCAGGATCCGGAAAAGGCCCTGGGGCTGCTCGAGCTGTACGCCAAGCGCCTGGAATTCTCCGACGACGAGAAGGTCGCCCTCGCCCGCCAGATCGGCCTGAGCCTGGCCAAGCGCTTCGATCCGCGCGCGCTGGAAGTCGCCGCCAAGTACGACCCGACCTTGCGTGACAACAACCTCAGCGAATGGCGCGCGCGACTGTTGCTGCGCCTGGGGCGCTGGAAGGAAGCCCATGAGCTGATCTCACGCTTCCCCGAAGACCTGGCCAAGCACAATCGCTGGCGCTACTGGCGGGCGCGCAGCTTCGAACTGGCCACCCACGATAGCAAGGCCGCCGTCGAGCTTTACCGGCCGGTAGCCCAGGAGCGCGATTACTACGGCTTTCTGGCCGCCGACCGCATCCAGGCGCCCTACCGGCTGAATCACCAGCCGCTGCGGCTGGACAAGGGCGTGATCGACCGCGTGCGCAACGCGCCGGGTATTCGTCGCGCACTGGAGTTCCACGCGCGCGGCAAGATCGCCGACGGTCGCCGCGAGTGGTACCACGCCACCCAGTTCTTCGAGCGCGACGAGAAGGTGGCGCAGGCGCGGATCGGCTACGACATGCAGTGGTATTTCCCGGCCATTCGCACCATCAGCCAGGCCGAGTACTGGGACGATCTGGACATTCGCTTCCCGATGGCCTACCGCGACGAACTGGTACGCGCCGCGCGCCAACGCCAGGTGCACCCGGCCTGGGCGTTCGCCATCACCCGCCAGGAAAGCGGCTTCATGACCGATGCTCGCTCACCGGTAGGTGCCACCGGGCTGATGCAGCTGATGCCGGCCACGGCCAAGGAGACGGCCAAGCGCTACAACATTCCCTATACCGCTCAGCACCAGCTGATCAATCCGGCGCTCAATATCCAGCTCGGCACCGCGTACATGAACCAGATCTACGGGCAGTTCAAGGGCAACCGGGTGCTCGCCTCGGCCGCCTACAACGCCGGCCCCGGCCGGGTTCGCCAGTGGCTGCGCGATGCATCGCACCTGTCATTCGACGTGTGGGTGGAGAACATTCCGTTCGACGAAACCCGCCAGTACGTGCAGAACGTGCTGACCTACTCGGTGATCTACGGCCAGAAGCTCAATGCGCCGCAGCCCTTGGTGGAGTGGCACGAGCGCTTCTTCGAGGACCAGTAACGCCGCCAGTGGGCGCCGGCCGGCCCCATCCGCCGGCACCGGCGCCCACCGGATTCAGACGTCGCGCTGCAGGCGGTCGCGCACCACGTCGACCAGACCCTCGGGCTGGAACTTGGAGAGGAAGTTGTCGCAGCCGACCTTCTTCACCATCGCGTGGTTGAAAGCGCCGGACAGCGACGTGTGCAGCACCACGTAGAGATCACGCAGGCGCGGGTCCTGGCGGATCTCGGTGGTCAGACGGTAACCGTCCATTTCCGGCATCTCGGCATCGGTAAAGACCATCAGCAGCTTGTCGGTCATCACCTCGCCAGCGTCGGCCCAGGCCTTGAGCTTCTTCAGCCCTTGCAGGCCGTCACTGGCGGTGTGGATCTTGATGTCCAGCTGCGAGAGGGTTTCCTTCAACTGACTGATCGCCACATTGGAATCGTCCACCAGCAGCACTTCCCGGCCGCGCGCACGCTCCAGCACAGGATCAGCCAGACGATCGGCGGGAATCGCCGTGTTGTAGGGGACGATTTCCGCCAATACCCGCTCCACGTCGATAATTTCCACCAACTGCTCGCCGACCCGGGTAATCGCCGTCAGGTAATGGTGGCGGCCGGCCGTACCAGGCGGCGGCTGGATCGACTCCCAGGTCAGGTTGAGGATGCGCTCCACGCCCCCCACCAGAAACGCCTGCACGCTGCGGTTGTATTCGGTGACGATGATGGTGCTCTTCTCGTCCGCCACCAAGGGCTTCATGCCGATTGCCTGGGCCAGGTCGATCACCGGCAAGGTCTGCCCGCGCAGGTTGATCACCCCGCGCACATGCGGGTGGCTATGCGGCATCAGGGTCAGGCGGGGCAACTGCACCACTTCCTGTACCTTGAACACGTTGATCGCGAACAGCTGCCGACCCGACAGCCTGAACATCAGGATTTCCAGGCGGTTTTCACCTACCAGGCGCGTGCGTTGGTCGACCGAGTCGAGAATGGCAGGCATGGGAAGCCCCTTGGATGCTGATGGATGAACTGAGGTTATCGGCCGCTCGCGGCTGTGCTTGAAGCATACGGGCACAATGATATCAGGCGTTCGCCGTCTCGGCGGCCGCCCGCCCAAGCAGCGCCGAATCCTCCGGCAGATGCAACCACAAGGCGCGCGGCGCCACGGCGAAACGCAGTTGCGCCTCGACCAGCGGCTCGCCGTCGAGGTTGATGTCCACCGCATCCGGCGCCTCGATCTCCAGCCACGCCAGCCGCGTGCTGAGCGACACCGACTCCAGCCCACCCAGGCCGCCGGCCAGCAGCGTGCCCAGGGTACTGAGGTTGTCCGGCGGCGCCGGCACGATGCAGACGTCCAGCAAGCCATCGTCGATCAGTGCGTTGGGGCAAAGCAGCTGCCCCCCGCCGGCCTGACGCCCGTTGCCGATGCCGAAGGCGAGAAAGTCCCCCTCCCAGTCGAAGTTCGGACCGATGAAGCGACCGTGCATGGAACGGACTTCGGCAAACCGCGTAAGCCCTGTGAACAGGTAGGCGCCGCCCCCCAGAAAGCGCTTGAGCTCCTCGGAGGTACTGGCAGTCACCCGTGAGCCGAAGCCGCCGGTAGCCATGTTGAGAAAATAGCGCGAGGCGACCTGCCCCATGTCCACCGCCACCGGCGGCTGGTCGATCAGCGCCAGCGCGTCCAACGGCACCAGCGGGACCCCAGCGGCGCGGGCGAAATCGTTCGCCGTACCCAGCGGCATCAGGGTCAGGCTGGCCTGCGCCTGCTGCTGCACCATCGCCTCGGCCACCCCGCTCAGCGTGCCGTCGCCACCGCCGGCAACCAAGTGGGTGTACCCGGCAGCCAGACCCTCGTGGACCAATCGCGGGACATCCTCGGCCTCCCAGGTGACCCGCACCGCCAACTCCCAGCCCAGCTCCCGGCGATAGCGAACCGCCCGGCGCACCTCCTCGTTGCCGGCCTGCTTGCCGTTGAGAATCATCCAGGCCCTTCGCTCGCTCATGCTGACCTCGAAAGCCATGCCGCCATTCCCCTAAAGGGGGCGTGTAGGAAATCGCCTATTGGCTCGCGCTGGGTTTGGACTCCACGGACGCTGCGAAGTTGTCGCATGGCCAGCCCACGCTCTACCGGCACAGATTGAAAAACGCTTTGCTTCCAAGCACTTACCAATCCCATGCAACACAGTCGGCTTTTCGCCCGCGTTACGTCTGGGCAATGAACTGATTTTTTTGCCCAGGGTCGGAGCACATATCCGATGCCTCATCGGGTTCGTTACCGTCCCTGGGGACCATCCGGTCCCATCCGTCGCGTCGCCAACCGTTCCGGCGAAGGAAGGAGCCTTTCAGATGCGCTTACAGACAGTTGGAACCCTGGAATACAGCCACCCAAGTTTCGTCGATTACTTCAAGGCTAGCGTACGCGCCATTCATGCGCTGACCGTGATGCTGCCGGGCCTTGTGCTGCTGGCCCTGCAACCGTTCGACATGTCCCAGCCTGGCAGCAGCTTCGCGCCGTTTCTGGTGTTTTTCGGCGTAGTCAGCGTGCTGATTTTCCAGACCGTCGGCATCTACAGCGAGGAGATCTTCAGCACCCTCCTGCGCTTTCGCATCATGCTGCTGGCCTGGGCCACCGCCTTTACCATGCTGATTTTCATGCACCAGGGACTGGGCATGCTGAGCTATCTGGAGCCGGTGCACCTGGGTATCTGGTTCGCCGCCAGCGCGCTGCTGTTCGGCGTCGAGCGGCTGTGCATGCTGGCACTGTTTCGCCGGCGCATGGACAAGGGCATGTACCTGCAGAATGCGGTGATCCTTGGCGGCACCGACAACGGCGTGCGCGTGGCCGAGTACCTGCTGGAAAACCGCGACATCCGTACCGGGGTGGTTGGCTTTGTCGACGACCGCCTGGAGCGTCTGCCCAAGAGCCTTGCCAACCTTCCGCTGCTGGGCAACCTGCGCGACCTCGAACGCATGATCCGTGAAGAGAAGGTCACCCAGGTGCTGGTCGCCCTGCCGTGGTTCGCTGACAACCGCATCGGGCAGGTGATGAACGAGCTGCGCAAGCTGCCGGTGAACGTGCTGCTGGTGCCGGACGTGGTCGCCTTCCGCCATGCCAACAAGCGCATCACCGACGTGGCCGGCCTGCCCGCGCTGATCGCCTCGGATCTGCCGCTGCGCGGCTGGTCGCCGCTGTTCAAGCGCATCGAAGACATCGTGCTGTCGAGCCTGGCGCTGATCCTGGCGGCGCCGGTCATGCTTGCGGTGGCGCTGGCGATCAAGATCGACTCGCCCGGCCCGGTACTCTTCAAGCAGAAGCGCTACGGCTACAACAACCGGCTGATCGAGGTCTACAAGTTCCGCTCGATGTACCACGCCAAGGCCGATGCCAACGCCGATCGCCAAACCACCCGCGACGACGACCGCATCACCCGGGTCGGCCGTTTCATTCGCAAGACCAGCCTCGACGAGTTGCCACAGCTGATCAACGTGTTCCTCGGCAGCATGTCGATGGTAGGCCCACGCCCTCATGCCACGGCCACCAAGGCGGCCGGCGTGCTGTTCGAGGACGCCGTGGCCGAATATTCGGCGCGCCACCGGGTCAAGCCGGGCATCACCGGCTGGGCGCAGATCCATGGTTATCGCGGCGAAACCGACACTCTGGAAAAGATCGAGAAGCGCGTGCACTACGACCTCGACTACATCGAGCGCTGGTCGCTGTGGTTCGACATCTACATCCTGGCGCGGACCGTTCCCGCCTTGCTGTTGAACAAGGACGTCTACTGACGCCCCGCCCCCGGTCTGGCTTGCAAGGAGACCGGTGGTAGCCCTCAAAGCCGCATGGCGCGGGGGCTAGCGGGAACTTAAGCGCGGCGAATTACCTCTCACTTTCGTTCTTCCAAGGAAGACAGATCCGATGAATTCGCCAACAGGAAGCAAGGCAGACCCATGTTCCAGAACGTCCTGATCATCTGTGTCGGCAACATCTGCCGTAGCCCCATGGCCGAGGAGCTTTTCCGTCACAGATTCAGGGGCCAGGGACCGCTGTTCAGCTCCGCCGGTATCGGCGCACTCGTGGGTAATCCGATGGACAAGACGGCCGAGCAGGTACTGCGCGACAACGGCGTCGAGCCCGGTCCCCATCGTGCCCGGCAGGTAGAGCCGAACATGCTGCACCTGGCCGATTTGATCCTCGCCATGGAGCACAGCCACATCCAGCGCCTGCGGCAATTGGCGCCGGAAGTTCATGGAAAGACTTTTCTCATAGGCAAATGGCAAAACGACGTGGAAATACCCGACCCCTATCGACAGGCGCGCCCCGCCTTCGAACACGTCCACATGCTCCTGACGAAATCCGTCACGAGTTGGCTTCCCTACCTGACCTGAGTAAAGGGATTTCGATGACTACCATGCCCCGTCCCCTGTACGAAACGAAAGAAAGCAAGGACCTCGACCTCGCTCATCTTTTCGACACGTTCCTGAACAATCGCAAGCTGATCCTCAGCATAACCGGGTTCTTCACCGCGCTTGGCCTGGCCTATGCGCTGCTCGGCACGCCGATCTATCAGGCCACGGCGATGATTCAGATCGAGCCCAAGAGCGGGTTGCCCAGCCTGACCGACGTGGTCAGCGTCAATCCGCCGGTGTCCCCGGCGGAGACGGAGATTTCCCTGCTCAAGTCGCGCTCGGTAGTGGGCGCAGCGGTTGAAGCGCTGAGCCTCGATATCATCATCAAGCCCGACTACTTCCCGCTGATCGGCGGGTTCATGGCGCGTCGCTTCGAGCCCACTGAAGAGGCCGAACTGGGCTGGTATCCGGAGGGCTTCGGCGGCTACGCGTGGGGCGGCGAGAGACTCAAGATCGCCGAGCTACTGGTGCCCGATGCGGCGCATGGTGAGAAGTTGAGTTTCGAGGCGGCAGAAAACAACGGCTTTTTGCTGCGCGATCCGGACGATGAAGTCGTCATTCAGGGCGTGGTTGGCCAGACCATCGAGAGCAACGGTTACCGGATTCGTGTAAGCGAACTGCTCGCTCGCCCCGGCACCACGTTCACCGTCATCAAGAACCGCACCTACACCACCATCGAGGAATACCAGGACGCCCTGCGTGCCGGTGAACGTGGCAAGCAGTCAGGCATCGTTGGTATCTCCCTCGAAGATCGCGACCCCGAGCAGGCAGTGCGCGTGCTGCAGGAAATCGCCCAGCGCTACGTGCAGCAGAACGTGGCGCGCAATGCCGCCGAGGCCACCCAGAGCCTGGAGTTCCTCGACAAGCAGATCCCTGAAGTGCGCCGCCAGCTGGAAAGAGCCCAGACCGCGCTGCGCGAGTACCAGACCACCGCCAAATCGGTGGACATCAGCGCGGAAACCCAGGGCGTACTGGACCGCATCATCGAGATCGAAGCGAAGATCTCCGAGCTGAATCTGCAGCGTACCGACATGGAGCGGCGCTTCACTCGCCAGCATCCCAACTTCCGTGCGGTGCTCAACCAGATCGATCAGCTCAAAGTGGAGAAAAGCGTTCTGGAGCAGCAGATCCAGGGCTTGCCGTCCACCCAGCAGGAGCTGCTGCGCCTGACCCGCGATGTGGAGGTCGCCTCCGACACCTACGCCCTGCTGCTGAACAAGACCCAGGAGCTGGACATCCTGCGCGCCGGCACGGTGGGCAACGTGCGCATCATCGACCACGCCGCGGTGGATGTGGACAAGCCCGTCAAGCCGAACAAGCCGCTGGTGGTGATCGCCGCCACCATTCTCGGCGGGTTCATCGCGCTGATGTTCGTGTATGTCCGCGAAGCGCTCAAACGCGGCGTGGAAAACCCTGACGAAATCGAGCGGGCCGGCGTGCCGGTCTACGCCACCATCCCGTTCAGCGATCGCCAGCAGGAAATCGAAGAACGCCTGACCAGCAAGCGTGACAAGAGCGAAGCCTCGTACCTGCTGGCGCTCAACGATCCCGCCGAGCTGGCCACCGAAGCGCTGCGCAGCCTGCGCACCAGCCTGCACTTCGCGATGATCGAGGCGAAGAACAACGTGATGATGATCACCGGCCCGAGTCCGGCGGTGGGCAAGTCGTTCGTCACCACCAACCTGGCGGTGGTCATCGCCCAGTCCGGCAAGAAGGTGCTGCTGATCGATGCCGACATGCGCAAGGGCTACCTGCACAAGATGCTGCGCGGACGCGCCGAGAAGGGGCTGTCCGACATCCTCTCCGGGCGCATCACCCTGTTCGACGCGATCCAGAAGACCCAGCTGCATAACCTGCACGTGATCAGCCACGGGCAGCTGCCGCCGAACCCCTCGGAGCTGTTGATGCACGAGAACTTCACCCGCTTCGTGCGCGAGGTCAGCAGCATGTACGACCTGGTGATCTTCGATACCCCGCCGATCCTCGCGGTTACCGACGCCGCGCTGGTGGGCAGCCAGGCCGGCACCACGCTGATGGTCACCCGCTACGGTCAGAACCGTCTGAAAGAGATCGAACTGGCCAAACGCCGCCTCGAACAGAACGGTGTGATGGTCAAGGGGGTGATCTTCAACGCCGTCAAGCGCAAGGCTTCGACGTACGGCGAGTACGGCTACTACCAGTACGAGTACGGCCGCTAAGCACCCGGCGCTCCTTCGGGAGCGCCCTCCCCGCCAGCCCAGGGCAGCACACGCTTTCGTCAGGGACCAAAGGACCGATGACGTACCCGATCAATGGATTCAGCAAGCACCTGCATGCGCTCCGAACGCTGGCGCTGGTCATGCTCGTGGCGCTGTCCGGCTTCGCCGCCGCACAGCAGCCGTCGGGCATACCGCTGGCAGGCGTCAACATGGCCGGCGCCGAGTTCGGCTATCAGAAGCTGCCCGGCAAGTTCGGCACCGACTATTTCTATCCGGAAAAGCGCCACTTCGCTTACTACCGCGACAAGAACATCCGTCTGATCCGCTTCCCGTTTCGCTGGGAGCGCGTTCAGCACAGCCTCGGCGCCCGCCTCGATCACCAGGAAATCCGGCGCCTGAAGAAGGCCCTCGACCTGGCCGCGATGCACGAACAGCGGGTGATCGTGGACATGCACAACTATGCCCGCTACCACGGCGAGCTGATCGGCACCCCAGCAGTTCCCTACGAGGCATTCGCCGATGTCTGGCGCAAGCTGGCCAGCGAGCTGAAGGGGCATCCGGCGCTCTACGGCTACGACATCATGAACGAGCCCCATAGCACGCAAGGCCTGTGGCCCGGCGCAGCGCAAGCGGCGGTCGATGCGATTCGCAAAGTTGATCCGCACACGCTGATCTTCATCGAGGGCGACCGCTGGGCCAACGCCTGGCACTGGCCGCGGGTGAACGGCAACCTGCATATACAGGACCCGGCCAATCGCCTCGTCTATGAGGCGCATGTCTATTTCGACAAGGACTTCTCCGGCCGTTACGCCGAACCGGAGGAAGTCGACCCGATGCTCGGCGTCGAGCGGGTACGCCCGTTCGTGGAATGGCTCAAGCAGCACGGCTACAAGGGCTTCATCGGCGAGTACGGCGTGCCGGATGACGCTCCCTCGATGCTGCAGGCGATGGACAACCTGCTCGCCTACCTCAACGAGCAGTGCATCCCCAGCGCCTATTGGGCTGCCGGACCGAACTGGGGCAGCTATCGCCTGGCCATCGAGCCGCGCAAGAACCTCGACCGCCCGCAAATGCACGTACTGCAAAAGCACATCGCCAACGACTGCCAGGAAATCGGCCCTACTCCTGACACCGAGGCCGGTGGCGCGCCATGAGCCGCATTGGCCGACGAAGGGCAATGCGCCGCATGAAACCGCATCGGAGCAACCCAGTCCAAAGCAGGGCATACCAATCGAAACGGCGCAACGCATTGCCTGGCTGCGCAAGGCCGTCGTACCGCCTGGGCGCAGTGTTGCCGAGTGTTGCAAAGGAGCCCGCCCGCTGCGGGTATCAGGCGCTACCTCGAGCGCCTCGACATAAGCGCAGCGGCACGCGCGACCCAGCGCTGGCATTAGAACAACTACATGTGGGTCCAGTCTCGCTCAAGGATCGTGGCCAGAGATGATTTCCAACCCGACTTTCACCTCGCGCTTTCTGTTCTACCCCATGCTGGTGGTGGTGCTGATCATGCACTTCACGCTGTTCGGCGACAGCACCCACAACCCGATCGGCATACGCGGATTGAACGAGCTGTATCTGGTGGCCTGCATCGGGTTCGTGTTTCTGGTCATGCTGGCGAGCACCGATCAGACCGCACGGGAATTTCGCCTGCTGATGTACTACGGCATCTACACCTGTGTGGTGTTCATCGGCATGCCCATGGTGTTTTCCCATCTCGTCTATGGTCAGCCGCTGATTTACGGCTTCATCGAAGAACGCCGAGTGCTGTTCTCGCTGGGTTTCGCACCGCTGCTGTTTTTAGGGCGCCGTGTGACTCCGACACAGTTCGAGCGCGCCTTCCTGAGCGTGGCATTGCTGGCGGCGGCGCTGTCCTGGGGTTTCAAGTTCGGTGTGGTGCCGGACTGGCGTGACGAGGTGGCCTCGTGGGACCGACCAGACCGCTCCTCGATCGGCCCTTACCTGCTGTGCTTTGCCTTCTTCTATTGCATCGCGCTGTGGAGTCGCGGCGCTTCGCTGATCGATGACTCGCCGCGCGCCAAGCTGCCTTATCTGGTGATTGCCGCGATCCTGCTGCTGACACTGGTGTTCGCCACCCAGACGCGCCAGCTGATCGCCCTTTGCCTGTGCTTCTCGCTGTTCTATCTGCGCGCCAAGGCGATCGTCTGGGGCATGAGCGTGGCGGTGCTGGTCGCGCCGATCTACCTGTTCCCCGAGATCCTGCAGTACCTGGGCATCGACATCAGCTTCTATACCGACCAGTTTCAGAGCGGGGTCGAAGACAACGTGCGCCCGAACACCATCGCCACGATCTTCAACCACCTCGACCAGATGCACTGGCTGCCCAGCGGCTCGTTGTCCTTGATGTGGCAGAACGGATTCGTGCCGTTCTTCGGCGAACATTTCTTCCTCGCCGACGTGGGAATCTTCGGCCTGCTGTTCCGCTTCGGCTTCCTGACCTTTCTCATCGTGCCGGTCACGCTGTACCTGTATCAGCGCATCGCCCGAAACATCTACCACGACATGTCATTCATCTATGCGGCAGTCCTGGCGTTCATCGTCATCTGGCCGCTGAACGGCTTGCTCGAATACACCCAAAACGTGTTCGCGATGCTGTTCGTCATGCATTCGCTGAGTGCCCAACATCGTCGTAGTCAGGAGCAGGTCCATGAATATCGCACTTATCCTCAACTACAAGGCAGCTTCTGAGTCGATCAGCTGCGTCGAGAGCGTGTTGGCGCACTGTCCGGGCATCGATCGCGTCCTGCTTATCGACAACGATTCGGGCGACGGCTCGATGGAGGCGTTCGAGCGCTGGAAGACCGACAAGGCCATGGACAAGGTGACCCTGCTGGCCAGCCCACAGAACAACGGCTTTGCCGGGGGCAACAACTTTGCCCTGCGCTGGGCCCGCGAGAACCTGCCAGACGCACGGCATTTCTGGATTCTGAACAACGACACCTATCTCGATCGCGACGCCTTCGCCCCGCTGGAGCAGGCACTGCTCGAGGACGACAGGCGCTTCGTCGGCTCGGTGGTACTGAACGCCGAAAACGGCGATCTGGAATGTTTTGGCGGCGGCAAGCTGTACCCGCTGCTGGGCAAGGCCAGGTTGCTCGGCAAGGGACGCTCGCTGGCCGACGTCCAGCGCGACCATCAGGAGCCCGATTACCTGATGGGTTGCAGCCTGGCCTTTTCCGCCACTCTGCTCGACCGCATCGGACTGATGGACGAGCGCTACTTCATGTATTCGGAAGAGGTTGACTGGCAGTACCGGGCCAAGAACCTCGGCATCTCGATCAAGGTGGTTGCACAAAGCGTCATTTACCACCACGGCTCGCTGAGCTCGGGCGGACGCTCGGCGTTCTACCACTACTACCGCAACCGTGCCGCCACCCGCTTCAACAAGCGCTTCTACGGCCTCCTGTTCGCCTTCACCTCGGCTTGCATGCTTTCCACCATCACGGTGATCAAAGAGTTCAAGCGCCCGGCTCTGGCCTGGTCCGGGATCAAGGGTGCCTTCAAAGGAGTAACGATGAGTGTCGAATGAAAACAGCCAAGCGTTCGGCGTGGATTTCTTCACCGGCAGCAAGGCCGACTTGCTGAAGCTGATCCGCGATGGAATGAGCCAGCCGTACTCCTACATCGTCACGCCCAATGTGGACCATCTGGCCCAGCTGCAAGACAGCGAGCCCTTCCGCCGAGCCTATGCCAAGGCCAGACTGCGAGTCTGCGACAGTCGGGTGCTGCTGCCGCTGCTGCGCTCGCTCGGTGTGGCAGTGCCGGAGGTGATTCCCGGCAGCGACCTGACAGTCGACCTGCTGCGTCTGGCGCAGGCCGAAGGGCTTTCGCTGGTGCTGATCGGCTCAAGCGACAGCGAATGCAGTCGCCTGCGGCGCCGCTTTCCGGGCATCGAGATTCACCACTACAACCCTCCGATGGGCTTTATCAACGATCCGCTGGAAGTCGAGCGCTGCTTGAGCTTCATCCGCGAACACCCCTCGCAGCTGATCTTCTATGCGGTTGGTGCGCCGCGCCAGGAGTTGCTCGCAAGCATGGTCAAAAGCCATGAGCGCGACGGTATCGGCCTGTGCATCGGCGCCTCGATCGCCTTCGCCACCGGCACCGTCAAACGGGCGCCGCGCTGGATGCAGAACGCGCGCCTGGAGTGGCTGCACAGGCTGTGTACCGAGCCGCGCCGCCTTGGCCGTCGCTATCTGCACGATCTGTTCTACATCATCCCTGCCTACTGGCGCGAACGCAGCCAGAAACTCCCGATAAGGCCCGCCGAACAGGACCGGTAATCCCCGACCGCCGTGCTAGGGAAAGCCGGCGGTCGGGGATGAACCGTTGTTTAACGAAGCGGTCTATTCCTGCGTCAGTCAGTAACTCGACGCCATGTGGATGTCGCAGCGAACCCGATACGGAATGCTCCGAGCGTGCGTTCGACGCGCAAGCCAATAAGGGAGGCCACCTTGACTAACTGCTCACGCATCACCTTCCAAGAGCCTGGAGGCAAAGCACCTCCCCGTCGCTCGCAGTCCGTCCGTCCGTCACGCCCCACCGCGACCGCCAGGGTCTGCGTGGAATCGGCCCAGAACTCCTTGCGTCAAGGATGAATAGATGAAAGCACTTACCTGCCTCGCCGCCTCGATTCTCGTCCTACAGGGCTGTGCCTTTGCGCCCGGTCAGCATCTGGACCCCGACAAATTCAAGCGCGACGGTGTCGTGGAGAAGGACGACGTCCGGCTCGTGCCGATCAACCGCGACCTGCTGACCAGCGGGCTGCTGCAAAACAGCAGCAGCACGGCCAAGCAAGAGCTGACCAGCTTCAAACCCGAGCCGTACCGGATTGGCCCGAACGATCTTTTGTACATCACTGTGTGGGATCACCCGGAGCTGACTTCGCCGGCCGGCACCCAGCAACAGCTGGACGCCAACGGTCGCCTGGTACGCCCGGACGGCACGCTGTTCTATCCCTACATCGGCCAGGTAAAGGCCGCCGGCATGACGCTCGAGGAGCTGCGCTCGACCATTGCCCGCCGTCTGACCAACTACATCGACAGTCCGCAGGTGGACGTCGGCGTTCTGCGCTACGGCAGCCAGCGCGTGGTGGTCTCGGGTGCCTTCAACCAGGCCGGTGAAATTCCGGTCACCGCCTCGCCGATGACCCTGGTTCAAGCGGTCGGCCAGGCGGGTGTGAACACGGGCGATGCCGACCTCAGCACCTTGGTGCTCAAGCGCGACGGACGCGAGTACATGCTCAACCTTGACCAGTTGAACCAGTCCGACTCGTGGCTCAATCAGGTCTACCTAAAGGATGGCGATCAGATTCACCTGCCGTACAACGATCAGAAAAAGGTCTATGTACTCGGCGAAGTGCTGCGTCCCCAATCGATGGTGTTCAAGACCACCAGCCTGAATCTGATGGACGCCCTCGGTACTGCCGGCGGCCTGCGCCAGGAGACAGCCGACGGCAAGGCGGTGTATGTGATCCGCGGGGCAGAAAATATCGCCAACGAAGGTGCGACGGTGTATCAGCTGGATGCCAAATCGCCGGCGGCGTTCGCCCTGGCCAAGCACTTCCCGCTTCAGCCGCAGGATGTGGTGTTCGTCGGCCCGGCCAATATCACCCGCTGGAACCGCTTCATCAGCCAGCTCCTCCCGTCGGCCTCGGCGCTTGCCACCGGTGCCGCCATCGAAAACAACCTCTAAGCTTCATTGCCACTGGCCAAGGCCGCCCCGGGCTCCCGGAGCGGCCTTTTCATTTCGGAATTCCGTACATGCACAACCCCTTGGCTCTGCTGCGAACCGCGTTCTGGCTGCTGCTCGGCTTCATCGCCCTGATGGGCCTGAAACCGTCGCCACCGGAGCAGCTGTTCGATGCAGCCGACAAGCTCTATCACGCCCTGGCCTTCGCGTTCCTCACGCTCATGGGCGGCCTCGCCTATCCGGCGATGTCCTGGCGCCGGATCGCGGCGGTGGTGATCGGGGTCGGCGTGCTGATCGAGTGGGGCCAGATGCTCAGCCCCACCAGAACCGCCTCGGTGGCGGATCTGCTGGCGAACCTCTGCGGTTTTCTGATCGGTGCCGGCCTGCTCTGGCTGATTCGCCGCAGCACAAGTGGGCTTCCCGGGGCGGTCAGTCGATCAGCTCAGAATAGGGAATGAAGCGCACCGGCTGACCTGGAAGAATCACCTGCCCTTCCGGCAATTCCACCAGCCCATCCGCCCAGGCGGCACTGCGCAGCACAGCCGAGCTCTGGTTCTCATGAAGCACCACGCGACCCTCTACCACCCGAGCCTGCATGAATTCCCGACGGTTGCCCGGGCGGCTCCGTTCGAACTTTGCAGGAACTTCAAGAGCCAGCGGAATCACTCGCTCGATGCCAAGCCGCCGCAACAGGTAGGGACGGGCCAACAAGCCGAAGGTCACCAGGGCCGACGCCGGATTGCCAGGCAGTCCGATCACCGGCGTGTCCTGATATCGAGCGCAGGTCAGTGGCTTGCCAGGCTTGATGGCGAGTTTCCAGAGCGTGAGCTCACCACTGCTTTGGAGGATCTGCCCGAGGTAGTCCGCCTCGCCGACCGAAACGCCGCCGGTGGCAAGAATCAGATCCACATCTTTCAGACTGTCTAGCACCTCACGGATCTGTTGCGGATCGTCAGCCAGAACGCCTTCGTCCTGCACCGCGCATCCCAGCCGGCGCAGCCAACTTGCGAGCAGGTAGCGGTTGCTGTTGTAGATCTGACCGGGTCCGAGCGGGCTGCCTGGCTCGCGTAGCTCATCGCCAGTCGACAAAAGCGCCACGCGCGGCCGTCGAACGACGGCAAGCTCAACTGCCCCCAGCGAAGCCGCCAGCGCCAACTCCACAGGGCCCAGGCGCGTGCCGCGCTCGAGCACGAGCTCACCCGTCTGCGCTTCCCCTCCGCGCGGGCGAACATGGCGTCCGCGCTGCAAGGCTTCGGTGAACTCGACGCTGCCGTCGGCGGCGAGACGGGTATTTTCCTGCATCTCGACGGTGTCAGCGCCCTCTGGTAATGGCGCCCCGGTGAAGATGCGGGCACAGGTACCAGACTGCAGCGGCGCCGGCGCGCTGCCGGCAAAGATCTTCTGGCTGACCGGCAGCGGCACGCCAACCCAGTCCTCAAAGCGTAGCGCATATCCATCCATGGCACTGTTGGGCCACGGCGGCAGATCCAGCGCAGCGTGCAGCGGTTCGGCGAGCACCCGGCCATCGGCCTCGCCCAGCGCCACACGCTCGCTTGTCGTCAGTCGCTCGCGGCTTGCCTGGAGCAGCAACGCCTCGCGCGCCTCTTCGAGGGTCATGAGCTTGGCCATGGGCTCACCCGCGCGAGCCGCAATGGGCGGTTTGCTTCAGATGCGGCACGAAGTTGCACGGTCGATGACGGGCGTCGAGCTGCTCCGCCAAAATACCGTCCCAGGCGGTGCGACAGGCATTGGTCGAGCCTGGCAGGCAGCACACCAAGGTGCCGTTCGCCAGACCTGCAAACGCCCGCGACTGAACCGTGGAGGTGCCGATATCAGCCACGGATATCTGACGGAACAACTCGCCAAAGCCGTCCACCTGCTTGTCCAGCAGACACGTCACCGCCTCGGGGGTGCTATCTCGCCCGGTGAAACCGGTGCCTCCGGTGACTAGGACCACCTGTACCTCGTCCTCGGCAATCCATTGGGCGACCTGGGCGCGAATGCGGTACAGGTCGTCCTTCAGCAGCTTTCGCGCAGCGAGCCGGTGTCCGGCACCGGTGAGCCGATCCACCAGCAGCTGGCCCGAGGTATCGTTATCGAGCGATCGCGTGTCGCTCACCGTGAGTACGGCGATATCGAGTGGCACAAAGGGCTGGTCGGGCTTATGGCTCATGGCGGGCATCCGTTGAGGAGAGAAAGTGTCCGGTGTTATATCACAGGCTTTTAATGGAGCCCTGCCATGCCCGCCCCGCAACGCTTACCGTGCTCGGTACTGATTCTGGCCGGCGGCCAGGGCTCGCGCCTCGGCGGGCGCGACAAGGGACTCGAGCCCTGGCATGGCCGGCCGCTGATCGAATGGGTTTACCGTGCCGCTCGCCCGCTAACCGACGACCTGATCATTTCTTGTAACCGCCATCTCGACACCTATCAGGATTATGCCGATCAGCTGGTAAGCGACTCCGAACCGGGCTTTCCCGGTCCATTGGCGGGCATCCGCGCCGGGCTGGCAGTGGCTCGCCACCGCTTGCTACTCGTCGTGCCGTGCGACTGCCCCAAGCTAAATGCGGAGCTGTTGCTCACGCTGTTCGAACGCAGCCAGTCCATGGCCGACCGACCGCTAATGGTGCGTCAGGCCAATCGCTGGCAACCGCTGTTTTGCATCATTCCCACGCAACTGGCCGACGCCTTGGAGCGAACCTGGCAGGCTGGCATCCGCAGCCCGCGAGACGCTCTGCTCGAACTGGGCGCGACCGCCTATGATCTGCCGGAGGACGACCCGCGTACCGCCAACTTCAATACGCCGGACGCCTTCAATCCAGGGCTCGCGCCCAAACAAGGTGCCAATGAAAAAAAATCGCGGTAAGCCCTTGTGCATCAAAAAGTTTTCTGTAGAATGCGCGCCATCTTCGGAGCGTAGCGCAGCTTGGTAGCGCGTCTCGTTCGGGACGAGAAGGTCGCTGGTTCGAATCCAGTCGCTCCGACCAAACAATCAGCCTCCCGAGCTGAATAAAAAAACCCGCCAATGAGCGGGTTTTTTTATTGCTCCAGCTTTATCAGTGCGAAAGAAAGTCAACGACCTGCTGCCCATCGAACGGCCAATCAAGTTCATCACCGGTATCGATCCGCCGCAGAACCGGGATCCGCACACCATATCGCTCGACCCACTCGGGCCGATCCGCGACATCCAGCAACTCCACGACCAGCCCCCGCTCTACCAAGGGCATCAGCAGCGCCTCAGCCTCCTCACAGAGGTGGCAGCCCAAGGTTCCAAAAAGTTGACATTCCACAAACAAAGCGCCAATCCCTCAAATAAGCAAAAGTCTAGCACCTTTGGCTTTCAAAGCGGTCTGACCGACGTGTCGGCGCAACCAACCACGAACATTGCCGAGCTTCGCACATTGCAGGATTTTTGTTCGACGCTTGGATATCGGCGGGCTAGGATTCGCTGGCAAGCCTGCTGCAGCGCAGCCTTGCGCAACTTAAGAGTCAGGCCCCAAGTTTGCGCTGGGGTGCCTGCAAGCCCCACCAGGCTTGCGTTTGAAGCAGGACAAAAGACTAAAGTCTAAGAGTCTTCAACCCTGTTCTAGTGCTTAAGTTGCCATGCCGTAATTGAGCGACAACAGAGCATCATCCAACGAGGAGATATAATAAATGCTCAAGACTCCAATCGCCCGGGCCGTTACCCTGGCAACTCTGGGAGCAACCCTGGCAATTCCGTCTCTGGCTCAGGCAGCCTTCGTAGAGGACAGCAAGGCCTCTCTCGAGCTGCGCAACTTCTATTTCAACCGTGATTTCCGCCAAGAAGGCGGAAGCGCCGCGGCGAACCAAGCTAAGCAAGAAGAATGGGCCCAAGGCTTCATCCTGCGCTACGAATCCGGTTTCACCGACGGGGCAGTCGGCGTCGGCGTTGACGCACTGGGTCTGCTGGGCGTCAAGCTGGACTCGAGCTGGGACCGTCGTGGCACTCAGCTTCTGCCGGTAGACCGTAACGGCATCCCCGATGAATACAGCCAGCTCGGCGCCACTGCCAAGGTCAAGGTATCCAAGAGCGTGCTGCGCGCCGGTACCCTGATGCCAAAGCTGCCGACCGTAAGTTCCAGCGACGCTCGTTTGCTGCCGCAGACCTTCGATGGCGTGTTGCTGACGTCCCAGGAAATCGATGGCCTGACCTTCAATGCTGGCCGCCTGTATCAGCACAGCCCGCGAAACGATAGCTCGCGCATCGACATGAATGTGAACCCGACCACGGGTATCACCGGCAGCACTGATAGCAACGAGTTCTGGCTGGCTGGCGGTAGCTATGCCGTGAACAAGACTCTCACGGTCGGCTACAACTACGGCAACCTCGAGGACAACTACAAGCAGCACATTTTCAACGTGCTGCATGTACTGCCGATCGCCGATGGCCAATCGTTCAAATCCGACCTGCGCTATGCTCGCTCGAAGGACGATGGTAATACTAACATCGACAATAAGGCCTTCGGCGCCATGTTCACCTACGCCCTGTCTGGTCACTCCTTCGGCCTGGGCTATCAGAAGATGAGCGGTGACAGTGGCTATGCCTATCTGGGCGGGTTCACCGACCCCTACCTGGTCAACTATGTTCAGATCCGCGATTTTGCACGAGCAGACGAGCGCTCCTGGCAGGCACGTTATGATTACAACTTTGCCGCCATGGGCATTCCGGGCCTGACCTTCATGACCCGTTACATCACCGGCGACAACTTCGGTGCCGATAACAAGGGCAAAGAGTGGGAACGCGACACCGACATCGCCTATGTGTTCCAAGATGGCGTCCTGAAAAATCTGGGTGTTCGCTGGCGTAACGCCACTGTTCGCTCGAGCGGTGCGATTGACGACGTCGACGAAAACCGTCTGATCGTCAGCTACACTATCCCGCTGATGTAATCGGTGTCACTTCGGTGAACGAAAGGCCCGCCAATTTGGCGGGCCTTTTCGTTTCCATGCCCCAGATGCAGCGGAACCTCGCGACGAAGAAAGCGCTCGAAAAAGACGGCAGAGAACACTTCAACCGCCTTTTAAGGAGCGACCATGAGCGCAACCGATAACGATGTGACCGGCCAGAACACGACCGCCAGCGCGTCGGAAACCCTCTCGACCGAGCAGAACAACCTTTCCGGCTCCGGTTTTTTTGACCGCCAGGCCCATCGGCGCAATCTGGAGACGGCGCAACAGGCCCTGATCGATGAGTTTCATACACTGATCGCCGATACCGAGCGCTTGCTCAAGTTCACTCAAGACAACGCCGGCAGCCAGGCACAGGAGCTTCGTAGCCGAGTCAATGCAAACCTGGAGCGTGCCCGCTCCATGCTGCAAGAGCGCGAGGGCAACGTGCGCAGTCAGTGCGAGCAAGCCATTCGCTGCACCGAGGACTATGTGCATAACCGTCCCTGGCAATCGATCGGCATCGCCGCTGGGGTGGGCTTTCTGCTCGGCCTGATCACCCGGCGCTGACGGGAGACCTGGGATGGACGCCGCAGACAACAACGCGCCACAACCTTCGATTAAACGCCTTGGCGGCGCCTTTATGGGGCTGTTGCAAGGTCATCTGGAACTGATCGGGCTGGAGCTGCAAGAAGAGAAGGCGCGGATGCTGGAGCTTTTGCTGTATGCCGGCATCGCCCTGATCCTCGCCATGCTGATTCTGGTCGGGCTTTCTGCCGCCATCGTCATAGGCTTCTGGGGCTCTTCGCCGGTGGCTGCAATCCTCATACTCTGCATCCTTTATGGCGCGATCCTGGCAGCGAGCCTTAACCGCGCACTGAAGCTTGCCAAAGCCTGCATGCATCCGTTCCAGGCGACCCTGGAAGAGCTGGAGCGCAACAAGGAGCGACTATTACCATGAGCCTTCCCCTCTCATCTGCCAGCGATCTTCAGGCGCGCAAGGAGCTGGCGCGTCTGCGTATGGAAATGCACCGTCAACAGCTACGCTTTCACGCCCAACCGCTCTGCCATCCGCTCGATCAGGTGAAGGGAATGTTCACCCGGCGGCGGCATGGACACAGCCACAGCGGCAACTCCAAGTTGCCGCTGCTGGTATCGACCGCCGTGCTTGCAGTGTTCGGCAAACGTTTGGGCAAACTGGGCACCCTCGCCCGCCTCGGCCTTACCCTCTACCCCTTGCTGAAAGCCGGCAAGCAGCTGCGCCCCTGAACGCCGGTACCTGCCGGTGCCGCGTCGAATTATCCCTCTCGTCAGTGTTCGAGCGGCATCGCAGCGCGTTATGATCGGCGCTCCGTGCAGAACCGGACACTGTTCGATCTGGCGCCGCGCATGCGTGCCGAGGGTCGATTCGCTGGAGTAGAAACCGCTTGGATTGGCACACCCTGCTGACACGTGAACGATTGGGCAAGCCTGTCCACAGCAACGACGAACTTGGTCGCAGCCCGTTCCACAAGGATCACGATCGGATCATCTTCTCCGGAGCCTTCCGTCGTCTCGGCCGCAAGACCCAGGTTCACCCCGTTTCCAGCAATGACCATATCCATACCCGCCTGACCCACTCGTTGGAAGTAAGCTGCGTAGGCCGCTCGCTCGGCATGCGCGTCGGCGAGGTGCTGCGCGAGGCGCTGCCGGAATGGTGCTCTCCGGCGGACCTGGGAATGATCGTGCAGTCGGCCTGCCTCGCCCACGACATCGGCAACCCTCCTTTCGGTCATTCCGGTGAGGATGCCATCCGCCACTGGTTCCACCTGGCCGCCGAGCGCGGCTGGATGGATGACATGCAGGAAAGCGAGCGGCTCGACTTCCTGAATTTCGAAGGCAACGCCCAGGGGTTTCGCGTACTGACCCAGCTGGAATACCACCAGTTCGACGGTGGCACACGCTTGACCTATGCCACCCTCGGCACCTATCTGAAGTACCCCTGGAGCTCGCGCCACGCCGAGGCGCTGGGTTACAAGAAGCACAAGTTCGGCTGCTACCAGAGCGAGCTGCCACTGCTCGAGCAGATCGCCACGCGCCTCGGCCTGCCGCAACAGTGCGAACAACGCTGGGGCAGGCATCCTCTGGTCTACCTGATGGAAGCGGCCGACGATATCTGCTACGGCCTGATCGACCTGGAAGACGGGCTGGAGATGGACCTGTTGGATTATGCAGAGGTAGAAAACCTGTTGCTCGACCTGGTCGGTGACGACCTACCCGCGACCTACCGCCAGCTCGGCCCGCGCGACTCGCGCCGACGCAAGCTGGCGATTCTGCGCGGCAAGGCGATCGAGCATCTGACCAACGCCGCGGCCCATGCCTTCGTCCAGCAGCAGGAGGGTCTGCTCGCGGGGGCCCTGCCAGGTGATCTGGTGGAGCATATGCACGGGCCCGCCAAGCGCTGCGTACTGCATGCCAAGGCGCTGGCGCGGGAGAAGATCTTCCAGGACAAGCGCAAGACCCTACACGAGATCGGCGCCTACACCACCTTGGAAATCCTGCTCAATGCCTTCTGCGGCGCGGCGCTCGCCCAGCATCAGCGCGGCAGCCTGTCATTCAAGAACCAACGGATTCTCGATCTGCTCGGCAGCAACGCCCCGCATCCGGAATGGCCGCTGTACCAGGCGTTTTTGCGTATGATCGACTTCATCGCCGGGATGACCGACAGCTATGCCACCGAAATGGCCCGGGAGATGACCGGCCGATCCAGCCCCGTCTGACCTCGCATGTTCGCCCTGCTCCGACGCCTTCCGAAGCTCTTTCATCCGCCCGCCTGGGGGCCGGCGCTGGCCGCCGCCCTCGGCTGCGCCCTGCCGCTGATGCTGGGTGTATTCAGCGGCCACCCGGGCTTTTACTGGGCAACCCTGGGCGCGTTCGTCGCGAGCCTGGCAGACCCACGCCAGCGCCTGGGCATGCACGGCATGCTGCTGCTTTCCAGCGCTGGCGCATTCAGCGTGGCGCTGGGCTATTGGGCCGGTCAGACCACCATGGCCAGTCTGCTGGCGTTTCTGCTATTCGGTTTGCTGCTGGCAGCCAGTCGCCGCCTCGGCCCCGAGCCCGCCAAGTTCTCCTTTGTCATCACCCTCTGCCTCGCCCTGGGCGCCGGGCAGTTCGGCCGCGGCTCGTTCGACAACCCCGCCGCCATTGCCACGCTGTTTCTGCTCGGCGCACTCGGGGTCACCCTCCTCGGCTTCGGCCTGCGCGGCCTGCACGGCCTGCGCATGTGGCCGCAACGCCCGGCGTTGAAAGTGCTTTGGCGGCTCACCCGACGCTGGCGCCAACAGCCCCTTGGCCGCCATGAATGGCTAAGCCTTGCCACCCACGCCGTGCTGGTTTGCCTGGCTGGCGTGGCCGCCAGCATGCTGGTCTTTCCCGACAGTCACTGGCTCAGCTTTGCGGCGATTCTGCTGCTCGGCCCACTGCGGCAGACGCCTTGGCCGATGCTGCTGCTTCGCGGCGGCCTACTGGTGCTTGGTGCCGCCGCGCTGATGTTCTTCGGCTACAGCCTGGTCGGCACCCCGCTGATGGTAATGATCGCAATCGCCATGGTGGCCCTGTTCCGGCTGCTGCAGGCACGCCCGCCGGCCCTGTTCCTGCTGCAGAGCTGCCTCGGTCTGCTGCTGCTGAGCGAATCGCTCTCCGGCGCGTGGAGCGAACCGCAATGGCGCCTGGTGAACGCTGCCCTCGGCAGCGCGCTCGCGCTGCTGATCATCTCGCTGGGGCTGCTCGCCGACCGCCTGGTCGCCAGGCCAGACCACCGCACCAACGAGCCCGCCGAACCACGCGCAGACCGCTGAACACTGGCGCTTCGCTGTCGTTCGTCGTATCTATTAAGGAACTGGTTCACGCTTGAGGGGGCTCGGGCATAATGGCGCCCGCTCTCCCATCAAGCAGTTGGGACATACATCATGACTGACTTCATCCCCTCGCTCCCCCCGGTGCGCCGCGCGCTGCGGCCGCTCACTCGACTCCTGCGCCCGCTGCTGCTGGCGCCGCTGCTGATCACCGTCGCAGCCCACGCCGAAAGCATCAATCAGGCGCTCCCGCCGAGCGTCGAGCAGGCCCTCAAGGCCAACAAGCTCTCCAGCAATGCCCTCTCGGTGGTCATGCTGCCGATGAACGGCCAGGGCACGCCGACGCTGGTGAATGCCGATGTTTCGGTAAATCCCGCCTCCACCATGAAACTCGTCACGACCTATGCGGCGCTCGAACTGCTCGGCCCGACCTATCAGTGGAAGACCGAGTTCTTTACCGACGGCACGCTTCGCGACGGCGTGCTGGACGGCAATCTCTACCTCAAGGGCGGTGGTGATCCGAAGCTGAACCTGGAGCGCCTGTGGCTGCTGATGCGTGACCTGCGCACCAATGGCGTCCGCCAGATCCGCGGCGACCTGGTGCTCGATCGCAGCCATTTCGTGCAGCCAGCCGTGAGCGTATTCGATGACGACGGCGGCGATGACAACAAACCCTTCCTGGTCGGCCCCGACTCCCTGCTGGTCAATCTCAAGGCGGTGCGCTTCGTCTCCCGCAACGAGGGCGGTCAGGTTCACATCAGCATGGAACCGCCGATCGAGTCGGTACGCATCGACAATCGGGTCAAGGCCCTGCCCGCCGCGAAGTGCCCAGGCTGGCCCGACGTGCGTTACAACCCGGTACGCACCGCGGAGGGCGTCACTGTGATCGTCAGCGGTCAGCTTGCCGCGGGCTGCCACGGCCAGACCTACCTCTCCCTACTCGATCACGGTGAATACGCCGCCGGCGCGGTTCGCTCGATCTGGAAGGAGCTGGGTGGCGAGATCCAGGGGACAGACCGCATCGCCAATGTGCCGAGCAACGCGCGCCTGCTGGCACGCGCCTATTCTCCGGACCTCACCGAGGTGATCCGCGACATCAACAAATACAGCAACAACACCATGGCCCGGCAGCTGTTCCTGAGCCTGGGCGCCGCGTTTCGGACCAGCGCCGATGTCGACGATGCCCGCGCAGCGCAGCGGGTGATCCGCGGCTGGCTGGCGAAAAAGGGCATCAATGCCTCGCATCTGGTCATGGAAAACGGCTCGGGACTGTCGCGCGAGGAGCGCATCAGCGCGCGAGAACTCGCGCAATTGCTGCAGGCGGCCTGGCGCAGCCCCTACGCGGCGGAATTCATCTCCTCGATGCCGCTGGTGGCGATGGACGGCACCATGCGCAAACGTCTGCGCAACACCGCGGTGGCCGGTAATGCGCACATCAAGACCGGTACGTTGAAGAACGTCCGAGCGATCGCCGGCTACAGCCGTGACGGCGCCGGCAATACCTGGGCGGTAGTGGCCATCCTCAACCATCCGCAGCCGTGGGGCGCCTCGGCGATTCTCGACCAGGTGCTGGTCAGCCTGTCGAGCCGCAAGGACGCCGCGCAGACCGCCCAGCGCTGAGCATCAGCGCGCCCGGGCCTGCACCCGCCAGGCCCGGTGGATCTTGGGATTGCGGCGAAAGTCCTCGTCCAGCGTCTGCGCGCTGATCTCTTCGATTGCATAGCGCTCGGCCAGCCGCTCATCCAGGGCGAACTTGCGGAAGTTGTTGGAGAAATACAGCACGCCACCCGGCGCCAGGCGCGCCATCGCCAGATCGATCAGACGCACCTGATCCCGCTGTACGTCGAACACCCCCTCCATGCGCTTGGAGTTGGAGAAGGTCGGCGGGTCGATGAAGATCAGGTCGTACTGCCCCTGATCCTGCTCCAGCCAGTTCATCACATCGGCCTGCACCAGCTGATGGCGCTCGGAAAAGCCGTTGAGCGCGAGGTTGCGCCGGGCCCAGTCGAGGTAGGTCTTGGACAAATCGACGCTGGTGGTGCTACGCGCCCCGCCCTTGGCCGCATGTACGGTCGCCGCCCCGGTGTAGCAGAACAGGTTGAGGAAGCGCTTGCCGACCGCCTCGCGCTGCAGACGCAGCCGCATCGGCCGGTGATCGAGAAACAGCCCGGTGTCGAGGTAGTCGGTGAGGTTCACCAGAAGTTTGGCACCACCCTCGGACACCTCCATGAAGCGTCCCTCGCTGCCCTGACGCTCGTACTGGCGTGTGCCCGCCTGTCGTTCACGACGCTTGACCACGACCTTCGCCGGGTCAAGCTCGAGGGCTTGCGGGATCGCGGCTAGCGCGTCGAGCAGGCGCGTCTGCGCCTTTTCGGGATCGATCGAGCGCGGCGGTGCGTACTCCTGCACGTGCGCCCAGCCCTGGTAGATGTCGATCGCCAGCGCGTACTCGGGCATGTCCGCATCGTACAGTCGATAGCATTCGATGCCTTCGCGCGCCGCCCATTTGCCGAGCTGCTTGAGATTCTTGCGCAGACGGTTGGCGAACATCTGACCGCCCTCGGAGAGGCGCGCGGGTTCGACCATAGGCGCCTGAGTGCCGGCCTCGGCGGTGCGATGGGTGACGAACTGATCCGGCGTCACCTTGAACAGCAGCAGCTTGCAAGGCAGCGCGCCGTTCCACAGGGCGTACTGCTTGTGGCTGCGCAGCCCCATGCGCTTGCCGAGCTCGGGCGCCCCGGTGAACACGCCAGCTTCCCAGCCGACGCACGCCTGGCGTAGCCGCTCGCCCAGATGCTGGTAGAGGTACAACAGGCTCGCCTCGTCCCCCAGGCGCTCGCCATAGGGCGGGTTGCAGATCACCAGACCTTTCTGGCCTCGGTCGGGGTGCGGCTCGAAACTTGCCAACTCACCCTGGTAGACCCGAATCCAGTCGCCGAGGCCCGCGCGCTCGATGTTGTTGCGCGCCGGCTGGATCAGCCGCGGATCGGCCTCATAGCCCCGAATCCACAACGGCGGGCGGGCCAGGCCGGCGGCGGCGCGCGCCTCGGCCTCTTCATGCAGACGCTTCCAGACCTGCGGCACATGGCCCAGCCAGCCAGAAAACCCCCAACGCTCGCGGCGCAGGTTTGGCGCGATATCGGCGGCAATCAGCGCCGCCTCGACCAGGAAGGTACCAACCCCGCACATCGGATCGACCAGCGCACCGCCTTCAGCGGCGATTCGCGGCCAACCCGCGCGCAGCAGCACCGCTGCCGCCAGGTTCTCCTTCAGCGGCGCGGCGCCTTGCTGCAGACGGTAGCCGCGCTGATGCAGGCTGTGACCGGACAGATCCAGCGACAGCACCACCTCGCCACGTTCGAGCCGCGCATGCACGCGCACATCGGGGCTGAGCTTGTCGATGCCGGGCCGCTCACCGCTGGCCGAGCGCAGCCGGTCGACAATCGCGTCTTTTACCTTGAGCGCCCCGAAATGGGTGTTCTGAATCCCCGCGCCCTGCCCGGTGAACTCCACCGCCAGGGTCCCGGTCGCTTCGAGATGCTCGCTCCAGTCGACGGCATGCACGCCATCGTAAAGCGCTTGCGGGTTATCCACGGGAAAGCGCGCCAGTACCAGCAGCACACGATTGGCCAGACGCGACCAGAGGCAAAGGCGGTAGGCAACCTCGATATCAGCGAATCCGCTCACCACGGCGATCTGCTCGCGGGCTTCCTCCAGGCCAAGCGCGAGCGCCTCCTCGCGCAGCAGCGATTCCAGTCCCTTGGGGCAGGTGAGGATGAGTTGATGGCGCTCGGTCATGACATTTCCATGGAGGTTATGTGCCGCAGCCAGGCCACGGGCAAATCGTTGATTAGTTGATCTGAGACAAGCGATATCTCGGCGATCGCCAACCGCGAAAAGGCGGCTGGATTCAGGCTTTTGCTCGTTTTAATGCCCAGCAAGCACAGTCAGGTTTATTTCTTATTACAAAAAGGTCATTCCCGCCGCCGAATCGTTGGAGTAGAACTCGAACAACCCCTCCTGCAATGGGAGGGAGGGTCGTCCGCCACGCCGGCAGCGGACACCACTGGCAGGCCACCTGCCGGCCTTCTAGGCCAACGGGAACACAGTCAACCACTGAGGGCTTCACCCTATGAGAAGACTTAAGCGTGATCCGATGGAACGAGCTTTCCAACGTGGCTATCAGCACGGCGTTTATGGCAAGTCCCGCGAACTCTGTCCCTTCCAGCAACCCGATACTCGCCAGGCCTGGCTGAACGGTTGGCGCGAAGGTCGTACCGATAACTGGGACGGCCTGACCGGCATCGCCGGCGTGCACCGTCTGAATCAATTCCACGCGGTAGGCTGATACGGATCACTCCGTTGTCCCCTTTGACGCCTGACCCGGGCGTCCGGGCTCTCCCTTAAGGGAGAGCCCTTCCGGGTTACTCTTCAGGGCTCTGCCCGCTTCAGCGCAGCGATCGCATCCACCGAGGCACGGATCAACTCCGGCCCCTTGTAGATGAACCCGGTGTACAGCTGCACCAGGCTCGCCCCCGCCTCGATCTTCTCCGCCGCATGACGCCCTTCGGTAATACCGCCCACGGCGATGATCGGCAGCTTCCCGCCCAGCGCCTGCGCCAGCACCCGAACGGTGTGTGTGCTGCGCTCACGCACCGGGGCGCCCGACAAGCCGCCCGCTTCATCGGCATGCGCCAGGCCGGCGACGCCCTCGCGGCTGAGGGTGGTGTTGGTGGCGATGATCGCGTCCATGCCGGCGTCCCGCACGGCTTCCGCCACCAGCACGGTTTCTTCGTCGGTCATGTCCGGGGCGATCTTGATCGCCACCGGCACACGCTTGCCATGACGCGCCTGGAGGTCTTCACGCCGCACGCGCAACGCTTCGAGCAGCGACTTGAGCGAGTCGCCGAACTGCAGACTGCGCAAGCCGGGGGTGTTCGGCGAACTGACGTTCACGGTGATATAGCTGGCGTGGTTGTAGACCTTTTCCATGCACAGCAGGTAATCGTCCTCGGCACGCTCGACCGGGGTATCGAAGTTCTTGCCGATGTTGATGCCAAGAATGCCCTGGAAGCGCGCCGCCTCCACACGCGCCAGCAGCGCATCGACGCCGAGGTTGTTGAACCCCATGCGATTGATGATCGCCTCGGCCTCCGGCAAGCGGAAGATGCGCGGCTGCGGGTTGCCAGGCTGCGGGCGCGGCGTCACCGTGCCGATCTCGATGAAGCCGAAACCGAGCTGGGCCAGACCATCGATGGCCTGGCCGTTCTTGTCCAGACCCGCGGCCAAACCCACCGGATTGGGAAACTCCAGCCCCATCACGGTCACCGGCAACGCCGCCGGTTTCTTGGTGAGCAGACGCGTCAGGCCGAGCCGACCGCTCGCCCCGATCAGGTCCAGGGAAAGCTCGTGGGCGCCTTCGGGAGAGAGCTTGAACAGCAGTTCGCGGGCCAGGTTGTACATGCGCAGTCCGGTCATGAAAAATGCGGTGCGCCAGTATACCGGGGGCACCACCTGCTGTCCCACCAGCCTGCTCAACCTGTCAGTCGGCGCAAGGCCAGCAATTGCCCCTCGGGTGAGTAGCTCAACTCGAAAGCGCCATACAGTCCTTCATGGCTGAAAAAGGGACGCAGATGATGCGCCGGCAGGCTGACTCGCCGTCCGTCGCGGCTCCTGACCATGATCCGGTTGGCGCGGCCTTGATACAGCGCTAGCAGCTCGTCGGCGGATAAGGCAATATCCAGAATCAGGTTTGGCATCGGAACTCCCGCACAGGATTGCAAAATGATGCCACAGCCGCCGGCCCTCGCGCCGGCTTCACGGAGGATGCGCTGTAACCTGCCAAGACAATCGGCCATGGCACTTTCGCCCCGGGCCTTCGCATGATGTTGAAGAGATAGTGTCGAGCCCCTCATTGATCTCGCGCCTTTCCGGTCTCGCCAGCTGGCTGGGATTCGGCACTCGTGACCAGACACCGCGCAGCCTTCAGCAGCGCGCGGCGAGGCTGGTGCTGCCATTTCCTGCCCTGCCCGAACTGCAGCCGAGCATCTTCTGGGACGACAATCCGCCGTTGCACTATCTGCATGAGCTGCCGCGCGGGGCCCTCTCCGGTCCGATCCAGGAATACAAGGCGCGCGCCCATGGTCTGCTGGTGCGGGTGGTCGATCGCCAGCAGGTCCACCTGCCAGCGATCGATCTGCGGCGAGTCGATGGCCTATGCAGTGTCAATCCGCTCGACGGGCCGTGCCCGAGCTTCGAGACCTACGCGGCAACCCCCCACTGCCGAGCCATCCGCATCATCAGCTTCAAGGACTTCACCCGCACCCTGAACGAGGCGCTGCCGGGCTTCAAGGGCGGACCGACCGTGACCCTGCTGCAGGCAAGCTGGCAAGGCGAGCGGTTGTTCTGGACGGGCGAGCAGCACAGCGAAGCCTTCGCCTGCGCGATTGCCTATGCCCGCCTGCGCGGACTGGATATCAGCGTGCCCTGCCACCTGGTGCAATATCGCATCGACCCGGCCGGGCTGGCCGCCCTGGAGCAGGCCTTTCACGTACTGCTGATGCCCGAAGCCGCCTGGAGTGACCGCGACTTCATGCGCCACCTGCTCGAGAGCGGCGTGCCCTACGCCCGCCTGCGGCTCAAACGCCACGCCCTGGAAATGCTCCTGCTGGACCGCCAGGACCCGCTGGCCGACGCCCTCGGCCGAGGACTGGTCCAGGCCGGGGCGTCCGACTTCACCGCCTACCTGCACCGCCTGGTCTGAGTAGCGCTCAGGCGCTGGTTCCCTCGGCAGTGCTTTGCGCCAGATCCTGCAGTTCCCGGCTGGCCACCGCATGCATCGCATAGTCACCGGTCGCCGCTGAGCCGAGGCTGGCGAGCATTTCCTGCCAGCGCGCCACCAGCCTTGGCCGCAAGCTCAACCAGTGTGCCATCCGCTCTTCCAGATTGGCCGGCACGTGGCTTTGCCCGAGTACCGAGACGGTTATCGCACGCTGCTGCGCATCAAGATCGTCGCGGAAGGTTTCCCGCGCCAGTGCCTGCCAGTTGTTCTCCACCGTGAGGTTGGTGATCTGCTGCAGATACCAGTTCAGCTCCAGCGCGCCGCCCACGGCAAAGTAGGCTGCCGCGACGGCATCATCCGGCTGGCCGGTCTGGTCGGCGGCCTCGACGATCGGCAACAGCGTATACAAGTGGCTGGTGCCGGCCACCATCCGCGCCAGCAACTCCGGCACGCCGGCCTCGACATAACCGCGATAACGGCCCTGCCACTGCTCGCAGGCTGTCCCTTCGAGCAGTTCGTCCAGACGCAGGCCGAGCGCGGCGACACGCGGGCCAAAATGCGCCACGTCCCGCGCCGGGTCCAGCGCATAACGGCGATTGCGCAGGAACCAGCGGGTCGCCCGCCGCCCCATGCGCATCAGCTCGTCCATCAGCGCCAGCTGCAACTCGGCCGGCACTCGGTGATCGAGCGCCTCGATCTGCCGGAACCAGTGCGGCAAGTGGAACACATCGCGCACCACCACATAGGCGCCGGCCACGTGCGCCGCGCTCATGCCGGACGATTCGCGCAGGCGCTGCACGAAGGTGGTGCCCATGTGGTTGATCAGATCGTTGGCCACCTGCGTGCTGACGATCTCCCGCCGCAGTCGATGTTGGCGCATGGCCGCTCCGTAGCGCTCGGCCAACATCCGTGGAAAGGCGCGCTGCATGTCGCGCGTCAGGTAATCGTTGTCTGGCAGCTCGGAGTGCAGCAACGCCGACTTCAGATCGATCTTGCTGTAGGAAATCAGCACCGCCAGTTCCGGCCGGGTCAGCCCGTGACCGTGGATCAGGCGCTCGGCCAGGGCATCGTCACCCGGCAGGAACTCCAGCGCGCGGTCCAGCCGGCCCGAACTTTCCAGCGCGCCGATCAGCCGACGGTATTCGCCCAGCCGCTCACGGGCGCGTCGCTCGGCCAAGGACAACGCCTGGGTCTGCTTGTAATTGTCGAGCAGAACCAGGCCGGCGACCGCCTCGGTCATTTCCGCCAACAGCTCGTTGCGCTGCTTGACCGTCAAATCGCCCTCGGCGATCAGCCCGTTGAGCAGGATCTTGATGTTCACCTCGTGGTCGGAGCAGTCAACCCCGCCGGCATTGTCGATGAAATCGGTATTGCAGGCGCCGCCGGCCAGGCAGTATTCGACCCGCCCCAGCTGGGTCATGCCGAGGTTGCCGCCCTCGCCCACCACCCGCGCACCGAGTTCATCGCCATTGACCCGCACCGCATCGTTGGCCTTGTCGCCTACCTCGGCGTGGCTCTCGCGGCGCGATTTGACGTAGGTACCGATGCCGCCGTTCCACAACAGATCGACCGGCGCCTTGAGCAGGGCATGCACCAGCTCGGCAGGGGTCAGCTGGTTGGCCTCGATCGCCAGGCATTCCTTCATCTGCGCGCTGATACGGATGCTTTTCGCACTCCGCGAGAACACCCCGCCGCCGGCGGAAATCAGCGCCGGATCGTAGTCTGCCCAGGTCGAGCGCGGCAGCCGAAACAGACGCTCGCGCTCGGCAAAACTCCGCGCCGGGTCGGGCGAGGGATCGATGAAAATGTGCTGATGGTTGAACGCCGCCACCAGGCGCAGCCGTTCGGACAACAAAAGGCCATTGCCGAACACATCACCGGACATGTCACCAATGCCAATCACGCTGATGCTGTCGTGCTGCACGTCGATGCCGCGCTCGCGGAAATGCCGCTCCACCGACACCCAGGCCCCCTTGGCGGTGATGCCCATCTTCTTGTGGTCGTAGCCGGCCGAGCCACCCGAGGCGAAGGCATCGCCCAGCCAGAACTCATAGCGTGCGGCGATGCGGTTGGCGATATCGGAGAAACTCGCCGTGCCCTTGTCTGCGGCCACCACCAGGTACGGGTCATCATCGTCGTAGCGCACCACGTTGGGCGGCGCCACGAGCTGTCCTTCCTTCAGGTTGTCGGTGATATCGAGCAGTGCCGAGACGAAGATTTCGTAGCAGGCGATGGCTTCGGCCTGGATTTCATCGCGAGAGCCCCCGCTTGGCAGCCGGCGCGGAATGAAGCCGCCCTTGGCGCCATCGGGCACGATCACCGCGTTCTTCACCTGCTGCGCCTTGACCAGCCCGAGCACCTCGGTGCGGTAGTCCTCCTCGCGATCGGACCAGCGCAACCCACCGCGGGCAACCTTACCGCCGCGCAGATGCACGCCCTCGATGCGCGGCGAATAGACAAAGATTTCGTAGCGCGGCACCGGGCGCGGCAGTTCCGGAATCCCATGCGGATCGAACTTGAAGCTGAAATAGCTCTTGGGCTGACCGTCGGCGTCCGGCTGGTAGAAATTGGTGCGCAGGGTGGCCTTGATCAAGTCCAGATAGCGCCTGAGGATGCGATCCTCGCTGAGCACCGCCACCTGATCCAGCGCGCCGAGAATCGCCTGTTCCAGACGCTGCTGCTTGTCTGAAAGATCCTCTTCGCCGAGCCGGCGGGCGAGGTAGAAGCGCATTTTGAACAGGCGCACCAGCTCGCGGGCAATTTCACTGTGGTTGACCAGCGCGTTGGCCATGTAGCTGAGGTCGAACCCCAGGCGAATCTGCTTCATGTAGCGCGCATAGGCACGCAGCAGCGCGGCCTCGCGCCAGCTGATACCGGCGGTCAGCACCAGGCGGTTGAACGCATCGTTTTCCGCGCGGCCATCGATGATGTGGATGAAGGCGTCCTGCAGCGGCTCATTGATTTCCAGCAGGTCGATTTCCAGCCCTTCGGCGTAGGTGAAGGCGAAATCGTGGATCCAGAATTCGCGGCCATCGCGGTGCTCGAACCGATACGGCACCTCGCCGAGCACGCGCAGGCCCAGGTTCTCCAGCACCGGCAGCACGTCCGACAGCGGCAGCGACAGCTCACCGTGGTAGATCTTGCAGTGCAGACGGTTCTCGCCGGCAGTCAGCGGCTGATAGAAGCTCATCACCAGCGGCTTTTCCGGACTGATGTCGAGCAGGTGTTCGACATCCACCACCGCCGTCTGCGGCGTGAAGCGCTCACGGTAACCGGCCTGGAAGCCGCGCGGAAAATCGCTCAGCACCGCGCTACCGCGCGCTTCGCCTAGCCGTTCGAGAACCAGCTCGGCGTAGTCATCGCGCCAGTCACGGCAGGCCTGGGCCACCTCGCGCTCGAGCTGCGCCGGATCGATGTCCAGCGGCTGCGTCGGATCGATGCGCAGGATGAACTGCACGCGAATCAGCCGCGATTCGGAAAAGTAGGTCCAGAACTCCACCCCGCAGGCCTTCAGCCGTGTGCTCAGCACCTGCTGGATCTTCAGCCGGGTATCGGTCGAATAGGCATCGCGGGGCACATAGACCAGGCAATAGCAGAAGCGTCCGTAGGGCTCGACACGCAAGAACAGCCGCAGCAGGTCGCGCTCCTGGATCTGCACGATGGCGATGGCGGTGGCGCAGAGCATCTCTGCCGAGCCCTGGAACAGCTCGTCACGCGGCAGCACCTCGAGCACCCGCGCCAGCTCGCGCGCCAGGTAGGCCGAGTGCTCGAAATGCGCCTGATGCATGACCTGCTCGACCTTGCGCCGGATGAACGGGATGCGCAGCACGCTCTGGGTGTACACCGCCGAGGTGAAAAGGCCCATGAAGCGGTACTCGCGCACCACCTGGCCGGTCTCGTCGAGCTGGCGCAGCGAGACGAAATCGGGGTACGCCGGACGATGCACGCGACTGGGCCGCGCCGCCTTGGCGAACGAAAGCAACAGCGGCTGGCGCAGGTAATCCAGCGCCTTGGGGTCGACCCGGGTGTCTTCCTCGAGCAAGTCGCTGCGCAGGCGGCGTGACAGGCCAAGCAGGCTGTCATCGACGTAGCGCAGGCCTGCGCCCTCCTCGGCCTCGCTGACGGAGAATTCTTCGTAGCCGAGGAAGGTGAAGTGATCGTTCACCAGCCAGTCGAAGAAATCACCGACCTCGGCCAGCTCGTCGGCCGCCGCGTCCGGCTGGATCGTCGCCAGCGACTGACGCAGCGACTGTGCCCGGGCTTTCATCGCCGGAAAGTCGGCCACCGCCAGCTGCACCTCTTCGAGCACCTCCTGCAGCGCCTGCTCCAGCGCGCGCAGCTCGGCGGCGCTGGCGCTGCGGTCGATCTCCAGGAAGATCAGCGCCTCACGCCGGACGCCCGGTGCGTCCGTGCCGCGCGGTAGCAGCTCCAGCAGCCGGCCCTGGGCATCGCGGCGCACCCACAGCACGGCGCTCTGCAGGTTGTGGATGCTATGGCCGCGCCGCGACAGCTCCATGCGCGTCGAGTCGACGATGAACGGCATGTCGCGCTGCAGGATGTGCACCGCGCTGTGGCTCGACTGCCAGCCATGCTTTTCGAAATCGGGGTTGAAAACGCGCACTTCGGGACCGTTTTCGTCGAACTGCTCGAGCAAGCGCCAGGCCGCCAGGGTGGCGCCCACCAGGTCGCTGATGCGCCTGGTCTGCAACTCGGCAAGCGGCACGATGGCGAAGAATTCGGCGGCGAAAAGCTCCAGTCGGGGCAAAAGCTCGGCGGGAACGGTCTGGGCCAGGGCTGCCTGCAGCTGCTGCAGGAACTCGGCCTTGCTGGCGGCGGTGAAGAACGGCATGCGGTGCTCCGTCGCGTGGTATCTGAGACAGGTTGCCAGTCGGCTCGCTGCTTTAACGTTAGTCTAGAAACCGAGCGATGCAGTAAAGTGTCTGCCGCTTCTCACCCGGCGGGCGGTCGCCCGGCCCCTCGCTTTCCAGACAGCGCACGAGTCGAAAAGATGGATCATCGCGAAGCCCTGGTCGGTCTCAGGCAGTTCCTCTCCAACCGCATTCTGGGCCAGGAGCGGCTCGTGGAGCGCCTGCTGATCGCGCTTCTGGCCGACGGCCACCTGCTGGTCGAAGGTGCCCCCGGCCTTGCCAAGACCCGCGCCATCCGCGAGCTGGCCGAAGGGGTCGAGGCGGAATTTCACCGCATCCAGTTCACCCCTGACCTGCTGCCGGCCGACATCACCGGCACCGAGATCTACCGTCCGGAAACCGGCAGTTTCGTCTTTCAGCAGGGGCCGATCTTCCATAACCTGGTGCTGGCCGACGAGATCAACCGCGCGCCCGCCAAGGTGCAGTCAGCCCTGCTCGAGGCGATGGCCGAGCGCCAGGTGAGCATCGGCCGGCAGACCTATCCGCTGTCGCCGCTGTTTCTGGTGATGGCCACGCAAAACCCGATCGAACAGGAAGGCACCTACCCGCTGCCCGAGGCGCAGCTGGACCGTTTCCTGCTGCACGTGAAGATCGGCTACCCGGATGCCGCGGTAGAACGGCGCATCCTGCAGCAGGCGCGCGGCGAGGCGATCCACGGCGAGCAGCCGGCCGAGCACCGCCTCAGCCAGGAGGCGATCTTCGCCGCGCGCCAGGCCGTGCTCGGCCTGTACATGGCCGATGCGGTGGAGGAATACCTGGTGCAGCTGGTGATGGCGACGCGCATCCCCGCCAAGTTCGACGCCCAGCTGGCCGAGTGGATCGCCTATGGCGCCAGCCCGCGCGGCACCATCTCGCTGGATCGCTGCGCCCGTGCGCATGCCTGGTTGGCCGGGCGCGACTTCGTCAGCCCCGAGGACATCCAGGCGGTGTTTTTCGACGTGCTGCGCCATCGGGTGATCCTCTCGTTCGAAGCCGAAGCTTCCGGCGTCGACCAGGATCGCGTGCTGCAGCGCGTGCTGGATGTGGTGGCGGTCGCCTGACATGCCCCGCAGCGACGCGGCCAGCCAGGCGGCACGGGTTGCCGGTGCCCAGGTGGCCCTCTCCGAGCTGATCGAGCTGCGCCGGCGGGTGGGCGAAGTGCCGCTGTTCTCCACGCCGCAGCGACGCAGCCCGCTCGCCGGCCTGCATCACTCCCGCCTGCGTGGGCGCGGCGTCGATTTCGACCAGGTGCGCGTCTACCAGCCCGGCGACGATGTGCGCAACATCGATTGGCGGGTCACCGCGCGCACCCAGGAGCCGCACACCAAGCTGTTCCACGAAGAGCGCGAACGGCCCATCTACCTGTTGGTCGAGCAGAGCCGGCGGCTGTTCTTCGGCAGCGACGCACTGTTCAAGTCAGTGGTCGCCGCCCAGGCCGCGGCGCTGATCGGCTGGGCCGCGCTGGAACACAACGACCGCATCGGCGGGCTGGTGTTCGGCAACCAGCGCTTCGAGGAGGTCAAGCCACGGCGCAGCAAGCACAGCCTGCTGCACCTGCTCGACCGCCTGGCGCGGGCCAACCAGAGCCTGCGCAGCGACGGCACGGATGACCCCGACAGCCTCGGCCAGGCGCTGCGCCGGGCGCGCGAGGTGCTGCGTCCGGGCAGCCTGGCGCCGGTGATCTGCGACGAGCGCGCGCTGAGCGACAGTGCCGAGCAGCAGCTCGCCCTGCTTGCCCGGCGGGTCGACCTGCTGCTGCTGCCGGTGGCCGACCCGCTCGACCACGCGCTGCCCGCCGCGGGCCTGTTGCGCTTCGCCAGTGGCGCGCGCCGCCTCGAACTGGACACCCATGACAGCCGCCTGCGCCAGACCTACCGCGAACAGGCACAACAGCGCCAGGCCCGCTGGCAACGACTGGCGCGGCGTCTGGGCGTGCCGCTGTTGCCCTTGAATACCCAACAATCGGCAGTGGAACAGCTGCACGAGCTGCTCGAAGCGCCCGCGGAGCGACGCCCATGAACCCGCTCGATCAACTGGCACCAGCGATCGCCCCGCCAGCGATCAGTAGCTGGCCGCCGGCGCCGGGCTGGTGGCTGCTCGCCGCGCTGGCGCTGCTCGGTCTGGGGCTTGCCGTGCTGTGGCGCTGGCAACGCCTGCGCGTGCGCCCCGAACTACCGCCCAGCGAGCTGGACCTGGCGCGCCAGGCGGCCCTGGTCGAGCTCGCCCAGCTGGCCCGACCGCTCCCCGGCGAGCCGGCCAGTGCCTGGCTGCAGCAGCTCAATGCGCTGCTCAAGCGCCTGTGCCGGACGCGCTACCCCGACGACCATCCCCATACCCTCAGCGGCCGCCGCTGGCTGGCCTTTCTCGACAGTCGCTGCCCCGCCGCCGGCCTGACCCGCTGGATGGTGCTGGTCGAAGGCGCCTACCGCGCCGAATGCCGGCTGGACGAAAAGTCCATCGCCGGACTGGAGAAGGCGGTGGATACCTGGATTCGCAAACATGCTTGAGCTGGCCTGGCCGTGGGTCTTCCTGCTGGCACCGCTGCCGTGGCTGCTGCGCGCCTGGCTGCCGCCCTCGGAAAGCGGGGAAGCCGCACTGAAGGTCACCTTCCTCGCCGAACTGGAGCAGCTCAGCGGTCAGCGCGCTCGCCTGGCGATGCCCGACTTCAAGGCCCAGGCCCCCTACCTGCTGCTGTGGGCGCTGCTGCTGGTAGCCGCCGCGCGTCCGCAATGGCTCGGCGAACCGTTGCCCCTGCCCGCCTCCGGGCGCGACCTGCTGCTGGCGGTGGATGTTTCCGGCTCGATGGACTACGCCGACATGCAATGGCAGGGCGAGTCGGTCAGCCGCCTGGAGCTGGTGCAACAGCTGTTCGCCGACTTCGTCGAGAATCGCCGGGGCGACCGCGTCGGGCTGATCCTGTTCGGCAGCAAGGCCTACTTGCAGGCACCGCTGACCTTCGACCGGCGTACCGTGCGCACCTGGCTGGAAGAGGCCAGCGTCGGCATCGCCGGCAGCAACACCGCGATCGGCGACGCCATTGGCCTGTCCATCAAGCGCCTGCGGGATAGACCCGCCGACAGCCGGGTGCTGGTGCTGATCACCGACGGTGCCAACAACGGCGGCGAGCTGGACCCGCTGGTCGCGGCCCGCCTGGCCGCCCGCGAGCGGGTGCGCATCCACACCATCGGCATTGGCGCACCACCGCAAATCGCCCTCAGCGGCCTCGGCTTCAACCCCGCGCTGGAGCTGGACGAACCCACCTTGCGCGCCATCGCCGACGTCACCGGCGGGCGCTATTTCCTGGCCAGCTCCGCCGAAGAACTCAAGGCGATCGGCGCGGCTCTGGACGAGCTGGAACCGGCGATCCAGGAGCCGGAGCAGGCCCGGGTGGTGACGGCGCTCTACCCGTGGCCGCTGGCCTTGGCGCTGTTCGGCAGCCTGGCCCTGGTGGCGCGGCGGCTGTGGCCACGGCGCGCCACTCGTGGAGGCCGCGCATGAACCTGTGGCCGGAAATCCTGCGCCCCTACTGGCTGCTGCTGACGCCCCTGCTCGGCTGGCTGCTCTGGCGGCTGTGGCATCGCCAGCGGCGCATCGGGCGCTGGCAACGCCTGCTGCCGCCGGCGTTTCAGCCACTGCTGCTGACCCGGGCGCGCCTGCGCAGCAGCCGCCTGCCATGGATACTGCTCGGGCTCGCCTGGCTCTTGGCGCTGCTGGCGCTGCTCGGCCCGTCCTGGCAACGGCTGGCGCAGCCCGATCTCAAGCAGGCCGGTCCGCTGGTGGTGATGCTGGAGGTCACCCCGGCGATGCTCGCCACCGATGCCCGCCCCAACCGCCTGGAGCAGGCCAAGCGCAAGCTGCTGGACCTGCTCGCCCAGCGCCGCGACGCGCAGACCGCCGTGATCGTGTATGCCGGCAGCGCCCACACCCTGGTGCCGCTCTCCGATGACCTGGCCACAGTGCGCAATCTGCTCGATGCGGTGAAACCCTCGATCATGCCCGAGCCCGGCCAGCGCCCCGACCGCGCCGTCGCAGCGGCTCTCGAACTGTTGCAGCGCAGCGGCCTTGGCAAGGGCCAGCTGTTGTTGATCGCCAGCAGTGCCGGCCAGGCCGATCTCGACGCGCTGCTGCGCCAGCTGCAGAAGCAGCGCATGCCCCTGGCAGTTCTCGGCATCGGTACCGCCGAAGGCGCGCCGGTTCCGGATGCCAACGGCAATCTGCTCAAGGACGCCAGCGGCGCCATTCTCATGCCCCGGCTGGACAACGCCGGTCTCAGTCGTCTGGCGCGCGAAAGTGGCGGACGCTACCTGCGCGCACGCACCGATGACAGCGACCTTGGCGCACTCGGCCTGCTCGCCGGCGGCCGGGCTGCGCATCAGCAGGGCGATGCCGTGCAACTGGCCGCCTGGAAGGACCAGGGCTACTGGCTGCTGCTGCCGCTGTTGCTGCTCGCTGCCTTGGCCGGGCGCCGCGGCTGGCTGCTCGCGCTGGTGCCGCTGCTATGGCTGCCGTCGCCGTCGAGCATGGCGCTGGAGTGGCAGGATCTGTGGCTACGCGAGGACCAGCAGGGCATGCGCCTGCTCCAAGCCCAACGCCCGGCCGAGGCCGCCGCGCGCTTTCGTGACGCCCAGTGGCGTGGCTACGCCGCCTACCAGGCCGGCGACTATCCGCTCGCCGCTGCCTTGTTCGCCGAAAGCGACAGCGCCGCGGCGCATTACAACCGCGGCAACGCGCTGGCCCGCAGCGATCGCCTGCAGGCCGCCCTGGAAGCCTACGACCAGGCGCTCGCGCGCGATCCGCAGCTGCAGCGGGCACGGCATAACCGTGCACTGGTCGAGCAACTGCTCAAGGAGCGCGAAGCAGCCGAGCGCCGCCGCCAGACGCAGGCTGGCGATCGCTCCGAACAAGGACAAAGCGCCGACCACGCCGGGGATGAAACGCCTGCCGAGCCGGCCGACGCCGAGCGCGAACGACGCGCCGCGCAGCAGGGCGACCAGCCCGGCGACACCGGCAATGAGCGCCCGCCGCAACCGGCCGCCGTCTCGCCGATCAGCCTGGAGCAGAATCAGGAACTCGATCTGTGGCTGCGGCGTATCCCCGACGATCCGGCCGAGCTGCTGCGGCAGAAGTTTCTCATCGAACACCGCAAGCGCCTGGAGTCTGCACCATGATCCGCCTGTTTCTGCTCGCCCTCGCGCTCACCCTGGCCCTGCCCGCCCAGGCCGAGGGCCTGCTGGCGCGGGTCGACCGCACCCAGCTCGGCCTGGGCGAAACCCTCGAGCTGACCCTCGAGGCCGCCGATGCGCTGCGCTTCGGCAAGCCGGACCTGCAGGTGCTGGAGGCGCAGTTCATCGTCAGCGCACCACGCCAGGTCAACCAGTTGGCGACGGTCAGCGGCCAGGCCCGGGCGATCACCCGCTGGCAGATCACCTTGCAGCCGCGCCAGGCGGGCAAACTGGAGATTCCCGCGCTGAGCTTGGGCGACTGGCACAGCCAGCCGATCGCCCTGCAGGTCAGCGAGCGCGACCTGCAGGCGCCGGCGCAACTCGCCCCGGTGTTCATCGATGCCAGCCTCGATCGCGAACGGGTCTACGTGCAGGCCCAGGCGCTGCTGACCCTGCGCATCTATCACTCGGTGTCGCTGTATGACGACAGCCGCCTCTCACCGCTGCAGATGGACGATGCGCTGGTGCAGCGCCTGGGCGAGCCGCGTACCTACGAGCGCACGCTCAACGGTGTGCGTCATGGGGTGATCGAGGTGCGCTACGCGATTTACCCGCAGCGCAGCGGCGAGCTCCTGATTCCGCCGCAACTGTTCAGCGCCACCACGGCGGCCATTGGCAGCCGCGACTCCGCCTATGGGGTGCAACCGGGCCGGCAGACGCAGGTCAAGTCGCCGGAGATCGCCCTTACGGTGCTGCCGATCCCGGCGGATTACCCGCGCGATGCCGCCTGGCTGCCGGCCCGCTCGCTGAGCCTGGTGGAGAGCTGGAGCAGCGGCACGCCGCCGCGGGTGGGCGAGTCGGTCACCCGCAATCTGATGCTCAAGGCCGAGGGGCTGCCTGCCGCGCAGCTGCCACCCTTGCCCGACACCCGTGCCGCCGGCCTGCGCAGCTATCCCGATCAACCCACGCTGGCCGATCAGGCGACCGACGAGGGGCTGATCGGCAGCCGCGAACAGAGCGAGGCGCTGGTGGCCAGCCTCGAAGGCGAACTGTCGCTGGCGGCGACCGAACTGTTCTGGTGGAACACCGAGAGCGAGTCGCTGGAGCGGGCGCACCTGCCCGGCCGCAGCCTGACGGTGGTGGCCAACCCGGACCTGCCGAGCCTGCCGGAAGTGGCCGAAGTGCTGCCCACCGAGGCCGGCCCGCCGGCACTGCTCTGGCCCTGGCAATTGAGCACCGCGCTGTTGGCCGCCACGACCCTGCTGCTGCTGTGGCTGTGGCTGCATGCACGGCGCCAGCCCGCGATCCAGCGCACCCCGGCCAGCGGGCCGAGCTCGCGCAGCCTGCTCGACGATCTGCGCCGCGCCTGCCAGGCCAACGATGCGCAGGCCACCCGTCAGGCACTGGATGCCTGGGCCCGCCAGCAGCCGGAAACCCTGGCGGAAATGGCCGCGCGCAACGTACCGCTGTCCGACGCGCTGGATGGCCTGAATGGCGCGCTGTACAGCGAAAGCGCCGAACGCTGGCAGGGCGAAGCGCTATGGGAGGCGATCAACCGCCTGCCCGCGCCGCTGGCCAGCGGCCAGGAGGCGGCGACCGGCAGCCTGCCGCCGCTCTACCCTCGCTGAGTCGGCTCAACCGGACGACTTGCGCCCGCGCTCGCCAAACCCGGCCAGGGCTGCCTCGCCGTCGGGGGTCATGCGTCGGCCGAGCAGCTGCCAGCTGGCATACAGGGTGAACAGGGTGTTGGTGTACAGGTAGCGGCGCCACAGGCGGCGCGGCTCGCAGCACAGGCGGTGGAACCATTCCAGCCCCGCGCGCTGCATCCACAGCGGCGCGCGGGTGATGGTGCCGGCGTGGTAATCGAAGGCCGCGCCGACGCCGATCATGGTCGCCTGGATCCGCCCGCGATGCTCGGCCATCCACCGCTCCTGCTTCGGGCAACCGAGGCTGACCCACACCGTCCCGGCGCCCGAGGCGTTGATCATCGCCACCACCGCCTCGTCCTCTTCGGCGGTCAGCGCGCGGTACGGGGGCGAGTAGGCCCCGGCGATGCGCAGCTCCGGAAAATGCTTGCGCAGCATCTGCTCGAGGATATGCAAGGTGCCGTGGTGGCCGCCGTAGAGAAAGATCGACTCCTCGCGCGGGGCGGCCTGGGCGCAGTACAGCCACATCAGATCCGGCCCGTTGATCCGCTCCTGGCGCGGCGCGCCCAGCCGGCGCATCAGCCAGGCGATCGGCGCGCCGTCCGGCGTGGCCATGTCGGCCTGACGGATGATCATGGCAAAGCGCGGGTCGAGCCGCGCGGTGACCACCGAGTGCACATTGCAGATGCACACGTAACGGCTCTCCCGTGCCGCTGCCCAGCGGGAAAGCCGGGACAGTGCGATCGGCCAGCTCAGGCTGTCGATCGGCAGGCCGATCACCGAACGTACGGTGCCGGCATTGCGGTCTCTGGTTTCCATCGGTTCAAGCCTCCGGGTTCCAAGGGATCGGCAGGCAATCACCCGGCGCGAGCTAGGTGACCTGGCCGGTAGGGGAAGACCTGGCTGCAACGGGCGGCAACCCGTGTGCGGGGGGGTGGAGAATCGCCGCCAGCTGGGCGAACACCGGCTCGAAGGCGAACTGCGCAAGCATCTTTGCCCGACTGTGCGCTTTGTAGGCGGCCAGCCGCGCCGGGTCGCGCATCAGTTCGGCGAGCCGCGCAGCCAGCTCGGCCTCGCTGCGCACCACATGGCCGTTGCGCCCCTCATCGATGATTTCCGGCGCGCCCAGTGCCTTATCGGTGGTGACCAGCGCCAGGCCGGCACTGGCGGCCTCGCCAAGCGCCTGCGGGTAGCCGTCGCAAAGCGTCGGCAGCACGAACAGGTCATGCTCGAAGAAGAGATCACGGGCGCCCTTGGTCGGATCGTTGCGCAGCAGCGTTACGCCCTCGGGCAGCTGCACCGCCGACTGGGTCAGCACCGTCAGGCGCAGCGCGCCCGGTCGTTGCCTGGCATACCAGCGCAGCAGTGCCGGGCCGCCCTTGCGCTCGAAATCGCCACCGACGAACAACACACGCAGCGGACCGGGGCGCTCGGCGGGCGCCACCGGGGTGGCCTGTACGTCGAATGGCATGGCCAGACGGTGCAGGCGGGGCTCGGGCACGCCATAGTCGCGGCGCAGCGAATCGGCGGCCGCCGCGGTGAACGCCAGGACGCCATCCACCGAGCGCAGCACGCGGGCGTGCAGCCAGGTCACCGGCGCGCTGGACAACCGCTCGCCGAGCAGGGGCTCGTACAGCTTGCGTGTCCAGTCGCTGAGAATGTAGCTCGGTACGCCCCGGCGAAACGGCCAGGCGAACAGCGCCGGACTGATCTGCTGAAACAGCAGGATGCGCCCTTCGCGCCGCGCCTCGGCACACACCCTGCGCAACCGCGCCATCTCGCCCAGCCGGCGCCACACGCGCCGCGGCGCGTTCAGGCGCGCGCCCAGGCCGGGTGCCTCGCTGGCCGAGAACACATGGTGAACCAGGTCGCAGCGTTCGCCGAGCAGGCGCACCAGATTGCTCTGCAAGGTCACGTTGCCGTAATCGATGGGAAACGACACCAAGGTGATCTTCAGCATCCTGCGCACCTCGCCTGGCCAGCCTGCTGGATGGGGGCCCGGTTCATGGCAGCACCGCCCCGGGCTGCGCCGCGCTGTCCAGTCGCTGCTGCAGGGCCGCCAGAAAGCTGCGCGGCTGGCTGTACAGGCGCAGGTCAGGAAACTCCTCGGCCAGCGAGGCCTGGTGAATCTCGCGGATCTTGAAATAGTTGCCGCTCATCAGATGCACCGATCGCCCGCTCATGCAGCCGGCGATGGCCACATGCAGACGGTCGGTGAAGATGGTGCGGTAGGCCGCCACGCTGCGCAGGAAGATGTCGCCGCAGGAACGCTCGTTGCCCATGGCGCTGATGTCCCAGGCCTGCTCGGGCAGGCCGCTGCTACCGAGCGCCGATTCGCGATCCTGGCGGATGAAGATGCCGGTCGCCTTGGTCGCCAGATAAGGCACCGCCTGGCCCGGCGCGCGGGCATGCAGGTACAGCGCCATGTCGTGGCAAAAGCGCGCCTCGGGCATGGTCTGCAGGCTTTCACGCCGGCCGCGGCTGTAGAAGGTGCCCCGCTCGCCGGGCAGGCCGATCTCATAGGTGCTCGGCAGCACCAGCACATGCTCCGTGAAGCGCAGCAGGTAACGCACCAGGCGCATGCCTCCGGGGTAGGTTTCGCACCAGGCCCCACCGCCGCCGTAGATGAAGAAGTACCGCTCGACCAGCCCCGGCAGCAGCCAGGGCATCAGGTGGAGCCGCCCCCAGCGGTGGCTGAGCGACAGTTCGCTGACTTCGATGGCGTAATCGCTAAAGAACTGCCGGGTGGCGTGGCGAATCAGCCCGTCGCCCCAGTTGCCGGCATTGGGGATGTAGACGATGCGGCGGTCGCCAGCCTGGCGCTTGATGTCCTCGGCAAGCTGATGGAATGCGTTGAGCATGGAGGGCCTTCTGTACGTGAACGAGTACGGCCGGCCGACTGCTTCGCACGGGTCAGGCGCGCGGGCGGCGAAAAGGAAAGTCGGCCGATCAGGCCTGGACCAGCTGGATCTTCTGTTCGAGGCGACTGGAAATCACCCGCGCCGGATTGCCGCCGACGATGCTGTGGGCCGGCACGTCGCGAGTGACTACCGAGCCGGCGGCGACCACCGCATTGGCACCGATGGTCACCCCGGACATGACCACCGCGCCGAAGCCGATCCACACCCCGTCCTCGATCACCGTCGGCGTGGACAGGCTGCGCTCCTCGCGCACGGTGCGCGCATGGAACGCCGGCAGATGGTTGTTGAACACGTCGTGGTCGCGCCGGCCGACGATGCCGACGTTATTGGCGATCAGCACCCCCGAGCCGATCCGCCCCTCCACCTCGATGGTCACGTTCTTGCCGATGTAGACGTCATCGCCGAAGGTCAGCCCGTAGATGCCGCTGATGCTGGAGTTGCGCCCGATGTAGACGTTGCGGCCAAAGCGCACCGGCCCGCCCAGCAGGCGGATGCGCGCCCTACGACAGAAACTCAAGGCTTTCTGGATCTTGGAGAATTTCATCGAGCACCCTCCGCAGTACGACGCCCTTCTGTTCCCAGAGAAAGCGCTGGTTGACGTTGTCGATTGCCGCTTCGGCATACGCCTGCAACTGCGCAGGCGCATCCGCCAGCTCGGTGATGGCGCTCACCAACCCCTCAACCGCCTGCTCCAGCGAGTCGGCCGGCAGGCGGCGACCCCCGCCACCGGCGAGGATCTCGCGGGCGCCCTGATGATCGAAGGCCAACGCCGGCAGGCCGTTGGAAAGCGCCTCCAGCAGCACGTTGCCGGAGGTGTCCTGCACGCTGGTGAAAACGAACAGGTCGGCACGGGCGTACAGCGCCTGCACGGCCTGATAGTCCAGCGCACCGATCAGGCGTACCTGCCCGGCCAGAGCCCAGTCGGCCACCGCCTGCTGCATCGCTGCCTGTTCCGGGCCGCTGCCGACCACCGCTAGCTCGAGACGCGCGAACAGCGTCGGCGCCGTCTCGCGCAGGGTGCGCAATGCCTGCAACAGCAGGACCAGCCCCTTGCGCGGCTCCAGCTGGCCGACCCAGAGCAGGCGGAACCTGTCGCCCTGCCCGCGCGGGCGCAGCGGGCCGGTGGTACTCACCGCGGTTTCCAGCAGGCGCACGCTCTTGGCCTGGGCAAAGCGCGGCAGAACAGCCAGGGTGTCTTCATTGGCCACCAGGATCGCCCGGGCGCGCCAGGCCGCCAGCAGCACCAGCGGGTTGTAGCGGATCAGCCGCTTCATCCGCCGCCGGCGCCGTTCGCGTGCCCAGCCACGGCCGTAGATCGGCGCCGCCCAGGCCGGTGGCACCTGACCACCGCCGATCGGCCCCCAGAGAAACGCCGCGCCCGGCACCAGCCAGAGCAGGCCGGGCATGTCCACCACGTTGTAGGTGCAGTGGTGGATCAGGCTGATGTCCTGCCGCCGGCCTTGGCGCCACAGCACCACCAGCAGCGCGGCGCACTGCCAGACCACGTAGTAGAGCTTCATCAGCCGATGCCGGTGATCCAGACCGGCGAACCCCGGCAGATCGAACGCCAGCACCTCCAGCCGCGCCGCCTCCTCCGCCGGCAACGCCGCCCGCACCGGCGCGGCATGCTGCTGCCGGGTCAACAGCAACAGCGGGCCGGGATAGGCAGCCAGCAGCTGGCGCAGCCAGTTCCAGCCCACATAGGGCTCCGAGCCCATGGCCGGGTCGCAGGCAAAGGCCGACAACAGGATGCGCTTGCTCATCCGCGCTGCCCCCGCACAGCCCAGCGCCCCACCCGCGGCACGCCGCGCTCGCCGGCGCTGCGCGGGACGCAGAACAGGATGCCGGCCACCAGCACGGCGATGCAGGGCGCCAGCTTGGTCTTGTCCAGATAAGCGTTGATCGACAGCGAAAACAGCACCACGAACAGCAGTGTGTAGTAGGCCGGCGGCAATCCCTCGCGCAGTCGCCAGACGCCGAGAAAGACCAGGCAGAACAGCGCATAGGCCGGCAGCCCCAGCCGCAGGAACAGGTCGAACAGCGAGTTGTGGTTGGACACCTGATGCACCCAGTACGGATCGTTCAGAAGCGGATGGCGAAAGGCGTAGGCGTAGTCCGGCGCGCGAAAAGGCTCGCCGAAGCCGCTGCCGAACAGCACCTGTTGCAGCCCGAGGTTGGCGCTGGCGCCCTTGATCATCTCGAAGCGGATCGACGCGTTGTCGTCCACCACACTCAGCCTGTCGGTCAGCTCGGCCGACAGCAGCAGCCCCAGCAACGGCGTGCCCAGCAAAACCGCCAGGTAGGCCGTGCGCAGCAGCAGCCGCGGCGGCCGCAGCCACTGCACCGTCAGCACGATCAGCGCGATGACCAGCGGGGTGCCGCGGGTGGAAACCGCGTACATCAACAGCAGGTAGGCGACCAGCAAGGCCAAAAGCGGCTGGCGCACGCGCGGATCGAGCACCAGGCGCATCAGCAGGAACGCTTCCAGGGTGCCCACCTCGTACTCGTAACCGACCTTCAGTTGCACCACCAGATAGAACGCACACAGCGCCAGGTAGCCGTACAACGGCAGATCGACGACGAAACGCAGCAGTTCGGCACGACAGGCGTAGAGAAAGCGCAGGGTGAACAGAAACACCAGATACGAGGCCACATGGGTGTCGATGAAGCTGCGGCCATAGTCCGGCGCGCTCGTCCATGACAGCCCGAGCGCCAGCAACAGCAGCCCGAGCGCAAGATCGAGCAGGTTGAGCTTCGGCCGCACGGCGAACGAATACAGCCACAGCCCCGCCCCGATCAGCGCCGCCGGCAGCGATTGCAGCAGCGCCACCGGAAACAGCAGGACGAAAAACCCCAGCCGCGTAAGCATGTCTACCCCTGCCTGCAACGCGCCGCACGGCGCAGGGCCAGCCCCAGGCCCAGCGCGGTGGCCAGCGAACTGAACACCATCCCCGCCATCACCCCGTCCAACTGCCAGCGCGCCACCACAGGATGCGCTAGCGCCAGGGCGAACAGCGCACAGCCAAGCTGCGCGAAGAAGATCGCCCGGGTGCGCTCGAGACTGCGCAGCCCCGCGCGCAGCGGCAGCACCAGCGCCGCCAGCATGTAGAACGGCACGAACCAGCCGAGCGCGGCGATCGCCGTCGCGCTGACCTCGCCATAGACAAAGCCGAGCAGCGGCTCGGCGCACAGCGCGGCGGCACCGGCAACTGCGCCGGTTACCAGCAACAGCACCAGCGCGGTGCGTCCGATATACCCAACGAGCGCCTCGGGGCCATCCTGCGCAAGGCGCGCGCTGGCCTGGCCCGGCACTACGTTTTCCAACCCCTGGAACAGGATATGGGTCAGTCCCAGCAGGTTCTGCGCCGCGCGAATCGCCCCCACCATGACCGGCCCGAGCAGCACCCCGGCAACCAGCAGGAAGTAGTTGGCCGACAGCCACTGCAAGAGCGCCGAACCGAGCAGCCAGCGCGACGAGCGCCAATGCCGCCGCGCCGTCTCGCCCAGCACGTCAGCCGCCGGCCAGCGCGGCCTTACCCAGTAGCCGCCGGGAAGCAGCGCCAGCAGCATGGCCAGGGCGATCACCAGCAACGCCCGGGTAGGCGACGCCTCGCCCTGCAGCACCCACAGCAGCAGCGGCAACTGCAAGCCGTAGGCGAGCATGTCCAGCACGAACGCACGCCGCGCCGCGTGCCGCGAAAACAACGCCCGCCGCAGGTAGTCCTGGGCCAGCACCAGCAACAGACAGGCGCCCAGCACCGGTAGCGTCTCGCCATCCAACCAGGCGGGCAGCCAGGCCGCCGGCAGCAACCAGGCCACGCCCAGCCCCGCGGCCAGGACCACCAGCAGCCCCGCCTGCAATACCAGCGTGGCATCGTAGTAGGCCTTGCGCCGCTCGCTCTCCAAAGTCGGGGCCAACGACAGCATCGGCGCGACCACCAGCGCGCTCTGCACGCTCAAGGCGAACTGCACCAGCATCCAGGCCAGCACATAGCGCCCGTACTGCTCCATGCCCAGGTAGCGCACCAGCAGCAGGCCGACCAGAAAGTTGCTGCCACTGACCAGCGCCTGATCGAGCAGCGCCCAGTTCCATTGCCCCAGCGACGGGCGCCGGCCCGCGGACGCGCTGGCCCCGAGCGACTTGCTGCTCATCTCCGACTCCGCCACGACTCAGGCTTCGGCCCGGCCGAGGCGGTAGTCGTAACGGTGATAGCTCTTGCTGTAGCCATAGCGCGTCGAGGCACGCCGCTCCACCGCGTTGAGCACCGCGCCATGCAGTGCCACGCCATTTTGCGCGGCGCTCTGCAGGCACTGCTCCAACTCCCGCGGTGCAGTGAAATCGAAGCGCGCCACCAGAAGGTTCACCCCGGCAAGCTGGCCGACCACCAGCGCATCGGTCACCGCCAACAGCGGCGGCGTGTCGATCAGCACCACGTCGAAGCTGCGTCCGAGCTCTTCGAGGAGCGTTGCGAAGCTGGGGTGCATCAGCAACTCCGACGGGTTCGACGGCAGACTGCCGCGCGGCAGCAGGCACACACCGTCGATGGCTGTCCGGCGGATCGCCGCGCGAGCGGCGCAGCGCTTGCCCAGAAGGTCGGACAGTCCAGGCTCGGCGCTGGTATGCAGCAAGTCATGCAGATAGCCCTTGCGCATGTCGGCGTCGATCAGCAACACGCGCTGGCCGGTCCTGGCGATTACCGCAGCCAGGTTGGCAGCGATGAAGGTCTTGCCGACCAGCGGCGTCGGCCCGCAGATCATCAAGCGGTTGTTCGGCGCCGCGGCGAGCAGGTGGCGCAACCCGGTGCGCAGGGTGCGCACCGCTTCGAGCGCCGGATCGCCTGGATCGGTGCTGGCCAGCAGGCCGGCGGCAGGATCGCGCAACGGCGGCGCACGCCAGCGCCAGCGCCAGGCCGAGCGCGGCGCGACACTTTTCGGCACGCTGGCATATACCGGCAGCCCGGCCTGTTCGATCGCCCTGGACGACTCGATGCCCGGATAGAGCGTCTTGCGCAGGAGGATCAGGCCGACCGCCAGCACCAGCCCGACCACGGTGGCGACCAGCACGGTGACCGCCTTGCGCGGGCGCACCGGCTCGCTGGGGTCGTATACCGCCGGGTCCACCAGCTGGGCGGTGCCGATGGTGCTCTTGCGCGTCACGTCGAGTTCCTGGGCGCGGTTGAGCAGGTGCATGTACAGCTCGTTGTTGACCTTCACCTCACGGGTCAGGCGCACCAGCTCCTGCTGGGTCTCGGGCAGCGTTTCCACCTTGTGGCTCAGGCGCTGCTGACGCGCGGTGAGGCTGTCGATCTGACTGACGATGGTCTGGTAGGTCGGGTGCTCGCGGGTGAAGCGCCGGGCGATGTCGGCCTGCTGCAGACGCAGTTCGGAGATGCGCGAATCCAGCTCGACGATCTGGTTGAGCAGCGCCTGGATCTCCAGGCTGATGTCGATCGACTGCGCCTTGGCCTGATAGGCATTGAGCGCCTGCTCGGACAACTCGAGCTTCTGACGCATCGCCGGCAGCTGGTTCTGCAGGAAATCCAGACTGGCATTGGCCTCGGCCGCCGAGCGGTCGGCATTGCCGCGCACGTAGTGCCGGGCGATTTCGTTGAGGATGCGCGTAGCCTGCTCCGGCTCGCTGCTTTCCAGGGTCAGCGCCAGCACCCCCGAGTCATCGCCCAGCTCGGTGACCTCCACATGCTGGCGATAGCGCAGTGCGGTGGTCAGCGGCCGCTCCTTGAGCAGCTCAAAGCGCATCCCCGGGTTGGCCTCCAAAGCGCTGACCTCAATGTCCACGGCATTGCCATGGACACGCTCGCCCACCACGCCCTCGACCAGCAGTTGCCCGTCGTGATCCTCCAGCGACCAGCGCCCCTCGCCTTCGACCCACAGGCTGAGCGGCTGCTCGAGCAAGTGCGATGGCAGCGACAGCATCGCCAGCTCCAGGCGCTCACCGCCCCAGCCAAAGCCTGACAGGCCCGGCGGCGGGCTGTTCAGCTCACCGGGGCGAGCACGCTCGAAACGCTCGGCAAGCAGACGACCGAGCACCGGCACCCGCCGCGGCTTGACCTGGACGTTCAATTCCAGGCTTTCCACCGCCCCGAGCAACACGCCGATGGAGGTGACCAGCTGCTGCTCGGCCGCTGCCGGCGAGCGATCGCTGCGCAGGGCGATGCCGTCCTCGCTGAAGGCCGCCAGCCCCGGTTTGGGCGCATCCACCTTGATCATCGCGCTGGCCTCGTAGACCGGCGGCGCCAGGAGCACGTAGACCAGGCTCAGGACGGCAAACAGCGCACCCAGCGACGCGATGAACGGCAGGTTATCCACCAGGCGACCGAACAGCTCGAGCAGGCTGATTTCCGCCTCGGCATGATCGGCTGCGGGAAGGCTGATCGCATCAGGCATTGGGTGATCCTCGCAGTCGGACCAGCGGCAGCGCCGCACGGTCGGGAAAGATCGCGGCATGCCCCATCTGGCGCACACCAGACACGCTACCGCCCGACCTCACCCGTCACAGGGAGCGTCTGCAGCGCGCGCCCTTGCCGGCACGGTGACGGCGGCCACCATGCATACGCACTCCCTGGGAAACAGCTTTCCTTGGCATCGCACAGCCGGCGCTCGCCTTATCGAAACCGAGCGAGCGGGTGGCTGCGGTGGTGAAAGCGGAACGTCAGGCCAACGCTCGAGGCGGCCTACTGCGGGGGAAACCAAACAAGCGTCAGCTCGTCTGGCTCGGGCTTTGTGACTTCGCGTTTCGGCGCTGCGTTCCACCGCCGGAGCGCAAACACGCCCCGCGCCCGACGGGTGGCGCGGCGGCGCGCGATCCAGCGCCGGAGCTGGCCGAAAAAAGAAAATCCCGCCGGGCGGCGGGATTTCGCGGGATCAGGCGAGGCTCTTGCTCACCACCTCGTAGACGTCGCTGGAGAGCTCGCCGGAGGCGAGGATGCGCTCGAGTTCGCCGCGCATCAGCTGCTGGCGCGCCGCGTCGTACTTGCGCCAGCGGGTCAGCGGCGAAAGCAGGCGCGAAGCGATCTGCGGGTTGAGCGCGTTGAGGGTGATCACCTGGTCGGCGAGGAAGCGGTAGCCCGAGCCATCGGCCTGGTGGAAGTTGATGTGGTTCTGGTTGGCGAAGGTGCCGATCAGCGCGCGCACCTTGTTCGGGTTTTTGAGGGTGAACGCGGGGTGATTCATCAGGTGATGCACCCGCTCCAGCCCGCCCGGCAGCGGGCTGCCGGCCTGCACGCTGAACCACTGATCCATCACCAGCGGGTCGTCCTTGAAGGTGTCGGCGAAGGTCTTGAGCGCTGCGCCCTTCTCCTGCTCGAACGGCGAGTTGACCAGCACCGCCAGCGCGGTCAGCCGCTCGGTCATGTTGTCGGCGCGTTCGAACTGCTCCTGGCAGGCGGCCAGCACCTCGGGCCGCTCGGTGAGCATCAGGTAGGACAACGCGATGTTCTGCAGCGCACGGCGGGCGAAGTGCTCGGCCTGGGCGATATAGGGCGTCTGCTTCGACAGCTCGCGATTGGCCTGGTAGCGCTTGAACAACGGCGCGTACAACGCCTCGGCGATGGCCTTGCGGGCGAACTCGCGGGCAGCGTGGATGGCCTCGACGTCGGCCACCTCGCTGATCTCGATCAGGTAGGCCTCGCCCGGCAGCGAGAGCATTTCGGCGACCATGGCCGGGTCCAGTGCGTCGTTCTCCAGCACGGTGCGCAGCGCGGCAATCAGGCGCGGGTCGAGCAGCAGCGGCTCGCCCTGCTGCTGTTGGCCGATCAGCTCACGCAGCACCTGCACCGACAGCTGCTGGCCGGCCTCCCAGCGGTTGAAGCCGTCGGAATCGTGCTGCATCAGGTACATCAGCTGGTCGCGGTCGTAGGGAAAATCCAGCTTGACCGGCGCGGAGAAGCCGCGCAGCAGCGAGGGCAAGGGCTGCTCGGGGATGTCCTGGAAGGTGAAGGTCTGCTCGGCCTCGGTGACCGAGAGCACCCGGTCGGTGCCCACGGCGGCGCCCTCGCCTACCAGGCGCAGCGGCAGCTCGCGGCCCTGGCGGTCCAACAGGCCCAGCTTGACCGGGATGACGAAGGGCTGCTTGCTCGGCTGGCCGGGCGTGGCCGGGCAGCTCTGATGGAAGGTCAGGCTGTAGGTCTTCTGTTCAGCGTCGTACCGCTCGCTGACCGTCAGGCGCGGAGTGCCGGACTGGCTGTACCAGCGCTTGAACTGGGTCAGATCGACGCCGTTGGCGTCTTCCATGGCCTTGATGAAGTCGTCGCAGGTCACCGCCTGGCCGTCATGGCGCTCAAAATACAGGTCGGTGCCCTTTCGGAAGCCCTCGGCGCCCAGCAGGGTGTGGATCATCCGCACCACTTCGGCGCCCTTCTCGTAAACGGTCAGGGTGTAGAAGTTGGAGATCTCGATGAACGAATCCGGGCGCACCGGGTGCGCCATGGGGCCGGCGTCTTCGGCGAACTGGTGGGTGCGCAGGTAGGCCACGTCCTCGATGCGCTTGACCGTGCGCGAGTGCATGTCGGCGGAGAACTCGGCATCGCGGAACACGGTGAAGCCTTCCTTGAGCGAGAGCTGGAACCAGTCGCGGCAGGTGACGCGGTTGCCCGACCAGTTGTGGAAGTACTCGTGGGCGACGATCGCCTCGACGCGCTGGTGGGCGGCGTCGGTGGCGGTTTCGGCGCGCGCCAGCACGGCGCTGGAGTTGAAGATGTTGAGGCCCTTGTTCTCCATGGCGCCCATGTTGAAGTCGTTGACCGCGACGATCATGAAGATGTCCAGATCGTATTCGCGACCGTACACCTCCTCGTCCCACTTCATCGAGCGCTTGAGGCTGTCCATCGCGTGCTGGCACTTGTCGATGTTCTCCGGCTCGACGTAGATGCGCAGCGCCACCTCGCGGCCGCTCAGGGTGGTGAAGCTGTCCTCCACGCACCACAGATCACCGGCGACCAGGGCGAAGAGATAAGCCGGCTTCTTGAACGGGTCTTCCCAGGTGGCCCAGTGGCGGCCGTCCTCGTCGTCGCCGGCGGCGACCGGGTTGCCGTTGGAGAGCAGGATCGGGTAGCGCTGACGCTCGGCGATCACCTTGGTGGTGAAGCTGCTCATCACGTCGGGGCGGTCGAGGTAATAGGTGATCTTACGAAAACCCTCGGCCTCGCACTGGGTGCAGAACATCTTGCCGGACTTGTACAGCCCTTCCAGCGCGGTGTTGCTTTCGGGGTGGATGACCACACGGGTTTCGACGCAAAAGCGCTCGGCCTTCGGCTGCAGGCGCAGCTCGTTCTCGTCGATCTGGTAGGCGCCCAGGTGCAGAGCCTCGCCGTCCAGTTTCACTTCGAGGAGCTCCAGCTCCTGGCCGTGCAGCGCCAGCACCGGCAGCCCGGCCCCGCGCGCGGGGTTGCGCTGCATCAACAGACGCGCATGGACCAGGGTGCGATCCTCGAACAGCTCGAACGTCAGGTGGGTTTCATCGATCAGGTACTCCGGCGCCTGGTAGTCCTTGAGATGAATGACTTTCGGTTGTTCGGTGCGCATGGGTATCCCCTCTCTTGAGCGTTTAGCCCACAAGCTTCGGAGGATGCGCGGCAAGTTGCAAGGGTGCTGACGCAGGAGCGGGGCTTGCAGGCGGGGCTTCGGCCCACCTTGATCGGTGCGCACGGTGGCCTCGAGCGAAGGCCACCCGGCACCGCCTGCAAGGGCTCAGGCGGCGCTGACGGCGACCTGGTAGGCGGTGTACTTGCGGATGTTGATGACCCCGGTATCGAACATCAGGTATTGGCCCTTGATGCCAATCAGGGTGCCTTCCACCACCGGCGTCTTCTCCAGGTCGTGGCTGGCTACCTTGGTCGGGTACACCTCGACCGGATAGCGGATCTGCACGACGTCGGCATCCAGCGTCTGGATCGCTTGCAGGCCGAAACGCTGCTGCAGCGCCAGCAGGCCCTCGGCGCAAACGTCGAGGATGCGGTCGCGGGTTTCCTTCAGATCGGCCGGCTCGGCCTCGCCCTTGAGCATCGCCCGCCAGTTGGTGCGATCGGGCACCTGGCTGCGCAGCAGGTCTTCCACCAGCCCCGATTGCTGGCGGGTGGCCACGCGCAGGATCGGCAGGCCCTGACTGGCGCCCTGGTCCAGCCAGCGCGTCGGCAACTGGGTAGCGCGGGTGATGCCGACCTTCAGCCCCGACGAGTTGGCCAGGTAGACGATGTGGTCGGTCATGCAGAAGTCGGCGCCCCACTGCGGATCACGGCAGGTGCCCAGCTCGTGGTGGCACTTTTCCGGGCTGACAATGCAGCTGTCGCATTCGGGCAGCTTGGTGAAGCACGGGTAGCAGTAGCCCTGGCTGAAGCTTTTCCTGGTCTTGCGCCCGCAGTGGGTGCAGTGGATGGCGCCGAGATACTCGAGGCGAACGCTCTTGCCGATCAACGGGTTGACCGGCAGCTCGGCGTCATCGAGGCGAAAGGCGTACTGGACGGTGTCGTCCAGGCGGGCGGCCATCTTGGTGAGGGCGCCCCGTCCGAGCTCCTGCATCAGTGCAGGGTTTCCGACTCGCTGCTGAACAGGATGTTCGGCACCGTCTTGGACTTGGAGCGGCAGGCCTGCTCGCCCATATAGCCGGTGCGCTGGTCTTCCGGCAGGTTCTTCGCTTCCCAGGCGATCATCGCCTGCAGGCACAGCTCGCGCTGCTCGGGGGTCAGCCGGCGGCCGTCATGCCACTTGCCCAGCTCCACGGCGAGCTTGAGGTTCTCGTAAATTTCCGGGGTGATGTTCTCGATGGCTTCGATGAAGGACGACATGGCGGTTCCTCGCAGATGGACGGCGCATTCTAGCGGCAAGCGCCGGCCAAGCGTAGCGCGCGGATCAACGGCCCCGCGAGCGGGCCAGCGCACCACCGATCACCCCGGTGACGCAGCCGACCACAAGGCCGCTGACGTGCGCGGCATTGGCGATGGCCACGGTGCCGAAGCTGACCACTTCGATGATTCCGGTCAGGCAGATGACCAGCCACACCAGCATCAGGATCACCACCCCCTGCGGCAGCCGGTAGGCCGGCGATGGCGCCAGGCGCTGAAACAGCCAGCAGTGCCCGAGCAGCGCATAGAGCACGCCGGAGAGGCCGCCGAAGATTCCCGGTCCGCCCCACCAGTACTGGGCGAAGTTGGAGGCCACCCCGGCCAGCAGCGTCAGCCCGAGCAGCATCAGCGCTCCCTGGCGCGCCTCGATGCGCCGCCCCAGCTCCCAGTACCAGAGGCTGTTCATCGCCAGGTGCAGGAAGCCAAAGTGCACGAAGATCGGCGTGATCAGCCGCCACCAGTCGCCCACCACGTACATCTGGTGCAGCGTGGCGAAGTAGATGTAGCCACCCTGGATGCGAAAATCGAGGAAGCTGAGCCAGCGCACCATTTCGAGGTCTTCGCCAAGCCAGGTCAGCCCGGCGACCACGAAGGTGATCAGCAGCACGCCGCTGGTCAGCCAGTAGCGCGCCAGGGTCTGCCCGATGACGGAAAGCCCCTCGCCGCCACGGCCGACACTCGCCACCGCCACCGCCTCCGGCACCTCGCCATGCAGATAGCGCTGGTGCAGCTCGCGCACCGGTTCGACCCAGCCATCGGGCACGCGCAGCACCTGCTGGCCGGCTTCTTCGGAGACCCGGCACGGCACCTGATGGCGGTTCAACAGCGCGACGAACCCGCTGAGATCCTCGGCGATTGGCCGCCGCAGGGCCTCAACGAGCCTCATCGACGGACTCCTCGGCCGTCTCCACGTCGACCCAGACGAAGTGCGCCGGATTCAGGCGCTGCTCCTCGCCGAGCCGGTAGGCGGCCAGCTTGCCGCGCTTGACCGCGCTGTAATCGAGGCAGGCCAGATTGTCGCGGATCGGCCCCGGCTTGCCGCTGCGCCAGTAGTGCCCGACGAACAGCATCGGCTCGTCCGGACCGTACAGGTAGAGATTGCGCTGCTCCTGCTGGGTCAGCAGGCGCTCGGCCGCGCGGCCCGGCAAGGGATCGGGCTGGAACACCACATCGGCGTAGGTCAACGGTGCCGGCTCCCAGAACTTGGTGCGAAACACCGTGCGCACGAAGCCCTCGTCGGTGGTCAGCGTCAGACCATCGGGCAACGGCATGGTGGTGCCGCGCAGCAGCCGGTCCAGCGCATGGCAGGCAAAGCTGGCCGGGCTGGCCGCCTCGGCGAGGAAGGCATGGTTCAGCTTGCCGTCCACCAGCCGCTCGCGCAGCTTGGCGATCACCGCCTTGTCCCAGCAGGCATGCACCACGCGAAAGCGCTCGCCGTCGATGAACAGCGGCAGCTCGCGGAACCAGTCGACGAAGGCCAGCCACTCCTGCTGATAATGGGCGAACTGCTCGAATGTCTCCTGCAGCAGCCGGGCATAGCGCGGGGTGTGCTCGCGCACGTACTGCTGGCCGCAACCGGGCGGCGCCGGGGTGTGCCAGCCGATGGCATTGAATTCGTGGTTGCCGAGAATGCAGTAGGCATGGCCGCGGTCGACCATGTCATGCACCAGGTGCAGGGCCTCGCGTATGTGCGTGCCGCGGTCGATGATGTCGCCGAGGAAGATGGCCTGGCGCGACGGATGGCTCCAGACGCCACCATGGCGCTGGTAGCCGAGGCGCTCGAGCAGATGGACCAGGGTATCGACGCAGCCGTGGATGTCGCCGATCAGGTCATAGCCCCGCTGGGGGTCCAGGCGCATTCAGTCTCCTCCGCCGAGGCGACTGCCCCAACCGAGCTTGGTCCGGCAGACCTCGTAGTAGTTGTGGTCCAGCGGGTGAATGAGGTTGAGCTTGTGCGGCTTCTTGCGCACGGTGACCGTGTCGCCCGGCGCGCAGGTGAAATGGTTCTGCCCGTCGCAGGAAACCTGCGGGTAGATCTGCATATTGGGTGAGACCACGATTTTCAGCTCACTGTTGCCGTCCACCACGATCGGGCGGCTCGACAGCGTGTGCGGGTACATCGGCACGATGACGATGGCATCGAGCTTGGGATGCATGATCGGTCCACCCGCCGACAGCGAGTAGGCGGTCGAGCCGGTCGGAGTGGCGATGATCAGGCCGTCGGCCTTCTGGCTGCAGACGAACTGGCCGTCGATGTACAGCTCGAATTCGATCATCCGCGTCGATTTGCCCGGATGCAGCACCACATCGTTCAGCGCATCGCCGCTGCCGATCGCTTCATCCTTGCGCCGCGCCAGCGCCTCGAGCAGAAAGCGCTTCTCCAGCGTGTACTGGCCGTCCAGCACTTCGCCGACCCGCTCTTCCAGCTCATCGGGACGGATGTCGGTGAGAAAGCCCAGGCTGCCGCGGTTGATGCCCAGCACCGGCACCCCCGGTCGCGCCATGGCGCGCGCCGCGCCCAGCAGGCTACCGTCGCCGCCGACGACGATCACCAGATCGCAGGATTCGCCCAGGCGCTGCTTGGAGGAGGTCTGCATGCCGTGGCCGGGCATCATCTCGGCGATGGTTTCGTCGAGGATCACGTGCAAGTGGCGATCGCCGAGAAAACGCTTGAGCCGGCGGATGGTATCCAGCACCTGCGTGCTGCCCAGGCGGCCGATGATGCCGATGTTGCGAAATTGCTCCATGGATTTTCCCGTGGTGGCGGTGCACAAGGCCCGGATTATGGTGGAAAGGCCCAAGCACGGGCAAACGGCTCTGGGCTATGCTCGGCGCATGCATTCCCACCTGTTAGAGCCCCTGCTTTCGCGGCTGACGCACCCGAACGTGCGCGATCTGGCCTGGACGCTGCTGTCTCCACCACTGATCGAGTCAACCCTGCAGCGTCACCCGTTGACCGGAAGCACCTGGGCTCGGCGCCCGCCGATGCTCGCCGAGTGGCTGCTCGAACAGGACCACCAGCCCGCGACACTGATCGACTGGCTCGCCGGCACCAGCCGCCGACTGGGCCTTTACTACGAGCGGCTGTGGCAATTCGGCCTGGCGCACGCCCCGGGCATCAGTCTGATCGCGGCAAACATACCGGTACGCGACGAAGGCCGGACCCTCGGCGAATTGGATGTTCTGTTTGAAGATGGCGAAGGCATGCACCACCTGGAACTGGCGGTGAAGTTCTATCTCGGTCCGATCGATCTGCCTGAGCGAGCACAGTGCTGGGTGGGTCCGGGTGCCGAAGACCGGCTCGATCTGAAACTCTCGCGCCTGGAAGGCGACCAACTGAGCCTCGCACCGAGGCCCCAGGCACGCACGCTGCTTGCCACGCTTGGCGCGCAACAACCGACCAGTCGTTTCTGGATGGGCGGCTACCTCTTCCACCCAGCCGGACCGGCGACGGCGCCAGCAGGCGCAGCGCAGGAGCATCTGCGTGGAGAGTGGTTGCGCCCGGCCCAATGGCAGCAGAGCCTGGATGAAACGAGCGTGCGCTGGCAGCCATTGGAACGCCTTCGCTGGCTGGCGCCGCTACGCACCGACGAGGCTTGGGAGAACGAGCGCCTGAGGCTCTGGCTCGGTAGTCACGCGCGCCAGCCTGCAAGCCTGATGGTAGCCCTGCGCCCGACACCGCAAGGGCATTGGCAGGAAGTGAGACGCGCCTTCTGGCTCGATGAGCATTGGCCGGCCCATGCGCCAGCCGGAGGTTAGAGACCGGCGGCGCGGCGCCCCTGCAGACCGCCGGTATGTACGAATACCAGGCGCGTGCCCCGTGCCAACCGGCCGGCACGCGCCTGGTCACGCAGTGCCATCAACGCCTTGCCGGTATAGACCGGATCGAGCGGCATGCCGCTTTCCTGCTCGCTGTTTCGAATGAAGGCCCGCAGCTCGTCGTCGCACCGCCCGAAGCCGCCGCGCGCTGCCTCGACCAGCTGGAAACGCGCACCGCTCGCCCCGGCCTGCTCAAGCAGCTCATCCACCTGCTCCTTGACCCCATGCCGCAGCGGCCCGGCCAGCGCACCATAGACTGTACGCCGGCCTTGCTCACCGATGACGATGCCGGCCAGGGTCGAGCCCGTCCCGGCAGCCAGCCACCAGGCATCGAAATCGTCACAACCGAGCGCCGGCAGGGCCGCCTGGACCTGTCGAACCAACGGCACACACCCCATCGCTCCACGCAGCCCGCCGCCGCCTTCGGGGACCGTCAGAAAACCTGGGTAACGTGCCTGCCAATCGACCCAGAAGTCACTCGTGTAACGCGCGCGGAAGGCGCCATAACCAAGCCAGTGCAGGCGCATGCCAAATCGTTGCAGATCGACGGTGGTCGGCGTCTCCTGGGGATGGCCGCGCAACAAGCCAACCGTGGCGAGGCCCGAACGCTGTCCGGCCGCTGCGAGCGCATGCAGATGATTGGAGTGCGGCCCGCCAACACTGAGCAGACCTGCCGCCCCGGTTTCACGGGCTTCGGCCAGATACGGCGTGAGCTTGTACCACTTGTTGCCAGACACCAGCGGATCGATGCAATCGAGCCGCAGCACCAGCACGGTGAGACCGGCCGCATCCAGCCAGGACGCCTGCAGCCGCTCCAAAGGTGGCTGCAGGCCGGGGTGATTTGAAAACGTTGCGATCAATGCTCAGCTGCCGGTTCGCAGCGCGCTTTCCGAGCGGCCCTGGTGGCGCGAGCAGCAATTGGAGACACCGGGAGAGAAACGCGCCGGCACGTCGACGCGATCGACCGGGATCGCGCAGCGACTGCCGTCGAGCATCTTCGCTTCGCAGGTGGGGCGCATGTAATGCTCCAGCCACTGCTGGTAGTGCTCGGGCGTCACCGAACACTTGCTGGCGGCATAGGCGAGTGGGCTCTGCTGATACTTGGCGATATCCTCGAGCGGCACCGTCAGTTGGCCGGCTCCGGGGTGGTAGACGACGAACACCATGCCTAGGCCTGCGAGACTTTCCAGCATGCGCTCGCCACTCGACTCACGCAGTTCCGCGCAACGGCTGTTCAGCCGGCCGATCTCGGCGCCCGCCTCGGCCAGACGCTTGTCTCGCTCGGCCACCTCCTCCCGCACCTGCGCCAGCCGCTTCTCGAACTCATCGGCCATCGCCGCGATCCGAGCCTGCGCCTCCTGCTCGAAGCGCGCCCGCATGGCCTCCAGGCCGACCTGTCCCTTGCGCTCGCTATCGCGGACCTGCTGGCCCATTTCATCGCGGATGCGCCGGAACGACTCGGACTGGGCCTCGTGCTCCTTCTGCAGCTTGTTGGCGCGATCGCGCTCCTGGACGAGCCGCTGCTTGAGCTGCTCGATCTCGGCAGTCAATTTCGCTTGCGCCTCTTCGCCCTCGCGCTTGAGCTGCGAAAGCTTTTGCTCCATGTACTCGGGAATACCGGACATCGGCGATGCCGCCTGCTCGACGAAGGGCTGTCTGGGCACATCGAAGGACGGTCCGGAGCTGTACCAACGGTCTTCTGCGGCAATTTGCAGACGATCCGGGGAGAGCGCCTGAGGCTCTTCTTCAATCAGAAGCCCCAGTGCATTGCGCTTGATGCGATCGCGAATTTCCAGCAGATGGTTCTTCTTGCCGGTGAGCTCCGGGTCCCATAGATGCATCTGGTGCCAGGCCATCGGACACTGGCTACGGCAAACCAGACGAATCGGCCCGGCCCCCAGATCGGGGCCACGACCGCCGCGCTCGGCGAGGTTGCGTAGCGGAACGTTCCAGCCGGTATCGGCCGCACCGTCATCATGGAAGTCGAGGTAGAAAAACACTGCCGCACGAACGAGCAGCTTGGGATCGATCAGCAGATACACCGCTTCCATCTGCTGGCCGCTGAATTCGGGTAGATTCACCACGCCATCAAGCACGGCCTCGAATTCGGGGTAGAGCATTTCCTTGCAGATTCCGCGTTCCCGGAAGAACAGCACGGCTTCGACCAACTGTCCTTTTTTCTTCATGATTCGCTCTATCCTCGTATCGCCCGGCGTTATGGCCAAGTCACCTGCCCAAGCCATTGTCGATAAACCGGCGCCAAATGCATGACAGACAGTCTAGGAGAAATTCGTTTTCGGGCAATGTGAAGAGGTTGGCAGGCACCGGCCCCGGCGACGGGCGGCGCCTCCCGGCTCGATGAACTGTGACGCACGCAGCGCGTTTTCCATCAAGCTCCCATCCTTCACTTTTATCCTGACGTGTCAACCGTTCGTCGGCATCACACCGCTTTCGTCAAATTTTTCGCATGGCAGCTGCCTGTCGGCAAGCGGCCAAATCTAAAGTCAGTCTCTCGGTAACGTCCAACCGCCATGCGCCTGCCGTTTCTCTTCGCCACCCTTGCCATCGCCGCCTGCATCTGGGCCGCGACATTCCTGCGCTGGACCGATCAGCCATCGACCGGACTGCTGCTCTCGGACCTGCGACCTCTGGCCGTGATCAGCCACGGCACACCGAGCGATGCGGGCAACCTGCTGACACTGGAAATGGCGCTCCATGCCGCCGACTACCAGACAGAAGAACGCTTGCAGCGAAAACTCCGGGCGGCACTGCAGCAGGCGCAAAACCTTGGGCTGCTATCGGAACGCACCGTGGTCATCGCACCGCCCAATGCCGGTACGGGGCTGTTTGCGATGGGCGAGAAACTCGAAGTTCAGCAAGCCCGCACGCTGCGGGATGCCGCTCAATGGACTGCTCTGAGCAACCCGTTCAGCTACGCGAACTCGCTAACCACCGACAGCCGCGATGATTGGCGCACCCAAGCGGTTCTGCGCATGAAGGCCAGGGCCATGAGCGATGCCTACCAACAGATCTTTGGCGACCTGGCTCAAGAGTTTGGCGTGACACTGGTTGCCGGCTCCATCGTGCTGCCGTCGCCACACATCGAGGCCGGCAAACTGCTTCCCGGGAATGGCGCGCTCGAGGAAGTGACCGCCATCTTCACGGCGCAGGGTGAGCTAACACCACCGCTACTGCGCAAGGGCAGCCTGAACCGCTATGAGAGGCGCTATCTGCGGCCCGTGAGGGAAGCGAATGCAACGCACCTTCCGACCGCGACAGGGCCCGTACTGATCGCACTGGGCTGCCCCGATCCGAGCACTTCGGGCGAGCCGCATGCCGCGGTTGCACAGGTGGTTCTGACCTCTCGGCAAGCACCGTCCTGCCCGCCCCCCGCCCACGCTCACGCACGACCTTTGCTGACGGTCAGCGCCTGGAGCCTACCCTGGAACCTGGGCGGCTCACCGCACCGACCAGACCGCGAGCCGCGCCCCGGGCCAGGTCAGATGGTCAATATCTGGCTCGAAGCCGCAGCGGGCGATCATTAGAGTTCGGTCGCATCGTCCCGATCGTCGGGATGCTCCCTGTCGCTCGCATGCTGTTCGAGAATTTCTTCGAGGTAGTCGTCCATAAGCGCTCCAGTCGTTGAGTGGGCCGAAAAAATGCCAATCAAAGACCGTGCCGGCGCGCTGAAATTCCCCGCTGCGCTGAAATCCTTTCGCGCTCAAGCCGTCAAGCCCGCCGCGCCAAGCGCCAAACGAAGAAGGTAGGCAACCAGGGAAAGGGCCACCACTCCCCCGCACCACAAGACGGCGAGCCAGACTAGCCGGCGCCAAAGCGGGGCACGGGAACCTGAGCGCCGCAGCGGATCAGTGGTAGCCATGCTCTGCCGTCACCTTGCCGCGGAACACGTAATAGCTCCAGGTGCTGTACACGAGAATGATCGGCACGATGAACAGCGCCCCGATCAGGGTGAAGCCCTGGCTCTGCGCCGGCGAAGCCGCGTCCCAGATCGTCACGGCAGGTGGAATGATGTAGGGCCACAGACTGATTCCGAGCCCGCTGTAGCCCAGAAAGATCAGCGCCAAAGTCAGCAGAAATGGCGAATAGTGCGCGTAGCGGCCAATGGCGCGCAGCAGTGCCAGCGTACAGATCAGGACCAGAACCGGTACCGGCAAAAACCAGAACAGGTTGGGCAGGCTGAACCAGCGTTCGGCGATCGCCGGATGCGCCAGCGGCGTCCACAGGCTGACGATCGCCGTCACCAACAACAACAGCCACACCAGCGGCTTGCCCAGATCGTGCATACGCCGCTGCAGCGGGCCTTCGGTCTTCATCATCAGCCAGGTGCCGCCCAGCAGCGCGTAGGCCACCACCAGGCCCACGCCGCAGAACAGGGAAAACGGCGTCAGCCAGTCCAGCGCGCCACCGGCGAACTGGCGCCCGTCCACCGGGATACCCGTAATGAACGCGCCTAGCACCACGCCCTGCGAAAAGGTCGCCAGCAGTGAGCCTCCGATGAACGCCTTGTCCCAGACATGCCGCCGCCGATCGCTCGCCTTGAATCGAAACTCGAATGCCACACCGCGAAAGATCAGCCCGACGAGCATGAAGATGATCGGCAAGTACAGCGCCGAGAGCACCACCGAGTAAGCCAGCGGGAACGCGGCGAACAACCCCGCCCCGCCCAGCACCAGCCAGGTCTCGTTACCGTCCCAGACCGGCGCGACGGTATTCATCATCACATCGCGGTCGCTCTCGTCCGGTACGAATGGAAACAACAGGCCGATACCCAGATCGAACCCATCGGTCACCACGTACATCATGACGCCGAAGAGAATGATCACTGCCCAGATCAGGGATAGATCCACGCCCATGACTCAGTTCCTCTCGCCCAATTGATCCTTTTCACCCGGCTGCAGGCCCTCGTCGGACGCCGACAGGGGCCGCGCCGGCGTTCTCGGATGGCCGATGCCGCCGACACCCTGCTCGCGGCCCTCGGTGAGCACCGGACCCTTGGCCAGCAGCCGCAGCACGTAAAGAAAACCGACGCCGAACACCGCGAGATAAATCACCACGAACAGCGTCAGGGTCAGCCCGAGCTGCGCCGCCGAATGATTCGACACGGCATCCGCCGTACGCATCACCCCATAAATCACCCACGGCTGGCGGCCAACCTCGGTGGTGATCCAGCCCGCCAGGATGGCCAGCACGCCGCTCGGCCCCATGTAATAGACAAAACGCAGAAACGCCCCCGACTGATAGAGCCGCCCGCCCCGGCGCAACCACAGGCTCCAGAAACCACAGGCGATCATCAGAAGCCCCAGCAGCACCATGAAGCGGAACGACCAGAACACGATGGGTGAAAACGGGCGATCCTCGGGCGGAAAATCCTTCAGCGCCGGGATCGGCTCGGTCAGGCTGTGTTTCAAAATCAGGCTGGCCAGATACGGCACCTCGATCTTGAAGCGCGTCTCCTCCCGCTGCATGTCCGGCCAGCCAACCAGGATCAACGGAGTCGCCTCCCCAGGCGTGCTTTCCCAGTGCCCCTCCATCGCTGCGATCTTTGCCGGCTGGTATTCCAGCGTATTCAGGCCGTGCAGATCACCAACGACCGCCTGCAACGGCGCCACGCCGAGCGCCATCCACATCGCCATCGAAAGCATCTTGCGAATGGCCGGATTGTCGTTGCCCTTGAGCAGATGCCAGGCCGCCGTCGCGCCCACCATAAACGCTGTCGCCAGATAGGCCGCAACCGCCATGTGCGCCAAACGAAACGGGAAGGACGGGTTGAAGATGATTGCCATCCAGCTCACCGGGATAACGATGCCATCGACGATTTCGTGTCCCTGGGGGGTGTGCATCCAGCTGTTCGAGGAAAGAATCCAGAAGGTCGACACCAGCGTGCCGATCGCCACCATCAGCGTGGAAAAGAAATGCAGTCCAGGCCCGACGCGATTCCAGCCGAACAGCATCACGCCGAGAAAGCCCGCCTCGAGGAAAAAGGCCGTCAATACCTCATAGGTCAGCAGTGGTCCGGTCACGCTACCTGCGAACTCGGAAAACGCACTCCAGTTGGTACCGAACTGGTAGGCCATCACGATGCCGGATACCACGCCCATGGCGAAGTTCACCGCGAACACCTTCATCCAGAAGTGATACAGGTCGCGGTAGAGTTCCTGGCCGGTTTTAAGCCAGAGCCCCTCCAGCACCGCCAGATAGCTGGCCAGCCCAATGGTGATGGCCGGAAAAATGATGTGGAAGGCGACCGTGAAGGCGAACTGGATCCGTGCAAGCTCCAGTGCTTCCAATCCGAACATGGCAGACCCTCGTCAGGCGGCAGACAGAGCGGCCAGCAGCCGCTAGCGTGGTTGGACCGCGCCAGAGGCGAATCTGCTTTGATGACGAGCGAAGGAAGGACGACAGCGACAGGAGGCAGAAACGAAAAACGGCCCCGAAGGACCGTTTTCGTGCTCATATAATGAACTTGTATGGCGCAGCGGACGGGACTCGAACCCGCGACCCCCGGCGTGACAGGCCGGTATTCTAACCGACTGAACTACCGCTGCGCGTCGGTTTGGACTTGCGTCCATTACACAAGAGTGGTGGCTGATGACGGGATCGAACCGCCGACCCCCTGCGTGTGATGCAGGTGCTCTCCCAGCTGAGCTAATCAGCCGTTAGCCTTGTGTGGCGCGCAATTTACCAGCATCGATTTATAAGTCAATAAATTTTCTCAATTTTTTTTAAACCGCAGGCACCCGGCCCGGCACCGGCGCGCACCACGCGAAAGGCACTTCTGCGGATTGATGCTGTCAGCATGGTTTGCCGTCCATCGGCAATGCTTTTTCGATCCCAATCCGGCGCAGCCTGCCAGAGACCTCCAGGGCAGCCTGCGCCCGGTGCAATCCGACTGCATGGAGTGTGCGCTTGCCTTCCGGGCTGAGAGACAGATTGCGGGGAGTCGCGCCCTGGTTGCTGGCCGCCCTGCTTCTCGCCGTGTTCATCGCCCTGTTCGCCTGGCAAATAGCGGCATGGCTAAAGATCACCGGCGTACAGGAGAACCCCGACAGCGTCGCGCCCCCGAACCCGCGCATGGCGCCGGATCTCGAGCGCCTGAACATTCTGTTCGGCACCCCGGCGCAACCACCGTCGAGCACGCCGGGCGGCGGCGAGCTCTCGATCTTGTTACATGGCAGCTTCGTCAGTGCCGACCCGGAACGCTCCAGCGCCCTGTTGCAGGTCGGCGATCAACCGGCCAGACGCTACCGGGTTGGCGATGAACTGGCGCGCGGCGTCGTGCTGCATCGTGTCTACGCCAACCGCGTTCAAGTGCGTCGCAACGGCCGGATCGAGACTTTTAGCTTCCCCAGGGCTGACGGCGAAACGATAGCACTACCCGAGCCGCCCGAGCCCTTGCCGGCTCCCCCCGCAGAACTACCGCTACCAGACAATCCGGAGTCGGCTCCCGCTCCGCCAGCGCCCACCGGTCCGCCGCCGGGCGTTCTCGACCCGCCGCCCGAAGCGGTGCCCGACGTACCAGGACAGCGTGCGCCCTGACGCGCGCCAGCCCAACAGCAGGGATATCGATCGAATATGTTGCCCACCATCACCCGCCGACCTCTCAGCGTTCTTGTGGCCCTTGGCTGCCTGATGAGCCCCCTGCCCGGTTGGGCTCAGCAGCCTGCCAGCGGCATCGAGCCGAGCGCGTCCGCCCAGAAAGAAGGCTGGACGGTCAATCTGCGTGGCGCCGACCTGCGCGCGTTCATCGATCAGGTAAGCGAAATCACCGGCCAGACCTTCATCGTCGACCCGCGCGTGCAGGGGCAAGTTACGGTGATTTCCAGCGCCACCTTGTCGATGAGCGAGCTCTATCAGCTGTTCCTGTCGGTGATGGCGACTCATGGCTATTCAGTACTTGCTCAGGGAGATGTAGCGCGCATCGTCCCCAACGCCGAGGCTCGCACCGAAGCAGGCGGCGGTCCGCGCGGCGGCGATCTGCTCGAGACGGCGGTGATCCAGCTACAGCAGGCCCCCGCCACGGAACTCATACCGCTGATCAGGCCGCTCATTCCACAATACGGTCATCTGGCGGCCGTGCCGTCGGCCAATGCGCTGATCATCAGCGACCGCAGCGCGAACATTCGCCGCCTGCGCGGCATCATTCGCGATATCGATCAAGGCACCACTCTCGATTACGGCACGGTGACACTGGAACATGGCTGGGCCATGGATATCGCCGAAGTGCTGCGCAACACCCTCATGCGCGGCCCCGGACAGGAAGGCGCGGGCGCCCGCATCATCGCCGACTCGCGCACCAATCGGCTGATCTTCATCGGCCCGCCCAGCGCCCGCGAGCGCCTGGCGAGCCTGGCACGCACACTGGATGTCCCGGCTACCCGCTCGGCTAACACCCGCGTCATCCGCCTGCGCCATAATGACGCCGAAGCCCTCGCCGAAACGCTTGGCGCTCTGTCGCCCGGGCTCGGCGCACGCCCCAGCGGCGAACAACAAGGGGCATCGCCAGGCCGTCCACCGGTACTGGTGCGCGCCGACCCTAGCCTCAACGCCGTAGTACTGCTTGCCGAGCCGGACATGATCGCTTCGCTGGAAAGCATCGTCCGTCAGCTCGACGTACCACGCGCACAGGTACTGGTCGAAGCGGCCATCGTCGAGGTTTCCGGCGACATTACCGACGCGCTGGGCGTACAGTGGGCGATCGACGCCCGCGGCAACCGAGGAGGCGCCGGCGGCGTGAGCTTTGGCAACACCGGTCTTGCCATCGGAACGCTGATTCAGAGCATCAACAACAACCAGATTCCCTCCAACCTGCCGGACGGCGCCATCATTGGCATCGGCACCAGCAACTTCGGCGCGCTGATCACCGCGCTGTCTGCCAATAGCAACAGCAACCTGCTGTCCACGCCAAGCCTGCTTACCCTGGACAACGAACAGGCAGAAATCCTCGTTGGCCAGAACGTACCGTTTCAGACCGGCAGCTTCACCACCGATGCGGCAGGTGCTAGCAATCCGTTCACCACTATCGAACGCCAGGACATCGGCGTAACGCTGCGCGTCATCCCGCACATCAACGAGGGCGGCAACCTGCGCCTGCAGATCGAGCAGGAGATTTCTTCCCTGGCGCCCAGCACGACGCTGGCGGCACAGGCGGTCGACCTGATCACTAACAAGCGCTCGATCAAGAGCACCGTGCTCGCCGAAAACGGGCAGATCATCGTGCTGGGCGGCCTGATTCAGGACGACATCACCCGCAGCCAGTACAAGGTTCCGCTGCTGGGCAACATTCCCGTTCTGGGAGCTCTATTCCGCTCGACCCGGGAAAGCCATGTGAAGCGCAACCTGATGGTGTTCATCCGCCCCACAGTGGTGCGCGACGGCGCCGGAATAGCCTCGCTGACTGGCAAGAAGTACTCGGATATACGCGTCATCGAGGCCAGGGGGGTTGGATCGACCGTTCTGCCGGGTGATCCGTCGCAGCTGTTCGATGGTCGCGACGAGGTCATGGAAGAGCCGGCCATCGACCTGCGCCAGCCACGCCGGGCAGCGAGCGACCCGGCCCCTTCTCCTTCTCGCCTGCCCGACCAACCGGCCGCCCCGCCGCCCGCACAGCCAATCGCCACAGACCCAGTCGTATCGGCCGCGCCAGCACCGGCACCAGCGCCGGCCATACCCAACGAGCCGGCCACCGCCGCCGCCCGCCCAGCCATGCCTCCGGGTTGGTCGATCCAATTGGCGAGCGTGACCAACCGCGCCCGCGCACAGTCGCTTGAGCAGCAATTGCGCAACGAGGGGTTCAGCAGTTACTCGACGGAAACCGAGGGGCTCATTCGGGTGTTCGTCGGTCCGGTCCAGAAAGAGTCGGAAGCCAACTGGCTGCGTTATCAGATCGAGCGCCGCCTCAATCTCAACGGCTTCGTGCTACGCGTACTGGAGTAACCACAGCCGGCGCAAGCCAGCTGTGGCAGGAGCTCAAAGAGCTTGTAGGCCGCGGGCGAGATCCCGCTTCAGATCCTCGAGATCTTCAAGGCCGACGGCGATGCGGATCAGGCTGTCACGGATGCCGGCCTGGGCGCGCTCGTCCGGCGTCAAGCGACCATGGGTCGTCGTGGCCGGATGCGTGATGGTCGACTTGCTGTCGCCAAGATTGGCCGTGATCGACAGCAGGCGAGTGGCATCGATGAAGCGCCACGCACCCTCGCGCCCGCCAGCCACTTCGAAGCTCACCACCGCACCAAACGCCTTCTGCTGCTGACTGGCCAAGGCATGCTGCGGGTGGCTGGGCAGGCCCGAATAGTAGACCCGCTCGATCCCCGGCTGCTGCTCGAGCCATTCGGCGAGCGCCAGCGCACTGGCGCAGTGCGCCTGCATCCTCAGCCGCAGCGTTTCCAGACCCTTGAGGAACACCCAGGCATTGAAGGGGCTCAGAGTCGGCCCGGCGGTGCGCAAAAAGCCGACCACTTCCTTCATCAGCTCGCTACGACCGGCGACCACGCCCCCCAGGCAACGTCCCTGCCCGTCAATGTACTTGGTCGCCGAATGCACCACGATATCGGCGCCAAGCGCCAATGGCTTCTGCAAAATCGGCGTGCAGAAGCAGTTATCGACTGCGAGCAAGGCCGAATGCCGGTGGGCAACTTCGGCCAAGCGCGCGATATCGACCAGCTCGGCCAATGGATTGGACGGCGACTCGACGAAGAACAGCCGCGTATTGGGCTTGCAGGCCGCGTCCCAGGCAGCCAGATCCGCCAACGGGACGTAATCGACCTGCACCCCGAAACGCTTGAAGTACTTGTCGAACAGCGAAACGGTAGCCCCGAACACGCTGCGGGAAACCAGGACATGGTCGCCGGCCGAGCACAGGCTCATCACCGTGGCCATGATTGCCGACATGCCCGAGGCGGTAGCCACGGCCTGCTCCGCACCCTCTAAAGCGGCGATGCGTTCTTCGAAGGCGCGCACGGTCGGATTGGTATAGCGCGAGTAGACGTTACCCGGTCGTTCACCGGCGAATCGCGCCGCCGCCTCGGCCGCGCTACGGAAGACGTAACTCGAGGTGAAGAACAGCGCCTCACCATGCTCACCCTCTGGCGTTCGCCGCTGACCGGCACGCACCGCCAGCGTGTCATCGCCCACGCCCTCGAGGTCGCTATCCAAGCGCCCGGCTTCCCAATCAATCGCCATCTTCAATCTCCGCTTAACCAGAAACGCGAAAAGGCCGAATCGGCCTTTCCGCTTGCGCCAGGGAGTCGTTCACCCCGCGCCTGCTACCCGCGCGCAGCTTCGCTGCCGTGCGCACCTTCAATCGTTATACAGATCGATGATCGCACTCATTGTGTTCTGCTTGGTCTTGCTCGCATCGTTACGCGCCTGTTCGATGCGCTGCAGATAGGCCTCATCCACGTCGCCGGTCACGTACTTTCCGTCGAACACGGCGCAATCGAATTCCTTGATCTTCACCTTTGGGCCGGCCACCGCGGCGATGAGGTCTTCAAGGTCCTGATAGATCAGCCAATCGGCGCCAATCAACTCGGCGACGTCGTCGGTGCTGCGATTGTGCGCAATGAGCTCATGGGCGCTGGGCATATCGATGCCATACACGTTCGGGTAGCGTACTGCCGGTGCCGCCGAACAGAAGTAGACATTCTTGGCGCCGGCCTCGCGGGCCATCTGGATGATCTGCTTGCAAGTGGTGCCCCGCACGATCGAGTCGTCCACCAGCATCACGTTCTTGCCGCGAAACTCGAGGCCGATGGCATTGAGCTTCTGGCGCACGGACTTCTTGCGCGCGGCCTGTCCGGGCATGATGAAGGTGCGCCCGATGTAGCGGTTCTTAACGAAACCTTCGCGGAACTTCACACCCAGCTTGTTGGCCAGCTCCAGTGCCGCCGTACGGCTGGTATCGGGAATCGGAATAATCACGTCGATATCGTGGTCGGGCCGCTCGCGCATGATCTTCTCGGCAAGCTTCTCGCCCATGCGCATACGCGCCTTGTATACCGACACACCGTCCATGAAGGAGTCCGAGCGCGCGAGGTAGACGTGCTCGAAGATGCACGGCGTGACCTGCGGATTGGTGGCGCACTGACGGGTGAACAGCTGACCTTCGTTGGTGATGTACACCGCTTCGCCCGGTGCCAGATCGCGGATCAGCGTAAAGCCCAGCACGTCGAGAGCAACGCTTTCCGAGGCGATCATGTATTCGACACCCTCGTCGGTGTGCCGCTGACCGAACACGATCGGACGGATCGCATGGGGATCACGGAAGCCCACCATGCCGTATCCGGTGACCATCGCCACCACCGCATAGCCGCCACGGCAGCGCTCGTGGACCTTCGCTACCGCGGTGAAGATGTCTTCCTCGGTCGGCTGCAGCTTGCCGAGGACAGCCAGCTCATGGGCAAACACGTTCAGCAGCACTTCCGAGTCGGAACTGGTGTTCACATGGCGCAGGTCGGATTCGTAGATTTCCTTGGCGAGCTGAGCCACGTTGGTCAGGTTGCCGTTGTGCGCCAAGGTGATGCCATAGGGCGAATTGACGTAGAACGGCTGCGCCTCGGCGGAACTGGAGCTGCCCGCGGTGGGATAGCGCACATGGCCGATGCCCATGTTGCCGATCAGGCGCTGCATGTGACGCTGCTGAAAGACATCCCGGACCAGGCCGTTGTCCTTGCGCAGGTATAGCCTTCCGTCATGGCAGGTTACGATGCCGGCTGCGTCCTGGCCCCGGTGCTGCAGTACGGTCAGTGCGTCATACAAAGACTGATTGACGCTCGACTTACCGACGATGCCGACGATGCCACACATGCAAGACAACCTCTCGATTCGTTACAGCCAGAAGAAGTACCCGGCGCGCCGGGTGATGACGGCTCAGCCCGATGCGCCGAGCGAACCTGCGACCCATTGGCCACCAAAGCCGAGAATCAGATTCTTCGACCAGTCAGCCACCATGAGGAAGTGCGGCACCAGGCTGGACTCCTGCCACCAGGCGTCCTGATGAACCGGAGCGAGACTGACCAGCCCAACCAGCACCACGACCAACAGTCCACCCCGCGCGGCACCGAACACCATGCCGAGAAAGCGGTCTGTTCCAGACAGTCCGGTCACTCGGATCAACTCGCCCAACAGGAAATTGACCAGCGCGCCCACCAGCAACGTCGCCACGAACAACAATCCACACGCCGCGATCACGCGAACCGAAGGTGTGCTGATGAATTCGGTCAGATGCTGCGACAGTGCGCCACCGAACAGCCAGGCCACAACGCCCGCGATGACCCAAGTCACTAGCGACAAGGCTTCCTTGACGAAGCCACGCTTGAGACTGATCAGGCTGGAAACGATGACGATGCCGACGATGACCCAATCGACCCAGGTAAGTGCCACGGCATGGCTCTGCAATGAGGAGCAAGGGCGCGCATTCTAGCAGAGGGCCGTCGCCCCGGGTAAACACCCCGCCGCCTTCCCTGCTAAAGGCGACCGGCTGCAGAACTTACTGACGTTCAGGGGTGAAGCGGACAATGAAACCATCGAGCTTCTGCTGACGCTTAAGCTGCTCCCGCAAGCGTTCGGCCTCACTGCGCTCGATCAACGGCCCGACATAGACCCGGTTCATGCCCTCCACTTGGCGCATATAACCGTTGTAGCCCTGCGCACGGAGCTTCTGAACCAATGCCTCGGCGTTGGCGCGGCTGGAGAGGCTCGCCAACTGGATCGACCAACTGACCGGCAACCCGCTGGCATCCAGCCGGGCCGGCGCGGATGCAGGAGGCTGAGTCTGCGCAGCGCTTGGCTGGGCCGGCGCGACCGCCGCCGCAACCGGCGGTACGGAAACCGGCGGCTGAACCACTGGAGGCCCTGAAGGGGCAACCGGCTCGCTCAGCGCCACCGATTCGATCGGGTCGGACTCAGGCTCAGGAACCTCGACGAGTTCCAGTTCCGGCGGCATGCTGCTCGGCGCTTCCGGCATTGGCGGCGCCTCGACACGGACCTCGCGACGCTCGTCTTCGCGTGTCAACAGCATCGGAAGAAACACCACCGCCAGCGCGACCAGGACCAATGCCCCCACGATGCGCTGTTTCAATCCCCTATCCAGCCAGGCCATCCACTTTCTCCCCTGCGTGCCGCTCCAGCCAGTCCAGGCACTCGGCCACGCAGTAGAACGAACCGAACACCACGACCAGATCCTCTGCGCCGGCCTGCGCACAGCTCGCCTCCAGCGCCTGGACGACCGAATCATAGGCGCAAACGGCAGCACCCTGCTGCTCCAGCACCGCCGCCAGCTCCGTTGCGGGGCGGGCGCGAGAGCTATCCAGGGTACACACCGCCCAGCTATCGAACTGTGGTCGAAGCGCAGCCACCACTCCCTGCAGGTCCTTGTCGGCCAGCAACCCGAACACAGCCAGGCGTCGACCGGAGTGCGGCAAGCGCTCCAGACGGCGAGCCAGATATTCGGCCGCGTGCGGGTTATGCCCGACATCCAGCAGCAACTGGACGCTGCGTCCCTCATACAAGGCGCGGCGTCGGTCGAATCGACCGGTCAGGCGCGCACTACGCAGCCCCCGAATGACCGCTTCCTCGTCGGGCGCGGCCTCCAGCAGGTAAAACGCCTGTAGCGCAACAGCGGCATTTTCGATGGGCAGCTCGAGCAGCGGCAGGTTGCGCAGGTGCACAGGCTGGCCATGCCGATCGACCCCCTGCCAATCCCAATGATCAGTGCCTGCCTGAAGCTGGAAGTCACGCCCACGGCACAGCCACGGCTCGACATTGAGCGATCGGGCGATCTGCTCGAGAACTTCGGGCGGATCGAGGTCGCCGCATACGGCCGGCCGACCGGCGCGGAAGATGCCAGCTTTCTCGGTGGCAACACTTTCGCGGGTATTGCCCAGCCATTCGGCGTGATCCAGACCAATGCTGGTCAATACTGCAACGTCGGCATCGACCACATTAACCGCGTCCAGCCGACCGCCGAGCCCGACTTCCAGCACAGCGACATCGAGGGCCGCCCGCTCGAACAGCCAGAACGCGGCCAATGTGCCCATCTCGAAGTAGGTCAGCGAAACATCGCCACGCGCACGCTCGACCGCGGCGAAGGCCTCGCACAGCGCGCCGTCCGAAGCCAGATCACCATCGATCCAGACCCGCTCGTTATACCGTTGCAGATGCGGTGAGCTGTAGATGCCGACCTTGCGACCTTCAGCGCCCAGCAGCGCCGCCAGGAAAGCACAGGTCGATCCCTTGCCATTGGTGCCGGTGACCGTCACCACGCGCGGTGCCGGGCGCCCGAGGCCGAGACGAGCGGCGACCGACCGCACCCGCTCCAGCCCCATGTCGATGGCGGTCGGGTGCAGCTGCTCCAGATAGGCTAGCCAATCAGCCAGCGAGCGTTCGCTCATGCAGAAACCGGCAGTTGCTCGGCCATTTGCGGCGTCGGGAGGCCCTGCAACTGGGCGAGCAGACGAGCAAGGCGCGGACGCAGCTGGTCGCGCGGAATGATCAGGTCGATAGCGCCATGATCGAGCAGGAACTCGCTGCGCTGGAAGCCTTCGGGCAGCTTTTCGCGCACGGTCTGCTCAATTACGCGCGGCCCGGCGAAACCGATCAGCGCCTTCGGCTCGGCAACGATGACATCACCAAGCATCGCCAGACTGGCCGACACACCACCATAGACCGGATCGGTCAGCACGGAGATGAATGGCAGACCCTCCTCGCGCAGGCGAGCCAGCACAGCAGAGGTTTTCGCCATCTGCATCAGCGAGATCAGCGCTTCCTGCATACGCGCGCCACCGGAAGCCGAGAAACAAACGAGCGGACACCGCATTTCCAGCGCCGCATTGGCCGCCCGAACGAAACGCTCGCCAACGATGGCACCCATGGAGCCGCCCATGAAGCTGAATTCGAAGGCGCATGCCACGATCGGCAGCCCCATCAGACTGCCACTCATTGCAACCAGGGCGTCTTTCTCGCCGGTCTGCTTCTGTGCCGCGCTCAGGCGATCCTTGTACTTCTTGCTGTCACGAAACTTCAGTCGATCGACAGGTTCAAGCTCGATACCAAGCTCTTCCCGCCCCTCGGAATCGAGGAAGAGATCCAGGCGGGTACGGGCATCGATACGCATGTGATGCTGGCACTTGGGGCAAACATCCAGCGATTTTTCCAGCTCCGGGCGGTACAACACCGCATCGCAGGACGGACATTTGTGCCAAAGCCCCTCTGGGACCGAGCTTTTCTTGACCTCGGAACGCATGATCGAAGGGATCAGCTTGTCGACCAGCCAGTTGCTCATCTCTTGTTCTCCACAACTTCAGATCCCGGCGCGCAACTGGCGCACCTGGGTTAACTCGTTCAATGGCCTCCCGGGTATCGCCCCGAGAGCACGAATAACACGTAAGACGCAACGGATACTGGACGGAGCAATCCGTCCATCCGTCACATTCGCCTCACGCGCTGGATGAAGGCCTGGACCTTGGCCGCATCCTTTACGCCCTTTTCACGCTCGACCCCACCGCTGACATCAACCGCGTACGGCCTGACGCTGGTAATTGCACGCTCGACGTTTTCCGAATCAAGCCCTCCGGCGAGGATCAGGGGCTTGCTCAGCTGCGCTGGGATCAGTGACCAATCGAACACCTCACCGGTGCCGCCCGGCACACCCGCGACGTAGGTATCGAGCAGAATGGCTGAGGCCCCCTGGTAGGCGTTGACCCGGCTCGCAAGATCCTCGCCAGCCTGCACGCGCAGAGCCTTGTACCAGGGCCTGCCGTAACCTGCGCACTCTTCTGGCGTCTCGTCGCCATGAAATTGCAGCCGATCCAGCGGCACGAATTCCAGGATGCGCTCCAGCTCGGGTCTGGGACAGTTGACGAACAAGCCAACTACCGAAACGAACGGCGGCAGCGCATCGACGATCGCGCGCGCCTTTGTCGCGCTGATCGCACGCGGGCTCTTGTCGTAAAACACCAGTCCGATCGCGTCAGCCCCCGCCTCGACCGCGCAGAGCGCGTCCTCGATGCGAGTGATCCCACAGATCTTTGCTCGGGTCAGCGGCACGCCGAGATCCTCGGAAAAAATTCACGGGATGGTAGCAAAACCGCCAAACCCTGCAAGTCACGCTCCCCCTGTGGCGCTGGCCTCACAATCCCTAGCCAACCGGATCGCGCCGTACATCGATCAAGGCAGACAGAAAATGCGGCCCAAGATAACGCTCGGGCAACTGGAACTGCGGTGGATAATCCACCTGGATCAGATACAGACCGTAAGGATGCGCAGTGACCCCCCCCTTGCGACGCTCGCGAGACTCCAGCACCTCCCTCGCCCAATCCACGGAACGCTCCGCCGCGCCGATCGTCATCAGCACGCCTGCGATGTTGCGCACCATGTGATGCAGAAAGGCATCGGCCCGAATATCAAGCACGACGAATTTGCCCGACTGCAGCACTTCGAGATGATGGACCGTCTTGATCGGCGACTTCGCCTGGCACTGCTGCGCGCGGAAAGCGCTGAAATCATGCGTTCCAATAAACGTCCGCGCCGCATCCCTCATGCGGGCGATATCAAGTGGACGATGATTCCAAGTGACTTCCTCGGCAAGGTGAGCCGGGCGAATCTGATCGTTGTAAATGACGTAGCGATAGCGTCGAGCCTGGGCGCTGAAGCGAGCGTCGAAATCCATCGACATAGGCTTTGCCCAGGTGACACTGATATCCGGCGGTAGGTTCGCATTCGCCCCCATGACCCAGGCATGCTCGGTACGCTGCACTGACGTGTCGAAATGCACCACCTGGCCGCTCGCATGCACCAGGGCATCGGTACGTCCCGCGCAACGCAAGGCGATCGGTTGCCCCCCGGCGACCCGGCTAAGTGCCCGCTCCAAAGCCTCTTGGATGGATGGGACACCATCCTTCTGGCGCTGGAAGCCGCTGTAGCGCGACCCTTTGTATTCAACGCCAAGCGCGATTCTGAAAACGCCAGCGGCAGCCTCCTCGGCTGCCGCTTGGTCCACTTGGTTTTCGCCCTGCATATCAACTCAGCGTCGTTAGCATTTCACGGGCTTCCTGCCGCTGCGATTCATTACCTTCGGAGAGAATCTCGTCGAGAATATCGCGAGCCCCATCCGCATCCCCCATCTCGATATAGGCACGCGCCAAGTCGAGCTTCGTGGTCGTTTCATCCGTCCCTGCAAGGAACCCGAAGTCCTCGTCCAGCTCACCGGAGCCAAGCGCCGCAGCCGAGCTCTGCGCCGGGGCCGACGCAGCAAACTCCAGCTCCTTGGCCGGCTCATCGACGCGACGGGCAAGCTCCTCGAGCTCGGCATCCATCTCGCCCAGCTGAGCGGCGAAGTCTTCGCCGGCGCCAGCCGGCAACTCGTCGTCCAGCGACAGATCGAAATCCATCGGCAGCGCGCTTTCCGCCTCAGGCTTGGACTCCTCAGACACAGCGAAATCAAAGTCCAGTGAATCGACAGCCTCCTCGCGATCCGTCGAGGCCAACTCGCTGTCCAGATCAAAGCTGAAGTCGGACTCTTCCACTTCGCTTGCAGGTTCTGCCGATTCAGCGACGGTCCCACTAGCACTATCCAGTTCCGCACCGAGATCGAAGCCGGCAAACGGGTCTTCGCCAGGCAGCGTTTCGCTGGGCTCTTCTGCCTTCGCTTCGCCGAGCTGGAAGTCGAAGGAGAAATCGCTCTCTTGAGCCTCACTGGACACGCTGGCGCTCTGCTCAGCCGGCTCGTCAAAACCACCAAGCTGCGATTCAAGATCATCGAGACTGAAGTCGAACTCTTCTTCCGCAGCCTGAGCAGGCGACTCGGCGTCAGCTGGCAGATCGAAGTTCAGCGAATCGAACTCGGAAGCCATGGCTCCGGCACCCGCCAGCGCAGCGCCAGCGATGGCCGGATAACGGCTCTTGAGCTTGTCGATCTCGGCATCACTGCCACCGATCTCCCGCAGCTCCGCCTCTTCGCGGGCGAACGCGTGGCTGTCGCTCATTTCCGCCCGCACTTCCAATAGTTTCAGGCGCAGATCGCGGCGCTGCGGCTCGCTGTTGATCGCTTCCTGCAATAGCTCGGCAGCTTGCGGGAGGCGACCGTACGCAATCATGGTGTCAGCTTCGAGGAGCACGTCAGACGCGGGCTTCTGGCTATCGGCGACGGTTGACGGCTCGTCGAAGGCCGGCGCCTCGATCTCTGGCGATACAGCAAACGGCGTTGCGTGCGCCTGCTCGGCCGGATGGTCGGCGAGAAGCTCGTCGTCCAACTCGTCTTCGGCCATTGCCTTACGACGCGACTGGATCAGCAGGCCCGCCAGGAGCAGCACCAGCACACCACCACCAGCTGCCAGCATGAGAGGATTGGCAAGCAGGCTACCAAGCAGCCCTTCATCCACTGGAGCAGCCGGCGCTGGTGCAGGTGCAGGCTTGACCGGCTCGGGCTTGGCTGCCGGAGCCACTGCCGGTGCGGCGGGCTGACTGGCCGCAGGTGCGACAGGGCTTTGCGGTTCTACCACTGGGGCCACTGCACGCTGATCTGCAGCCGAAGATACCGAAGTGTCGTTGGATGGCTCGGGCTCAACGACCGCCGCAGGGCTTTGAGCAGAACGCTCGGCGACAGCCTGGCCTGCGCCATCGCCTTCCGCCTGGGCGAGCTGCTGTTGCAGCTGAGCCAGCTGATCATCCTTGAGCTGCATGAGCCGCTGCAGTTTTTCAAGCTGAGCCTGCAGATCCTCCAGGCGCTCGCGCAGCTCGACGTTCTCCCGGCGGCTCGAATCGAGGTTTTCCTGGGTCAGCGCCAGTCGATCCTTGAGCGCGGTTACGCTTTCGGCGCTATCGCTGCCCTTTTCGCTGCCCTCGGTCGCACGTCCGCTATCACCAGCCACCAGACGCAGGCTGTCCTGCTGGTCACGACGGGTCGGCGCAGCATCTGCGCTCTCGCGACGGGTCGCATCCAGTTGGCGCGTACCGGTTGCCGGAGCCTGGGCCGGAACGCTGCGCCCTTGGCGCCAGGCCGCATTCTGCTCGGCTACGGCGGCAAGCGCTTCGGACTGCGTGCGGCTATTGATTTGCTCAGCGGTCGGCAGGCGAAGCACCTGTCCGCTCTTCATACGATTGATATTGCCATCGACAAATGCATCAGGATTCAGATCCTGAATCGCCAGCATCGCCTGGTGAACGCTACCGCCCTGACGGGACCGCTGGGCAATTTCCCACAAGGTGTCACGCGCAGTCACCCGATAGGTGTCGTCCGCGCTGGCAGGAACGGTCGGAGCCGCCGCCACCGGAGCTGTCGGCGTGGAGGGAATAGAGGGAGCCGGCGCACTGGACGGCGCCACGGACGCAGCTCGAACGCCAGGTGTGGGCGCCGGAGCTACCGGTGCCGGCGGAGACAGACGGCTCACGGCAGGCACCTGCGGGGCAACGCGCGCAACAGTTTCCGGCGAATACAGTGGCGGATCGAGCAGCAGCGTGTACTCACGCAACAGACGACCGTTAGGCCACATCACTTCAACCAGGAAGTTGAGGTAAGGCTCGCGCACCGGCTGAGTGGACGTCACGCGAACCACCGGTCGACCGTCCGGCCGCTTGATCGGTTCGAATTTCAGGTCATTCAGAAAGAAGGCACGATCAACGCCAACCTTGTTGAAATCCTCGACCGAAGCCAGACCCGGAATAATTTCGGCCATTCCCAGGCCTTTGGTGTCCAGGAGTTCGATCTCAGCAACAAGCGGCTGATTCAATGACGACTGGAGCTTGACCTCTCCGAGCCCCAGAGCGAACGCCTTGGAAGTCAGCGCCGTTGCTGCCGCGATGGCCAGCACCAGATTGCGAACCCGAACCATAGTTAATTCCCTGTTTGATCTTCTTCTCGAGCTGTCGAGAGACACCTGGCCACTGTTAATGCTGCGTGATTACAGCTCCCCCCAGTGATCCATCACTTCCAATCCAGGTCAGTCACTCGCGCCAAGTGCGTCATTGTCAGCGATGGAACGCGCCCAACGATCGCGGGGGAATATCGAAAAAAAGCGCGCGAGCCCTAGAATGTTTCTCGAAGTTAACGACAAGTATCTTGTACGGCCTATGTTTTATCAACAACTGCCCCGGCCGCACATACCTAGCGTCTTTGGCTTTTGCCGCATTATCAGACATGTTCCACAAAACGCTCACCTGACCGTCAGCGCTGGGCTGGCCTGCAGGTAACGCACCGAAGTGCGGGCACTTTAACCCAAAGCAGACCTCACGCAAGCGCTAGCCTCCGCAGCCCGCCGGACGGCATGCACAAACAAAAACGCCACGCGAAGCGTGGCGTTTTCATGCCGGAGCTTAGCGCTCGAGCAGGATGCGCAACATGCGGCGAAGCGGCTCCGCTGCCCCCCACAGCAACTGGTCACCTACCGTGAACGCGCCGATGAATTGCGAGCCCATGTTCAGCTTGCGCAGGCGACCGACAGGTACGCTCAGGGTACCGGTCACCGCAGTCGGGCTCAGTTCCCGCATGCTGTTTTCACGGTGATTCGGCACGAGCTTGACCCACGGATTGTGCTGGCTGATCAGCGCCTCGATGTCAGCCATCGGCACATCCTTGTTGAGCTTGATGGTCAGCGCCTGGCTGTGACAGCGCATCGCACCGACGCGAACGCAGATACCATCGACCGGAATCGGGTTCTTGAAACGCCCAAGGATCTTGTTGGTCTCGGCCTGCGCCTTCCACTCTTCACGGCTCTGCCCGTTGGGCAGCTCCTTGTCGATGTACGGAATCAGGCTGCCAGCCAGCGGCACACCGAAATTGTCGACCGGGAAGGCTTCACCGCGCTGGGTCTCGGCGACCTTGCGATCGATCTCCAGAATGGCGCTGGCCGGGTTGGCCAGATCATCGGCCACGGCGCTGTTGATTACGCCCATCTGCTTGATCAGCTCGCGCATGTTCTGCGCACCGGCACCGGATGCCGCCTGGTAGGTCATGGCGCTCATCCACTCGACCAGACCCGCCTCGTAAAGACCACCCAGGGCCATCAGCATGAGACTGACGGTGCAATTGCCGCCGATGTAATTCTTGGTGCCGGCATCAAGCTGCTGATCGATCACCTTGCGGTTGACCGGATCGAGCACGATCACGGCATCGTCCTGCATGCGCAGCGCGGAGGCGGCGTCGATCCAGTAACCGTTCCAGCCGGCTTCACGCAGCTTGGGGAACACTTCGTTGGTGTAGTCGCCGCCCTGGCAGGTCAGGATCACGTCCAGACCTTTCAGTTCGTCGATGCTGTAGGCATCTTTCAGCGGAGCGATGTCCTTGCCGATCTCCGGCCCCTGACCGCCAACATTGGAGGTAGTGAAGAACACCGGCTCGATCAGGTCGAAGTCCCGCTCTTCCAGCATCCGCTGCATGAGCACGGAACCGACCATACCCCGCCAACCGATCAGACCTACACGTTTCATCGCAACTACACCTATATAAAGAGTGGCCCACCGGGCGCCGCCACGACGGCGCGAGGATGGGCCGCAGAGATTACAACTTCGCGAGCGCCTCGACTACCGCATCGCCCATCTCGCGGGTGCCGACCTTCTGGCAGCCTTCCGACCAGATGTCGCCGGTACGCAGCCCCAGGTCCAGCACATTGCTGACCGCCTGCTCGATGGCGTTGGCGGCTTCGGTCTGGCCGAAGCTGTAACGCAACATCATGGAGACCGAGAGGATGGTGGCCAGCGGGTTGGCGATGCCCTTGCCGGCGATATCCGGCGCCGAGCCGTGGCACGGCTCGTACATACCCTTGTTGTTGGCATCAAGAGAAGCGGACGGCAGCATGCCAATGGAGCCGGTGAGCATGGAAGCTTCGTCCGACAGGATGTCGCCGAACATGTTGTCGGTAACGATCACATCGAACTGCTTGGGCGCACGGACCAGCTGCATGGCGGCGTTGTCCACGTACATGTGCGACAACTCCACTTCCGGGTAGTCCTTGGCGACTTCCTCGACCACCGCACGCCACAGCTGACTGGAAGCCAATACGTTGGCCTTGTCCACCGAGCACAGCTTCTTGCTGCGCACCATGGCCATGTCGAAGCCGACGCGGGCGATGCGACGGATCTCGCTCTCGCTGTACGGCAGGGTGTCGTAGGCCATGCGCTCGCCGTTCTCCAGCACCTTGCTCTCGCGCGGCTTGCCGAAGTAGATGCCGCCGGTGAGTTCGCGGACGATCAGGATATCCAGACCAGCGACGATTTCCGGCTTCAGCGACGAAGCCTCTGCCAGCTGCGGATAGAGCAGCGCGGGACGCAGGTTGCCAAACAGCCCCAGCTCGGAGCGGATCTTCAGAAGGCCACGCTCCGGGCGGATCGCCGGATCGATGGTGTCCCACTTCGGCCCACCAACGGCGCCCAGCAGGATGGCGTCGGCCTCACGGGCCCGCGCCAGGGTTTCATCGGCCAGCGGCACGCCATACTTGTCGACGGCAGCACCACCAAGCTCGTCGTAGCTCAGTTCGAAGTCGAGGGCGTACTTCTCGTTGGCCAGCTGCAGGACCTTGACCGCCTCGGTCACGATCTCCGGGCCGATACCGTCGCCGGGGAGAACCAGAATCTTCTTGGACATCTGTTTGTTCCTTGAAATGGGTGGCACTCGCTGAAGCTGGACGAAAGAGTCCCTTCGTCCAGCCTCGAAGCTTCAAGCCAAAGGCTTCGTTCTTTTATTTGATGGCGCCAAACAACCAGGGGCTCTTGGCCTTGTGCTGCTCCTCAAACGCACGGATCTGATCGGCGTTCTGCAGAGTCAGGCCGATGTCGTCCAGACCGTTGAGCAGGCAGTGCTTGCGAAACGCATCGATCTCGAAGGCGTACTGCACACCATCCGGGCGGGTCACGGTCTGCGCCGCCAGATCAACGGTCAGCTGATAGCCCTCGGTGGCCTCGGCCTGCTTGAACAGCGCGTCGACCTCCTCCTCCTTCAGCACGATCGGCAGCAGGCCGTTCTTGAAGCTGTTGTTGAAGAAGATGTCGGCAAAGCTCGGCGCGATGATCGTACGGAAACCGTATTCTTCCAGCGCCCACGGGGCGTGCTCGCGGGACGAGCCGCAACCGAAGTTCTCGCGAGCCAGCAGCACACTGGCACCCTGGTAGCGCGGCTGGTTGAGGACGAAATCCTTGTTCAGCGGGCGCTGAGAGCAGTCCTGGCCGGGTTTGCCTTCGTCGAGGTAACGCCACTCGTCGAACAGGTTCGGGCCGAAGCCGGTGCGCTTGATCGACTTCAGAAACTGCTTGGGGATGATCTGATCGGTATCGACGTTAGCGCGATCGAGCGGCGCGACGAGACCGGTGTGTTGGGTAAAGGCTTTCATCTCTCCGCTCCCTTAATTCAGCAATTCGCGCACATCAACGAAATGACCGGTCACCGCCGCTGCAGCCGCCATGCCCGGACTCACCAGGTGGGTACGGCCACCGGCACCCTGACGCCCTTCGAAGTTGCGGTTGGAGGTGGAGGCGCAGTGCTCGCCGCTGCCGAGCTTGTCCGGGTTCATCGCCAGGCACATGGAGCAGCCAGGCTCGCGCCATTCGAAACCGGCCTCGATGAAGATCTTGTCCAGCCCCTCGGCCTCGGCCTGCTGCTTGACCAGACCGGAGCCGGGCACCACCAGCGCCTGCTTGACGTTAGCGGCGACCTTGCGGCCCTTCGCCACGGCAGCAGCATCACGCAGGTCCTCGATCCGCGAGTTGGTGCAGGAACCGATGAACACGCGGTCCACCTTGATCTCGGTGACGGGCTGGTTGGCCGACAGGCCCATGTACTTCAGTGCGCGCTCGATGGAGCCGCGCTTGACCGGATCGGCTTCGGCGGCCGGGTCCGGCACGCGCTCGTCCACGGCGATGACCATCTCGGGCGAAGTACCCCAGGACACCTGCGGCTTGATCTCTTCGGCCTTCAGCTCGATCACGGCATCGAAGTGCGCGTCAGCGTCGGACACCAGCTCGCGCCACTGCGCCACCGCCTGCTCCCACTGCTCGGCACTCGGGGCATAGGGGCGGCCCTTGACGTACTCGATGGTCTTTTCGTCCACCGCCACCATACCCACGCGGGCACCAGCCTCGATGGCCATGTTGCAGATGGTCATGCGGCCTTCCATCGACAGGTCACGGATGGCGCTCCCGGCGAACTCCAGCGCATAGCCAGTGCCGCCGGCCGTGCCGATCTTGCCGATCACCGCCAGCACGATGTCCTTGGCAGTGACGCCGAAGGGCAGCTTGCCCTCCACACGCACCTGCATGTTCTTCATCTTCTTGGCGATCAGGCACTGGGTCGCCAGCACGTGCTCGACTTCCGAGGTGCCGATGCCGTGGGCCAGCGCGCCGAAGGCGCCGTGGGTCGAGGTGTGCGAGTCGCCGCAGACCACGGTCATGCCCGGCAGGGTCGCGCCCTGCTCCGGGCCGATCACGTGGACGATGCCCTGGCGCACATCGTTCATCTTGAATTCGAGAATGCCGAAGTCATCGCAGTTCTCGTCCAGGGTCTGCACCTGGATGCGCGAGGTCTCATCGGCGATCGCCTGCACACCGGCCTTGCGGTCGGGCGTGGTCGGCACGTTGTGGTCGACGGTGGCGATGTTGGCATCGATGCGCCATGGCTGGCGATTCGCCAGACGCAACCCTTCGAAGGCCTGCGGCGAGGTCACTTCGTGGAGGATGTGGCGGTCGATGTAGATCAGCGAAGAGCCGTCATCACGACGCTTCACTTCATGCATTTCCCAGAGTTTGTCGTACAGCGTTTTGCCGGCCATCGGAGTTCCTCATCAGCGTCTGTGCGCAGGGCCTATCAGCCCTTTTCAACGCAGGGGATGCTAGGGAGTTGCCAGCGATAACTCAAATTCATATTTTTCATCCATGCCATTCCCAGGCGGAATACGAAGCGCCCGCGGCCCGACGTTCGCCCCCCCCTCCAACCCGCCCTCTTTACGACAGGACTCATGGATCTCGCCAATCTCTCAGCCTTCATTAGCGTGGCCGAAACCGGCAGCTTCTCCCTGGCGGCCGAACGCCTGCACCTGACCCAGCCCGCCGTGAGCAAACGCATCGCCGCCCTCGAACAGCAGCTGGACGAACGGCTGTTCGACCGCCTGGGCCGCGAGATCAGCCTCACCGAGGCCGGGCGCGCCTTGCTGCCGCGGGCTTACCAGATCCTCGCCGTGCTCGACGATACACGTCGGGCACTGAGTAATCTGCACACCAGCGTCAGCGGTCGGCTGACCCTGGCGACCAGTCATCACATCGGCCTGCATCGCCTCCCCGCGCTTCTGCGCCGCTTCACCACCGCGCATCCACAGGTAGTGCTGGATATCCGTTTCCTCGACTCGGAGGTCGCCTACGAGGAAGTGCTGCACGGACGCGCCGAACTGGCGGTGATCACCCTCGCGCCGGAGACCGCAGCCCCGGTGCGCGCCGTAAAGGTGTGGGACGACCCGCTGGACTTCGTCGCCGCCCTTGATCACCCGCTGGCACGCCAGCAAACGGTCAGTCTGACGGACGTGGCCGGGCATCCGGCGGTGTTCCCCGGCGGCAATACCTTCACCCATCGCATCGTGCGGCAGCTGTTCGAGGCCGAGGGGCTCGCCCCGAACATCGCCATGAGCACCAACTATCTCGAAACGATCAAGATGCTGGTTTCCATTGGACTGGCGTGGAGCGTGCTGCCGCGCACCATGCTCGACGAGCAGGTCCGCTCACTGCCAGTAACCCGCGTGCAGCTCACGCGCGAACTGGGCTACATCGTGCATACCGAGCGCACCCTGTCCAACGCCGCCAGCGCCTTCATGAATTTGCTCGACGCCGAGCGCGATACCTTGCATGCGGGAGCGCTCGGCGGCTAACGTGCACGCCATAACAACAAAAAAAGATTCGTCCAATGAGTGCCTCCCTTTGCCATTCTCATCTTGGCCAGTCGGCCACGCCCTGCCCTGTCGACATCTCCATCATGCCTCCGCTCAATCGCGCAGCATCGCCGTCTGACGGCTTGTCGGGGTTGGTGTTTGCCAGCTCCCCGGACCCGATTTTCATCATCAGCTGCGACGCGGGGCTGCTGCGTGCGGTCAATCGCGGCTTCGAGCAACATTTTGGCTGGAGTTCGCAACAGGCCCTTGGTCGCCACTGTGTCGATCTCGGCCTGATGACCGGCGAGGTGTTTCGTCACATCCTGCGCGCCGGAAAATCGGGCCAGCTGATCGAAAATCTCGAAGTGGAGTTGGCCCGTCGCGGTGGTGCTCGCGCCTACCACCTGCTTTATGGCGGCGAGACGGATATCGACGGCAGCCCCTGCATCGTGCTCAGTACCCGCGATGTGACCGAGCGGCGCCTGCAGGCACAGGCGCTGAAGGAAAGCCAGGAGCGACTCAACCTGGCCCTGGAATCCGCCGAACTGGGGACCTGGGACTGGCACATCCCGACTGACCGGCTGTACGGCTCGATTCGCTCGGCACACCTGCATGGCCTGCCCGCCACCCCGTTCCTCGGCTCGACCCGCCAGTTCTTCACCCATGTTCCGCTGGATGATCAGCAGCGCATGTACGCGGCCTACCAGGACCTTGCCAGCGGACGCCGCAATGCCTTTCAGGTCAGCTATCGCTGCCAGCTGCCCGACGGTCGCCTGCGCCAGCTGGAAAGTACCGCCAAACTCTATCGCGATGCGCGCGGACGCCCGCTGCGGATGGCCGGCGTCATCGTCGACATCACCGAGCGCCAGCAGGCCGAGGCGGCGCTGCGCGCCAGTGAGATGAAGTTTGCCCGGGCGTTCCAGTCCAGCCCGGATGCAGTGATCATCCTGGACCGGCGCAGCGGCCGCCTGCTGGAAGTCAACGATGGCTTTTGCCGCCTGACCGGCTACCGCCCAGAGCAAGCGATCGGCAAGACCATCCATCAGCTCAAGCTCTGGAGCACGGTCGGCCAGCGGCGCGCCATCCTCGAGCTGCTCGAGCAGGAGGAACGGCTGGTTCATCACGAAGTCAGCGGACGCGATCGCCACGGCAAGACGATGTTCGTCGACCTGTCGGTCGAGCCGCTCGAACTCAATGGCAGCGACTGCCTGCTGCTCACTGCCCGCGATACCCGCCAGCTCAAGGAGGCCCAGGCACAGATCCAGCATCTGGCCTATCACGACCCGCTCACCAACCTGCCCAATCGTGCCCTGCTGATGGAGCGGCTCACCCAGCAGATCGCGTTCCATCAGCGCCATGGGCTGCGGGGCGCGCTGCTGTTTCTCGACCTGGATCATTTCAAGCACATCAACGATTCACTCGGCCACCCGGTGGGCGACGCGGTGCTGCGCAAGATCACCGCGCGACTGGCCTCCTGCGTGCGCAAGGAAGACACCGTGGCGCGCCTGGGCGGCGATGAGTTCGTGGTTCTGCTCACCGCCCTCAGTGGCCGGCGCTCGGAGGTCACCCGCCATGTACGGCAGATTGCCGAGAAGCTGCGACAACTGCTCGCCGAGCCCATGTACTTCGAAGGGCACTGGCTGAAGGTCACACCCAGCATCGGCATCGCACTGATGCCCGACCACGGCACAACGCCCGCCGACCTGCTCAAGCATGCCGATATCGCGCTCTATCGAGCCAAGGCGGCCGGGCGCAACGCCATCCAGATTTTCCGTAGCACCATGCAACAGGCGGCCAGCGCGCGCCTGCGGATGGAGAACGAACTGCGCCAGGCGCTGGCTCGAGATGAGTTCGAACTGCACCTGCAACCCCAGGTGGATGCACGCAGCGGCCGTGTGGTGGGCGCCGAGGTGCTGCTGCGCTGGCAGCACCCGACACTGGGCTATCAATCGCCCGGGCAGTTCATCCAGGTGCTCGAAGAGAGCGGCCTGATCATCGAAGTCGGCCGGTGGATCATCGAGGAAGCCGGACGTATCGGCGCAAAACTGCTGCAGCAGTCGCTGATCGAGCCAGGTAGCTTCAGCTTCTGCGTGAACGTCAGTCCCCTGCAATTTCGCCAGAACGACTTCGTCGATCAGGTCGAGCGCATGCTGGAAGACAGCGGTCTGCCGCGAGCCATGCTCAAACTGGAAATCACCGAGGGCATCGTCATCCAGAACGTGGAAGACACCATCGGCAAGATGAATCGCTTGAAACGCCTGGGCATCGGCTTTGCCATGGACGACTTCGGCACCGGCTATTCATCGCTGACCTACCTCAAACGGCTGCCGGTGGATCTGCTGAAGATCGATCAGTCGTTCGTGCGTGATGCACTGGCCGACGGCGGGGATGCCGAGATCATCCGCGCCATCATCAGCATGGCCGGCAGCCTGGGTCTGCAAGTGATCGCCGAGGGCGTGGAGCATCCGGCACAGCTCGATCTGCTCCAGCAGCGCGGCTGTCATCTCTACCAGGGCTATCTGTTTAGCAAGCCGGTGCCCTATTCCACCTTCCGCACCCTGCTGAGCGAAGCACAAGCCTGACGGGCGACGAGGCGGCGAGCCCGACCAGGCCGCCGCCGGCCGGATCAATGGAAATCCCGGCTGCGCACGTCCAGCTCGTTGAGCAGCGCGCTCAGATCGGTCAGCCGCCCGGCGATCAGGTGACGCACGTTGTTCTGCGACTCCAGCCGCCCCTCCACCTGCAGCAATCGCGCTTGCAGGAGTTCGCGGCGCTGGCGCTCGGCCAGGTCACGCCAGATCACCACATTGATCATGCCGTGCTCGTCTTCCAAGGTGACGAAAATCACCCCGCTGGCGGTGGACGGCTGCTGGCGGCAGGTCACCAGCCCCGCCACCCGAGCCGGGCGACCATGCTCGAGCTGCGCCAGTTCGCGCGAATCGCGGCAGCGCCGGCGGCGCAACTCGCCCCGCAGCAAGGTCAGCGGGTGCGGGCCAAGGGTGGTGCCGAGGGTGGCGTAGTCGGCGTGCAGATCCTCCGCCACCCCCGGTGCCGGCAGCGTCACGGCCGATTCGGCGCGCGGCGCCAGCTCGGCGAACAAGGGCTGCTGCACCTCGATGCCCGCCACCGCCCAACGCGCCCGATGGCGATCACCCGCGAGTCCGGCCAGCGCGCCGGCATCAGCCAGGCGCTCACGCGCGCGGGCATCGAGTCCGGCCCGCCGAGCAAGGTCGGTGACATCCCGAAAACCTTGCGCCGCCCGTGCCTGCTCGATACGGCGGGCGTCCTCCTCGCGAAAGCCACGGATCATCCGCAGGCCCAGGCGAATCGCCGGCTGCCCACTGCCGGCCAGCGGTTCGAGCGAGCAATCCCAGTCACTGTGCAGCACGTCCACCGGACGGATCTGCAGGCCATGCCGACGCGCATCCTGGAGAATCTGATCCGGGCTGTAGAAACCCATCGGCCAGCTGTTGATCAGCGCGCAGGCAAACGCCGCCGGCTCGTGACATTTGAGCCAGCAGCTGGCGTAGGTCAGCAGCGCAAAACTCGCCGCGTGGGATTCGGGAAAGCCGTAGCTGCCAAAGCCTTTGATCTGCTCGAAGATCCGCGTGGCGAATTCGGCGCTGTAGCCGCGCTCGAGCATGCCCTGCATCAGGCGCGCCTGGTGTGGCTCCAGCCCGCCCTTGCGCTTCCAGGCGGCCATGGAGCGGCGCAGCTGGTCGGCCTCGCCCGGGGTATAGCCGGCGGCAACGATGGCCAGCTCCATCACCTGCTCCTGGAACAGCGGCACGCCCAGGGTGCGCTCGAACACCTGTTTGAGACGGTCGTCCGGGTAATCGACCGGTTCCTCGCCGTTTCGCCTGCGCAGATACGGATGAACCATGTCGCCGACGATGGGGCCTGGGCGGACGATGGCCACTTCGATCACCAGATCGTAGAAGTTCTTCGGCTTGAGCCGCGGCAGCATGGCCATCTGCGCGCGGGATTCGATCTGGAACACGCCGAGGGTATCGGCACGCCCGATCATCGCGTAGGTGGCGGCATCCTCGGCAGGAATGGTTGCCAGGCTCAGGTCCAGCCCGCGATGGCGGCGCAACAGGTCCAGCGTGCGACGCAGGGCGCTGAGCATGCCGAGCGCCAGCACGTCCACCTTCAACAGGCCCATCAGGTCGAGATCGTCCTTGTCCCACTGGATGATGGTGCGCCCGTCCATCGCCGCGTTCTCCACCGGCACCAGGGTCGACAGCGGCTGCTCGGCGATGACGAAGCCGCCCGGGTGCTGGGACAGATGACGCGGAAAGCCGATCAGTTCGGCGGTCAGGGTCAGCACCCGGTGCAGCACAGGGCTGTCCGGGTCGAAGCCTGCCTCCAGCAGCCGCTCGCGGGTCGGCAAGGCACTGCGCCGGCCACAGCAGTCGGCCAGGGCGTTGACCTGATCGGGCGGCAAGCCGAGCGCCTTGGCCACATCGCGCACCGCCCCGGCGCCGTGGTAGGTGCTGACCACCGCGGTCAGCGCCGCCCGCTCGCGGCCATAGCGGGAAAAGATGTACTGGATCACTTCCTCGCGGCGCTCGTGCTCGAAGTCCACGTCGATGTCCGGCGGCTCGTTCCGCTCCTTGGAGATAAAGCGCTCGAACAGCATGTTCATCCGCGCCGGGTCGATCTCGGTGATGCCCAGGGCAAAGCACACCGCTGAGTTGGCCGCCGAGCCACGCCCCTGGCAGAGGATCTGCTGCTGGCGAGCGAAGCGGACGATGTCGTGCACGGTGAGAAAGTAGCTCTCGTAGCCCAGCTCGGCGATCAGCGAAAGCTCCCGCTCGATCAGCTCGCGCACCTTGTCCGGCACACCATCCGGCCAGCGCCAGCGAATGCCCTCGTTGGTCAGCGCCCGCAGCCAGCTGGTCGGGGTGTGGCCGGCTGGCACCAGCTCGTGGGGGTATTCGTAGCGCAGCTGGTCGAGGGAAAAGTGGCAGCGCGCCGCGATGCGCAGGGTTTCCTCCAGCAGATGACGGGGATAAAGCTCGGCCAGCTGCGAACGCGGGCGCAGGTGTCGCTCGCCATTGGGAAACAGCCGATGCCCGGCCTCGGCCACCGTGACGTGGTGGCGGATGGCGGTCATGGTGTCCTGCAGCGCACGCCGGCCACGCGCATGCATGTGCACATCGCCCGCGGCCACGGCCGGGATGTCCAGGGCGGTGGCGAGCGCCAGCAACTCATCCAGCCGGCGGGCATCGTCCGGGCCGCGGTGCAGTTCCACCGCCAGCCAGAGGCGCTCGGGGAAGACCCGACGCAGCCAGCGCCCTTCCTCGACATCAGCCGGTTGAGCTGGCAACCACAGCGCCAACAGGCCTTCGTTGCAGGCGTCCAGATCACTGTGCAGGGCGCGGTAGCTGCCCTTCTCTGCCCGGCGCCGCGCCCGGGTGATGAGCGCGCAGAGGCTCTGGTAGCCGGCGAGGTTCTCCACCAGCAGCACCAGCTTGGGCCCCTCCTCCAGCTGCAGCTCGCTGCCGACGATCAGTGGCACACCGGTGTCCCTGGCCGCCTGCCAGGCGCGGACGATGCCGGCCAGGGTGCATTCGTCGGTGATCGCCAGGGCGTGGTAGCCGTGCTGACGGGCGCGTTCGAACAGCTCCTGGGCGCTGGAAGCGCCGCGCTGGAAGCTGAAATTGGACAGGCAGTGCAGTTCGGCGTAGTCGGCGTTCATGCGAACCAGCCTTGCAATAGCCAGGGCCCGCCCTCGCCCAGCGGCCGATAGGCCCAACCGAGCTGCCCGCTGCGGGTTTCGATCAGGTAGTAGTCGCGGCGCACGTCGCTGCCATCCCACCAGCCGGACTCGATGCGCTCGGGGCCGGCGAGGATGCGCGGGGCCGCTTCGCGCAGCGGGACGGGCTCGCGCAGCAGCCAGCCAGGGCGTGGCGCACTGGACAGCGGCGGCGCCGCCGGCACTGCGTCGCTCACCCGCCAGCTACATTCGGGGCGGTGGTCGGCCAGCGCCTGCAGGCCCTGCACCGCCTCGTCCCCCAGGCGGGCACGCAGGCGCTCACGCAGCTGCTCCCAGGGCACTGACTGCTGCGGACGCTCGTCGAACAGGTCCTGCCGCTCGGGCACGAAGCGCGGCAGATCGCGCGCCACCAGGCGCACCCCGCGCACCGGCGTCTCCACGCTGATCTGCTCCAGCCGCCCGCGGGCCAGCTCGAAGAGCATGGCCGCCTCGCGCTCAGCGCTGAGCAACCCCACCGGCACCTGGGTATCCGGCCCCTGGGCGTGCTCCAGGTGGAGGATGAAGCGCAGCACGCCGCAGTCTCGCCCGGCAAGGAACGCGGCCAGATCGGCGGTGAGCCGGCGCAGGGGAAACAGCAGCGCCTGGGTCGATTCCACCTCGAAATTCAGCTCGATGCGCAGATCGAACGTCTCCGGTGGCAGGTAACACGCCAGGTTCAACGGACGCAGGCCCAGCAGCTTGTCCAGATGCAGCAGCACCGTGCCTGGAAAGCGCCGGGCCAGCGTATCGCGCGGCAACTCCAGCACCTGGCCGAGGCTGCGCAGGCCCATGCGGGCGAACGCCGAAGCCACCTGCTTCTCCAGGCCGATCCGGTTGATCGGCAGGCGTGCGAGCAAGGCACGCATCTGCGTCCCATCGGCGACAGCGATGCCATCGTGGGCATTGCAGAGCACCCGCGCGGCGGCGGGATTGGGCGCGGCGACGATGCGATGACGAAAGCCCAGCTCTTCCAGTTCGCCACGCAGGCGCCGCTCGAAGCGCGGCCAGGGCCCGAACAGGCCGAGGCTGGACTCGACCTCCAGCAGCAACGTGCGCGGATACTGGCAGCTGACCTGTGAACTGAAGCGATAGGCCCAGGCCGCCAGCAGGCGCTGGGTGGCCGCCAGCTCGGCCGGATCGAACTCGACAGTAGTGAAGCTGCGCGTCAGCGCACGGGCGGCGGTCAGCGACTGCTGCGGACGCAAGCCGAGCGCCCGGGCTGCCGGATTGACCGCATACAGCACCCGGCGCTGGGCCGGGCCGCAGACCAGCGCCAGCGGCGCGGCCGAGTCGCCCACGCGGCGTAACACGGCATCCAGCGCCAATTGCGGCAGGAATATGCAGGCCCAGCGCATGATGGCCTCAACCCCGGGCGGCGAACGGCAGTGGCGCCGGCGGGGTCAGCCCACCCCGGCATTTGAGCACCCGCAGCTGCAGCGGACGCCCTTCGAGGGCGATGCGCAGCGCGGCGGGCGACGGGTTGGCCGCGGCCGACAGCGGCCGCAGGCCGAAAGCCAGGGTCTGGCCGGTCTCGGCAGCCACCTGCAGGCGGCGCAGGGCACGGTCATCCGCCGTCTGTGGCCAGCACAGCACAGCGCCGCAGCTACCCGAGCGCAGACATTGTTCGGCAGCCCACAGCACCTCCTTGCCGCTGGCTTGGACGATGACCAGTTGGCGCAGGTCCACTCCCGCCGCCAGCCAGGCCTGCGGATAGGGAATGTGCGGGGGCGCCACCAGCACGATGCGCTCTCCGGCACGGGAGAGCCGCGCCAGAGTCGGCCACAGCAGGCGCAATTCGCCGACGCCCTCGGCCGGCAGCAGGATCTCGCTCAGCGCCGCCTCCGGCCAGCCTCCGCCAGGCAGGCGTGCATCCAGTTCGGCGTGGCCGGTAGGCTGCCGGCCACTCACCGTCGACAACGGCTGCCCACGCCAGACCTGACGGGCCTGCAGCAGGTTGTCCAGGGGAACTGCGGCGATCATCGACCACCTCCAGCTCTACCCGAGCCCGGCGCCACACGTGGTTCTTGGCAGAGCATGATCCGCCGAGCCGGCGTGCTCGGAAAAAAGTAGCTCAGCAACAGCAGGGCAAAGTTGGCATGAGTAAGCATGACCGTATTCTCACTCAAATACTGTATATATGAACAGTATTTAAAGATCAGCGGAACGCCTACCGCGTGCCTGATCGCCCTGCTCCGACCGCCCCCTCCATTCTCGCGGGCAAAAAAAATCCGATGCCAGTTCGGCATCGGATTTTTCGACAATCAAAGAACACCAGACCCAGCGACGTTCTCGCTTGAGCCTGGCGCTCTCAGCGCATGGTCTTACTGAACCCGCGCTTCTACTTCGGCTTCAACACGACGGTTGATCTGACGGCCCGCCTCGGTGGCGTTGTCAGCTACCGGACGGCTCTCGCCGTAGCCGACCGACTGCACACGGTTGGCTTCGACGCCCTGCTCGATCAGCACACGGCGCACGGCCTCGGCACGACGCTCGGACAGACGCTGGTTGTACTGCTCGGTACCCACGGAGTCGGTGTGACCTTCAACGACGGTGGTGGTCTGCGGGTACTGCTGCATGAAATCAGCCAGGTTGCGGATTTCGTTGAAGCTTTCCGGCCGAACGGTGGCCTTGTCGAAATCGAACTTGACGTCCAGCTCGACGCGAACGGCCTGCGGAACGGGCTCCTGCTCCACTTCACGCGGAGCCGGCTGAGCAACCGGAGCCGGAGCAGGTGCCGGAGCCGGCTCGACAGCAGCCACCGGACGGGTACCGCCGCCGAAGTTCAGGCCGACGCCAACACCAGCCATCCACTCGCCGAAGTCGGAATCGATGTTGTACATGCCGTCCACGCCGGCACGTGCGAACAGGTTTTCGGTGAAGTAGTACTTCACGCCAGCGCCAATGTTACCGATGGTGCTGCGGTCACGACCGCTGCGGTCGCCCTGACCGATGGTCTGGTGTGCCAGGCCGGCGGAAACGTAGGGACGCAGGCCCACGCCCGGCTGGCCCAGGTGATAGGTAGCATCGAGGGAGGTCAGGCTGCCACCGATGTTCTTGTAGCTGCCATCGATGCGAGTGTCGGAGGTCAGGTCACGGTACTGGCCGTGGGACAGGCCCAGCGATACGTCATCGGTCAGGAAGTAGCTGATGCCAGCACCATACAGCTCACCGTCGCTGCGCTCGATGGCGCGCGAGCTGTCGGTGAAGTAGTGCTTGCCGAACGCTTCCACTTCGACTGCACCCTGGCCCTGAGCCAGCGCGCTGAGCGAAGAAGCCGCAACCAGGGAGCCGATAACTACGCCCAAGGTGTTTTTCAATTTCATCCGTAAATCCCCATTTCTGGTAGTGGTTTTCAAAAACGATCGAGGGATGCCAGCAAGCAACAGCTAAGGCAGACCCATGGAACCGGCATCAAGTTCCGGACTCCAACGCAAATTTCTCTCTGAGCTTGTCTAGCGCGCGCTTGTAACGCATTTTAGTCGCACTCAGCCCCATGTGCATAATGTCGGCGATTTCCTGGAATTCGAGCTCCGCCACGAAGCGCAGCACCAGGATCTCGCGATCCACTGGATTCACATGGATAAGCCAGCGGTCGAGACCGCCTTTTTCTTCCACCTTCGGCGCCTTTTCTTCCGACGCCTCCTCAAGTGGGTCCAGGCTCAGGGCGTCCATCAGGCGCCGCTTTCTTCGTTCCTTCCGATACTGCGTGATGCACTCGTTGTAGGTAATGCTGTAGAGCCAGGTCTTGAACTTCGATTTTCCCTCGAAGTTTTTCAGCCCATAAAGCACCTTCAGCATCACTTCCTGGGTCACGTCATCGGCATCACGCTCATTGCCCAGGTATCTCGCGCAAACATTGAACAGCGTGCGCTGATAGCGACGCATGAGTTCTTCATAGGCGCGCGTGATATGAAAAAGTTCGCCATGCGCCCGCTCCACCAGCTCCTCATCGGTGAGCTGGCGTGGGTCGTAACACAAGGAAGTCGGGCAATTTTTGGTCAAGGCGCTCGAGCCGGCGTAGCCATGTCAGCGCCACTCTCCCAATAGCAGGAAAAATGGCGGCGCATTCTACCAGAACTAATCTCAGCGAGAGCTAACGCGATTTTCCAACAACAACCGATTGGGTACCGACAACAGATCGCCCTGCTCGGTCAGCAAAAAGGTCTTGACCGTCCCGATCTCTTCGATCTGCCCTTCGAGCTCCCCCACCTGAATGCGCTGCCCCACCTCGTACAGCTCACGCACGTAGATACCGGCAAGAATCTGCCCGACCAGATCGCGACTGCCCAGGCCAAAGGCCAACGCCATCGCAGCCCCAACCGAAACCAGCACGATGGCCACCACGTAATTGAGCAGCTCGGCCTTGATTTCCAGCTGGCCGATGGCAACCGACACAGCGATGACCAGCACCAGCCCCTGGGCAAGCCGACCGATGCCGTGGCTGTAATCAAAGCCGACGCCCTCGGCAGCGCCTCGCACCAGCCCCCCGACCAACTGCCCCAACAAAAAGCCGCCCAGCAAGATCAATGCAGCGCCAAAAGCCTTGGGCACATACAGCGCCAGCGCATCGAGCGCATTGGAAACACGTTCAAGTCCGAGGGATTCGGCGGCCGACACCAAGAAAATCAATAGCACGAACCAGTACACCGTACGCCCAATCAGGCGCGACAGGGGCTGCTGGATGCCCACCCGACCGAACAGACGCGAGGCGCCGGTCCCCGCCATCAGCCGATCCAAGCCCAGCTTGGCCAGCAACTTGCTCAGCACCGTATTGAGCAACTTGGCCACGAGCACGCCGATCGCCACCACCAGTAGAGCACCCAGCAGGCGCGGCACGAAGGCGGCAAGCGGCGTCCACAGCGATGTCATTGCAGACACCAGGCTTTGCGTCCAGGGATCGAACTCCATGATCAAACCTCGTCGTCGGAGTGAGTGGTTCGCTGGCGATTGAGATGCGCCGACGAGCGGGCCCGGCTGTCACAAACCATTAACAGGACCTTGCCCCAATTGCCGACCAGCGCGAAAAGATCACCCACGCCGACCTGCCGGTTGGCAGTCTTGAGCACCCGCTCCAGGCAGGCGTCGTCATCGTGCGGCGTTGGTTTGTTCAGCAGATCGCGCAGGGAGTCTTCAAACGGATCACGCATCCGGCACCTCGCAGAAAGTCCCTTCTAGACACTCGCGCTGGCACTCAAGTCACATCGGAGACGCTGGACGCACATATCCAGCAGCGGGACAAACCGTGATGATCGTCAACGAGCACATCCGCACTCGACTCGCGTCGCGATCTTGTGATGCGGAATCAGTCGTCTAAATGCAAAAGCCCGGCACAGGGCCGGGCTAGACAACGCATGTAGCGCCAGCGTTATTCCGGCATGCTCAGCGCCTGAGGCGAGACGATGATGCCGTTATTGTCGGCATATACATAATCCCCCGGGCGGAAGGTCACACCACAAAAGGTAACCGGCACATTAAGGTCGCCGATACCGCGCTTGTCAGTTTTCATCGGATGACTGGCCAACGCCTGCACGCCCAGATCAGTCTGTGCCAGCACGTCCACATCACGCACGCAGCCATAAACGATGATGCCTTCCCAGCCGTTCTTGGCCGCCTTCTCCGCCAGCATGTCGCCCAACAATGCGCGACGCAGCGAGCCGCCGCCATCGACCACCAACACCTTGCCCTTACCGTTTTCCTCGACCTGCTCCTTGACTCGCGAGTTATCTTCGAAGCACTTGATGGTGACGATCTGGCCGCCGAACGAATCGCGCGCACCGAAGTTGCTGAACATCGGGTCAACAACCTGCACCAGCTCTGGGTAGGCGTCGCACAGATCGGGGGTGACGTATTGCATGAGCTAACTCCTTGGCGTGAAGTGACAGCAGGGCCGTAAAGCACGGAGCGCCACCGCCCACAGGCTTGGCAGCACAGGCAGCAAAACCCCTGCCGGGATTCGAACAGACGCCATCTTAGCCCCAACACTGACCCATCGGAATCCGAGTTGCGCAGATAGCGCCGGTTTCTGCAGCGTAAAACGCAAAAAACCCCAGACTTGGAAAAGTCTGGGGTTTTCGATATGGAGGCGCGAACCGGAGTCGAACCGGTCTAACCGGATTTGCAATCCGGGGCATAACCGCTTTGCTATCGCGCCGTAAACGAATACGCCGCATGGAGTGCGGCGTATCGTGAATTTGGAGCGGGAAACGAGACTCGAACTCGCGACCCCGACCTTGGCAAGGTCGTGCTCTACCAACTGAGCTATTCCCGCGTTGTCGTGTTGACGGGGGCCATTCTAGCGTACCGAATACAGCCGTCAACCCCTTGATTAAAAAAGTTTTTATCGACTGCTCGAGAGATGCGGCCAGGCCGCCACCAGATATTTGACCATCGACCACAGCGTCAGCGCCGCGGCGACGATCAGCAGACCATAACCAACGCCGACCCAGACTGTCATCGCCGGCGGATTGGCCAGCAGAATAACCAGAGCGACCATCTGTGCCGCGGTCTTCCACTTGCCGAGCTGAGACACCGCTACCTGCGCGCGCGCACCGAGCTCAGCCATCCACTCGCGCAGCGCCGACACAACGATCTCGCGACCGATGATGATCACTGCCGGCAGCGACAGCCACAGATTGGCATGCTCTTCCACCAACAGCACCAACGCCACCGCAACCATCAGCTTGTCAGCAACCGGATCGAGGAAAGCGCCGAAGGGCGTGCTTTGCTGCAGGCGGCGAGCCAGATAGCCATCCAGCCAATCGGTCACCGCTGCAACCGTGAATACCAGGCTCGACGCCAGGTGGCTCCAGTGCGCCGGCAGGTAGAAAAACAAGACGAATAGCGGAATCAGCAGTACGCGCAGTACGGTAAGAATATTCGGAATGTTCATGCGCGACCTGCCTGCCGATTTGCGCGCCATTCTACTCGCTGTGCAAAGTTGCATAAATCGCCTCGGCAAGCTTTTTGCTGATTCCGGGCGCCTTGGCGATCTCATCGACACTGGCGCGCTGCAATTCTTGCAGACCACCGAAATGCTTCAACAGCTCCCTGCGGCGCTTGGGCCCGACGCCGGCGACATCCTCGAGACTAGAGGTGCGCCTCGCCTTGCCGCGCCGCGCACGATGTCCTGTGATCGCAAAGCGATGCGCCTCATCACGTATCTGCTGGATCAGGTGCAGAGCGGGCGAATCGGCAGGCAATGCGAACTCGTGCTCCGGGTCATTCAGGTAAAGCGTCTCGAAGCCTGGCTTGCGCGTGACACCCTTGGCCACGCCAAGCAAGGTCAACCCGGGAATCGCCAACTCTTCAAGCACCTCGCGCGCCATGTTCAACTGGCCCTTCCCGCCGTCAACCAGCAGGATATCGGGCAGCTTGCCGTCACCTTCTTTCACTTTGCTCAGCCGCCGGGTCAGCGCCTGATGCATGGCGGCATAGTCGTCCCCCGCCGTGACGCCCTCGATGTTGTAGCGCCGATAATCGGACTTGAGCGGGCCCTCCGGCCCAAACACCACGCAGGACGCCACTGTCGCCTCACCGCTGGAATGACTGATATCGAAGCACTCCAGACGCATCGGCACCTCATCGAGAGCCAACGCCTCGGCGAGCGCCTCGAAACGGGCCGACAGCTGCTGGCGGCTAGCCAGACGCGCGCCGAGCGCCTGTTCGGCATTGGTGACCGCCAGCTGCAGCCAGCGCGCCCGCGTAGCTCTCACCCGATGGCTGATGGCGAGTTCGCGCCCCTTGAGCTCTGCCAGCGCATCGAGCAGCGTATCGAAGTCTTCGTGAACGGCATTGACGATCAGCTCGCCGGGCAGCTCCCGCTCGGCCGAGCCGAGATAGTACTGCTCGAGAAAAGCCAGCAGCACATCGCTGCTCCCCTCCTCGATCGCTACCTGGGGGAAAAAATTCTTGCTGCCAAGCACCCGTCCGCCACGCACGGTAATCAGGTTCACGCAAGCGCCGCCGGGACTGACAATGGCGGCGACGATATCGACATCCCCCGTGCCGCCTTCCATGCTTTGCTGGTCCTGCACCCGGCGCACCAGCGCCATCTGGTCGCGCAGCTGAGCGGCGCGCTCGAAATCCAGTCGCCCGGCCGCAGCTTCCATTTCCCGAGACAACTCCTCGGCGAGCGCATTGCTGCGCCCCTCGAGGAACATCACCGAATGACGGACATCCTGGGCGTACTCCTCGCGTGACACCAGATCCACGCAGGGTGCCTTGCAGCGCCTGATCTGATGCTGCAGGCACGGCCGGGTCCGGTTGCGAAAATAACTGTCCTCGCACTGACGTACGAAAAACGCCTTCTGCAGCAACGCCAGGCTTTCGCGGATGGCTCCTGCACTCGGATAAGGGCCGAAGTAGCGGCCGGGCTCTTTCTTGGCACCACGGTGAATGCTCAGCCGCGGAAAGTCGCCCGCCGAAAGGAAGACATACGGGTAGGATTTGTCATCACGCAGGAGGATGTTGTACGGCGGGCGCCATTGCTTGATGAGCGTCTGCTCGAGCAGCAGCGCTTCGGTTTCGTTCGCCGTGATGGTGGTTTCCACCTGGGCGATGCGGGCGACCAGTGCAGCGGTCTTGGGCGCAAGGCCGGTCTTGCGAAAATAGCTGGAGAGGCGCTTCTTGAGGTTCTTCGCCTTGCCGACGTAGAGCAGTTTCCCGTCCTCGTCGAGCATCCGGTACACACCCGGGCGCCCGCTACAGGACGCCAGGAAGGCCACCGCATCGAAGGTCGTGACTGCCATCAGTTCAGCGAGTCGACCATCCCGTGCCGCACGGCCAGCAGCACCAACTCGACGTCACTGTTGATCTGCAGCTTCTCGAAGATGCGGTAACGGTAGGTGTTGACGGTTTTAGGAGACAGGCAGAGCTTGTCCGAGATGGTCTGCACCCTCTGGCAATTGGCAATCATCAGGGCAATCTGGATTTCCCGCTCCGAAAGTAGATCGAACGGCGAACTGTTTGGCTGCGGCTGGAAGGACTTCAGCGCCAGCTGCTGCGCGATCTGCGGGCTGAGATAGCGCTGCCCCGCGAATACCAGACGGATCGCCTGCACCATCTCGTCCAGGCCAGCCCCCTTGGTGAGATAACCAGCTGCGCCAGCCTGCAGCAGACGTGTCGGAAACGGATCTTCCTCGCATACCGTGACAGCGATCACCTTCAGATCAGGATTGCTGCGCAGCAGCTTGCGAGTGGCCTCGAGCCCTCCGATGCCGGGCATCTTGACGTCCATCAGAACCACGTCGGGCTTGAGCTCCCGAGCCTGACGGATCGCCTCCTCGCCGCTGTTGGCCTGGCCGATTACCAGCAGGCCATCGATATCGGCAAGCATCCTTGCTATGCCGGTACGCACCAGATCGTGGTCGTCAACCACCATTACCCTAATCAAGTCGGACACCTCATGTAGCAGGAGAACCGACACGGAACCCCGTTTAACGATGCAGGCACGGTAACCTCCAGGGGTGCTTGGAGCCTCATATGCATGGCATGGGATCCAACGCCAATCCCTTGCCCCGAAACGGCGCCGCCGGGCATTGCAGGCACCGCCTGCAATGAGCCAAGGTCCGACGCGCATGGTTCCCGGAGGCCTGCGAGAGCGCGGCATTCTAGCAAACTCGAGCGCCCCGGCAGTATCGACCTAAGTCAACGAACGCCCGAGGCAGACGCGGAACGCATCCCAAGCGGTGCAGTCGCTAACGAATCGCCACCGTGGACCACCCCATGACCCCGAGCCTGCTCTCCGCACTGATCCTCGCCATCGTGCATGTCTGCGCCGTAGGCCTTCGATCGCTCAATCGCATACCTCGAAGCCGCTGGCTGTCAGCGGCCGGCGGCATCGCCGTGGCTTATGTGTTCGTCCATCTGCTACCCGAGCTCGCCCGCGGCCAACAGGTGATCGAGCGCAGCGAGATCGGCTGGCTGGACGAGTTGGAGATGCACGCGTACCTGATTGCCCTGGTCGGCCTGCTGGTATTCTACGGCCTCGAGCGCATGATCAAGGTCCATCGCAGCCACCTGAGCGATCCGGAGGCCGCCCATCCGGGCGTGTTCTGGCTGCATATCGGCTCGTTTGCCTTCTACAACGGCCTGATCGGCTACGTGCTGGCCGAGCGCTCCGACCTCCAGCCAAGCTCCCTGGCCTGGTATACCGCGGCGATGGCGCTGCACTTTCTGGTCAATGACTTTGGCCTGCAGAACGCCTATCCCCGCCTGTTCGGCCATCAAGGACGCTGGATCCTTGCTGCCGCCCCGCTGATCGGCTGGGCGCTTGGCATGCTCAGTGATGTCTCCGAGCTGACCCTCTCGGCGCTCACCGCGTTCATCGCCGGCGGCGTGGTTCTCAACGTACTGAAAGAAGAGCTGCCCGAGGAGCGCGAAAGCCGCTTCGGCGCCTTCCTGCTCGGCTCGATGGGCTATGCCGTGCTGCTGGCAGCCATCGGCGAAGCCTGATCGCAGGCATCGCCCTGTGATCAGGCCAGAAACGCGAAAGCCCCGGCTGGCGGGGCTTTCGGACTGAAAATTGGCGGAAGCGTAGTCCGCCCACATAACGTCCATCAAAATCTCCTGCGATCCCCAAGAGCTAGAGAATGCAAGGCCTGCGGCGTATGCTTCGTCTAGAGCCGTCCACCGAGCGCTCGTAAAAGCCGGCGCCGGGGTGTGGACTGAGGTGTGGACTGGAAGGTGTTGACCGGGGAGCTCGGAGTTGGGGAAGCTAACGGCAAAGACTACTGAGAAGCTGATCAAAGCCGGCGTCACGGGCCTGACCAGTGACGGCGAAGGGCTATATCTGAAGATTAGTGCGGGAGGAACAGGGGCCAGCTGGGTCTTCCGCTACAAAATCGACGGCAAAAGCCGGTACATGGGGCTCGGTAAGCATCCGGAGACAACCCTGAGCGAGGCCCGAGAGAAAGCTGCTGACGCGCGCAAGCTTTCCAAATCCGGTGTAGATCCACTGGCTGCCCGAGACAGTGAGCGTGAGGCAAAACGTCTTCAGCAGCAGGCTGAGCTAGCCAAAGCCACACCGTTCGATGCTATCGCAGCCTCCTACATATCTGCCCATAGAAGCGGCTGGAAGAACGCCAAGCATGCTCAACAGTGGGAGAACACGCTAGCCACTTATGCAAAGCCTGTCATTGGCCATTTGCCTGCTTCCGAAATTACCACGGCCCACATCTTGGGAATCTTGCAACCGATCTGGATTGAAAAGACAGAAACCGCCAATCGGCTGCGCAATCGCATTGAGCTGGTGCTGGATGCCGCCAAGGCACGCGGGCTCCGTGATGGAGAAAACCCCGCGCGCTGGCGAGGACACTTGGACAAGCTTCTTCCGAAACGCTCTAAAGTCCGCGCAATCGAGCATCACACTGCCCTACCCTGGCTAGAGCTTCCTGCGTTGATGGGCAAGCTCGCACAACGTAGCGAGCTCACCTACAAAGCCATGCGCCTTACCATCCTGACAGCAGCTCGCACGTCCGAGGTGCTGGGCGCTGAGTGGAAAGAAATAGACCTGGAATCGCGAACATGGACCATCCCTGCCGCTCGCATGAAGGCGAGGAAAGAGCACCGAGTGCCATTGTCTGATGCAGCTATCGAAGTGCTGAACTGCCTGCCACGTATCGCCGGCCGCCCTCACTTGTTCCCGAGCACCCGGCAAGGAAAGCATCTATCGAACATGGCAATGCTGATGGGGCTACGCAGGATCGAAAGGGATGACCTGACCATGCATGGATTTCGCTCGACTTTCCGCGATTGGGCGGCTGAAAACACCAATCACCCGCGCGAGGTCTGCGAGATGGCGCTTGCCCATAAGATCGCGGATGGGGCTGAGGCAGCCTATTGGCGTGGAGATATATTTGAGAAGAGACGGGCACTGATGAATGACTGGGCGAAATTCGCAACAGGGCAACAACACCCTGACGGCGTAATGGACAGAACCTGATTCGCTCCATGCTTTCGCCTGCGCCCTTTCACGGTTTAGCCCTTCCCTTTTGCCATCCTGGCCTGTCGCTACCACAACGCTCCTTTCCCTACATTCCATGCGACCGCTGAGCCCTCCGCTTGAATAAATCCAGGACGAGGCTCAGTCAGGATCGCGGTAGCCTGGAGCCAAAGTGGCGTTTCTGACCCCGTACAGCGCCAACGGATTGATAGCGACAAGCGGTACTTTGGGTCCCGGAGTCCATGGTCCGGCGAGCAGTCGACACTCTGTTTGCGCACTGCGTCCCTATGATTCAGCGGCTGGAATGACCCTGTGGGCGGGGTTCATACCGATGAAATTGAATGACGAGGGCTGACTCCAACCTTCCAGGTGGACTGCTAACGAGGACCCAGTAATGCAAGTTTCTGAAAATTCATGTGGCACCACGGCTGACGCCCTGAACACAGCTTGTTTCTGCATTACCCTCGATCCACGGGCCCTCGGCCATGCAGTCGAATCGGTAGCACAAGGATTCGAACTCACCTCCTTGCTGCAGAGCCGCTGCCCGTACGTCTTTGCCGGCCAACCAGTGTTCATCGCGCCGACCTGGCTCCACCGCATGCAAGAGGTGGTCGCTACCATCGAGAGGCTGGTGCGGTCAGAGCGCTGGCAGCAAACGGTGCTCGCCTCTGCTCCCCCAATAGCCCGTCACGAGCCCATGGGCGCCTCGGGGGTGTTCTTCGGTTACGACTTTCACCTCGAGGGTGACCAGCTGGGTTTGGTGGAGATCAACACCAACGCAGGCGGCGCCCTGCTCAATACCCTGCTGGCACGCGCCCAGCGTCAGTGCTGCAGCGGCGTTCAGCCGCTGTCACCGGATGACCGGGGCGCCGATGGCTTCGAAGCGGCCATCGTGCGGATGTTCCAGCAGGAATGGGCCGCGGGCGGTTCGGCGCGGGCGCTGCGCACCATCGCCCTCGTCGACCGCACGCCGGCCGAGCAGTACCTCTATCCCGAATTTTTGCTGTTCCAGCGCCTGTTCCAGGCGGCGGGCCTCGACTGCGTGATCGCCGACCCCGGCGAGCTGCACTTCGACGGCCAGGTGCTGAGCGCCCACGGCAGGCCGATCGACCTGGTGTACAACCGGCTGACCGACTTCTACCTGGAGGACCCGACCTCCTCGACATTGCGCGAGGCCTATCTGGCCGATGCCATCACCCTCACGCCCAACCCCCGGGCGTATGCGCTCCAGGCGGACAAGCGGCGACTGATCCAGCTGACCGACAGGGCCCTGCTCGACGCGTTGGGGGTGGACGCGGCGATGCGGGAACTGATCGTTGCCCATGTGCCGCAGACGGTGGCGGTGACGCCCGCCGAGGCCGAGGCGCTCTGGGCGAAGCGCCGTCAGCTGTTCTTCAAGCCGGTGAGCGGGTATGGCAGCCGCGGTGCCTATCGCGGGGACAAGCTGACCCGGCGGGTCTGGGAGGACATCCTGCACGGCGACTACGTCGCCCAGACGCTGATCGCCCCGGGGAGCCGGCAGGTGGGGCCGGCGGCCGCCGCCCGGACGATGAAGTTCGACCTGCGTGCCTACGTCTACGCCGGCGCCGTGCAGTGGATCGCCGCCCGTGTCTACCAGGGCCAGACCACCAACTTTCGCAGCGAAGGCGGCGGCTTCGCCCCGGTGTACTCGCTGACCGGGGCCAGCCAGCCGGGCGCCAGCGCCCGTCATGCCTCCTACACCTTTCTCCTCGGCGACGACGGCGACGTGCAGGCCCTGCCGCACGCGCTATACCAGGCGCTGATCCATGCCGAGCCGGCGCCACCCGCGCTCTGGGGAATGCGCTACCGGCTCGCCGACTGGTACGTCGCCCTGACCGATGAGCAACCGGCGCGCGTGGTGCGCGAATGGTATGGCTGGGTGCGCATCGATGAAGAAGGGCACTTTCACCCGGCGGACGCCGGGCCCGGTGCCCAGGCGCGCGGCCCGGACAACATCGACCCGACCGCGCTGCCGACCGCCGCCGAACGCCAGCGGCTTCAGGACACGCTGTTCGCCGGCGCCTAGGCGTCAGTGGTGATGGTCGGCGCCATGGTCATGATGCGGGTGGTCGGCGGCCTGCCCTGCCTGGATCGCGACCGGTGCCGCGGCAGCCTGCGGCTGTGATGCGGCGGCCGGTTGGCCCCCGTGACTGTGGCCGTCACTGCTGGCCACCCACGCCCGGTAGGTCGCCGCATCCATCCCCGGCAGCTGGCGGATGAAGGCGACCATGTCCCAGATGTAGTCGTCCTCCATGCTCTTGCCCCAGGCCGGCATGGCGCTGGCCTGGATGCCGTGCTTGATCACCCAGAACGCCCGCGCCGGCTGCTCGGCGCCCCGTTCGGCCAGGTTCGGCGGCGTCGGCGAGAGGCCCAGGCTGAGCTCGCTGGAAGCCATGCCCGGCGCGAGGTGACAGCCGACGCACATCGCCTGGTAGTTGCCGGCTCCGGAACGGATGCGCGCCACGTCGTCCAGCGCCGGCACCGGGATGTCGGCGCTGCGGGCGGCGACGGAGCGCTCGCGGGCGGTCTCCAGCAGGCTATGGATCGGCCCCCAGTGGGGCGAGTCGGCGGCCACGTTGACCGCACCCGAATAGACCACCACCGCGGCCCCGGCCACGCCCAGTCCCAGGGCGACCGCCAGGGTTGTCACGACTGCTTTCATCGAAGGGTTTCCTAGAACCAGAAGCGGATACCAGCGACGAACCGGGTTTCTTCCCGGTCGCCGCCCTCTTCCCGCACCAGATCGGCGGTGTCGCCGTAGGTGCGATTCCAGCTGACGCCCAGGTAGGGGGCGAACTGCCGGTGGATCTCATAGCGCAGGCGCAGGCCGAATTCGGTATTGGCTAGCCCGGAGCCCACGCCGCGGGCGTGATCATCCTCGCCGTAGAGGTTCACTTCCAGCTCCGGCTGCAGGATCAGGCGGTTGGTGAGTAGGATGTCGTACTCGCCTTCCAGGCGCAGGGCGCTCTGCCCGCCTTCGCCCAGGTAGGCGGTGACCTCGGTTTCCAGCCCGTACAGCGGCATGCCCTGCACGCCCAGCGCCGCCCAGGTTTGCGGCTCGCCGGGCTCGAAGTCCTGGCGCACCCCGGCCACCGCCTCCCACCAGGGGCCGATGGCGTGGCCGTAGAGCAGCTGCAGCTCGGCTTCCTCGGTGTGGCCGTCGACGCGCTCGCCCTCGCTGCGCAGCCAGAGCCGGTCGATGTCGCCGCCGATCCAGCCGCTGGCATCCCAGGCGAACACGCTGCCCTCGTCGGCGTCCTGGTACTCGAACTGGTCGAACACCAGGGTCCAGGCGAGGTACTTGTCGTGCACCGTGTGCCCCTGGATCGCCGGGAAGGCCGCGGCGCGGTCGGCGTCGGTGAGCACCGGGATGAAGGACGGATGCAGCAGGCCCGGAGCGGCCAGGTCTTCGTCATGCCGCGGGCCTGCCTCGCCCGGATCGGCATCCGCGGCAACCCCCGGCGCCCGGTCGCCGGGCCGGTGGTCGACGCGGGGCATGTCGCTGTGATCCATGCTGCCGTGATCCATCATTGGCATCTCGCCGTGGTCCATGCCGCCGTGGTCCATCATCGGCATCTCGCCATGGTCCATGCCGCCGTGGTTCATCATCGGCATCCCCGCCTCGCTGGCAGGCGTCGGCGCAGTAGGCGCGGGCGCCTCGTGGCCATGAGCCGCGTGGTCGGTCTGCTGGGCAAAAGCCGTCGAGGTCGCCAGGGCCAGGGCCAGGCCCAGGGCAGTTCGGTTCAGGTATTCGGTCATCAGGCTTCCTCCACCCGCACTTCGCGGAACATGCCCATCTCCATGTGGTACAGCAGATGGCAGTGATAGGCCCAGCGGCCCAGGGCGTCGGCGGTGACGCGGTAGCTGCGTTTCGAACCGGGGGGCATGTCGATGGTGTGCTTGCGCACCAGGAAGTTGCCGTGTTCGTCCTCCAGGTCGCTCCACATGCCGTGCAGGTGAATGGGGTGGGTCATCATGGTGTCGTTGACCAGCACGATGCGCACCCGCTCGCCGTAGCGCAGGCGCAGCGGTTCGGCATCGCTGAACTCGATGCCGTTGAACGACCAGGAGAAACGCTCCATGTGCCCGGTCAGGTGCAGCTCGATCGTACGGCTCGGCTCGCGCCCGTCCGGGTCGGGGAAGGCGCTGCGCAGGTCGGCGTAGGTGAGCACGCGCCGGCCGTTGTCGCGCAAGCCGATGCCGGGGTCGTCCAGCTTGGGCGTGGGCATCATGGTCTGCATGTCCACCAGCGGGTTGCCCTCCTCCGAGGCCGGGTGCTGCTGCATCTGTGCGGCGCCGGCCATGCCGCCGTGGTCCATGCTCCCGTGGTCCATGCCGGCCATGGCTTCGTGCCCCATGGCGGCGTGGTCCATCCCGCCCATGGCACTGTGATCCAGGGTGCCTCCACCGCCGTGATCCATCCCGGCCATCTCGCCGTGGGCCATGCCCATGTCCGCCATGGTCAATTCCGGACGCGGGTCGACCTCCGGCACCGGCGCCGTCAGCCCCGCCCGGGTGGCCAGGGTGCCGCGGCTGTAGCCGGTGCGGTCAAGCGACTGGGCGAAGATGGTGTAGGCCTCGGCGGTGGGTTCGACCAGCACGTCCAGGGTCTCGGCCACGCCGAGGCGGAATTCGTCCACCGGCACCGGCTCGACGTACTGGCCGTCGGCGGCCACCACGGTCAGCTGCAGGCCGGGGATGCGCACGTCGAAATAGGTCATGGCCGAGCCGTTGATGAAGCGCAGGCGCAGCTTTTCGCCGGGGCGGAACAGCCCGGTCCAGTTGTCGTCCGGCGCCTGGCCGTTCATCAGGTAGGTGTAGGTGTGGCCGCTGACGTCGGCCAGGTCGGTCGGGCTCATATTCATCTGCGCCCACATCAGCCGGTCGCGTAGGGTCGCCGCCCAGCCGTTGTCGGCGACGTCCTTGATGAAGTCGCCCAGCGTGCGCTGGTGGAAGTTGTAGTAGTCCGAGCGCTTCTTCAGCGTGGCCATGATGTGACCCGGGTCCTCGTCGGACCAGTCGGTGAGCATGACCACGTAGTCGCGGTCGTAGGCGAAGGGCTCGGGGCCGGCCGGGTCGATCACCAGTGGCCCGTACACGCCGAGCTGCTCCTGGAAGCCGGAATGGCTGTGGTACCAGTAGGTACCGTTCTGCTTCACCTTGAAGCGGTACTCGTACATGCCGTCCGGGGCGATGCCGTCGAATGACAGCCCCGGCACGCCGTCCATGTTGGCCGGCAGCAGGATGCCGTGCCAGTGGATGGAGGTATCCTCGCCGAGGCGGTTGCGCACCCGCAGGGTCACGGTGTCGCCCTCGCGCCAGCGCAGCAACGGCCCCGGCAGGCTGCCGTTGATAGTCATCGCCGGGCGCATCCGCCCACCGATTTGCACCGGGGTGCGGTCGATCAGCAGGTCGAAGTCGCTGCCCGCCAGTACGGTGGGCTGGTCGGGCCCGGCCAGCGCCCAGACCGGCGCCCGCCAGGCGCCGAGGCCGGCCAGAATGCCCGCGGCCCCCAGGCTCTTGATGAAAGTTCGCCGTGAAGTCATCGCTGGTTCGGTCCCTCTCTGTCTGCTGTCTTGAACATGGGTTAAAGGTAGGCCGAGGAGCTGTCGCGTGCCTGAGCGGAAGATTACAAACTCGTCAGCTTGGGACCGCCGGCCGCTTTGCAGGAGACTCCGGCGAACCCTTCCCCTGCTCACCCCCCACTGCAGCATCGGCACCGCCGATTGCCCATGCGCCAATGCCCCGCCCAGGCCCTCGGCCGCGGTCAAAAAAACGCCCCCGCAAGCGGGGGCGAAAGGAGGCGCGGCTGGCCGTTACCAGCCGGATCGCGCAGCTCAGCCGTTGTGGGTTCCCAGCGGCATGGCCTTGTAGCGCATGGTGTGGGTGCGGCCGCTCGGCTCACGCATCTGCACGCGGTAATCGCTGATCAGGCTTTGCGGCCGGGCGACTTCGACCTCGATGAGCTGGCTCTGGCGATGGTCCTGTGCGGTGAGCTCACTGGTGGTGTGCGCAGACTGGGGCTTTTCCGACGGCGTGGTGGCGGCTTGGGCCAGACCGGCAACGCCGAGCAATGCACCAGAGAACAGCAGTTTGGACAGGGTGTTCATGAGGGCATCCTCCGTTTCAAGTTTCGCCCTCAGTGTGGCCCAGCCCGCCTTACCCCACGCTGAGTGCCCGATTACGAAGCGGTCAGGAAGCGAGCGCCGGCTTTGAGCAGTTCCGTAGATACCGTCTTGCCCCCTAATGAGCAATGGCCAGTTTGGGATCGAAGGGCTGGCCTGATTTGAGCACGCCGTAAGCGATGCTCAGCAGCTTGCGCATGGCGGCGCAGACGATCTGCTTGCCGGTCTTGCCCCTGGCCTTCAGGCGATCGCGCAGGGCGCTGATCGCCGGGTTGCGCTTGAGCGAGCACACCGCTGGCATGTACAGGCCGGCGCGCAGGCGAGAGGAGCCCGTCCGGGAGATCCGCGTCTGCCCTTTGTAGGTGCCAGATTCCTGTAGCCGCAGGTTCAGGCCGACAAAGGCGGTCAGGGCACGGGTGCTGGTGAACCGCAAGGGATTGCCCAGTTCGGCCAGCAGCAAGGCGGCGGTCTTGTCACCGATACCATTGATGCTGGTCAGCAAGTCCCGCTTGCCGCGCAGGTCCGGGTCGTCATCAATGTGTTGCTTGATTGCCTTGATCGTCTCGTCGATCTGCCGGTCGATGTGCTGCAGCACCGACTCGATGGAGCCCTGCACGCTGGTGTCAGCGACCTCCAGGCGGTTGCGCTCCATTTGCGCGATTTCCTGTAGATCCTCCAGTCGCCGTACAAGCGCCCTCAGCCGCCGGATGGCCCGCGGCTCCGGCTGCCAGGCCCGCAGTTCATCCTGATGCCGCTCGCCGTACTCGGCGATCAGCTTGGCATCGACCTTGTCGGTCTTGGCCCGCTGCAGTTGGCTGCGTGCGTAATAGGCCACTTGGGCCGGGTTTAGGACACAGACCCGGTAGCCCTTCTCATGCAGCCACTCGGCCAGCGCTTCATGATGAACGCCGGTCGCTTCCACTACGCCTGCGGCTCGCTGTGCTTGAGCAGCCATTGCTGCAGAGCCTCGAAGCCCGCCTCACGGTTGGCGAGCTTGGCCTTGGTGCGGTACTTGCCATTGGCCTGGCAAGTGGCGATGTCGAAGGTGTGCTTGGCGATATCGATCCCGATGACACTGGGCATGTAGTCCTCCCTCAGCTGATCCGCACGATCTTCACTGCACCCGGCTCAACCTTGTTGATGCGAGCTCTCGCCGATCGCGGGCTCTGGATACCGTTCGAGCTGTTCGAGTGAGTGTGGAAGGCCGGAGCGCTATCTACGTCGCAAACTCGAAGCCTCAGGGTGGGCACGGCTTCCGACCTTCCCCCGATGATCAGTCGGGGACTATCACCCCAGAACGGGGTAATAGTCGAGATACAAGGGTGGGCTTCAGCCCACCGTCAGGGCCGCTGGTGGGCTGAAGCCCACCCTACGGAGCTGCGGTTGCCCAGCCTGGGTGCCCAGGGAGGGTCAGCTTCGCTTCGAAGGATGATTCGACGTGGTGTCCCCTGCGGTGCGGCCCTCTTCGAGGCCGCGCCGATAGGCCTCTTCGGCCGTCTCTCCTTCGCCGCCGTGCCGATGACCGTGGTGGCCATGACCGAACAGGTGCATCGCCGGGCAGATCAGCAGCAACAGCAGCGGCAGCAGCTCCACCAGATGCTGGCGGTGCCCGGTGATCAGCCAGTAGGCGGCGAACCCCGCGAGCCCGAGGATGCTGAGCCCCTGCGGGCCCAGCCAGAAGGATCGTTCGCGCATGGCCCCTCCCTCACAGCTCGTGCAGGCGGTTGACCTGCTGCGCCATGCGCATGGTCTCGTGCTCTTCCAGCGCCAGCAGCTCGGCCAGCAGCTCGCGGGCCTTGTCGATGTCGGCGCGGCGCTCCAGCGAGTGGTAGAGGTCGAGGACCTGGTTGTGGGTGGTGAAGATGTCGGCGGCGATGTCCTCCACGCCCATCTCGGCGTACTTGCCGCTGCAGCGGTTGTGCAATTCCACCGGGTTGTGCACCAGGTAGTCGTAGATCCAGGTGTGCAGCGCCTTGCCGTCGGCGTGTTTCTCGATCTTGCCGATGGTCGCAGCCAGCGCCTTCTCGTGGTCGGCGAGGTAGGCCAGCAGCCAGCTGGCCAGGGTGTCCTTCTGCTTGTTGGCACAGTGACCGGTGCAGTCGGCGAGGAACTGGTGGGTCTGGCGGGTCCAGTCGATCAGGTCTTCCAGGCGTTCGATCTTCATGCCGGTTCTCCGTAGGAAAAGTCAGTCGAGGTTCACGCGCTGCAGGCGCAGGGCGTTGAACACCACCGAGGCCGAGCTCAGGCTCATGGCCAGGGCGGCGATCATTGGCGAAAGCAGCAGGCCGAACATCGGGTACAGCACGCCGGCGGCGATGGGGATACTCAGGCCGTTGTAGAGGAAGGCGAACAACAGGTTCTGGCGCATGTTGCGCACCGCGGCCACCGATAGCGAGCGGGCGCGCAGGATGCCCATCAGGTCGCCCTTCACCAGGGTCACCTGGGCGCTGTTCATCGCCACGTCGGTGCCGGTGCCCATGGCAATGCCGACATCCGCCCGGGCCAGTGCCGGGGCGTCGTTGATGCCGTCGCCAGCCATGGCCACGCGGCGTCCCTCACGCTGCAGGCGGGCCGCCAGCTGTTCCTTGTCCTGCGGCTTGACCTCGCCGTGCACCTCGTCAATGCCGAGCTTCGCGGCCACCGCATGGGCGGTGGTCTGGCCGTCGCCGGTGGCCATGATCACCCGCACGCCCTGGGCCTGCAGGCCGGCTACCGCTTCGCGTGAGCTGGGCTTGATCGGGTCGGAAACCGCCAGCAGGCCAGCGAGCGTCCCATCCACTGCCAGGTAAATCACGCTGGCGCCCTGCTGGCGGAAATCCTCGGCCTCGGCCTTCAGGCCATCCACGAAGATCCCCGCTTCCTCCATCAGCGCCGTGTTGCCTAGCTGCAGGTGGTGACCTTCCACCTGGCCACGCACGCCAATGCCGGAGCCCGATTCGAAGGCCTCCGGTTTGACTAGCGCGATGCCCTTGTTGCGAGCGTGGTCAACGATGGCATGGGCCAGCGGGTGCTCGCTGCCCTGGTCGAGGCTGGCCGCCAGGCGCAGCACTTCCTCGGCATCGAACGGCGCCACGCCCACCGCCTGGTCGAACACCGGGCGACCTTCGGTAAGGGTGCCGGTCTTGTCGACGATCAGGGTGTCGATCTTCTTCAGGTTCTCGATGGCGGTGGCGTCGCGAAACAGCACCCCGCTGCCGGCCGCCTTGCCGGTGGCGACCATGATCGACATTGGCGTCGCGAGCCCGAGGGCGCAGGGGCAGGCGATGATCAGCACCGCCACCGCATTGATCAGGCCGAACACCCAGCCCTGCTCGGGCCCGAACAGCCCCCAGGCGAAGAAGGTCAGCAGCGCGATGGCCACTACCACTAGCACGAACCAGCCGGCCACGGCATCGGCCATGCGCTGCATCGGCGCCTTGGAGCGCTGGGCGTGGGCGACCATCTGCACGATCTGCGACAGCATGGTGCCGGCGCCCACCTTGGTCGCTTCCATCACCAGCGAACCATGCGCATTGAGGGTGGCGCCGATCACGCTGTCGCCCGGGCGCTTGGTGACCGGCACCGGCTCGCCGGTGAGCATGGACTCGTCCACCGCGCTCTCGCCCTCCAGCACCACCCCGTCCACCGGCACCTTCTCGCCGGGCCGCACCCGCAGCCGGTCACCCTCGTGGACGTGGGTCAGCGGGATGTCCTCCTCGCTGCCGTCGGCATTCAGGCGCCGGGCAGTCTTGGGCGCCAGGCCGAGCAGCGCCTTGATCGCCGAGGAGGTCTTCGAGCGGGCGCGCAGTTCGAGCATCTGCCCCAGCAGGGTCAGCGAGATGATCACCGCCGCCGCCTCGTAGTACACGCCGATGCGCCCGCCCGCGCTGAACGAGGCCGGAAAGATCTCCGGCAGCACGGTGGCGACCAGGCTGTAGAAATAGGCCGCCGCGGTGCCCAGGCCGATCAGCGTCCACATGTTCGGGCTGCGCTGGCGGATCGAGGTCAGCCCACGGGTGAAGAACGGCCAGCCGCCCCAGAGCACCACCGGCGTGGCCAGGGCCAGCTCGATCCAGTTCTGGCTCTGCCCGTGGAGCAGCGCCAGGCCATGGCCGAACATGGCCAGCGCGGTCACCACCACGGTGAACGGCAGGGTCCACCAGAAGCGCCGGGTAAAGTCCTTGAGCTCAGGGTTTTCCTCTTCCTCCAGCTCGGGGATCACCGGCTCCAGCGCCATGCCGCAGATCGGGCAGCTGCCCGGACCGACCTGGCGCACCTCCGGGTGCATCGGGCAGGTGTACTCGGCGGTGTCGGCATCGGCTGGCGACAGCGCGGCCTTGGATTCGCCCTGTCCTGGCTCGCTCACTGGCAGGAAGCGCTCGGGCGCAGCCACGAAGCGGTCGTGACACTTCTGGCTGCAGAAGTGGTAGGTCTGCCCGTCGTGCTCGGCCTGCCAGGGGCTGTCCGGCTTTACCGTCATGCCGCATACCGGGTCTTGCAGCGCCGTGTCAGGCTTGGCCGGCGGATGGGAATGCTCGTGGTGGCAGGAAGACGAATGCATGCTGTGTTTCCTTGTGCAAGGCCTGCCGCGGCAGGAGGTTTAGCGGGTACCTGTCGATTGGGACAGGCCCACTGGCACTCTGCGCCCGCGAGGCGACCAGCGTGATGATCCAGGTTAAGAACATGGTTCTTGTTTGTCAGGCTGCCACGCATTGCTGATGCGGCCCTGACGGCTGCATTACATTTCTGTCAGCCAGCTGGAGCCGGGCCGGCGAACCGGCCAGACTGGTCGCCTGTACCACGCGGGAGTTGAGTGATGAAAATACTGGTGGCCGAGGACGACCCACGCACCGGCGCCTACCTACAGCAGGGGCTCTCCGAGGCGGGCTTCGTGGTGGATCGGGTCACCGACGGCATCGACGCCCTGCAGCAGTCCCTCGCCGAGCCCTATGACCTGCTGATCCTCGACGTGATGCTGCCGGGCCTGGAGGGCTGGGACGTGCTGCGCCGCGTGCGGGCGGCCGGCCGCGACCTGCCGGTGCTGTTCCTCACCGCCCGCGACCGGGTCGAGGACCGCGTGCACGGCCTGGAACTGGGCGCCGACGACTACCTGGTCAAGCCCTTCGCCTTCTCCGAGCTGCTGGCGCGGGTGCGCACCCTGCTGCGGCGCAGCCAGGCCAGCGCCGTGCCGACGTGCCTCGCGGTGGCCGATCTGGAAGTGGACCTGCTCAAGCGTCGGGCGCTGCGCGGCGGCAAGCGCATCGACCTGACCGCCAAGGAGTTCGCCCTGCTGGAGCTGCTGCTGCGCCGGCACGGGGAAATCCTGCCCAAGTCGCTGATCGCCTCCCAGGTCTGGGACATGAATTTCGACAGCGACACCAACGTGATCGAGGTGGCCGTGCGCCGCCTGCGCGCCAAGATCGACGACGACTTCGAACCCAAGCTGATCCACACCGTGCGTGGCATGGGCTACCTGCTGGAGGCCCCGGACGGCGAATGAAATCGCTCACCACCCGCCTCAGCCTGCTGTTCATGCTGGCCTCCATGGGCGTGCTCAGCCTGGCCGCCGTGCTCTTTCATCAGCTCAGCGAGCACCATTTCAAGGTGCTCGACCAGCAAACCCTCAAGGAAAAGGCCCACGCCGCCCAGGCCATCATCAGGCGCAGCAACAGCGGCGATTTCGACGTCTTGCGCCCGTCGCTGTCCGCCCTGCTCAGCGCCCACCACGACCTCACCACGCTGATCCTGGCCGCCGACGGCGAAGTCCTGTTCGCCGACCCCACGCCCATGCCGGTGCCCGAGGACTTCCGGCGCGCCACCGTTCGGCGACTGTGGGAGTGGGAGACGCCCACGCAGCGCTTCCGCGGGATCACCGCACGCCTGGAAGTGCCGGACGGCCCGCCGCTGACGCTGCTAATGCTGCTCGACGTGACCGCCCACGCCTCCTTCTTCGAGACCCTGCGCTGGTGGTTCTGGGGCGTGCTGGCCCTCTGTGGCACGCTCAGCGCCGGGCTCGGCTGGGCCGTGGCACGCAGCGGCCTGCGTCCGGTCCGCCAGCTGACTGCGGCCGCCACCGGTGTCTCGGCCCGTTCGCTGCACGCACGCCTGCCGCAGGAGCGGGTGCCCACCGAGCTGCAGCAACTGGTGGAGGCCTTCAACGCGATGCTGGCGCGCCTCGACGAAGCCTTCGTGCGGCTGTCGAACTTCTCCGCCGACATCGCCCACGAGCTGCGCACTCCGGTGGCCAGCCTAATGACTCACACCGAAGTCACCCTGAGCCGCCCGCGTACCCCGACCGAGTATCAGGAGACGCTGTATTCCAACCTCGACGATCTGCAGCGCATGGCGCGGATGATTGACGACATGCTGTTCCTGGCCAAGGCCGACAACGGCCTGATCGTGCCCCAGCGCCAGCCGGTCAGCCTTGCCGCGGTGGTCACCAAGCTGTTCGACTATTACCAGTTGCTCGCCGAGGAACGGGGTATCGCGCTGCAGCTTGAAGGTGATGGCCAGGTGATGGGCGACCGGCTAATGCTCGACCGGGCCCTTTCCAACCTGCTGTCCAACGCCCTGCGCTACACCCCCGACGGCCAGGCCATCCGGGTGCAGATCGGTGCAGCCGACGAGGCGCTGCACCTCACCCTGAGCAACCCCGGGCCGACCATTCCCCCCGATCAGCTCGGGCGTATCTTCGATCGCTTCTACCGCGCCGACCCCGCCCGGCGCGAGGGCAACCCCGGCAACGCCGGCCTGGGCCTGGCCCTGACCCGCTCGATCGTCGAGGCCCATCAGGGGAGCATCTCCTGTCAATCGCTGGATAGCGTGACCACCTTTACCCTCTCCATGCCGTCTCAGGACAAGTTACCAACGCAGTCTCGAAGCGCTGGCTAACCCGGCCGGAAGCTGAACTCAGCTGATGTGCCATAGGTCTCCGGACTACAAGGGTCGAGAGGAGCAAATCGTGAATCAGTCGAGCAAGCGAGGAGGTATCGGCGCGCTAGGGGGCATCGTAGCTGTCCTACTGGTGGGCCTGCTGGTGCTGATCATCATCGCCTACACCGGCAGCTACAACGTGGCGGCGTCCGAAGACCATGGTGAATTCACCCGCTGGTTCCTGGAGACCACGATGCACAATTCTGTGTCGTCGCATGCAGCCGACATCAATGCGCCCGAGCGCTTCACTGAGCAGTCGGTCGTGCTTGGTGCACGTGAGTACGCGGCGATGTGCGAGCACTGTCACGGCGCGCCCGGCAAGCGCAAGGCCAGCTGGGCCGAAGGCATGTTGCCGCAGCCACCGCACCTTCCGGATGCGGTGCCTGAGTGGGAGGTGAACGAGGTGTTCTGGCTGGTGAAGCATGGGGTGAAGATGTCTGGCATGCCATCTTTCGGCCTTGATCACGAGGACGAGACGCTCTGGAATATCACCGCCTTTGTCATGCAGCTGCCGGCCATGACCGAAGAGGAATACAACCGTCTCACCGCCAGCTCGTCCGGGGCCGGCGGCCAGGCCCAAGGCGGACACGCGCACTGAGGAGACTTACTAACCATGCACATGTCCTACTGGCGTTTCGCCGGGATGATCGCCACCTCCACCCTGGTGATGTTCGGCCTGATGTACCTGAACACCTACGCCTTCGAGCACGTGCTCTGGAGCGAAACCCGCGCCTGGATGGCCCTGCTGATGGGCGCCACCATGGCGGTGATCATGCTCAGCTTCATGCTGAACATGTACGCCAACAAGAAGGTGAACATCGCCATCTACGTTGGCAGCGTCATCGTGTTCGCCCTCTCGCTGTGGTTGGTACGCAGCCAGGCCACCATCGACGACGAGGAGTACATGAGGGCGATGATCCCGCATCACTCCATCGCGATCATGACCAGCGAACGTGCCCAGATCACCGACCCGCGCGTGCGCAAACTGGCCGACGAGATCATCACGGCGCAGCGCCGCGAAATCGCCGAGATGAAGTATCTGATCGATGACCTGGAGAGGGTGGACTGATGAACACGCTCGCGCACACGCATCGCCATCCCCTGCTCCCCGCGCTGGGCGCCGCCCTGCTGCTGGCCGCCTGCGGTGATCCCGCCCCCGGTGAAGGGGTGGAAAGCCCGCTGATGCAGAAGCCGATGCCCGAGATCGTCTCCGCCCAGGAAGCGATCCAGACGCCGGACGTTGCCACCATCGACCCGCAGACCCTACACGAGTCCGAGATCGAGAAGGTGCTCCCCGCCGGCCCCCGCTGCGCTTTCGTCTACACCGCCGAGAGCCCGCCGGTGCTGGCTGCGACCATCGTGGGCAACGATGGCGCCCTGGGCGTCATCAAGATCCACGGCAAGCTGGTGAAGGTAACTGCCGCTAGCATCTTAAGCTACGAAGCCCTGGCCGCTGGTGCTCGCTTCACCACCGACGGCGTCATCATCACGGTGACGCTACCAGAAGATGAGGATCTCGACTCAAGCCGCTGGCCAGCTGATATGGAGTTCGAACTAGAACAAGGGCTCCAGGTTGGGTATCGAGGCTGGTATTCCTGCAATGACTAGGATGAGCTACAACACTTCATAGCTTCTTACAGTCAGGCAGGAACCAGCCATTCTCCGCCCTGGCGAACGGCTGCTTCGGGTCGGATAGCGCCCCTCGCCCGCCGGCACCATGCTTGTACTTCCTCACCGAGGAGGACAAGCCATGAAAGCGACAGCCGCCATCAGCCACGAGCCATGGAACAAGGGGAAGCTTGTCGGTCAGAAAGCCCCGCTCCGAATCAGGGATATCTGGGCCATCTGCGTCAAACTCCAGCTTGCGGAGAAAACTAGGGATCTGGCTCTTTTTGACCTGGCAATCGATAGCAAGCTACGCGCATGCGACCTCACAGGCTACGCGTGCGGGACATAGCCCACGGGGAGCACGTCTCACCAAGAGCTATCATGATGCAGCAGAAAACCCATCGTTCGGTGCAGTTTGAAATCAAAGAGCAGACACGCTCAGCGGTGGAGGCTTGGATACGCCGTGCGAAGCTCCGAAATGAGGACTTCTTGTTTCCAAGCAGGCTCACACGCTCGGAACACATTTCCACCAGACAGTACGCACGGATCGTCAAAGCCTGGGTGACAGCGATTGGTCTGGATCCAGCCTTGTACGGCACCCACACCCTGCGGCGAACCAAGGCGTCGCTGATCTACCGCAGGACGAAGAACCTCAGGGCCGTACAACTATTACTGGGCCATACGAAGCTGGAAAGCACCGTCAGATACTTAGGCATCGAGGTAGACGACGCTTTGGAGATGGCCGAGCAGACAGAGGTGTAGCTGCATGACCTGGCGACGGCCAATAGCAGCCACTTACTGGCGGTAGAGTCAGTTTTGGACTTCCCCGTCAGCATCAATATCGTGGTCTGCCCCGATTACTCCCGATCAACATCGCAGGGGCTGCAGCCTTTGCAGGGCCGGCGGCGCTTGTGTTCGCCCACAATGCAGGATTCGATTGGTGCTTTGCTAAGCGATTGAGCCGCGTCTTCACCACCAAGCCACGGGAGCGCACAATGCTCCAGCTCAATTGGGCAGGCTAACTACGGCTAAGCGGGGGTTCGTTATTCGTGCATATTTCAAGGTTACAACTCGTCAACTACCGGAATTTCGAACGCGCGAATGTAGTCTTCAACAAGGGCGTTAACACGATCATCGGCGAGAACGGGTCAGGCAAGACAAACCTGTTCCGGGCGTTGCGTCTTTTGCTGGACGACACGCTGCTGCGCGCGGCATATAGGCTCGACGAGAAGGACTTCCACCGGGGCCTTGGCGACTGGCGCGGTCACTGGATAGTCATTAGCCTTGAGTTCGATGAGGTATCCCAGGACGAGGCGATTCAGTCCCTCTTTCTCCATGGGACCGGTAACATCGCCGACGGTGCGATCGGCAAGGCGACCTACAACCTTATTTTCCGCCCCAAGGCGGCAGTCCGGCGGACCCTGGCCGACCTTGCCGCCGGTGATACGGTAGGACTCGCCGAGGCACGTTCGAAGATCACCATTTCGGATTATGAAACGATCTTCACCGGCAAGAGCACCGCAAACTTCCTCGATCCCGAAACCTACAGGCAACTGGTTGGCGACTTCGACGCGGTAATATTTCCCCAAGAACTGACGATCCCCGCTATCGGGGGCGTGATCCCGGGCATGCTCTCGCTCTCGCGCGAAGTGTGCTTCACCTTCGTGCAAGCACTGCGCGATGTGGTCTCCGACTTTCAGAACAACCGCACCAACCCCCTCCTAACACTGCTCAAGCGTCGAAGCGGTGAGATCGATCCGCAGAGCTTCGAGCCAATCACCGCGCTCGTCAAAGGGCTCAACGATGCAATCGAGGGCCTACCAGATGTAGGAACCATCCGCGCCGATATCCGCGACACCATCACCGATGCGGCAGGCGAGACCTACTCCCCCCGATCACTTTCGATCCGCTCGGATCTGTCCGACGAGGCCGACCGCCTGTTCCAGTCGCTCAAGCTGTTTGTGGGCGAGAGCGAGGAAGAATATGAGGGCGCAATTCACGAGTTGAGCCTGGGCGGTGCAAACCTCATCTACCTAACGTTGAAGCTGCTCGAGTTCAAATATCAGAAGCAGAAAGAGTCCTTCGCCAATTTCCTCGTGATCGAGGAGCCGGAGGCGCACATCCACACCCATATCCAGAAAACGCTGTTCGACCGGCTGAACTTTGATGACACCCAGATCATCTATTCGACCCATTCGACCCACATATCCGAAGTGAACAACGTCGTGAACATCAACATCCTCGGCCGGCAGGGCGGACGATGCGAGGTGTTTCAGCCATCTGCGGGACTTGACGCCGGCCAGATTGGCAATATCCAGCGCTACCTTGATGCGGTCCGCAGCAATCTGCTCTTCGCCAAGAGCGTGGTCCTGGTCGAGGGCGACGCCGAGGAGATCCTTATCCCGATCCTCGTTAAAAAAGTGTTCGGGCTCAGCCTGGACGAGCTGGGGATCAGCTTGATCAACATCCGCAGCACTGGCTTCGAGAATGTTGCGGTGCTTTTCCATAACGAGCGCATCCGCAAGCGCTGTGCGATCATCACCGACCTTGACCGCGCGTTTATCGATACGACCAAGGACATACTCGACAGTGACGATAAGGCGGCCGCAAAGAAGAAGGCACTGGGGTCACAGATCGCGGGACTCCAGCGCGAGGCAGTGCTCAAGGAGTTGTGTGACGGGAATCCTTGGCTGACGGCGCACTTCGCCGACCACACTTTCGAGGTCGATTTCGTTTCCGCCGGCAATGTCGGCACTGTCGTTTCGGTGCTGGGCGACGTCTATAAGGATAGCGGCACCATCGCGACGTCTAAAATGGAGCTGGAATCGGGCGACATCGCACGTTTCGGGACGCGGGTGCTGATGATGGCACGTTACGCCGGAAAGGGGTGGTTCGCCATCATCCTGGGGCGAATGATTACGCCAGAAACTGTCATTCCGGATTACATCCTTGACGCCATCTTCCAAGCACATCTCCCGGTATCCATCCAGACGTGGGCGCGTGTACTGGACTATCGGGTCTCGGTCCTTGCCGAGTCGCAACTACACGCGGAAGTGGACATCGACGCGATGCGCGCGCAAATCAGACGCTACCATCGCGGCGAGATCGACTTTGCAGGGGTCCGCGCCGAAATGCTACAAGCCTTTCCGGCCGACGGCATCAACACGATCCTGGCGAGCCTCTAGATGTTTGTCTGGGACAGGAAAGATCTGAACGACGCCCAAGTCGCAGCCATCGAGCATCCAGGCAGCGTCTTCCTCGTTGCCTGCCCGGGGAGCGGTAAAACGAGAACCCTCACCTATAAGATCGCCCGCCTGTTGTCGGAGCTTAAGTCGGACAAAAAACGCGTCGTCGCGATCACCTACACGCACCGAGCTGCAGATGAGATTCACGAACGGATCGAGCAGCTTGGCGTCGATACGAGCCAGCTTTGGATTGGCACGATCCACTCCTTTTGTCTCGAATGGATCTTAAAGCCCTACGGAATCTATCACTCGGCGCTCAAGCACGGTTTCCGGGTGATCAATGCCCATGACACCGAACGAATGCACGAGGAACTCTGCAGCGCGGTGCAGGGCACTAAGCTCAGCAGCTTCGACTGCGCATATTATTTCAAGCCGAACGGCTATGTCCTGACATGCAACAAGACCGACAAGCATGAAGCCATTAGAGGAGTTTTGCAGGCATATTGGAAGGCGCTTCGTGCCGAGCGGCAGGTCGATTTTGAACTGATCCTTTTCTACGCCTATCAACTCATCGAAAAGAATCCGTCGATCAGCGTGCTGCTGGGTTCGATCTTCGAATGCGTACTCCTCGATGAATTTCAGGATACGCGAGAAATCCAGTATGCAATCCTCGCGTCGATCCTGAAAGCGTCAAAACGCGGTGCGTCCGCCTTCTTGGTAGGCGATCCTAATCAGGCAATCTATGGCTCGCTTGGCGGCTATGCGATTACGGCGGCGGACTTTGGGGCGCAGTGCGGCATCGCCTTCAATGAAATGGAGCTGTCAGACAATTACCGGTCGTCATCGCGCATTGTGAGCTATTTCGGCAATTACAACGTCTGGCCTTCAAAGATTGAGGCGGTGGGAAGGGACAAAGACTACGCGAGCGTGGTGTCGTTCGATCAGCAGACGCACCGCGACGCGCTGGAGGAAGAGCTTGTAAGGCTCATCAAATTCAACGTTGAAACACTCGGGATCGCTCAGCATGAGGTCTGTATCGTTGCGCCTTGGTGGGTCCATCTCGCAAGCATGACACGCAGGCTGGTCGCGGCGCTTCCGGCTTATTCGTTCGACGGCCCGGGCATGGTGCCCTTTGCGCGCGACGTCGACAATTTCTGGTACAAGCTCGCTCGGATCATTCTGACGGAGGCGTCCCCACAGCTCTATGTACGCCGGATGCGATGGGCGGGAGAGATAATCGCTGACCTCAGCGAGGCCGGCGTCGAGGTTCCAGGTTTGGACCGCAAGACACTGCTGCGCGCCTGCAACGCCATCACCGTCACCGAGACCGATGGCCTGGCCTTCCTCCGGGTGTTCTTCGACCAGCTATGTTCCACTTTCGGAATCGATCGCCACACCTGCGCGGCACTCCAGGAGCATCACGAGGCTTTCTTTGAATGCTCGCAAAAGCGCATTGACAAGCTCATCAAGGAAGGCGCGGAGGCGATCGCTGAATTGGCGATGTTCAGGAAGGTCCTTGCGGACCGGACTGGTATCACCGTATCGACGATCCACGGGGTCAAGGGCGCTGAGTATGACGCAGTGATCGCCTATGGCCTGCTAGAAGGGATGGTTCCCCATTTCAGCGATCCGAACCAGGTCGAGACAGCTAAGAAGCTTATGTATGTGGTGTCGTCGCGGGCCAGAAAGAACCTACATCTGATCTCTGAGCGCGGTCGCAGTCGAGGCTGGAGCGGAGATTATCAACCAACCGACGTACTTACTGGATGTGCATTCCGGTACGACCAGCTTTCTTGACGAGTAAGAATCTGGTCGCAATGACCGCTCCTGGCCGCTTGCCGTCTTGTCCAACCGTCCGCTTCGGGTCGTTAGCAGGCGTCTAATCGTCTGACGATTCGAGCCAAAATTATTTCAGCCCTACATAACCGCAGTGACATAACTAGCTGGAGATTCTCATGTCATTGCAGTGCCCTCGCTGTCACTCCCCCAAAGTCGCTTCCTTCCATCAAGCCATGAAAATTGGAGCAGCCATAGGCACGGTGGGCGGTGCCGCGCGCGGTATCAGCGCAGCCCTCGCCGGCGGCCAGGCTGGCGCGGCCATCGGCTCTATCGCCGGCCCCCTCGGCATCACCCTCGGTTCCGTATCGGGCGCCATCCTCGGCGGCCTGGCCGGCGGGGTTGGTGGCTGTGCGCTGGGCGCTCAGTTGGGCGAGTCGCTCGACCGGCATGTCTTAGCCCACAACCTCTGCCTGCTCTGCGGTCACCGCTTCAACCTGCCGGCCTGACTGGCGCTCACCCACTCCTCATTCCAATCGCCGGTCGGTGCTGCGTCTCGCGCAGCGCTTTATGCCGGCTTGCAACCAAAGGAATCATTCACATGGCTCATCTCGTCGAAACCATGGCCTACGCTGGCGCCACCCCGTGGCATGGCCTGGGCAATCAGCTCACGCAGAAACAGCCCATCGAAGTCTGGCAACGCGAAGCCGGCATGGACTGGCAGATCCTCGAAAGCCCCGTGCATTTCAAATCAGAAGTCGCTGGGCATCTGGGCGCTATCCACTCCTTCCCTGAGCAGAAAGTGCTCTTCCGTTCGGACACTAAGGCACCGCTGTCGGTGGTCTCGCAGCGCTATCACACCGTGCAGCCACGCGAAGTGCTGGAGTTCTACCGAGACCTAACCGAGGTCTCCGGCTACGAGTTGGAGACCGCTGGCATGCTCAAAGGTGGACGCAAGTTTTGGGCGCTGGCGCGTACCGGGCAAGGTGCTGCGCTCAAGGGCAACGACCAGGTCAACGGCTACCTTCTCCTGGCTACGTCCTGCGATGGCACCCTGGCCACCACGGCAACGCCTACCACCGTGCGCGTGGTCTGCAACAACACCCTGACCATCGCCCTGGATGGCAGCAGCCGGGCGATCAAGGTGCCGCATAACACCCGCTTTGATCCGAAGGCGGTCAAGAAGCAGCTCGGTATCGCCGTCTCGCAATGGGACGACTTCATGTATCGCATGCGCGCCCTGGCCGAGCGCAAGGTGCAGTGGCATGAGGCCTTGGGCTTTTTCATGGAAGTGCTCTGCGAAACCAGTCCGACCGGTGCTCTGCCGGAGCAACTGCCCAACGAGCGCGCCCTGCGCAAAGTCCAGGCGCTGTACGAAGGCCGTGGTCGCGGTAGCCAGCTGGACTCGGCTCGCGGTACCGCCTGGGGCCTGCTCAACGCCGTGACCGAGTACGTCGACCACGAGCGCCGTGCGCGCAGCAACGAGTACCGCATGGACTCGGCCTGGTTTGGCCAGGGCGCTCAGATCAAACAACGCGCCTTGGATGCTGCGCTGCAGCTCGCTGCATAACCCTCACTCACATCAACCCCGCGCCCGGTCAGCCCTGTGCTGGTCGGGCGTTTTTATGAGGTGAATACGATGAAAGCAAATTCATTGGATAGCAACACCAGCAAGAAACGCCCTGCCCTGCGCCTGGTCAGCACCAAGGAGCTACCACGTGAAGAATGGCTGCAGATCCGCAAACAAGGCATCGGTAGCTCGGACGCGGCCGCGGCTGTGGGCCTGAATCCCTATAAGTCTCAGCTTGAGCTTTGGCTGGAGAAGACCGGTCGGGATGCTGCGCTGCCCAAGGCTGACCCGCTGGATGAGGATAGCCCCATGTACTGGGGCACGGTGCTTGAACCACTGGTGGCTTGGCATTACAGCAGACGCGCCCACAAGAAGGTTCGTCGGATCAACGCCGTCTTGCAGCATCCAGAGCCTGAGCTGTCCTGGATGTTGGCGAACATAGACCGCGAAGTGACCGGCGCCGACGATGTGCAAATCCTCGAATGCAAGACCGCCGGCATAAATGGAGCACGCCTCTGGAAAGAGGGCGTGCCCGAGTACGTACAACTGCAGGTTATGCACCAGCTTGCCGTCACCGGCAAAGCGGCCGCTGACGTGGCGGTGCTCATCGGCGGCCAGCATCTTGAGATTCATCGTATCGAGCGAGACGACCAAATGATCGCGCGCCTAATCGAGCTGGAACGCAGGTTCTGGCACTACGTGGAGACCGACACGCCACCACCGGCTGACGGAACAGCTTCCGCCGAAGCAGCCCTGCGCTCCCTCTACCCGGAGGACAACGGCCAAACCGTCGACTTCCGCAGCAACGCTGGCTTGAGCGCGGCCTTCATCGAGCTGAAAGCCCTGCGCCAGTCGATTGCCGACAAGGAAAAGCGCGAGGCGGAGCTCAAGCAGATTCTGCAGCAAGCCATGGGCGATGCCAGTCGGGCGGAATTCACAAGCGGCTACGTCAGCTGGCGCAAGGCCAAGGACAGCATCGGTCTCGATGTCGCTCAACTGCTCCAGGACAAGCCGTACCTGCAGGCCAAGTACCCGCTACTGAAACCCGGCGCGCGGCGTTTCCTGGTCGGCTGATTCCCTCCTCCATCCCCCCTTCCCCCTTGGCCAGCCCCATGCAGTTCGCGCTGCATGGCTGGCCTTTTTTCATTTTCAGGAGAATCACCATGCTCAAGGGCCTAGCTATCACCCCACCGGTGCTGGGGCGGATCTCCATCGGCAGGGTCATCGAGAAGAACGGCAAGCGTCTGCCAGAGAAGGATGACCAGTTCACCATCACCTCCCAAGTACAAGGCAAGGACGGCTGGCTGCTGCACCCGCTCGACGATGAGCTGCGCCAGGGCAAGGACGACAAGCTGCGCAGCATTCCGGTGCGCCTGCTGTTCAACGAACCGGCGCTAAATTTTCGCGCCGATTACACCTTGTTCGACCGCCAGTCCGGACGGCCGCTGTGCGTGGGCAATGGTGAGACCTGCAAGCGCGTTACCCAGGAGGGCATGCAGTCGCTGCCCTGCCCTTCGCCGGACGCCTGCCCGCTGGCTAAAGGTGGTGCTTGCAAGCCTTATGGCCGACTGAACGTGGTCATTGGAGATGACGATCCACTGGGCAGCTTCGTGTTCCGCACCACCGGTTTCAACAGCATCCGCACCCTCGCCGCCCGGCTGCATTACTTCCAGGCCATCTCTGGAAACCGCCTGGCATGCCTGCCACTAGAGCTACGTCTGCGTGGCAAGTCGACTCGCCAGAGCCATGGCACGCCGATCTTCTATGTCGACCTCACGGTTCGCAGCGGCTTGGACATGGAGGAGGCGCTGCACATCGCCAATGAGCTTGATGCGCAGAGGCATGCAGCTGGCTTCGGCCAAGCTGCCTTGGATGAAGCGGCGCAGCGTGGCTTTGGCAATGGCGCCTTCGAGGACAGCGAGGAAGACGCTGGCGCCGTCGCCGAGGAGTTCTACCCCGCCGAAGAACCTCCATCTCCAGCCACCAACACTCCCCAGCGTTCTGGGAAAACCAGCCTGGCCGAGAAGCTGGACGCGCAAGCCCAGCGCCATCCCCCACCGACCGATAACCTTCAAGGAGCCCACCATGCGCCTGCACAAGCTTAAGGCCAGTGAATCGACCGGCACCTACCTGGTCGAATCGCCGGTTACGGAAACCGACATCCTGCTGATGGCGCGGCAGTTGGCGAATCTGCGTCTGCGCCGGGGGCGAGCACTGACCTCACCGCAGGAGGTGTTCGGACACTTGCAGACGTTGTTGGCCGGCTACGAGCATGAGGTATTCGCCCTGCTCCTGCTCGACAGCCGGCACCGGGTGATCGCCTTCCATGAGCTGTTCCGGGGCACCCTGGACAGCGCCAGCGTCTATCCCCGCGAGATCATCAAGGCGGCCTTACAGCATAACGCCGCAGCGATGGTGCTGGTTCACAACCACCCGTCCGGTGATCCGGAGCCCAGCCAAGCGGATATCACCCTGACTTACAAATTGCGGGACGCCTTAGATTTGGTCGGGGTGCGAACCCTGGACCATATCATGGTAGGGCACGAGAGCTGCGTGTCGCTGGCGGAACAGGGCTACCTGTAAGGAGCACACAACGATGAAGCCGCTACGAATCTTTGCCGCCGTGTTCATGTTCGCTGGCATTTTCACGGGCTGCCTGACCCTCGTGCTGCTGGTGATTCTGATGGTGCGCTTTCCGCCGCTGTTGATCGCCGTATTGCTGGCGTGCTGGATGTTCTGCCGCCTGCTGAAACTGATCACTGCGGCCAAAGCCGCCACAGCCTCTTCGCCGTGATCCACATCGCCATCTGCCGCCAGATCACCGGCGGCTGCATTCACGCTTTAGGAGAATTTACGATGAACAGACACTGCCTGATCTGCGAGTCCACGGCCATGCTGACCTGCGAAGCCGCCGCAGGACTTGCCTTGTTGGTCGGCTTGCTCGGTGCCGCCCTGCGGAGCGCGCAGCGCACAAACCGGGAGCGGGTACGACCGGGTTGCTGGAGGGAGGCTAGGTGCTGCGCACTCAGCGTGGAACATACCTAACGGCGGCCCAACCGTTCGACCAAGCGCTCCACCAGTTCCATGACCAGGGTACGGTCATCGGCCTTGAGGGTGGCCAGCAAGCTCAGCAGCCGGCGCGCCTGATCCTCCGGGCGCGAGCTGCCTTCTGTCAGCAACTCGGCCGCCTCGCAGCCAAAGAGCGTGGCGAGTTGCATCAGCCGCTCGACATTGGGCGGAACGAGCCCCCGCTCGATGCGCGATACCGCCTCGCTGCCGATGCCTAAGCTCTCGGCGACTTGCTCTTGGCTCATCCCGCAGGCAATGCGCTTGCGAGAGATCGCCTGCCCAATCAGTTCCGCCGGTTGCTTTGAATCGGTCTTCGGCATTCCACCCTCCAGGTCAACCTGAATGGTCGAGCACCACCCTGTTGACATGAAGGGCCTATGAGACCGAGACTCAACCTAAAAGGTTGACCTGCAACCTAAACCCACCCCATGCCCGACAGCATCGAGGAGCCGTATGAACGTCGTTACTGGACTGAACGAAACCCTGATCGAAGGGCTGCTCAGGAGCAAAGCCTCGTTCGAGGTTGTCGGCCTCCGAGGCAACTTCACTGCCGGCATCAAGCTCGTGGAAACCGGGATCGAGAGCCTGGGCATGAAATGCCGGGTCAAGAGCGATCTGAAGAGCTCGGTCATGCAAGGCGGCATCCTGGGAGGCGTGCTAGGCGTGGTCTCCACTCCGGTAACGCTGACCGCTGCTGCTATCGGGGCTGCCGCCGGCATAGGTCATACGCTCGCCACTTACGATCCTGACTACGAAATCCTCAAGGACTACGTGAACAAGAAGCTCCGCGTCATTTACAAGAAATGACCCCACCAAACGAATCCGCGGCTAGGTAATACCGGGTATCCGGATTTTTTGGTTGATTGGCTCATATCATGATGACGGAACCAACCATCAGCTCAGCGGATTACCTGGTTGATGACGACTCTTCTTCACGGCCCCTGCAAGTTTGCAGCAACGCCCAGGTTCGCATGCCGAGATACGCAGTGAGGCTTCGCGATCAACACACCATGCATTCACAATGTCACTGCAAGGTCCGGCATGTCTCTGCTCAGTCCTTACGGCCTGAGCTAGCCCTATACAGCTGTTGTTTGCTCTCCTCGCTGATCCCCGTCAGGATGCCGCAGGCATTGATCTCCCGACCCTCGTTGCAACTCGCCCTCAGTGAAACGAGTTGTTGCTCAAGCGCTTGCAGAGCAGTTATCTGCGACCGCACATGAGAGATGTGGTCATCGAGCATGGCGTTGACGGCGGTACAGGGCTGGCGAGGGTCGTCCTGATAGCTCTGTAGCTCGCGAATCTCTGTCAGTGACAGGTCCAGAATTCGGCAGCGGCGGATAAAGGCAAGCCACTCGCCATGCTTCTCGGTATAGACACGGTAACCATTCTCCTGCCGTTCTGGCGGCGGCAACAGGCCCTGCTGCTCATAGAAGCGGATCGTCTGCGTGTCGATACCCGCTATCTGGGCTAACTGACCAATGCGCATCAGGCTTACTCCTCAACGGATCATCTGTCCCATTGACCTTATAGTAGCTATATAGTTTTTAATACTAGCAATCTATGTTGGTTAACTGGAGCCGTATCGTGAGTAAAGCCTGTGGTGGCCCATGTAGCTGCGATGCAACGCCTGCAGCGGATACCGATATGCCGGTCTCCTCCGAAGCGTCAGGGGAATGGGTCAGCGTGTATGCTGTGCCGAAGATGGATTGTCCCTCAGAAGAACGGATGATCCGCTTGGCGCTGAACGGCTTTGATGAGATTCGAACGCTGTCCTTCGACTTGTCGAACCGCCGATTGGAGGTCGTGCATGACGGCGAGGCTGAGCCCATTACCGCGAAACTGGCGACCTTGGGGCTAGGCGCCTCTCTTCAGGAAACCGTCATTGCCGACCCAGAGACGATCAAGGCCGCTGAGAGCTCGGCAGTCTCTGCTACGCAGGAGTCAGGCACTCTGCGCGTGTTGCTCGGTATCAATGCGATCATGTTCGTGGTGGAAATGACTGCTGGCCTGATCGCCCAGTCTACCGGCCTGATCGCTGATTCCCTGGATATGTTTGCCGATGCAGCCGTCTATGGCCTGGCTCTCTATGCCGTAGGGCGCAGTGCGAAAATGCAGGTACGTGCCGCGCATCTGGCAGGGGTACTGCAACTGATTTTGGCTATCGGCGTACTCGTCGAGGTGGTGCGACGCTTTGTTTTCGGTAGTGAGCCTGAATCGCTGATGATGATGGCGATCGCCTTCGTCGCGTTGATCGCCAATACCGGTTGCCTGCTGTTGATATCCAAGCACCGCGAAGGCGGCGCGCATATGAAGGCAAGCTGGATATTCTCGGCCAATGATGTGGTGATCAACATGGGCGTCATCGCCGCCGGTGCCTTGGTCGCCTGGACGGGGTCCAGCTACCCTGACCTGATTATCGGTACCATCGTGGGCCTGATCGTCCTCAACGGCGCTCGGCGCATCCTGGCGCTCAAGGGGTGAGGCTGCACGGTACGCAGCTATCGATGCCTGGGACACTTGATCGAAGTGGCTGTACAAGCGCGCTAGGCCTGAACGACAGCATATAGCGCGAAGGCTCGGAGCCAGCAAGGTAGCGTATCTAGGAATCAACCAAGGAAGGAAGATGATGGATAGTATCTGGCTGGTACTCGGCCTGGCGCTGTTGCCCGCCTTAGGCAATTTTAGTGGTGGGCTCGCTGCGGAGGCCTCCCGAACTACCGGGCGCCGTCTCAATTACGCCCTTCACGGCGCTGCCGGCCTCGTCATTGCGGTGGTGGCGGTTGAAATCATGCCGCGCGTGCTAGAGAACCTCTCAGCCTGGGTAATCGCCCTCGCTTTCGCGCTGGGCGGCATTGCTTACGTAGGTATCGAGAAGCTCGTTGAGAGTCTCCAGAAGCGACAAGGCCAGCAGGGAGAAGGCGGTCAGACGAGTGTCTGGATGATCTATATCGCCGTATCCATCGACCTGTTCAGCGATGGCCTCCTGATCGGGGCGGGGTCGGCGGTCTCACCGTCGGTCGCGATAATCCTGGCGGCGGGTCAGGTTCTCGCCGATGTTCCTGAGGGCTTTGCGACGATCGCCACCATGAAAGATAAAGGAATCCCTCGTAGCAAGCGGATACTGCTCTCTGCTTCCTTCGCGATTCCTGTGCTCTCGGCAGCCGTCTTTGCTTACTTCGTACTCAGGAACCAGCCGGAGGCATTTAAGCTAGCGGCACTGACGTTCACGGCAGGCCTTCTCACGGTCGCTGCCATCGAAGATATGGTCTCCGAGGCTCACGAGAGCGGTGACGATACGCACATCTCACCGCTGGCTTTCATAGGCGGCTTCGTCCTGTTCGTTCTGGTATCAGCGGGCTTGGAAGGGGTGGTATCGCAAAGCTAACGTACTGCTCCCCAACACAGCCACTGTCGTGCTGGCCGAATACGAAGCAGCTCCCAGCTTACGGCGCACCTAGTCGAGTCCAGAAACATTCACTTTGCCACCCTGGCCAGCCGGCCGAATGAATTGACGCAGCTTGATTAAGCGGAGCAAGAAAGCATGAGCCACAGGGTTGATCCTGGATTCGGAGGCGAGAGAGCATTGGGTGATAAGTGCGCGCTACCCTCTAGCCTATACACGGGCGTGCGCTATAAGCCGCTTCTGACAGGGGGGATGGCTCTACTTGCTGGAGGCGCCATGCCGCTTGCCTTTGCCCCTGTGGGCTGGGCATGGCTTGCGGTGATCGCTCTGGCAACATTTTTTGTCCTGACCGCGCAGTCTTCAAGGCGTCAGGCGCTGTGGTCGGCCTACCTCTTTGGCCTTGGCTACTTCGGCGTGGGTGTCTCCTGGGTCTTTATCAGCATTAGCCAGTACGGCAATGGCCCCGTGGTGGCGGTGTTAGTCACGGCGGCCTTTGTCTCGCTGCTCGCCCTCTTTCCATGGGGCGTCGCGTACCTCGTGCGCTGCCTGCGCCCTGAGATGGATGCAATGGCACTCTGGCTAGGGCTACCTGCGGCATGGGTGCTGAGTGAATGGATGCGCACCTGGTTCTTGACCGGCTTTCCCTGGCTCTTCATTGGCTACAGCCAGACCGACACCACACTTGCCACTATCGCTCCCGTCTTTGGCGTGCTTGGCGTGAGTTTACTGGTGGCACTTCTCGCTGGCGGGCTTGCCTGGGTTGTCCAGGGGCCAAGCCTGCGCCGTGCTGCGGTAGTCGGTGCCGTGTTAGTCGCTACCCTCGCCGGCTTGCAACTGCTGGATCGTGAATGGACGCAGCCAGCCGCTGACCCGATCGATGTCGTCCTCTTGCAAGGAAACATCGCGCAAGACAAGAAATGGGACCCGAGATACCGGGACATCACACTTGAGCGCTATCAGGCGCTTACCGCGCAGCATCTCGGAGCCGATATCGTGATCTGGCCAGAAGCGGCAATCCCGATGTGGCATGACCAGGCCAAAGCATATCTTGCTGAGCTTGAGGCGTTAGCCGATCAGGCAGGCACATCGTTAATGATTGGCGTCCCGGTACGCGAGGCGGAGGGCCGTACCTACAACGCCGTGGTAAGCCTCTCCGATCCCTCAGGCTTCTACTACAAACGCCACCTGGTGCCCTTCGGTGAATATGTTCCGTTTCGGGATCTTTTGGGGTCGGCCCTCGACGTGCTCGGGGCGCCCATGTCCGACTTCACACCGGGACGGGAAGCGCACGTCCTGAATGCAGCAGGGGTGCCCGTAGGGGCACTCATCTGCTACGAGGCGGTCTTTGGTGCCGAAGTCACTGAGCTTCTGCCCGAAGCGCAGTTACTGGTGAATGTCAGCAACGATGCCTGGTTCGGCAGCTCGCTCGGCCCCCTCCAGCATTTCCAGATGGCACGCATGCGTGCCATCGAAACCGGACGTGACCTTCTTCGAGCCACGAACACCGGTATCACAGCAGCCATCAATCATGAGGGCAAAGTGCTCAAGCGTGCTCCGCAGTTCGAAGTGGCCACCCTCAGCGCCGAAGTGACACCGCGAACTGGCGCGCCCCCTTATGTGCGCTGGCGGGATTGGCCTGTCCTTGGCCTGACCGCACTCGGACTCGGCCTGCTCCTGCTCCGTCGAATTCGTCGGCATCATCGGTTGGGTACATGACGCTTGTTATTTAGCAGCGAGCAAATTCTAGATTGGGTCAGGAGGAAGGGGATATGTCTACTTATGGCAGTCGGCTCGCAGAGAAAGCCCACGAGCCGGGAAAGGCGATGCGCTGGCTGTGGCTCTCGCTCCTGTTACTGTTTGTCGATCAGGCGAGCAAGTACCTTGCCAGCACCATGCTAGCGCATGGTGAAAGCGTGCCTGCCGCACCCTTCTTCAATTGGGTCCACCGCCACAATACGGGGGCGGCCTTCAGCTTTCTCGCGGATGTCGGCGGTTGGCAGCAGCCGCTTTTCATCGGACTGGCCCTGGTTATCTCGATATTACTGGTGTACTGGCTTTGGCGTTCACCACGCGTACTGAGTTATCGGCTCGCCCTCAGTGCGATCCTCGGCGGCGCGTTGGGCAATGTCGCAGATCGCTTGCGGTTAGGCTACGTAGAGGATTTTCTCGATTTTCACTATGCCCAGTGGCACTGGCCATCGTTCAACCTAGCGGACGTATGGATCTTCCTCGGTGTCGCCCTCTTTATTTGGGCGGAAATACGACATCAACCAGGCAGCCGCCGCCGCTGAATCGCCTAGCGTCTTCGCTATCGCATGCTTGACTTCCGGAATAGGCGCGTCCTGGGCCTTGATAAGGCGGCACGCCTTCATGAGCCAGCTGTACGTTCCTGATGCACGACTGCTGCCAAGGGCTCTGCTGCATCCTAACCAATCTGGAAGAGCGCACCCTGCTGGACCTGCTACCCGGTCGTCAGCAAGAGAGGGTGACAAGACGCCTCATGAGCATGGCCAACCGCCACCAGGTCGAGATCGTCAGCATGGACATGTGGAAGCCCTACCGCCGCGCCTTCCAGACGGTGCTGCCACAGGCCCGTATCGTGGTCGATAAGTTCCACGTCGTGCGCATGGCCAACGAGGCCTTAGAGAAGATCCGCAAAGGCCTAAGGAAGGAGTTGAAGCCCAATCAGCGCCGGACCCTCAAAGGTGACCGGAAAATCCTGCTGAAGCGCGCTCACGACGTTTCAGACCGCGAACGGCTCATCATGGAGACCTGGACAGGAGCATTCCCCCCAGCTCTTGGCGGCTTACGAGCACAAGGAGCGCTTCTACCATATCTGTCAACGCCGACCGAAAAGTGACCCCTTTTCGTATGAAAACGCCGAGTGAGATTTGACCCCCTGGGCCGTTGGGTTATGCCTTTTCGGCGCTTCGCGAACCAGCTGTACCAGCCCGGCGTTTGTCCTTCAGTCGGTAGCTCTCACCGCTGATCTGTACGATGTGAGCGTGGTGTAGCAGGCGGTCCAGCATCGCTGCCGTCAGTGTCTGGTCGTCGGCGAAGGTGCCGGCCCACTGGGTGAACGGCAGGTTGCTGGTAAGGATCATGCTCCCGCGCTCGTAGCGTCGGGCGACGACGTTGAAGAAGAGATTGGCTTCGTCCCTTCCGAAAGGCAGGTAGCCGATCTCGTCGATCACCAAGAGCCTTGGTCCCATCACCACCCGGTTGAAGTATTCCTTCAGGCGCTCCTGGCGGTGAGCCGCACTCAGTTGCAGCATGAGGTCAGCGGCGGTGACGAAGCGTGTCTTGATCCCGGCCATGACTGCCCGATAGGCCAGCGCCGTCGCCAGGTGCGTCTTGCCGACACCGCTCGGCCCAAGCAGGACGATGTTCTCCGCGCGTTCGATAAAGCTCAGCGCAGCCAATTCCTGGAGCTGGCTGCGAGGTGCACCGCTGGCAAAGGCGAAGTCGTACTGCTCCAGCGTCTTTACCGCGGGCAGGGTCGCCAGCTTCAGCAAGGTCTGACGCGAACGCTCGTTGCGGGCATCGAGTTCGGCCGAAAGCAGCCTTTCGAGGAAGTCGGCAAAACTGTCTTCGCCATTGGCAGCCTGCTGGGCCAGGCAAGGCCAGTCAGCCCCGACACGCTCCAGCTTGAGATCCCGGCAGAGTTCAGCGATTCGCGCATGTTGCAGATTCATGCGCCCGCTCCCAGCAGTTGGTCATAGACCGACAGGGGATGTTGCAAGCTCTCATAGGGCAGGACGCGTCCCTGGCGCAGCCCAGGCACTGCGCTGGTCTGGCGGGGCAGCGCAGGCAAGGGCAGCAGGACCTGGCGCTCCTCGGCCAGGCGGACGGCCGGCTTCACCCCCGTTGTGCCATGGATGCGCTGATGGGCCACTTCATCGAGCCAGGGGCCAATGTGTGCATTGGCCGTCGACACATCCAGCTTCAGCCCCGCGCTCTTGAGCGTGGCGGCCAGGGGCGTGATGAAGCTGCCCTTGAGGTAGCTGTTGAAACGCTCGACCTTGCCTTTGGTTTTGGCCCGGTAAGGCCGGCAGACACGAGGACGGAAGCCATATTCATCGGCGAGCGCGGCCAGCCGTGGATGCCAGCGATGCAATCCCTCGCCGTAAGCATCACGCTCAAGGATGATCGCCCCGGCGTTGTCGAACAGCGCTTCCTCCGGCACACCGCCGAAATAGACAAAGGCTTCCCGCAACCCGTTCAGCCACGCCTCGCTGTCCTCACGCTCGGAGAAGCGCACGAACGTGGCGCGGCTATAACCGAGCGTGGCCACGAAGGCCCGGAGCGGCTCTCGGCCTCGCCGGATGGTGGTGAAATCCACCTGCAACTGCCGACCTGCTGGCGTCTCGAAACGCACCAGCGGCTCCTCCGGTCGATGCCTGAAGGGGGCTATGTAGGCCTTGAGCTGGCTGATGCCGCCGACATACCCCCGCCCCTGAATCTCACGCAGCAGCACCGTGGCTGGAATCCAGTGCGGGCGTGCCGCCTCGATACGCTCGTGCAGGTAACCCTTGAACGGGTCGAGCTTACAGGGACGAGGCGTCCGTGCCTTGTAGCGAGGCGGCTGGCCGCCACTGCGCAGGTACCTGCGAACCGTGTTACGGGACAGCCCCAGCTCCCGTGCGATTGCCTTGATGCCCAGGCCCTGACGGGCCAAAACCTTGATTTCCACTGACTGCTCCTGGGTCAACATCTCGGCAGCTCAAAGCCGCCATGATCGCCCAGGGGGTCAAATTTGCCTCGGCGTCAGGGGGTCAGTTTTACGTTGGCGGTAACAACCATAGGCCGCTTGCAGCGCCTCAACTGGCGCGCGTGCTGCTCGCGCACATCCAGCGGGCTTGGCATCGCTGAGCTCGATTTTCGAAGGCGCCAGTGTCTTGACCCACTGCAATCACCCACTGAAACCTGCTCAGGTTAGGTTATGCGGCTAACGCATACGCCTCACCCCGCGGCCTTTCCTTGAGGGGTCTCCGCCCGCTCGACACCCATTTCGTGCCAGGTTCGTCACGGCTTAACCATCGCCCCTGGAATGGTAGCCAGTAGGTCCTGGCCGCCCGAGAGGCTGGAGCTCTAGAGACGAAGTCGACGGAACAAGAATCACCGCCGAGTGATCGTACGGGAAGCTCGATAGCAAAACATGTGGCTGAACGCGAGGAGGTTTTTTATGA
>JAUVZY010000037.1 GCA_030602315.1 Pseudomonadaceae bacterium | reverse complement strand
GTCGCGGCTGTGGATGCCGGCCAGCTGGCCTTCGTAGACTTCGTCGCCCGGGGAGAGGAACAGCTTGCCGCGGTCCTGCAGGGTTTCCAGCGAGTAGGTCAGCGCGGTGCCGGTGGCCATGGAGACCAGCACGCCATTCTGGCGGTGGGTCACGTCGCCCGACTTGATCGGACCGTAGTGGTCGAAGGTCGAGGTCAGGATACCGGTGCCCGAGGTCATGGTCAGGAAGGCGTTACGGAAGCCGATCAGGCCACGCGCCGGGATGATGTACTCCAGGCGCAGGCGGCCCTTGCCGTCGGGGATCATGTTGGTCATGTCGCCCTTGCGCAGACCCATCTGCTCCATCACCGGGCCCTGATGCTGCTCCTCGATGTCGATGGTGACGTTCTCGTACGGCTCCTGCTTTTCGCCGGCCTCGTTCTCGATGATCACCACTTCCGGGCGGCCCACGGCCAGCTCGAAGCCTTCACGGCGCATGTTTTCGATCAGTACCGACAGGTGCAGCTCGCCGCGGCCGGACACCTTGAACTTCTCCGGGGAGTCGCCCTGCTCGACGCGCAGCGCCACGTTGTGCAGCAGTTCCTTCTCCAGACGCTCCTTGATGTTGCGGCTGGTGACGAACTTGCCTTCCTTGCCGGCGAACGGCGAGTCGTTGACCTGGAAGGTCATGGACACGGTCGGCTGGTCGACGGTCAGCGGCGGCAGCGCCTCGACGGCCTGCGGGTCGCACAGGGTGTCGGAGATGAACAGCTCTTCCATGCCGGAGACGCAGACGATGTCGCCGGCCTGGGCCTCCTGGACCTCGACGCGCTGCAGGCCGTGGTGGCCCATGATCTTCAGCACGCGGCCATTGCGCTTCTTGCCGTCGGCACCGATCGCCACCACCGGGGTGTTGGCCTTGATCTGGCCGCGGGCGATGCGGCCGATGCCGATCACGCCGAGGAAGCTGGAGTAGTCGAGCTGGGAGATCTGCATCTGGAACGGGCCGTCGAGGTCGACTGTCGGTGCCGGCACGTGGTCGACGATGGCCTGGAACAGCGGGTCCATGTTGTCGGCCATGTTGGCCGGGTCGTCACCGGCGATGCCGTTCAGGGCGCTGGCGTAGACGATCGGGAAATCCAGCTGCTCGTCGGTGGCGCCGAGGTTGTCGAACAGGTCGAAGATCTGGTCGATGACCCAGTCCGGACGCGCGCCAGGACGGTCGATCTTGTTGACCACCACGATCGGACGCAGGCCGGCCTTGAACGCCTTCTGGGTCACGAAGCGGGTCTGCGGCATCGGGCCGTCCTGGGCGTCGACCAAGAGCAGCACGGAGTCGACCATGCTCATCACGCGCTCGACTTCACCGCCGAAGTCGGCGTGGCCGGGGGTGTCGACGATGTTGATGTCGTAGCCGTTCCACTTGATGGCGGTGTTCTTGGCCAGGATGGTGATGCCGCGCTCGCGTTCCTGGTCGTTGGAGTCCATCACGCGCTCGCCTTCGGCTTCCTTGCGGTCAAGGGTGCCGGAGAGCTTGAGCAGCTTGTCAACGAGGGTGGTCTTGCCATGGTCGACGTGGGCGATGATGGCGATGTTGCGTAGTTTTTCGATCACTTGGATTTACCTGAACAAAAAGCTGGAAAGCGGAAACTGGAAAAAAAGACGGCGCTGGCCCGATCGGGAGGATGCGTGCGCCGGATGACGATTCGGCTGGTTTGACGGTGACTCATTACAGCGAGCGTCCGATTTCCAGCTTCTGGCTGGCGGGCCGGTAGACCCGCACGTTCTGGTGTCCTTCGCTAAGCAGATGATGGGCGTGCAGCCGGCTCATCACGCCCTTGTCGCAATACAGGAGGTACTGGCGGTTGGCGTCCAGCTCCTTGAAGCGGCTGTTGAGCGCATAGAACGGCAGTGCCTGCACCTCGATGCCCGGCAGTTCGAGCGGCGCGTCCTCGGCAGCGTCGGGGTGGCGTATGTCCAGCACCACCTGACCGGCCAGCGCCTCGCCCACCTCTTCTACCGACAGGTCCTGGCCCAGCTCGTCGATCACCCGGTCGATGGCGACCTGGCGCGCATTGGCCATGGCGCGCTCGAGGATCGCCATGTCGAACTGCGCTTCCTCGTGCTCGACGCGGTAGCGCTTGGCCTTGGTGGTGGGGTTCACCGAGATGACCCCGCAGTACTCGGGCATGTGTCGGGCAAACGACGCGCTGCCGATGGCTTCGGCGGTGTCGATGATGTCCTGCTTGTGGCTGGCGATCAGCGGGCGCAGCACCAGCATGTCGGTGGCCGAATCGATCACCGACAGGTTGGGCAGGGTCTGGCTGGAGACCTGGGAGATCGCCTCGCCGGTGACCAGCGCGTCGATGTGCAGGCGCTCGGCGATCTGCGTGGCGGCGCGCAGCATCATGCGCTTGAGCACCACGCCCATCTGGCTGTTGTCGACCTTGCCGAGGATCTCGCCGACCACTTCCTCGAACGGCACGCTGATGAACAGCACGCGGTGCGAGCTGCCGAACTTCTGCCAGAGGTAGTGGGCGACTTCCATCACGCCCAGTTCATGGGCACGACCGCCAAGGTTGAAGAAGCAGAAATGGGTCAGCAGGCCGCGGCGCATCATCTGGTAGGCGGCGACCGTGGAGTCGTAACCGCCGGACATCAGCACCAGCGTCTGCTCCAGGGCGCCGAGCGGGTAGCCGCCGATGCCGTCGCGCTGGCCGTGAATGACGAACAGGCGCTGGTCGCGGATCTCGAAGCGCACCTCGACCTGCGGCTCTTTCAGGGAAATGCCGGCGGCGCCGCACTGCTGGCGCAGTTGACTGCCGACATAGCGCTCGACGTCCATCGAGGTGAAGCTGTGCTTGCCGCCGCGCTTGCAGCGCACCGCGAAGATCTTGCCGGGCAGGCGGTCACCGAAATGGTGCTTGCACTTTTCCAGGATGTCGTCGAAGTCGCCCAGCGGGTATTCGTTCACCTCGAGAAAATGCGCCACGCCCGGCGTGTTGCACAGCCGGTCTTTGATCTCCCTGAGCACGCGCGGATCGCTCAGTGCGGTCTCGAGTTCGAGGTTGTCCCACTCGCCATCCACCCGCAGCGCCGGATCGAGGTCGCGCAGCACGGTGCGGATGTTCTTCGCCAACTGCCGGATGAAGCGCTTGCGCACCGGCCGGCTCTTGATGGTGATTTCCGGGAAAACCTTGACGATCAGCTTCATGACAAAGAACGGGCGGGCCGGCAACAGCGTAAAGGGCGCGGATTATAGCCGAAGACGGGCTACCTTTAGTCGGCTTTTCGCGAACCTGCCTGCGCACCAATTAAAGGCACAAAAACAGACGAGCGCACCAGTATCGCGCACGCTCTCGGTGCATTATCCGCCAGTGCCACCGCTGAAAGCGCATGCCTGCGGCCCACGGCCCCACAATGGACAGCTGGCATATTATTTGCTCCCTTGTGAGGCAGGGTGCCAAGCCCGATTATCGCGCCTGGCCGTCGCCACCGACCGCATCGCCAGCACTTCACAACCTGGAGAATCTCATGTCGAAGTCGCTTCAACTGATCAAAGATAACGACGTGAAGTGGGTTGACCTCCGCTTCACCGATCCGAAGGGCCGTCAGCACCACATCACCATGCCGGCGCGTGACGCCGACGATGACTTCTTCGAGCATGGCAAGATGTTCGACGGCTCCTCCATCGAAGGCTGGAAGGGCATCGAAGCGTCCGACATGATCCTGCGCCCGGACGACAGCACCGCCGTCCTGGACCCGTTCACCGAAGAGCCGACCCTGATCCTGGTCTGCGACGTGATCGAGCCGTCCACCCTGCAGGGCTACGAGCGCGACCCGCGCGCCATCGCCAAGCGCGCCGAGGAATACCTCAAGTCCACCGGCATCGGTGACACCGTGTTCGCCGGTCCGGAGCCGGAGTTCTTCATCTTTGATTCGGTGAAGTACAAGTCGGACATGTCCGGCTCGATGTTCAAGATCTTCTCCGAGCAGGCTGCCTGGAACAGCGACGCCGACCTGCACGACGGCCAGGGCAACAGCGGCCACCGCATCGCGGTCAAGGGCGGCTACCTGCCGACCCCGCCGGCCGATCCGGATCACGAGATCCGTACCGCCATGTGCAACGCCCTGGAAGAAATGGGCCAGATCGTCGAAGTGCACCACCACGAAGTAGCCACCGCCGGCCAGAACGAGATCGGCGTGCGCTTCAACACCCTGGTGGCCAAGGCTGACGAAGTCCAGACCCTGAAGTACTGCGTGCAGAACGTCGCCGCTGCCTATGGCAAGACCGTGACCTTCATGCCCAAGCCCCTGTACGGCGACAACGGCTCCGGCATGCACGTGCACATGTCCATCGCCAAAGACGGCAAGAACACCTTCGCCGGCGAAGGCTATGCCGGCCTGTCGGAAACCGCCCTGTACTTCATCGGCGGCATCATCAAGCACGGCAAGGCGCTGAACGCCCTGACCAACCCGTCGACCAACTCCTACAAGCGTCTGGTCCCGGGCTTCGAAGCACCGGTGATGCTGGCCTACTCGGCCCGCAACCGCTCCGCGTCGATCCGCATTCCGTACGTCGCCAGCCCGCGCGGCCGTCGTATCGAAGCACGCTTCCCGGACCCGTCGGCCAACCCGTACCTGGCCTTCGCCGCGCTGCTGATGGCCGGCCTGGATGGCATCCAGAACAAGATTCACCCCGGCGATGCCGCCGACAAGAACCTGTACGACCTGCCGCCGGAAGAAGCTGCCAACATCCCGCAGGTTTGCGGCAGCCTGAAGGAAGCACTGGAGGCCCTGGAAGCCGACCACGAGTTCCTGCTCAAGGGCGGCGTGTTCACCAAGGACTTCCTGGATTCCTACATCGAGCTCAAGGCCGCTGAGGAAATCAAGGTCCGCACCTTCGTACACCCGCTGGAATACGAGCTGTACTACAGCTGCTGATCCGGCTGCCTGACTGACAGGCGACTCAAACCCGCATCGAGCCTGGCTCGGTGCGGGTTTTTCTTTTGGGCAGGCAAACACCCCAGGGACCGGTCGATGCGACCGAGCGCACGTTGACAACCGTCACGTTGTCGAAATCCTGCGCAACCGCTGCGCGGGCACTTGCCTGGCAAGGCGTCCGGTGCAACGCTTCTTCCAACAAACCATGGAGCAAGCCCATGCGTCCATTTCTGTTCTGCCTGCTGCTGATCGCGTCCGCCACAAGCCTGGCCAGCGAGATTTACCGCTATACCGATGAGCGCGGCAATCCGGTGTTCACCAACGAGCCGCCAAGCCACGTCAACGCCAAGCCGGTGAACCTGCCGCCGCCGACCATCGTCGAGCTGCGCACCCCGGAGATTCCCGCCGGCATTTCCGCCAGCGATGAGGTCGCCAGCCAGTCGGCCGACGGCAAACCCTACCGCGTGGTCGCCATCACCGGCTTGCCCCAGGATCGCACCATCCGCGCCAACGACGGCCGCATCGAACTGAACGTGCAACTGGTGCCCGCCCTGCGCCCGGGCCACAGCCTGCGCTTTCTGCTCGACGGCGAGCCGGTGATGCCGTCGACCACCAGTGCGTCGCTGCAACTGGACAACGTGCCGCGCGGCAAGCACAACCTGCAGGTCGAGGTACTGGCCGGCGACAAGGTGATCCAGCGCAGCGCCGTCGAGACCTTCCACGTTCAGCGCGTCGCCCTTGGCAATGCGCCCAACAGACCCGCCAAGCCATGATTCGACGCCTGCTCCTGCTCGGCCTGACCGGCCTGTCCCTGACGCTGCCCGCCGCCGCGCAGATCTATATGCACCGGGATGCCAACGGCAACCCGGTGTTCACCGACCGCCCGGCCGGCGGGCAGAGCGAGCCGGTTCCGCTGACGCCGCTCAACGAGTGGTCGGCACCGCCCCCCAGCGCCACCCCGGCCACGCCTCCCGAGGCCGCACAGCCGGCGGCCAGCAGACGCTACCTGAAGGTACAGATCGTCACCCCCGAGCCGGACGCCACCATCCGCGACAACACCGGCAACCTCACGGTCGTCGCAAGCAGCGAGCCGGCGCTGATGCCCGGCCACCGCTATCGACTGCTGATCAACGGCACGCCCGCTGGCGAACAGACCGCGCCGCGCTTTGCGCTGCAGAACCTCGACCGCGGCAGTCATGAGCTGGTGGTCGAGATCATCGATGAGCGAGGCCTGAGCCTGCTGCGCAGCGAGCCGCGCAGCGTACACATCAAGCGCATGACCCTGGCCCAGCGCCGGCAGGTGCAGCCCTGCCAACTGGCCGACTACGGCGTGCGCCTGGAATGCCCGCTGAAAGACAAGCCGAAGAAGGCCGACATTCCCTTCGTGCCATTTATTTGAGCGGACCACGCACCTTTTTGGTGCCTGACGGCACGACCTGAGCCATTCTCGACACCGAATTGGGGCGTGCGCCGAAGGGGTGCATGAGACGATCGCGCGCCGCGCCTCAATTGGGTGCTGTGGTGCGCTTCTTGCATCCAGCGATGCCATCCACCGGATGCTCAAGCCCATGATCGACGAAGCCCTGCAGCGCCTGCTGCTCGAGAATTTGACCACGGCCACCCTGCTGCTCGACGCCGAGCTGCGCCTGGAATACATGAACCCGGCCGCCGAGATGCTGCTGGCTGTCAGCGGCCAGCGCAGTCACGGGCATTTCATCAGCGAACTGTTCACCGAGTCGCCCGAGGCACTCGCTTCGCTGCGCCAGGCCGTCGAGGAAGCGCATCCGTTCACCAAGCGTGAAGCCACATTGACGTCCGCCAGCGGGCAAAACCTCACGGTGGACTACGCCGTGACGCCGATCCTCACCCGCCAGCAGACCATGTTGCTGATCGAGGTACTGCCCCGCGACCGCCTGCTGCGCATCACCAAGGAAGAAGCCCAGCTGTCCAAGCAGGAAACCACCAAGCTGCTGGTGCGCGGGCTGGCCCACGAGATCAAGAACCCGCTCGGCGGCATCCGCGGCGCCGCGCAGCTGCTGGCCCGCGAACTGCCGGACGAGCACCTCAAGGACTACACCGAGGTCATCATCGAAGAGGCCGACCGCCTGCGAAACCTGGTGGACCGGATGCTCGGCTCGAACAAGCTGCCGTCGCTGACCCTGACCAACATCCACGAGGTGCTGGAGCGGGTCGCCAGCCTGATCGAGGCAGAAAGCCTGGGCGGGCTGACCCTGGTGCGCGATTACGACCCGAGCATTCCGGAACTGCGCATGGATCGCGAACAGATGATCCAGGCGGTGCTCAACATCGTGCGCAACGCCATGCAGGCGCTGGCCTCGCACGCGGCACTGAACCTCGGACGCATCACCCTGCGCACCAGAACGGTGCGCCAGTTCACCATCGGCCACACCCGGCACCGCCTGGTACTGCACGTCTCGATCATCGACAACGGCCCGGGGATTCCGCCGGACCTGCAGAACACCCTGTTCTACCCCATGGTCAGCGGCCGCCCGGACGGGACCGGCCTGGGCCTGGCCATCACCCAGAACATCATCAGCCAACATCACGGCCTGATCGAATGCGAAAGCCATCCGGGGCATACCGCGTTCTCGATCTACCTGCCGCTGGAATAAAGGAGCAATGCCCCCATGAGCCGAAGCGAAACGGTATGGATCGTCGACGATGACCGCTCGATCCGCTGGGTCCTGGAAAAGGCCCTGCAACAAGAGGGCATCACCACCCAGAGCTTCGAGAGCGCCGAGAGCGTTCTCAGCCGCCTGGCACGCCAGCAGCCGGACGTGATCATCTCCGACATCCGCATGCCCGGCTCCAGCGGCCTCGATCTGCTGGCCAAGATCCGCGAGCAGCACCCGCGCCTGCCGGTCATCATCATGACCGCCCATTCGGACCTCGACAGCGCGGTGGCGTCCTACCAGGGCGGCGCCTTCGAGTACCTGCCCAAGCCGTTCGACGTCGACGACGCCGTCTCGCTGGTCAAGCGTGCCAACCAGCACGCCCAGGAACAGCAAGGCATGCAGCCGCCACCGGACCGTCCGCGCACCCCCGAGATCATCGGCGAGGCCCCGGCGATGCAAGAGGTGTTTCGCGCCATCGGCCGCCTGTCGCACTCCAACATCACCGTGCTGATCAACGGCGAGTCGGGCACCGGCAAGGAGCTGGTGGCCCATGCCCTGCACCGCCACAGCCCGCGCAAGGCGTCGCCGTTCATCGCGCTGAACATGGCGGCGATTCCGAAGGATCTGATGGAGTCGGAGCTGTTCGGCCACGAAAAGGGCGCCTTCACCGGCGCCGCCGCCCAGCGCCGCGGGCGCTTCGAGCAGGCCGATGGCGGCACCCTGTTTCTCGACGAGATCGGCGACATGCCGGCCGAGACCCAGACCCGCCTGCTGCGCGTGCTGGCCGACGGCGAGTTCTACCGGGTCGGCGGCCACACGCCGATCAAGGTGGATGTACGCATCATCGCCGCCACCCACCAGGACCTCGAAGGACTGGTACAGGCCGGCAAGTTCCGCGAAGACCTGTTCCATCGCCTGAACGTCATCCGCATCCATATCCCGCGGCTGGCCGACCGCCGCGAGGACATCCCCACCCTCGCCCACCACTTCCTCGCGCGCGCGGCTCAGGAGCTGGCGGTCGAGCCCAAGGTGCTCAAGCCGGAAACCGAAGAATACCTGGCCAAGCTGCCCTGGCCGGGCAACGTGCGCCAGCTGGAAAACACCTGCCGCTGGATCACCGTGATGGCCTCCGGGCGCGAGGTGCTGATCGATGACCTGCCGCCGGAGCTACTCAACCAGCCGGCCGCCGCCCAGCCCTCGAACAACTGGGAGCAGGCGCTGCGCAACTGGGCGGACCAGGCGCTGGCACGCGGGCAGCACAATTTGCTCGACAGCGCCGTACCCACCTTCGAACGGATCATGATCGAGACCGCGCTCAAGCACACCGCCGGGCGCCGCCGCGACGCCGCGCTGCTGCTGGGCTGGGGGCGCAACACCCTGACGCGCAAGATCAAGGAGCTGGGCATGGGCGACGCCGGCGACGACGAGGACCACGACGAGGCCTGAGCCCAGGAGCGCTGGTTAGTCGAGCGGATGCGGGGCAAGACGCACATCGATTCGCCAGCGCCCATCCACCGCCTCGCCCTGCCAGCGCCCGTGCAGCGCGCGGGTGGCGACAAAGCCCACCGTGGAAATCTCGCCCGCCGAACGCACGCGCCAGTTGACCAGGGTATCGCCCAGGCGTAGCTGCCCCTGCTGCGCCTCGGCGCGGGCGGCGACATGCAGTACCAAGGCGCCATGCAGCACCTCGCCGCGAACCACCGGCTCGCGGTCGTACCACAGCGACAGCCCCCAGGGCTGCTCCTCCACCGCCTCGAGCGCGATGGGGCCGGGGGCGGTGAGTCGCCCGATCATCATGCCGATCATCAGCCCGAGCAGCACCAGCGAGCCGAAGAAACGCCAGCGCAGCCGGCGCTTCTCGGCTTCCACGCTAGAATGCTCGTCCTCGATCGTCTCGGTGTCCTGCATGTTCCACGTCATCCTGTTCCAGCCGGAGATTCCCCCCAACACCGGCAACATCATCCGCCTGTGCGCCAATACCGGCTGCCGCCTGCACCTGATCGAGCCGCTCGGCTTCGAACTGGACGACAAGCGCCTGCGCCGCGCCGGTCTCGACTACCACGAATATGCCAGCCTGCAGCGCCATGCCAGCCTCGCCGAGTGCCTGGCGGCACTGGGCCTGCCACCCCTGGGCAGCCCAGCACAAGACCCGTCCGGCCCGCGGTTGTTCGCCTTCACCACCAAGGGCTCGCAGCCCTTCCACGAAGTCGCCTACCGGCGCGGCGACGCCTTTCTGTTCGGCCCGGAGAGTCGCGGACTACCCGTCGAGGTCCGCGAGGCGCTCCCCGTCGAGCAGCGTCTGCGCCTGCCGATGCGTGAGGGCAACCGCAGCCTGAACCTCTCCAACAGCGTCGCGGTAGCGGTGTATGAGGCCTGGCGGCAACTGGGATTCGCCCTCGACTAGCACTACTCGCCGATGTCCTCGTTCCACAGCGCCGGCTGGGCGGCGATGAACTGGCGCATCAGTTCGATGCAGGTCGGATCATCGAGCAGCTCGACCTCCACGCCGCGCGCCCGTAGGAGCGCCTCCTCGCCCATGAAGGTGCGGTTTTCGCCGATGACCACCTTGGGAATGCCATACAGCAGGATGGCGCCGCTGCACATGGCGCAGGGGGACAGCGTGGTGTACAGCACGCTGTCGCGGTAGACCGATGCCGGCTGGCGCCCGGCGTTCTCGAAGGCGTCCATTTCGCCGTGCAGCACGACGCTGCCCTGCTGCACCCGCCGATTGTGACCGCGACCGATGATCCGGCCCTGATGCACGATCACCGAACCGATCGGAATACCGCCCTCGGCCAGCCCCTGGCGGGCCTCATCGATCGCCGCCTGCATGAACTCATCCATGGATTGTCCTCGCGTTGCTGTGCCGGCCGCGGCCGGCCTGGGGTGGCGCCACACGGCGCAGGTGACAGACAGGCTAGCCGCATGGACGAAAAAACGCGCCCGCAAACGAAAAGAGCGCTGGCCGCCAAGGCGCCGGCGAAGGTGACATCACCCTCGGCCAGCCCGGCCGCCAACGCTCTTTTCGTCGCCGAGGGGCTTACTGGACCGACTGGCCGGCGCCCTGCTGGCGCGCCTGCTCCTGGGCATACAGCGCGTCGAAGTTCACCGGTGCCAGCATCAGCGCCGGGAAGGTGCCGCGGATCACCAGGCTGTCGAGGGTCTCGCGAGCGTAGGGGAACAGGATGTTCGGGCAGAACGCGCCGAGGGTGTGGGCCATGGTGGCCTCGTCCAGTCCCTTGATCAGGAAGATGCCGGCCTGCTGGACTTCGGCGATGAAGGCCACTTCCTCACCGGTCTTGACGGTCACCGAGACGGTCAGCACCACCTCATAGAAATCGCCTTCCAGACGCTTCTGACGGGTGTTCAGATCCAGCGAGATGCCCGGGTTCCAGTCCTGGCGGAAGATCTCCGGGCTCTTGGGCGCCTCGAAGGAGAGGTCGCGCACGTAGACGCGCTGCAGGGCGAACTGCGCGCCCTGTCCATTCTGGGCGGCGGGCGTGTCGTTGCTGGCTTGTTCAGTCATGGTATCCAGACCTTGCTGTTAATTAACTGTAGGGAGGTTGGCCATTCAGGCCTTGAGCAGCGCATCGAGCTTGCCGGTGCGCTCCAGAGCGAACAGATCGTCGCAGCCGCCGACATGGCGCTCGCCGATCCAGATCTGCGGAACCGAGGTACGGCCGGCCTTGCGCGTCATCTCGGCGCGCACATCGGGCTTGCCGTCGACGCTGATCTCGTCAAAGGTCACACCCTTTTCCACCAGCAGGGCCTTGGCGCGGATGCAGTAGGGGCACCAGGCGCTGCTGTAGATCACGACCTTAGGCATTCACTTCACCACTGGCAGATTGTCGCCGCGCCAGCTGGCCATCCCGCCCGACAGTTTCGCGGCTTCGAAGCCTGCCTTCTTCAGCTCCCGGCAGGCCGTTCCGGCATGCTGGCCCATGGCGTCGACCACCAGGATGGTCTTGGCCTTGTGTTTTTCCAGCTCTGTCATTCGGCTGACCAGCTTGTCGTAAGGAATGTTCAATGCATCGACGATGTGTCCGTCGCCGAACTCCTTTTTCGATCGCACGTCCAACACGACGCCCTGCTCGCCGTTGACCAGCGCGGTGAGTTCGCGCGTGCTCACGCTGCGGCCGCCCCGCCGGGCCTCGTGGGCGAACAACAGCGCCAGCAGCACCACGAACAGGGTGCTCAGCACATAGTGAACGGTGACGAATTCGATCAGCTTTTCGAACATCTCGCGGGTATCCGGACGATAAAATGGCGGCAGTATACACAGCCCCCACACCCGGCTGAACCCTCGTGAATCGTGACCTGAACCCGGTCAACCATTAGACTTGCCAGCCCTCTGAACCTTGCCCAAGGAGCCGCCTTCGATGCCCGCCGCGCCTACCTTCGTACCCAAACCGCTGGTACTGATCATCCTCGACGGCTTCGGGCACAGCGAAAGCCCCGAATACAACGCCATCCATGCCGCCGACACCCCGGTCTACAACCGCCTGCGCGCCAACTACCCGCATGGCCTGATCTCCGGCAGCGGCATGGATGTGGGTCTGCCGGACGGGCAGATGGGCAACTCCGAGGTCGGTCACATGAACCTCGGCGCCGGCCGCGTGGTGTACCAGGACTTCACCCGGGTGACCAAGGCCATCCGCGATGGCGAGTTCTTCGACAATCCGGCGATCTGCCAGGCGGTCGATCAGGCCGCTGGCGCCGGCAAGGCCGTGCACATCCTCGGCCTGCTCTCCCCGGGCGGCGTGCACAGCCACGAAGAGCATCTGGTGGCGATGGCCGAGCTGGCCGCCAAGCGCGGTGCCGAGAAGATCTACCTGCACGCCTTTCTCGACGGGCGCGACACCCCGCCGAAAAGCGCCCAGCCCTCCATCGAACTGCTGCAGGCGACCTTCGGCCGCCTCGGCAAGGGCAAGGTCGCCAGCCTGATCGGCCGCTACTACGCGATGGACCGTGACAACCGCTGGGAGCGCGTCGAGCAGGCCTACAACCTGATCGTCGACGGCCAGGCCGACTACCACGCCGACTACGCCGTGGACGGGCTGATCGCCGCCTACGAGCGCGGCGAGAGCGACGAATTCGTTAAGGCCACCACCATCGGCGAGCCGGTGAAGGTCGAGGACGGCGACGCCATCGTGTTCATGAATTTCCGTGCCGACCGCGCCCGCGAGCTGACCCGCGCCTTCGTCGAGGACGACTTCGACGGCTTCGCCCGCGCGCGCCGTCCGCAGCTGGCCGGCTTCGTCATGCTCACCCAGTACGCGGCGAACATCCCGGCGCCGGCGGCATTCGCCCCCGAATCGCTGGACAACGTGCTCGGCGAGTACCTGGCCAAGCAGGGCAAGACCCAGCTGCGCATCGCCGAGACCGAGAAATATGCCCACGTCACCTTCTTCTTTTCCGGCGGCCGCGAAGAGCCGTTCGAGGGCGAAGAGCGCATCCTGATCCCGTCGCCCAAGGTCGCCACCTACGACCTGCAGCCGGAGATGAGCGCACCGGAAGTCACCGACCGCATCGTCGAGGCCATCGAGCAGCAGCGCTATGACGTGATCATCGTCAATTACGCCAACGGCGACATGGTCGGCCACACCGGTGTGTTCGAGGCGGCGGTCAAGGCCGTGCAGTGCCTGGACAGCTGCCTGGGGCGGATCACCGAGGCGCTGGAGAAGGTCGGCGGCGAGGCACTGATCACCGCCGACCACGGCAACGTCGAGCAGATGGAAGACGAAATGACCGGCCAGGCGCACACCGCGCACACCACCGAGCCGGTGCCCTTCATCTATTTCGGCAAGCGTGCGCTGAAGATCCGCGAAGGCGGCGTGCTGGCCGACGTGGCCCCGACCATGCTGCAGCTGCTCGGCCTGCCGCAGCCGGCGGAAATGACCGGTCGCTCGATCGTCGAACTCGACGCCTGACGGCAAAGCGCCGTACGGCCCCTGCGGCCGTGCGGCGCCCGATCGCATTTGTGTCGCGGCGCCGCGCGGGCGCCGCTTTTTTAGGCATACTACGGCGGTTCCCCGACTTCCCTGCCTCGCCATGCCCCGATTCCTGCTCACCGCCCTTATGTTCTGCCTGCTGGGCACCGCCCACGCCGCGCAGGACCCAGCTGCCACCCGCGCGCAGATCGAGGCGGCCCGGCAGGACATCGCCGAATTGCAGAAGGTGCTCAAGCAGATCCGCGAGGAGAAGACCGGCCTCGAACGTCAGCTCAAGAGCACCGAAACCGAGATCGGCGAGCTGGAGAAGGAAATCGACGCGCTGCAGCAGCAGATCCGCGACAGCGAGCGTGAACTGCGCCAGCTCGACGAGGAGAAAACCACCCTGGAAGGCGCGCGCCGCGAGCAGCAGCGGCTGATCGCCCAGCAGGCGCGGGCCACCTACCTCAGTGGCCGCCAGGAATACGTCAAGCTGCTGCTCAACCAGCAGCATCCGGAGAAGTTCAGCCGCACGGTCACCTACTACGAGTACCTGAGCCGGGCGCGCTTCGAACAGATCGACACCTTCAACCGCACCCTGGCCCAGCTACGCCAGGTGGAGGCTGACATCGCCGATGGCCGCGCGGCACTGGAAAGCCAGCGCCGCTCGCTCGCCGAGCGCCACACCGCGCTGACCGCCGCACGCCAGGAGCGCCGGGCCAACCTGACGGCGCTGGATCGCCAGTACGCCAGTCGCGAACAGAAACTCGCCGAGCGCCAGCAGGATCGCCAGCAGCTCGAGCGGGTGCTCAAGACCATCGAAGAAACCCTGGCACGCCAGGCACGCGAAGCCGAAGAGGCGCGTCAGCGCGCGCTCGCCGCCGCCCGCGAAGCCCAGCTCCGGCAAACCCAGAGCCAGCCCAGCGCGCCGCAGGTGCTGGCCGGCGCGCCGGTTGCCGGTCCCTTTCTGCAGGCCAAGGGCCGCCTGCCCTGGCCGGTCGACGGGCGCCTGGTGGCGCGCTACGGCGCGCCCCGCCACGGCGATGCACGCGCCACCTGGGACGGCGTGCTGATCGGCGCGCCGGCCGGTGCCACGGTGCGCGCCGTGCACGGCGGGCGCGTGGTATTCGCCGACTGGCTGCGCGGCGCCGGCCTTCTGGTGATCGTCGATCACGGGCAGGGCTACCTGAGCCTGTACGGGCACAACCAGAGCTTGCTGCGCAATGCCGGTGACCTAGTCCGCGCCGGCGAGCCGATCGCCACCGTCGGCAACAGCGGCGGCCAGGACGATCCTGCCCTGTATTTCGCGATTCGCCAGAACGGCCGCCCCAGCGATCCGGCACAATGGTGCCGTGCCCAAGGCTAGCGCCCCCTTTTACCCCGGAGTTCGACATGCCGCAGCTTCGCCACCTCGTCCGCCCCACTGCCCTCGCCCTGGCTCTTCTGAGCGCAGCGCCGGCCTTCGCCCAGCCCCCGTCGGCGCCCGCCAGCGCGGCGCCGCACGGCACCCAGAAGGCGCCGCTGCCGCTGGATGAGCTGCGCACCTTTGCCGAGGTGCTCGACCGGATCAAGGCGGCCTACGTCGAGCCGATCGACGACAAGACGCTGCTGGAAAACGCCATCAAGGGCATGCTGAGCAACCTCGACCCGCACTCGGCCTATCTCGAGCCCGACGCCTTCAGCGAACTGCAGGAAAGCACCAGCGGCGAATTCGGCGGCCTGGGCATCGAGGTCGGCATGGAAGACGGCTTTCTCAAGGTGGTTTCGCCGATCGACGACACCCCTGCCTCCAAAGCCGGCATCGAGGCGGGCGATCTGATCGTCAAGATCGACGGCCAGCCGATCAAGGGCGTCTCGCTCAACGAGGCGGTGGAAAAGCTGCGTGGCAAGCCCGGCAGCAAGGTATCGCTGACCCTGATCCGCGAAGGTGGCCAGCCGTTCCAGGTGCAGCTGGTGCGCTCGGTGATCAAGGTCGAGAGCGTCAAATCGCAGATCCTCGAACCCGGCTACGGCTACCTGCGCATCACCCAGTTCCAGATGAACACGGGCGAGGAAGTCGCCAAGGCGCTGGCGCGGCTGCAAAAGCAGAACGGTGGCAAAGAGTTGCAGGGACTGGTGCTGGATCTGCGCAACAACCCCGGCGGTGTGCTGCAGGCGGCAGTCGAAGTGGCCGACCACTTCCTCGAGGACGGCCTGGTGGTCTACACCAAGGGCCGCATCGCCAACTCGGAACTGCGCTTTTCCGCCAAGTCCGGCGACAGCGGCGAGAAGGTGCCGCTGGTCACCTTGATCAACGGCGGCAGTGCCTCGGCCGCCGAGATCGTCGCCGGCGCGCTGCAGGACCACAAACGCGGCCTGATCATCGGCACCGACAGTTTCGGCAAGGGCTCGGTGCAGACCGTCCTGCCGCTGAACAACGACCGCGCGCTGAAGCTGACCACCGCGCTCTACTACACGCCCGAAGGCCGTTCGATCCAGGCCCAGGGCATCATCCCCGACATCGAGGTCAATCGTGCCCGGCTGACCCGCGAGGAGCAGGCCCAGGGCGTGCGCGAAGCCGATCTGATCGGCCATCTGGGCAATGGCAACGGCAAGCCGGACCGCCCCACCGCCACCCAGGTGGTCAGCGACAGCAACCGCCCGCAGGACGCCGACTACCAGCTCGGCCAGGCGCTGAACCTGCTCAAGGGGCTGAACTACAGCCGCCAGCGCTGAGTTCGCCCGCGCACCGGGCGCCGCAGCGCCCGGGTGCTTCGCTCAGGCCCAGTAGCGACCGTGACGCTCCAGGAGCTGGCGTGCCTGTTCCGGGCCGTTGCTCCCCGCCGGGTACGGCCGCGGCTTGCGGTAGTAGCCCTGCCAGCCCTTCAGGATCGGATCGACCCAGCGCCAGGCGGCCTCGACCTCGTCATGGCGCATGAACAGCGTCGAATCGCCCTCGATCACATCCAGCAGCAGGCGCTCATAGGCATCCCAGCGGCGTTTCTGGCGAAATACGTGGGCCAGATTCAGGTCCAGCTCCACCGGCTCGAGCTGCATGCCCTTGCCCGGCGCCTTGGCCATCAGCTGCAGACTGATGCACTCGTCCGGCTGCAGGCGGATCACCAGCCGGTTGGCCTGGCTGTTGCCAAACAGCATGTGCGGCACCGGCTTGAACTCGATGATGATTTCGCTGGTTTTCTTCGCCATGCGCTTGCCGGTGCGCAGGTAGAACGGCACGCCCGACCAGCGCCAGTTGTCGATCTCCGCCTGCACCGCGACGAAGGTTTCGGTGTCGCTGTCATTGTCCACGTGGCGTTCGAAGTAGTAGGCCGGCACATCGTGCCCACCGACCTGGCCGGCGATGTACTGGCCACGCACGGTCTTGTCCTGCACGTCCAGGCCGGTGATCGGCTTGAGCGCCTCGAGCACCTTGACCTTCTCGTTGCGCACCGACTCGGCATCGAAGCGCACCGGCGCCTCCATCGCCACCAGGCAGAGCAGCTGCAGCAGGTGGTTCTGCACCATGTCGCGCATCGCGCCGGCCTGGTCGTAGTAGCCGCCGCGGTTCTCCACCCCGAGGGTTTCGCCGACGGTGATCTGCACATGATCGATATGCCCGGCGCGCCAGATCGGCTCGAACAGGGCATTGGCAAAGCGCAGCGCCATGAGGTTCTGCACGGTTTCCTTGCCCAGGTAATGGTCGATCCGGTAAATGCGCGACTCGGCAAACACCTGGCCGATGGCGGCATTGATTGCCAGCGCCGAAGCCAGGTCATGCCCGATCGGCTTTTCCAGCACTACCCGCGCCTGCTCGTTGGCCAGCCCGGCCGCCTCGAGATTGGCCGCGATCGGGGCGAACAGCCCAGGCGCAGTGGCCAGGTAGTAGATGCGCAGACGCCCCTCGGCATGTCCCAGGTGATGCGCCAGACGCACGAAGTCGCCGCGCTGGCTGGCATCCATCGCGAAGTAGTCCAGCCGCTCGCTGAACTCGAGCCACGACTCGTGCTGGAACTCGCTGCGCGGCAGCTGCGCCCGGCAGTGCCGCTCGGCCAGCTGCAGGTAGGCGTCGCGGCTCAGCGCCTGGCGCGCCAGCGCCACGATCCGCATCTGCGGATGCAGGCGGCGCTCCAGATGCAGGTGATAGAGCGCCGGAATCAGCTTGTGCAGCGCCAGGTCACCGGTGCCGCCGAACACGAGCATGTCACAGGAAACGGACACAAAAGATCTCCTTGGAGAAGTTGTCTGGGCGTCGCCCGACTGCTTGTAGTATAACTACAAGCTCACTACAAACATTCGACAGCCCTTTGCCGGCGCTGTCTACGGACACAGCGAGCCCGCCCGTGAATCTGCTGCAGCACATCGCACAATCCCGCCCCGCCTTGCGCAAGTCGGAGCTGAAGGTCGCCGACTACGTGCTCCAGGACCCGGCGACCGTGATGCACAGCTCGATGGCGGATCTCGCCAGCGCGGTCGGGGTCAGCGAGCCGACCATCGTGCGCTTCTGCCGCGCCATCGGCTGCATGGGCTTTCAGGACTTGAAACTCAAGCTGGCCCAGAGCCTGGCCGCCGGCGCCAGCTTCGGCCAGTTCGCCATCAACGAAAGCGATTCGGCGGCCGACATCAGCCACAAGATTTTCGATACCACCCTGCACACCCTGATGGAGGTGCGCGAAAAACTCGACCCGCAGGCGCTCGAACAGGCCATCGGCTACATCGCCAAGGCCGACCGGGTGGAGTTCTACGGCTTCGGCGCCTCGGGCGCGGTGGCCACCGATGCGCAGCACAAGTTCTTCCGCCTGCTGCTCAATGCCGCCGCCTACTCCGACCCGCACATGCAGGCGATGTCCGCGGTGACACTCAAATCCAACGACGTGGCCATCTGCATCTCGCAATCCGGTCGCTCCAAGGATCTGCTGATCACCGCCAATGTGGTGCGCGAGTCCGGCGCCATACTGATCACCCTGTGCCCGAGCCAGACCCCGCTGGCCGAGCTGTCCACCGTCAACCTGGCGATCGACGTGCAGGAAGATACCGAGATCTACACCCCGCTCACCTCGCGCATCGCCCACCTGGTGGTGATCGATGTGCTGGCCATGGGCGTGGCCATGGCCCGCGGACCGAGCCTGGTCAACCACCTCAAAAGCGTCAAACGCAGCCTGCGCAGCCTGCGCCTGTCGCCCAAGA
>JAUVZY010000046.1 GCA_030602315.1 Pseudomonadaceae bacterium | reverse complement strand
TCCATGCCCCGTTTTGATCAGGCCCCCGTGCTGGTGGTCGGCGATGTGATGCTCGATCGCTACTGGCATGGTGGTACGTCGCGGATTTCACCCGAGGCGCCGGTGCCGGTGGTGAAGGTCGAGCAGATCGAGGACCGACCGGGTGGCGCGGCGAACGTGGCGCTGAACCTGGCGGCGCTGGGAGCGCCGGCATGGCTGGTGGGGGTGACCGGGGATGACGAGGCTGCCGCGAGTCTTTCCGAGCGCCTGGCCGCTGCCGGGGTGCAGACGCGCTTTCAGCGCATCGCTTCGCAGCCGACCATCGTCAAGCTGCGGGTGATGAGCCGGCATCAGCAGTTGCTGCGCATGGACTTCGAAGAGCCCTTTGCCACCGACACTCAGGCGCTGGCATCGGATGTCGAGGCGTTGCTGGCGGGTGTGCGCGTGCTGGTGTTGTCGGACTACGGCAAAGGCGCACTGCAGAACCATCAGGTTCTGATTCAGGCGTCGCGTGCGCGCGGCATTCCGGTGCTGGCCGATCCCAAGGGCAAGGATTTCTCCATTTACCGCGGCGCGAGCCTGATCACCCCCAACCTCGGCGAGTTCGAAGCGGTGGTGGGGCGCTGCACCGACGAGGCCGATCTGGTGGCCAAGGGGCTGGCGCTGATCGAGGCGCTGGACCTGCAGGCGCTGCTGGTCACCCGCGGCGAGCACGGCATGACGCTGCTGCGCGCCGGCCACCCCGAGCTGCACCTGCCGGCGCGCGCGCGGGAAGTGTTCGATGTCACCGGTGCGGGCGATACGGTCATCTCGACCCTCGCCGCTGCCTTGGCCGCGGGCGAGCAACTGCCGGCGGCTGTGGCGCTGGCCAATCTGGCCGCGGGCATCGTGGTCGGCAAGCTGGGTACGGCGGCGATCAGCGTGCCGGAGCTGCGCCGCGCGGTGCAGCGCGAGCAGGGCTCGGAGCGCGGCGTGATGACGGTCGAGCAGCTGCAGGTGGTGATCGAGGACGCCAAGGCTCAAGGCGAGCGGGTGGTATTCACCAACGGCTGCTTCGACATCCTGCACGCCGGCCATGTTACGTATCTCGAGCAGGCGCGCGCCCAGGGCGACCGTCTGGTGGTGGCGATCAACGATGATGCGTCGGTGTCGCGCCTCAAGGGGCCGGGTCGGCCGATCAATACGGTCGACCGACGGATGGCGGTTCTCGCCGGCCTCGGTGCGGTGGACTGGGTGGTGAGCTTCGCGGAGGATACGCCCGAAGCCCTGCTCGCCGAGCTCAAGCCGGACGTGCTGGTGAAAGGGGGCGACTATGGTATCGACCAGGTCGTCGGCGCCGAGCTGGTGCGCGCCTACGGCGGTGAGGTGCGCGTGCTGGGATTGGTGGAAAACAGCTCGACCACCGCGATTGTGAACAAGATTCGCAGCCGCTGAAGGGCGGCTGCATCCAAGGTGACGTGCGGGAGGTGGCAGGCGTCGATAGATGACCTGCCGCACGCGAGGCGAGCGAAGGCGAGAGGTTGGCGCCCGTGCCGCTGCGCACTCCCATCAATCGGCCGCGGGGCTGCGCTGCAGCTGGCGAGCGGTTAAGAAATCGTTGGAAGTACAAGATGATCGGAATCAAGAGTATCGCCAGCTACATCCCGCCGGGTCGTATCGACAACATCGAGCAGGCGGCCAAGTTCGATCGGGATGAAGCCTTCGTGCTGTCGAAGATCGGCACGCCGACCTTGTCGGAAAAGGATGCCTCGCAGGAAACTTCCGACCTGTGCGCCGAAGCCGTGCGCAATCTGCTGGCGAAGAACCCGGAGCTGCGCCTCGAGGACGTCCAGGCGCTGATCGTGGTGACCCAGAACGGCGACGGCGAAGGTCTGCCGCACACCTCGGCCATCGCGCAGAAGAAGATCGGCCTGCCCACCAACGTCGCCTGCTTCGACGTATCGCTGGGTTGTTCGGGCTTCGTGTATGGCCTGTACGTGATCAAGGGCTTCATGGAGGCGACCGGCCTGAAGAACGGCATTTTGGTCACGGCCGATCCCTACTCCAAGATCATGGACCGCGAAGATCGCCTGACCACCCTGTTGTTCGGTGACGCGGCGACCGCGACCTGGATCGGCGAAGACCCGGTCTGGGAGCTCGGACCGGCGCGTTTCGGCACCGATGGCAGCGGCGCCGACCACCTGTTCGTCAAGGATGGCTGCTTCCACATGAACGGTCGCCAGGTATTCAACTTTGCCAGCCTGAAGATCATCCCGCACATGCAGGATGTGCTCGGTGACGCGCGCATGACCCTCGAGGATGTCGATGCCGTGTGCCTGCACCAGGGCAGCGGTGCGATCGTCGACGCGATCGCCAAGCGTCTGGGCGAGGAGGGCGGCGACAAGGTCATCAAGGACATGTTCGGCGCGGGCAACACCGTGTCGTCGACCATTCCGCTGCTGATGGAGCGCTACGCCTTCGAATCCGACTGGCGCAACCTGGTGATGAGTGGCTTCGGCGTGGGCCTGTCCTGGGGCTCGGCGGTGTTGTTCCGTCGCCGCTGATCGGTTTGTCGGGCAGGCTGCCGAGCGCAGCCTGCCCGTTCCATCCGCTATCTAGGCTGTCTGCTGGTCCTGCGCCGGCCGGCAAGCCTCGCGCCACTCCCGCCAGCGCACGTGCTCCTTACGCACCACCCAACCCTCCTGTCGAGCGAAGCTTTCGGAGAGCCAGACGCCGCGTGTGCTCGCCGGTAGCAGCTGGCCCTTGCGCAGCGTGAACAGCTCGCCGGTCGGCGTGCCCTGGTCGAGGGGAATGAGAAACAGGTCGGGCCGGCTACGCTCCAGCCGGGCGACCAGTTGACCGTCCTCGATCCGCTCGTCGACATGGAACAGGCTCAACTGGTGCGCTTCTTTCGGTACGTCCAGGCGCATGTCGTACACCAGTTGCAACGAGGCGGTCGGCAGGTGGACATAGGCGCGGGGGCGCTCCATCAGCGGGGTGTCGGCACAGTACACCGGACGCGTGGCGCCGCTGCGGGCGGCGAGGGTGAAGTGCAGGCGTTCGCGATAGCGCAGCGCGCCGGCATAGGGCGTCGGCAGCCAGATGTCGCCGAAGCGGCCAGCCAGCCAGCCCTCGGGCGTTTCGAGAAGGCACTCCTCGGCGATTTCCTGTATCGCCGGTAGTAACGGCAGGTTCAGCTCATGGGCCGGGACGTAGCCGGAAATCAGCTTGAGCACCACATCGCCGCGATCGCGTCGCTGCTGGCGTACCAGCACCCAGTATTCCCGCCCGTGCCAGGCGAGCGTCAGGCGCACGGAGACGCCAAGATTGGCCAGCTCCAGACAGAACGCCTGCGGATCGGCCACGCTGATCGGGCGACGGCGTTCGAGCATCTGGCTGAAGTTGAGCGGGGTGCCGAGGCTCTGGTAGTGCAGGCCGTCCGGGTCGGCCTGTACGCGCAGCGGAAGGGTCTTGAATACCCCGGGGTTCATGCGCAGCAACACCTTGGGCATGCGGTTCCTCCTGCGAAGCCATCTCGCTGGAGCGATTACTCCAGGGCGGCGATGGCGCTGGCGACGTTTTCCGTCATGTGCTTGGGGTTGATCGTGCCGATGATGGCGCTGCTGACGCCGGGGTGGCGCAGCAGCAGCTCGAAGCTTCGGCGTACCGGGTCCAGGCCGTCCTTGAGACAGGCGTGACCGCTGGCAAGTGCCTTCTTGATCAGGATCCCTTTGTGCCGGACCGCCGCATAATCGATGACCGGCTCTTCGCGACGATCATCCAGATTGTAGGTGACCATCGCGCAATCGCCCGTCTGCAGGGCGCGTAGGCCGCCCTCGGCGGTCTTGCCTGAGAAGCCGTACGCAAGAATCTTCCCTTCACGCTTGAGCTCGGCGAGGGTGCGGTAGACCTCGGTGTCCTCCAGTACGGCCAGGTCGTTGCCATCGGAGTGCACCAGCACCAGGTCCAGCCGGTCGGTGCACAGGCGCTTCAGGCTGCGCTCCACCGAGTAGCGCGTGTGTGCCGCGGAAAAGTCGAAGCGCGAGTGCTCGCCGTCGAACTCCTCGCCCACCTTGGTACACAACACCCAGGCGTCGCGCTGGCCGCGCAGCAGCGGGCCGAGGCGCTCTTCGCTGACGCCATAGGCCGGCGCCGTGTCCAGCAGATTGATGCCCAGTTCGCGCGCCAGTTGCAGTAGATCCCGCGCTTCGTAGTCATCGGGAATGCGAAAGCCATCGGGATACTTCACGCCCCGATTGCGCCCGAGCTTCACCGTGCCCAGGCCCAGCGGCGAAACGGTCAGACCGGTGTTGCCCAATGGGCGCCAGAAATCGTGAAGGGTTCTCATCCCAGTACCTCCCAGAAGGGCGCCGCTTCCTGCGGCCGGGGTAGCGATGGCAAAGCCGGCTGCGTAGTCGGCCGCACGCCGTCGCGCTCGAGCGAGGCGATCACGCGGTCGCTGAAGTCCGGCGCCAGTGCCAGCTTGGTCGGCCAGCCCACCAGCAGGTGGCCCTGTTCGGCAAGGAAGGCGTTGTCGGGGCGCACCAGGCCGCTCTGCGCGGGCTCGGCGCGGTCTATGCGCAGCGTCGCCCAGCGGGCGTCAGTCAGGTCGAGCCAGGGCAGCAGATCGGCCAGCTCCTGTTGCGCCTGGGCGATCTGCGCCGGCGCATCACGCGCCACGCCGGCTGCTTCGGCCAGCTCGCCGCCCAGATACCAGACCAGCTCGCCGCTGGGCGTGGGGTGGCTGGTGATGGTGACGCGCGGCTTGGTGCCCCCGCCCAGGCAGTGCGCGTACAGCGGCTTCAACGCCGGTGCGCGGAGCATGACCATGTGCAGCGGCCGGGTTTGCATCGCCGGTTGCGCAAAGCCGGCAGCCTGCAGTAGCGAAGCGTTGCCTGCGCCGGCGGTCATCACCACGCGCGTGGCGCGCACGGCCAGTCCGTCCACCAGAAGGCCGGTCAGCTCGCCGTCCTCGATGAGTGGAGCGATGTCCTCGGCGCGCACCAGGCTGTCACCGGCGAGGCTGGCGAGGCGGTGAATCAGGCTCGGCACGTCGAGCACCAGCTCGGAAAGGCGGTAGACGCGGCCCTTGAAGCGCGGATGTTGCAGCGCCGGCGGCAACTCGCTACCGCTGACCTGATCGACGCGCCCGCGCATTGCCTTGCTGGCGAAAAAACTTGTGAGATTGCCGGCCAGGCCGCCGGGCGACCACAGGTAGTGCGCGTCCGACAGCACCCTGACGCCCTGCAGGTCGAGCTCGCCCTGGCCGGCGAGTGCCTCGCGCCAGCGGCGCGGCATATCGGCGATGGCCTCGGAGGACCCGGTCAGCGCCCCATGCAGGGCATATTTGGTGCCGCCATGAATGATGCCCTGCGACTTGCCGCTCTGACCGCCACCCAGCGTCCCGCGCTCGAGCAACAGCGTCGAATAGCCCAGACGGCGCAGGCGGGCGTTCAGCCAGAGTCCTGCCACGCCACCGCCAACGATCAGGACATCAGTGCATAGAGAGACGGACATGCAGGCCTCGCCCAGAAAACAGAGGCGGCGAGTATAAACCGCTATGCCAATAGCGGCGCCAGATCGCTCGCGAGCGGTGGAGCGCTCAAGCGCGGCCGCGGACCTGCTATCCTCCGCGCCCATGAATCGCACCCTCTATACCCTGCTGCTGCACCTGGCACTGCCGCTCATTCTCATCCGCCTGCTGCTGCGCTCGCGCCAGGCGCCGGACTACCGGCGCCGCCTGGGCGAGCGCGTCACTGTCGGCCTGCCGCCGTTGCAGCCGGGCGGCATCTGGGTGCATGCGGTGTCCGTCGGCGAAAGCATTGCCGCCGCGCCCTTGATCCGCGCGTTGATGGAGCGCTATCCGGCGCTGCCGATTACCGTCACCTGCATGACCCCTACCGGCTCCGAGCGCATCCGCGCGATGTTTGGCGACAAGGTGCAGCACTGCTACCTGCCCTACGACCTGCCCTGGGCGGCGGGGCGCTTTCTCGATCGCGCGCGGCCAAGGCTTGCGATCATCATGGAAACGGAAATCTGGCCGAACTATGTCCACCGCTGCGCCCAGCGGGGCATTCCGACCGTACTGGCCAACGCCCGCCTCTCGGAAAAGTCCGCCCGCGGCTACGCACGCTTTCCCAAGCTGACCGGGCCGATGCTAAGCGAGCTGACCTGGATCGCCGTGCAGACCGAAGCCGAAGCCGAACGCTTCCGCCAGCTCGGCGCGCAGCCCGAGCGCATCACCGTCACCGGCTCGATCAAGTTCGACATTCAGATCGACCCAGAGCTGCCGGTGCGAGCGAAGGCCCAGCGCCAGGCCTGGGGCAGCGATCTGCGCCCCACCTGGATCGCCGCCAGCACTCACGCCGGAGAGGATGAGATCGTCCTCGACGCCCACCGCCAACTGCTTGCCGAGCACCCGGACGCGCTGCTGATCCTCGTGCCACGGCACCCCGAGCGGTTCG
>JAUVZY010000044.1 GCA_030602315.1 Pseudomonadaceae bacterium | reverse complement strand
GACGTGGTCTGCGGTGGCTTCGCCATGCCGATCCGCGAGAACAAGGCGCAGGAAATCTACATCGTCTGCTCCGGCGAGATGATGGCGATGTACGCCGCCAACAACATCTCCAAGGGCATCGTGAAGTACGCCAACTCCGGTGGCGTGCGTCTGGCCGGCCTGATCTGCAACAGCCGTCAGACCGACCGCGAAGACGAGCTGATCATGGCCCTGGCCGACAAGCTGGGCACCCAGATGATCCACTTCGTGCCGCGCGACAACGTGGTCCAGCGTGCCGAAATCCGCCGCATGACCGTGATCGAGTACGACCCGACTGCCAAGCAGGCCGACGAGTACCGTCAGCTGGCGCAGAAGGTTCTGCACAACAAGAAGCTGGTGATCCCGACCCCGGTGACCATGGACGAACTCGAAGCGCTGCTGATGGAGTTCGGAATCATGGAAGAGGAAGACGAGAGCATCGTCGGCAAGACCGCTGCCGACGAAGTCGCGGGCTGATCTCGCACCGTTTCAAGACGACGGGGCAGGGCAGATGGGCCCTGCCGGAGCGTCGCGCTGTCCCCCTGCAGTGCGGCGCTGCCGTTACCCGCAAATGAACGCTTAAGAGGAGTCATACCATGTCCGGTATGTCGCGCGAAGAGGTCGAATCCCTCATCCAGGAAGTCCTGGAGGTTTACCCCGAGAAGGCTCGTAAGGACCGTGCCAAGCACCTGGCACCCAACGATCCGACCCTCGAGCAATCGAAGAAGTGCATCACCTCCAACAAGAAGTCGCTGCCGGGTCTGATGACCATTCGCGGCTGCGCCTACGCCGGCTCCAAGGGCGTGGTGTGGGGTCCGATCAAGGACATGATCCACATCTCCCACGGCCCGGTGGGCTGTGGTCAGTATTCCCGCGCCGGCCGTCGTAACTACTACATCGGCACCACCGGCGTGAACGCCTTCGTCACCATGAACTTCACCTCGGACTTCCAGGAGAAGGACATCGTGTTCGGCGGCGACAAGAAGCTCGCCAAGCTGATCGACGAGATCGAGACCCTGTTCCCGCTGAACAAGGGCATCTCCATCCAGTCCGAGTGCCCGATCGGCCTGATCGGTGACGACATCGAAGCCGTGGCCAAGAAGAAGGCCGCCGAGCACGAAACCACCGTGGTTCCGGTGCGCTGCGAAGGCTTCCGCGGTGTGTCCCAGTCCCTGGGTCACCACATCGCCAACGACGCGGTGCGCGACTGGGTCCTGCACAAGCGTGACAACGACACCAGCTTCCAGAGCACCCCGTACGACGTCGCCATCATCGGTGACTACAACATCGGTGGTGACGCCTGGTCCTCGCGCATCCTGCTCGAGGAAATGGGCCTGCGCGTGGTCGCCCAGTGGTCCGGCGACGGCTCCATCTCCGAGATGGAACTGACCCCCAAGGTCAAGCTGAACCTGGTGCACTGCTACCGCTCGATGAACTACATCTCCCGTCACATGGAAGAGAAGTACGGTATCCCATGGATGGAATACAACTTCTTCGGCCCGACCAAGACCATCGAATCGCTGCGCGCCATCGCCGCCCAGTTCGATGACTCGATCAAGGCCAAGTGCGAGGAAGTCATCGCCAAGTACAAGCCCGAGTGGGATGCGGTGGTCGCCAAGTACCGTCCGCGCCTGGAAGGCAAGCGCGTGATGCTCTACATCGGCGGCCTGCGTCCGCGTCACGTGATCGGTGCCTACGAAGACCTGGGCATGGAAGTGGTCGGTACCGGCTACGAGTTCGGTCACAACGACGACTACGACCGCACCCTGAAGGAAATGGGCAACGCCACGCTGCTGTATGACGATGTCACCGGCTACGAATTCGAAGAGTTCGTCAAGCGCATCAAGCCCGACCTGATCGGCTCCGGCATCAAGGAAAAGTACATCTTCCAGAAGATGGGCATTCCGTTCCGCCAGATGCACTCCTGGGATTATTCCGGCCCGTACCACGGCTTCGACGGCTTCGCCATCTTCGCCCGTGACATGGACATGACCCTGAACAATCCGTGCTGGAAGAAGCTTTCGGCGCCCTGGCAGAAGACCGAGGAATCGGTCGAGAAAGTCGCCGCCAGCGCCTGAGTCCGCATTTGTCCGTAACGTCCGCGGCGGCCGGCTCCGGCCGGTCGCTGCCGACATCCGCGATCGCCGTTCACAGATGAGTGAGGCGAAGGAGAAGAGTCATGAGCCAGCAAGTCGACAACATCAAGCCCAGCTACCCGCTGTTCCGTGAGAAAGAGTACACGGACATGCTCGAGGCCAAGCGCGACGGCTTCGAAGAGAAGCACCCGCAGGCCAAGATCGATGAAGTGTTCCAGTGGACCACCACCGAGGAATACAAGGAACTGAACTTTGCCCGCGAAGCCCTGACCGTCAACCCGGCCAAGGCCTGCCAGCCGCTGGGTTCGGTGCTCTGTGCCCTGGGCTTCGAGAAGACCATGCCCTACGTGCATGGCTCGCAGGGTTGCGTCGCCTACTTCCGCACCTACTTCAACCGTCACTTCAAGGAGCCGATCTCCTGCGTGTCGGACTCGATGACCGAAGATGCGGCGGTGTTCGGCGGCCAGCAGAACATGAAAGACGGCCTGCAGAACTGCAAGGCGACCTACAAGCCGGACATGATCGCCGTGTCCACCACCTGCATGGCCGAGGTCATCGGTGACGACCTCAACGCCTTCATCAACAACTCGAAGAAGGAAGGGTACATCGAGCAGGACTACCCGGTTCCGTTCGCCCACACCCCGAGCTTCGTCGGCAGCCATGTCACCGGCTGGGACAACATGTTCGAGGGCATCGCCCGCTACTTCACCCTGAACTACATGGATGACAAGGTCGTTGGCAGCAACGGCAAGGTCAACATCGTTCCGGGCTTCGAGACCTACCTGGGCAACTTCCGCGTCATCAAGCGCATGCTGTCCGAAATGGGCGTGGGCTACAGCTTCCTCTCCGACCCCGAAGAGGTGCTCGACACCCCGGCCGACGGCGAATTCCGCATGTACGCCGGCGGCACCAGCCAGGCCGAGATGAAGGACGCGCCGAACGCGCACACCACGCTGCTGCTGCAGCCCTGGCAGCTGGAGAAGTCCAAGAAGTTCATCGAGAACACCTGGAAGCACGACGTACCCAAGCTGAACATCCCGATGGGCCTGGACTGGACCGACGAATTCCTGATGAAAGTCAGCGAAGTCACCGGCCAGCCGATCCCGGCCAGCCTGGCCAAGGAGCGCGGGCGTCTGGTCGACATGATGACCGACTCGCACACCTGGATGCATGGCAAGAAGTTCGCCCTCTGGGGTGATCCGGACTTCGTCATGGGCCTGGCCAAGTTCCTGCTGGAAATGGGCGCCGAGCCGATCCACATCCTCGCCCACAACGGCAACAAGCGCTGGAAGAAGGCGATGGACGCCATCCTCGAGGCTTCGCCGTACGGCAAGAACTGCGAAGTGCACATCGGCCGCGACCTGTGGCACATGCGCTCGCTGGTGTTCACCAACAAGCCGGACTTCATGATCGGCAACAGCTACGGCAAGTTCATCCAGCGCGACACCCTGCACAAGGGCAAGGAGTTCGAGGTGCCCCTGATCCGTCTGGGCTTCCCGATCTTCGACCGTCACCACCTGCACCGTCAGACCACCCTGGGCTACGAAGGCGCCATGCAGATGCTGACCACCATCGTCAACGCGATCCTCGAGCGCCTGGACGAGGAAACCCGCGGCATGCAGACCACCGACTTCAACTACGACCTGGTTCGCTAAGGTCCGGTTGGCGTCATGTGGTACTCGCCGGAGCGGCCGTCGCGCCGCTCCGGCTTTCCGCTCGCGCGAAGCGCCCAGCGCGCGTCGCCTCCGGGCCCTCTCATGGAGCGTTCCCCATGCCCAGCGTCATGATCCGTCGCAACACCAACGGCCAGCTGGCCTTCTACATCGCCAAGAAGGACCAGGAAGAAATCGTCGTCGCCATGCAGCACGACACCCCCGAACTCTGGGGCGGTGAAGTCACCTTGGGCGATGGCTCGAGCTACTTCATCGACCCGATCCCGCAGCCCAAGCTGCCGATCACCGTGCGCGCCAAGCGCGCCGGCGAGGCCTGACCCGCCGCCCGACACCCGCACGCAGGGAGGAGCAAGCGATGACAGCTTCGACCGCCACGCCCTCGTCCTATCGGCAGGCGCGCCTGCCGGCCCATCTGGCGCTGCGCATCGCCCTGGCGGCGCGTGCGCTCAAGAGTGTCGATACCGCCCGCCTGCTGCGCGCGCTGATCGCCGCGGTTGGCGAGCCGATCACCGAGGCGCGGCTGGCCAAGCTGCGCACCACCCGGCTGCGCGCGCGTCTGCTCGAGGTCTCGTCCGGCGAGGCGCCGCCGGCGCCGATCAGCGAGCGTCAGCTGCAGATCGCCCTCGGCCTGCTCAAGGGCCGCGGGGTGAGCATGCCCGAGGAGCCGCTGCCCACGCCGCGCCCCTACCGCGACGGCGAGCTGCCCGATTCGGTGCGTGTCGCCTGCAGTTCGGACAATGGCGAGCGGCTCGACGGGCTGTTCAGCAACTGCGCGCGCTTTCTCATCTACCAGATCTCGCCGGCCGAATGCCGGCTGATCGACGTGCGCCAACCCGGTCCCGGCCGGGACGACGAGGACCGCCACGCCGCCCGCGCCGCGCTGGTCGCCGACTGCCAGCTGCTCTACACCCTGAGCATCGGCGGACCGGCCGCGGCCAAGGTCATTCGCGCCGGGGTGCACCCGGTCAAGCTCGGTCGCCCCGTGCCGGCACGCGAGGTGGCCGAGGAATTGCAGCGGGTGCTGGCCACCGCGCCGCCGCCCTGGCTGGCCAAGGCGATGGGCGCCAAACCCGGTGAGCGGCTGCGCTACACCACCGACCATTCAGGCTGAGGAAACCGTCATGCTCAACCAGTCGCAACTGGAAGAAGTCATTCATGCCGCCGAGCAGTCCACCCTGGATGAGCGCCTGCTCGCCACCCTGCGCGCGGCCTACCCCGGCGTGCACTTCACCTGCTGCATGGACGACGACGTCTCGGTGAACGCCAAGCCCTATGCCCAGCGGCCGGGGTTCAACGTCTACCTGGTCAACTCCTCCAACCACTGCTCGACGCTGACCAACGACCCCGACATCGCCTCCGGCGTGGTATTGGCCGAAGTGATCGAGGACTGACGCGGATGCTCGACGAGGACATCACCCCGATCGGCGACTGCCGGCGCTGCAGCTACCGCATGAACCTCTTGCTCGCCGGGCGCTGCACCCCCGGCGACACCTGCGTGGCGGTGGAAAGCGGCCGGCAGATCGACCGCTTCTTTCGCAACAACCCGCAGCTGGCGGTGCAGTACCTGGCCGACCCGTTCTGGGAGCGTCGCGCCATCGCGGTGCGCTACTCGCCGGTCGAGGCGCTCGCCGCGCTGATCCGCGATCCGGACGAAGCGGTGCGCCGGGCGGTGGCCTACCGCCTGCCCCGCGAGCAGCTCTCGGCACTGATGTTCGACGAGGACCGCGAGGTGCGCATCACCGTCGCCGACCGCCTGCCCGCCGAACAGCTGGAGCAGATGGCCGCCGACAAGGACTACCTGGTGCGCGCCTACATCGTCCAGCGCATCGCCCCCGGCCGGCTGTTTCGCTTCATCCGTGACGAGGACCGCCAGGTGCGCAAGTTCGTCGCCCGCCGCCTGCCCGAGGAAAGCCTGGGCCTGATGGCCAACGATCCGGAGCCGGAGATCCGCCGCATCGTCGCCTCGCGGCTGAGCGGTGAGGATGTCGTGCAGATGCTCGCCGACCCGGACTGGACCGTGCGCCTGGCCGCGGTTGAAAACGCCCCGCTCGACGCCCTGCGCCGCCTCGACGAACAAGACCCGGAAGTCCGCCAGGCCATCGACGAACGCCTCGCCAGCGTCTGACCCCCGTTTCCTTCCGCCAGGCCTCCTTGCTCCTTGGGCCTGGTTTTTTTTGCCTGCAGAAAAGGTCGCCCCTGGGGCAGGCCGCGGTTTTTTTATGGCCTGAATGCGCCGATTGTTGCGCAAGCCCACGCCCCGTTGGCCAGGCAACCCCAGCCACCACGCCCCTTCCCGGCCCCTGGCAACAACCTGCACAGCGCTGTGCCAGGGCTTGCCCAGTTTGCCGGAACGGCGCGCCCATCTTGCTTGCCGCGCTTCGCTAACCCATTGATCTGGCTGCGCTTTGTCGGCCTGGCACGACCCTTGTAACCGCTCCTGCCGCCATTTACGGCATTACCCAAGCAAGGAGCGCTGCATGCCAACACCCGCCTACATGACCCTGGAAGGCACCCGTCAGGGCCTGATCACCGCCGGCACCTTCACCGAAGACTCGGTCGGCAACATCTTCCAGGAAGGCCACGAAGACCAGATCCTGGTCCAGGCCTTCAACCACCAGGTCATCATTCCCCGCGACCCGCAGTCCGGCCAGCCCACCGGCCAGCGCGTGCACAAACCGCTGATGATCACCAAGGTGTTCGACAAGGCCTCACCCCTGATCTTCACCGCCCTGACCTCCGGTGAGCGTCTGTCCAAGTGCCGCCTGGAGTGGTATCGCACCTCGGCCACCGGCACCCAGGAGCACTACTTCACCATCGAACTGGAAGACGCCATCATCGTCGACGTGCAGTCGCGCATGCCCAACTGCCAGGACCCGGCCATGGCGCACTTCACCCACCTCGAAGACGTCTACTTCACCTACCGCAAGATCGTCTGGACCCATGAAGTGTCCGGCACTTCCGGCTCGGACGACTGGCGCACCCCGGTCGCCTGAGGCAAGCTGCCCCGGCCGGGTTCGCCCGGCCTTCCCGGCGCCAGGACGGCGCCTGAATCACGGATGATTCGCGAGGAACACGGATGTTCGCTGCCGCCAACCAGGCCGGGTTCACCCTGGCCCTGCCGGGCCTTACCCATGATTTCAAGGTGCTCGCCTTCGAAGGCCGCGAGGCCATCGGCCAGCCGTATGCGTTTGCGGTCGAGCTGGTCAGCGAACGGCCGGATCTGGACCTCGAAGCCCTGCTGCACCAGCCGGCCTTCCTGCGCTTTGGCGACGGCGGCCTCCACGGGCTGATCCACCGCATCGCCCAGGGCGAGTCCGGCAAACGCCTGACCCGCTACCACCTGCAACTGGTGCCCAAGCTGGCCTACCTGGCCCATCGCACCAACCAGCGCATCTTCCAGCACCTTTCCGTGCCACAGATCCTCGC
>JAUVZY010000010.1 GCA_030602315.1 Pseudomonadaceae bacterium | reverse complement strand
TCGCGTGCGGAATTCGCCGACGTCTACGCTTCGTCGGTGCTCGGTACCGGCAAGAATCCACAGGGCAGCGGGGTGCTGCTGGCGAATGTTGCGCAGCTGTTCAACCAGGGCAACATCAACTACACGCAGAACGCGCTGGATTTGGCGATCAACGGCAACGGCTTCTTCCAGGTCAGCAACAATGGTGCGCTGAGCTATACCCGTGCCGGCTTTTTTGGCACGGATCGCGTTGGCAATATTGTCGATAACTTCGGCTACAACCTGCAGGGCTATACGGTCGATGCCAACGGCAACCTGCAGACCGGGGTGGTGGGAAATCTGCAAGTGCAGACGGCGAGTCAGGCGCCGCGGGCGACGACACAGATGTCGCAGACCTTCAATTTGAACTCCACGAACTCTCAGCCGCTCGCTTGGCAGTCAAGTTACGACAGTGCTTACCGGGCTTGGCTAGCCGACCCCGACAACGTTGCTACCGTTGGTAGCCCAACAGGGCCTGAGCTGGCCAGCGCAGAGCTCGCTGCACGGGCGGTGGCTAATGGATCATTCAACCCGACTGACCCGACCAGCTATAACTCGTCGACCTCGACAAATATCTTCGACAGTCAGGGTAACGCCCATGTCATGACGCAGTACTTCGTCAAGACCGGGCCGAACAACTGGGATATGCATGTGCTCATCGACGGTCGGACCCCAAGCGACCCGGCGACCACCACGCCGCTGACATACGAGTTGAGCTTCAGTGCCACCGGGACCATTTCGGGGCAGAACCTGGTAACGGGCGTGGATATCAACGGTGATCGTACGACTGCACCGATTGCGCCGGCCGGCCTGTTCACGCTGGCAGGCTGGGTGCCGGCGGCTCCGGACACCTCGACGCCTCCGGTCTGGTCGAGCAATGGTGCGATTGCCAACACTGGCGGCATCCAGGTCGATATCCGGCCTGCCACCCAGTTCGCCAGCTCCTTTGCGGTGAATGCCGTCAGCCAGGATGGCTACACCACCGGCGAGCTGGCCGGCCTGGAAATCGACGACACCGGCATCATCTTCGCCCGTTACACCAATGGCCAGTCCAAGGTGCAGGGCCAGATCATCCTGGCCAACTTCGCCAACGTGCAGGGCCTGACTCCGGTAGGCAAGACCCAGTGGGTGCAGTCGTTCGAGTCAGGCGAGCCGGTGCGCAACCCGCCGCGTTCCGGCACGCTCGGCGCGATTCAGGCCGGCGCGCTGGAGGATTCCAACGTCGAACTGTCCGACCAGCTGGTCAACCTGATCGTCGCCCAGCGTAACTATCAGGCCAATGCCAAGACCATCGAAACCCAAAGCGCCGTCACCCAGACCATCATCAACCTGCGTTGATCGCCGATCCGCCTGGTCTGGCGTCGTAGGCGCCGAGCCCTGGCATCTGGCTTCCGCTTCGAGGCGGCAGCTTTTTGCCGCTGCCACTGCAAAGGCCCCTTGTGGGCCTTTTCTTTTTTCGATGATCCGCTCTATTCCGGACGTTTTGGCGATTATTTTGGCGATGGCACGAAACCTGCTGCGCCGCCTCCATCAACAGGCCTGCGTCAAAGAAGCGCCTCGGAGGTTTCCCTTGGACAAGTTGCTGTACGTCGCCATGACCGGTGCGAGCCAGAACGCTCTGGCTCAGCGCGCGCACGCCAACAACCTGGCAAACGTTTCCACCACCGGTTTTCAGCGCGACTTCACCCAGGCCCGCTCCATGCAGGTATTCGGTGATACGCACCCGGCGCGCGTGTACGCCATGACCGAGCGCCCGGCCACCGATTTCAGCCCCGGCGCGCTGCAGGAAACTGGCCGCGATCTGGATGTCGCCGTGGACGGCGAGGGCTGGATCGCCGTGCAGGCGCCCGACGGCGGCGAGGCGTATGTGCGCACCGGCAGCCTGCACATCGACGCGCTGGGCATGCTGCGCACCGGTGACGGCGTGCCGGTGCTGGGCAATGGCGGGCCGATCGCTGTGCCGCCGGAGCAGAAGATCGAGATTGGCAGCGACGGCACGCTGAGCGTTCGTGCCGCTGGCGAGAATCCCAACCTGATCGTCACCGTGGATCGCCTGAAGCTGGTGCGCCCCGATCCGACCCAGCTGGAAAAGGGTACCGACGGCTTGATTCGCCTCAAGGACGGCCAGGCCGCCGAGCCGGAGGCCGCGGTACGCCTGGTCTCGGGCTTTCTCGAGGCGAGCAACGTGAATGCGGTGGAAGAGATGACCTCGATGCTGGCGCTTTCCCGCCAGTTCGAACTGCACGTGAAGATGATGCGCACCGCCGAAGACGACGCCGCGGCCATGGCCCGCGTGCTGTCGATCGGTTGATAGGGCCAGCGAGGAGAATTCTTAAATGTTGCCAGCACTGTGGGTCAGCAAGACCGGCCTGTCCGCCCAGGACATGAACCTCACCACCATCTCCAACAACCTGGCGAACGTCTCGACCACCGGTTTCAAGCGTGATCGTGCCGAGTTCCAGGATCTGCTCTACCAGATCCGCCGCCAGCCGGGCGCGGCGTCGACCCAGGACAGCGAACTGCCTTCCGGTCTGCAGCTGGGTACCGGTGTGCGCATCGTCGGTACGCAGAAGCAGTTCACCGCCGGCAGCCTGCAAACCACCGAGCAACCGCTGGACATGGCCATCAACGGCCGCGGTTTCTTCCAGATCCTGACGCCCGACGGCACCATCGGCTATACCCGCGATGGCAGCTTCCACCTGAGCGCGGACGGCCAGATCGTCACCTCCAACGGCTACGCGCTGGAGCCGGCCGTGGTGGTGCCGCCGGAGACCCAGACCTTCACCGTGGGCGAGGACGGCACCGTGTCGGTTACCACCGTGGGCAACCCGGCGCCACAGATCATCGGCAACATTCAGATCGCCGATTTCATCAACCCCGCCGGCCTGCAGGCGGTGGGCAGCAACCTGTTCATGGAAACCGCCAGCAGTGGCGCGCCGCAGATTGGCCAGCCCGGCCTCAACGGCCTCGGTCAGGTGCTGCAGAACACCTTGGAAAACTCCAACGTCAGCGTGGTCGAGGAGCTGGTGAACATGATCACCACCCAGCGCGCCTACGAGATGAATTCCAAGGTCATTTCCACCGCCGACCAGATGCTTTCGTTCGTTACCCAGAAACTCTGATGTTGACCGGCCTGGCCGGTCGTTGAGGTGCTCATGACCCGTTTGTTCCTACTGATCCTGTCCGCGACGCTACTTGCCGGCTGCGTCGCGCCGGCACCCAAGCCGAACGATCCGTACTACGCGCCGGTGCTGCCGCGCACGCCGCTGCCGCAGGCGCAGACCAATGGGGCGATCTACCAGCCGGGCTTCGAGACCAACCTGTACAACGACCGCCGTGCCTATCGCGTGGGTGACATCATCACCATCGCGCTCAACGAGCGGACCCAGGCGAGCAAGAACGCCAACTCGTCGGTGAGCAAGCAAAGCGAAACCGATCTCGGCGTGACCTCGCTGCTGGGTAACGCGATTGCCTTCAACAATCCGGCCGCAGGGCTTTTGCGTGACGGTGCGCCGCTCACCCTGGGCGCCGAATTCGGTGGCGAGCGCAGCGCCAAGGGTTCCGGCCAGGCCGGGCAGAGCAACAGCCTGCAAGGCTCGATCACCGTGACGGTGGCCGAAGTACTGCCCAACGGCGTGCTCGCCGTGCGCGGCGAGAAGTGGATGACGCTCAATACCGGTGACGAACTGGTGCGCATCTCCGGTCTGGTTCGCGGTGAAGACATCGGCCCGGACAACACCGTGTCGTCGATGCGCGTGGCCGACGCCCGCATCACCTATTCCGGCACCGGCGCGTTCGCCGACGCCAATCAGCCGGGCTGGTTCAGCCGGTTCTTCCTTAGTCCGCTGTTTCCGTTCTGATCGGGAGCGTCACGCATGATCAAGTACCTGCTCGGTGGACTGGCCCTGCTCCTCGTGGCAAGCGCCGCCCAGGCCGAACGTCTGAAGGATCTGGCCAGCATCCAGGGCGTGCGGACCAACCAGCTGATCGGCTATGGCCTGGTGGTCGGCCTCAACGGCACGGGTGACCAGACCACCCAGACGCCGTTTACCGTGCAGACGTTCAAGAACATGCTCACCCAGTTCGGCATCCAGATGCCGGCGAACATGGGCACCATCCAGCTGAAAAACGTCGCCGCGGTATCGGTGCATGCCGAGCTGCCGCCGTTCGCCAAGCCGGGGCAGACCATCGATATCACCGTGTCCTCCATCGGCAACGCCAAGAGCCTGCGCGGCGGCAGCCTGCTGCTCACGCCGCTCAAGGGGATCGACGGCAACGTCTACGCCATCGCCCAGGGCAACCTGGTGGTCGGCGGCTTCGATGCCGGCGGCGCCGACGGCTCGCGGATCACCGTCAACGTGCCCTCGGCCGGGCGTATCCCCGCCGGTGCCACGGTAGAGCGCGCGGTGGCCAGCGGTTTCGATCAGGGCAACACCCTGACGCTCAATCTCAATCGCCCCGACTTCACCACCGCCAAGAACATCGTCGACCAGATCAACGATCTGCTCGGCCCGGGCGTCGCCCGCGCGGTGGATGGCGGCTCGGTGGTGGTATCGGCACCGCTCGACCCCAGCCAGCGGGTGGACTACCTGTCGATCCTGGAAAACCTCGAAGTGGACGTGGGTCAGGCGGCGGCCAAGGTGATCATCAATTCGCGTACCGGCACCATCGTCATCGGGCAGAACGTGCGGGTGCAGCCGGCCGCCGTCACCCACGGCAGCCTGACGGTGACCATTAGCGAAGATCCCTTCGTCAGCCAGCCTGAGCCGCTGTCCGGCGGGCAGACCGTGGGCGTGCCCAATTCCCGCGTGCAGGCGGATCAGGAAGCCAAGCCGATGTTCAAGTTCGCCCCGGGCACCACGCTCGATGAGATCGTGCGGGCGGTGAACCAGGTGGGCGCCGCGCCCAGCGACCTGATGGCGATTCTCGAAGCACTCAAGCAGGCCGGCGCCCTGCAGGCCGATCTGATCGTGATCTGAGGTGGCTCATGAGCAAGGGACCTGGAGCCATATTCGACAGCGGTAGTTTCACCGACCTCAACCGCCTCAATCATCTGAAGGTGGGCGATCGCGACAGCGAAGCCAACGTGCGCAAGGTCGCCCAGGAATTCGAGGCGGTCTTCGTCAACCAGATGCTCAAATCCATGCGCTCGGCCAGCGACGCCCTGGCCGACAAGGAGAGCCCGTTCAACAGCCAGGCCAGCCTGCACTACCGCGACATGTACGACCAGCAGCTGGCCATCAGCCTGTCGCGCGAAGGTGGCGGCATCGGCCTGGCCGAGGTGCTCACCCGCCAGCTGGGCAAGGGGCAGGGCAAACCGGCGCCGTCCGAAGCGGCCGAGCCTGCCGTCGTCGCGGCCCAGGCGGTCAATCTGCCACGTCCCGAGCCGGGGCGTGACGACTCGCATTTGCTGAACCTGCGCCGTCTCGCTTTGCCGGGCCGCCTGTTCAACCGGCAAAGCGCCGCCGAGGCTGCGCCGCCGGCGCCGGTCGGTGATGGCAAGCCGCTGGTGGCGACCGACTGGAAGCCCGCTCAAACATTCGCCGCGCCGGCCGATAGACCGTTGCAGGTCAACGGCGAGACGAACAAGGCGCCCAGCCGCTTCGAATCGGCCCAGCAGTTCATCGCCACCATGCTGCCGATGGCCGAGCAGGCCGCCCGGCGCCTGGGGGTGGAGGCGCGTTACCTGGTCGCGCAGGCGGCGTTGGAAACCGGTTGGGGCAAGCACATGGTGCGGCAGAAGGACGGCAGCAACAGCCACAACCTGTTCGGCATCAAGGCCACCGCCTGGAAGGGCGAGGCGGCCAATGCCACCACCACCGAGTACGTCGGCGGCAAGGCGGTGCGGCAGGTGGCGGGTTTCCGCGCGTATGACTCGTTCGAGCAGAGCTTCAACGACTTCGTCAGTCTGCTGGAAAACAATGGGCGCTACCGCAAGGCGCTGCAGGTGGCGAGCACGTCTGGCGATTCGGAGCGTTTCGTCCGCGAGCTGCAGAACGCCGGCTACGCCACCGATCCCAATTACGCGCGCAAGATCAGCCAGATCGCGCGCAAGGTACAGACCTATCAGGCCGTTGCCGCCGTCGGCAGCGCCTCGAGTCAGAGCAAGGGCTAAGTCATGGCAGATCTTCTCAACATCGGGCTGTCGGGCCTGGCCGCCAGCAAGACGCAGCTGACCATCACCGGCCACAACATCACCAACGTCAACACCCCGGGCTATACCCGCCAGGATGCGATGCAGGCCACTCGTCTGGCGCAGTTCTCCGGCGCCGGCTACATCGGCGCAGGCACCACGCTGGTGGATGTGCGCCGCTCCTACAGCGAGTTTCTGACCCAGCAGCTGCGCTCAAGCACCGCGCTGGCCAGCGACGTGGCCGCCTACAAGACCCAGATCGACCAGCTCGACGCCATGCTCGCCGGCTCCACCACCGGCATCACGCCGTCGCTGCAGAAATTCTTCTCGGCCATGCAGACCGCGGCGGAAGACCCGGCCAACATCCCCGCGCGGCAGCTGGTGCTGGCCGAGGCCGAGGGACTGGCGCGCCGCTTCAACACCCTGTACGACCGGCTGTATGCGCAGAACGACACCATCAACAAGCAGATGGGCACGGTCACCGACCAGATCAACCGCCTGGCCGGCAGTGTCGGCAGCCTGAACGAGGCAATCGCCGTGGCCGCGGCCAACGGCAAGCAGCCCAACGACCTGCTCGACCAGCGCGACGAGGCGATCCGGCAGCTCTCCGAGTACATCGGCGTCACCGTGGTGCCGCAGGACGACAGCAGCTTCAACCTGTTCATCGGCACCGGCCAGCCGCTGGTGGTGGGCAGCACGGTCAACCGGCTGGAAGTGGTAACCGGACGGGGCGATCCCAACCGCATGGAGGTCGACTTCGTCAGCGGCAACTCGCGGCAGGCGGTCACCACCCAGCTCACCGGCGGCGAGCTGGGCGGGCTGATTCGCTACCGCGAGGAGGTGCTGGACTCGTCGCTCAACGCGCTGGGCCGGATGGCCCTGGTGATCAACGAGGAAGTGAACCAGCAGCTTGGCCAGGGCCTGGATCTCAAGGGCAATGTCGGTACCGCCCTGTTCAACGACATGAACACCGCGCAGCTGATGGGGCTGCGCGTGCAACCGTTCAGCACCAATACGTCCAACGTCAGCGGAGCGTTGCGCATCACCGAGGCCAGCTATCTGACCGCCAGTGATTACCGGCTGGAAGTCACCAGTACCGGCTACAGCGCGCGGCGCCTGAGCGATGGCGCTGCCATTACCGTCTCGCCTCTGCTCAATGCCGACGGTACTCCGGCGCTGGACGCCGATGGCAACCAGATGCTGCGCTTCACCGATGCTGCCGGGCGCGACCAGGGCTTTGCCTTGAGCCTTAGCGGTACGGCGGCAGTCGGCGAGCGCTTCCTGCTCCAGCCGACCCGGCGCGGCGCGGCGGATATCCGCAGCGTGCTGGATCAGCCCGATCAGCTGGCGTTCGCCGCACCGGTGCGTGCCGAAGCCAATCTGCAGAACCTTGGCAACGCGGCGATCACCCAGCCGAACCTGATTGCCGGCCCGTCACCGATCGACGTGAACGCGCTCCAGGCTGCGGTGCCCACCGGGACCAGCCTGACCGCCACGGTGACCGGTAACTCGTACACCCTGAGCTTGCCGGCCGGCTGGAACTTCGCCAATGCCGATGGAAGCCCCCTGCTCGATAGCAACGGCGATCCGGCCGCACCGACGCTGACGGTGGGCACCAGCAATACCTTCCGCATTCAGCGCGACGGTTACACCTTCGAACTGACACTGAGCGGCCGCCCGGCGAACGGGGATACCTATAGTTTGTCGTTCAACACCAACGGTGTGTCCGACAACCGCAATGCCCTCAAGCTGGTGGATCTGCAGAGCAAGCAGACTGTTGGCGTCGACCCCAACGTAACCGGCATCGCCACCGGTTCAAGTTTCATCGATGCCTACGGCGATCTGGTCGAGCGCGTCGGCACGCTGACCGCGCAGGCGCGTCTGGACAGCGAGGCGACGGGAGCCATCCTCAAGCAGGCCACGGATAACCGCGACTCGCTGTCCGCGGTGAACCTCGACGAGGAGGCGGCCAACCTGATCAAGTTCGAGCAGTACTACAACGCCTCGGCACAGGTCATTCAAGTTGCGCGCAGCTTGTTCGATACATTGCTCAACACCTTCCGCTAACAGGTAAGCCCATGCGCATCTCCACCCTGCAAGCGTTCAATAACGGCGTGCTCGGCCTGCAGCGCAACTACGCGTCGGTCACCCGCACCCAGGAACAGATCAGCACGGGCAACCGCATCCTTACCCCGGCGGACGACCCGGTGGCCTCGGTGCGCCTGATGCAGCTCGAGCAGCAGCAGGGCGTGCTTGGTCAGTACAAGGAAAACCTCACCGCCGCGCGCAACAGCCTGACCCAGGAAGAGGTGACGCTGAACTCGGTGAATACCGTGCTGCAACGGGTGCGCGAGCTGGCGGTGCAGGCGGGCAACGGTACGCTCAGCACGGCTGACCGGCAGTCCATCGCGGCCGAGCTGAAAGAGCGCGAGGACGAGCTGCTCTCGTTGATGAATACGCGCAACTCCCGGGGCGAATACCTGTTCGCCGGGTTCCAGGGCAAGACCCAGCCCTTTGTGCGCGAAGACGATGGCACCTACAGCTATCGCGGTGACGAAGGGCAGCGCAAGGTACAGATCGCCAGCTCGCTGCAGATCGCCATCAGCGATAACGGCAAGGGTCTGTTCGAAAACGTGATCAACGCCGGCCGCCTGGATGGTGTGCTGACCACCAGCGACCCGGACAGCACCTTCCGCGTCTCACCGCCTTTGGTGAGCGACGAGGTGGCATTCGCCCAGTTTCCGCCCGACGGGGTGACCATTACCTTCGATGCAGTCAATCCGCGTAATTACCGCATCGACGCCAATCCCTTGCCCGATCCCTTCGACCCACTGGCGACCACGCCCTTGGCGACCGGCACGCTGGATGATGATCCGAACAAGAGCGACACCATCGTGTTCAACGGTGTGACGCTCAAGCTCGATGGTGAGCCTTCCGAGGGCAGCTACACCATTACGCCACCGCCGCCCGCGGAAGTTCGCAACAAGCAGGGCATTCTTTCCACCATCGCCAATCTGCGCAAGGCGCTGGAGAACCCCACCAGCGGTAGCCTCGGCGTGCGTGATGCGGTAGCCCTGGCCCTGACCAACCTCGATCACGGCATGGCCACCGTGGATGCCGGCCGCGGCGAGATCGGTGCCCGGCTGAATATCATCGAAACCACCGAAACCGATAACGAAGATGTCGGCCTGGTGAACAAGGCGGTGCAGGCCGAATTGCGCGAGCTCGACTACCCCGAGGCGCTGTCGCGCTTGTCGTTCCAGACGGTGGTGCTGCAGGCTGCGCAGCAGAGTTACGTGAAGATCAGCGGGTTGAACCTCTTCAACCTGCTGCGCTGAATCCGGCAAAGGGTGCGGCGCCTCACGTCGCTGAGTGCTCTGCTTTGACAGGGGTACGGCAAGGTCTAAGGTTGGGTTCGCGGGGCATGGATGTACCGCGAAACTACCCATCTCAAAAGGACTTGTACCATGCGCAAAGCATTGCTTCCGGCAATCGCCCTTTCCCTCGTTGCCGCTTTCTCTACTCCTGTATTCGCCGCTGAGCCCGCGGCACCTGGCGCAGCGGTCGCCGTTGCCGCCAGCGTAAACATCAATACCGCCGACGCCGCCACCCTGAGCAATGGCCTCGATGGGGTGGGTGCGGCGCGTGCACGGGCGATCATCGAGCACCGTGAGGCACACGGACCGTTCAGCTCCGCCGACGACCTGCTCGAGGTCAACGGCATTGGCCCCGCGACGCTGGAAAAGAACCGCACCCGGATCGCGGTCAACTAATCCGTTTCGCTTAATCTTTCTGCTCCCGAGGGCACCGCACGGCACCGGCCGGCGGTGCCCTCGTCGCTTGTATGCCCCGTCGCCGAACCAAGCCAAGCCCCTTTCGTCCAAAAAAGCACATGCAAGGCATTGACATCGGTCAGTGTTATGCACACTGGCAGCAAGGAGTGCCAGCCAGCAGGGGCTCCAGCCGACCGGCTTCGATGGCGCCATCAAGTGGCTGATTTATAAGGACTTTTTTGTTGCTCAAAAAAACGCCGATCTAAGCGGAGGCCGCGTCCGCTGGGGCTTTGATCGATCAATACAGATACTATTCACAAACTTATCCACAGCATTGGTGGATAACTGCCACGAGCCCCGCTAGCACGCGGGATTGCCGGAGGAGAGAGCTAATGCCTTGGATGTTCTTGCGTTACCTGCCGGTGGCACGCCGGATCCTCGCGCGCGGTCGCCTGCCGTTGCTGCTGTTGGCCGTGGCGCGCAAACGCTCCTCGAGCAAGGGGTTGGTCAGCGAGTTGCGCGACAACCTCAGCCTGCTGCAGGCCCTTTGCGTGGCCTGGTGGCGGGGGGAGTACCGAGCGGTGAGTCGCCAGGCGCTGATCGCCGCAGTGGCCGCGCTGGCGTACTTCCTGTCGCCGATGGACCTGATCCCAGACTGGATACCAGGGCTGGGCTTTGTTGACGATCTGGCCGTGTTTACTTGGGTGACGCGCAAGTGGGCGGTCGAGCTGGACGCCTTTCGTGCCTGGAAGGCGACGCGCTCGCCGGCCCAGCGCGCGGACCTCGAACGTTTGCCGGCGCCGGATGAGCCGGCCGCGCCCCGCTGAGCGCCGCCTGCGATGGCACTGGTAAGATAGGGCTTTTGCTAAGCAAGGTGAGACGATGGATGTGCAAGTGATCCTGCGTGATGGCGAGCCGGAGTATGCCGTGGTGCCATGGGCTGAATATCAAAGCCTGCTCACTGCTGCCGGACGCGCGATGCCGCGCCGCGCCCCGGCGGTGCCGGAGGCGGCGCCGCAACGTCCGCAGCTTGCAGATCTGGCGAGCCTGCGTCAGCAGAAGGGATTGAGTGCCGAACAGCTGGCCAGGGCAGTCGGCATCAGTCCGGCGTACCTTGAGATGATCGAGCGTGGCGAGCGCGATCCGAGCGATCCGATCCGCTTCGGTCTGGCGCGTGCGCTTGGTGTCGATGGCTGGGGGAGCGACGATTGAGCGAGTCCGCTGCTCTGCGTATCAGCCGCGACCACTGGGCGCGCCTACTCGAAGAACTGGAACAGGCGCGTCTTCAGCGTCATCCGGTGACCTACCGGGCGCTGATCGAGCGCCTGCAGTTGCCTGCGCCGGCGATGCGTACGCTCACTGCTGCGCTGGAGTATCTGGCGGCGCTCGATGCACGGGCACACCGACCGTTGCGCAGTGCGCTGGTGGTCAGTCAGGGCGTTAGCCGTCTGCCGCGTGAAGGATTTTTCCTCTGTGCGGCCCGGCTTGGCCGCTTCCACGGCAGCGAGGGCGGGCCGGAAGCCGCGGCCTGGCATGCCAGCGAAATGACCCGGGTCTACGAGCACGAGTATCCCGAGGAGGCCTGATGAAACCGCATCTGCGTGCGCACGTCGGTTACTGGGTTGCTCGCCAATTGCGCGGTTGGCGCTGGGCCGTCGGGCAGCCGAAGGTATGGCGCTGGATGGAGGGCCAGTTCGCGCGGATGGCGGCGCTGGGCGACCCCGATGCCCAGAGCTTCTACGGACATGTGCTGCTGTTTCGCGGTGTCGGTCTGGGAGCGCGCGAGGAGGGGCTGCGGTTGCTGCGCCTGGCGGCCCAGGCGGGCGACTCCCGCGCCGCCTACCAGTTGGGGGTCAATAGCCTGAAGGGCAGTGTGTCGCAAGCGCCGGACGCTGCCGAGGCCGCGCGCTGGTTCAGTCTGGCGGCGCAGGAAGGGCATCCCCTGGCCGCACGCCGCTTGGCCGAGCTTTACCGCGACGGTGGGCCGGGGCTCGAACCGAACCCCAGCCAGGCGGCCCATTACGATGCCTGTGCCGCCAAGCTCGGACTGTAAAGTGCGTCGGCCTGGTTACCGTCGAGCGGATACAGGCTGTCGCCACTGAGCCGTTTGGCTTGCGCCTTGGCTTGTGAGGCAAGGCTCGCCAGGTGTGCCGCGTCCAATCGCACCTGGCGTGCGCCATCAAGCAGCACGACGCCCACTGAAAGTGACAGGAGCGGATGGTATTCCGGCAGACCGTGGCGCCCTTTTGCGATGAAAAAGCCCTGGCCCCGGTGTTCTTCGGTATACAGCGGGTGGCTTGCGCGGCGGAACTCGTCGAACAGCCGTTGCAGACGGGAATGCCAGTCGCCGCCTTCGAGTATCAACAGAAAGTCATCCCCGCCGATGTGGCCGACGAACTCTCGCCCAGGACGTGCCATGCGCTTGAGGCAGCCAGCGAGCAGCAGCAACACCTCGTCGCCCTTGGCATAGCCATAGATGTCGTTGAAGGGCTTGAAGTGATCGATGTCCACGTAGCAGATCGCTGCGGCGCGTTCGGTCCGCAGCAATCCGGCCAGGTGCTGCTGAATCGGCACGTTGCCTGGCAACAGGGTCAGCGGGTTGGCGTGGCGAGCCTGACGAACCTTCAGGTCGGTGATCAGGCGCAACACGTCGAGCACCCGGCCAAGTCCCAGGTAGCGCCCGCCCTCGGTGATGATGAACGCCTCCTCGAGCAGGTGGCGCGGGCGGCTGGTGAGCTGCCGGCTGATTCTTTGCAGGGACTGGCTAACCTCGACGGTTACCAGGTCGCGGCTCATCAGCCGACTAACCGGCTTGCGTGCCAGCAGGTCGGCAGCGAACGGCTTGAGCAGTGCTTCGGAGAGCTGGTGGCGATGAATGATGCCTACCGGGCGGCGTTCCGCATCCACAACGGCCACCGACATCCGGCCGGGATTGTCGCGCAGTTCTTGCAGCACCTCGGCTACCAGGCGTGTGTCGGGCACCGCAGGCTCGGGCAGTACCAGCGCCGACAGGTCGCAGCCTTCTTCGCTGGCTGGTAGCCGCGCCAGCTCGGGCAGCGGCACCAGGTCTAGCAAGTCGGGGCGCGGGGTTTCCTGCGGGCGGCCGAGCAGGTAGCCCTGAACCAGATCCACGCCCATGTCGATCAGCACCTGCAGTTCTTCCTGCAGCTCGATGCCCTCGGCAATCACCCGCGCCTGGGAGGCGCCGGCGATGTTGAGGATCGACTCGACGAACTCGCGCTTGACCCGATCCTGATGAATGTTCTCGATGAAGTAGCGGTCGATCTTCACGAAGTCCGGGCGCAGCTCGGACCACAGGCGCAGGCTGGAGTAGCCGGCGCCCAGGTCATCCAGCGCGATGGAAAAGCCCATCTCCCGATAATGGCGCAGCGCATTGTCGAGCAGGACGAAATCATCGGTCGGGGTCTGCTCGGTCAGTTCGATGACCACCTCGCTGGGCGGAATGCCGGCTTGCTCGAGCAGCGCCAGGGTGCAGCCGGGTTTGTGGCCCGGCGCGATCAGGGTATCGGGTGAGACGTTCAAGAACAGCTTGCCCTGCAGGTTCTGGCGGCTGAAGCGCTGACAGGCGCTTTTGCGGCAGAGCATTTCCAGTTCGGTCAGACGATTGGCCTGGCGGGCCGCGGCGAACAGCGTCAGCGGCGAGTGCAGGGAGCTGTTGGAGGGGCCACGCGAGAGCGCTTCATAGCCCAGTACGCGGCGTTCGGACAGGCTGACGATGGGTTGGAAGAGGGTGGTGAGATCGCCCTGCGCGAGGATCTGCTGCAGCTTCGCCGACTGCTCCGTGACGGTCATGTAATTCGATGCCCCCGCAAAATAAGAAGGCCGCTTCAAGCGGCCTCGTTATTTCACGCGGGACAGATGTCAGTTTGATGACTGACTTCCCTCGGCACCCTAAAGCCGGGCCTCCCGCCGGGCTACGGCGGAATACAGCCCCAGATAGTCGAGCAGAATGCGTCCGCTCTCGGCCAGGTAGGCGTCTTCTTCGGGCTTTAGGTTTTCATTGGCCTCGTGGACAGACGGGGTGTCCTCGCTGTCGATCTTGGCCAGGGGTTGTTCGCCCTTGGCCAGACGCAGGGCGTTTTCCAGCTCCAGCTGACGCTGTTCGATCTCGGCGTGGCGTGCCCGGCGCTTTTCCAGGTTCAGGCTGACGGTCTTCTCGCCTACCAGCTCGCGCGACAGCGCCAGGCGCTCGCGGCTGTAGACGAAGTCCGGGTGGTCCTGGGTGCGCGCTTCGTGGCGGGCGGTCAGTTCGGCGATGAACGGCTTGAAGGGGTCGCGTTCAGGACGTATCACCGGACGGATACTGTCCCAGGGCATGGCCTGGGGCAGGGCGCTTTCGCCGATTTCCTTGATGTCTACCACCGCCGGATAAGCGATATCAGGCAGTACGCCCTGGTGCTGGGTGCTCTGGCCGGACACCCGGTAGAACTTGGCCAGCGTCAGCTTCAGTTCGCCGTGGTTGAGCGGCTGGATGCTCTGCACGGTACCCTTGCCGAAGGTCTGGCCGCCAAGGATCAGCGCGCGGTGGTAGTCCTGCATCGCACCGGCGAAGATCTCCGATGCCGAGGCAGAAAGCCGGTTGACCAGCACTGCCATCGGCCCCTTGTAGAAGGCGCCCTTGCTGTCGTCGCTGAGCACATCGACCCGTCCGTCGCTGTTGCGCACCAGGACCGTGGGGCCTTGCTCGATGAACAGACCGGTCAGCTCGGTGGCTTCCTGCAGCGAGCCGCCGCCGTTGTTGCGCAGGTCGATCACCAGACCGTCGATCTTTTCCTTCTGCAGCTCGGTGATCAGCTGCTTCACATCGCGCGTGGTGCTCTTGTACTCGGCGTCACCGGCGCGCAGCGCCTTGAAGTCGAGGTAGAACGCGGGAATCTCGATCACGCCCAATTTGAACTCGCGGCCTTCGTGTTCGAGCTTGAGGACCGACTTCTTCGCCGCCTGCTCCTCGAGCTTCACCGCTTCGCGGGTCAGGGTGACGATCTTGCTGGTCTGGTCGTTGGGCGCATTGCCGGCCGGGATCACTTCCAGGCGAACGGTCGAGCCCTTCGGGCCGCGAATCAGCTTGACCACCTCATCCAGGCGCCAGCCGATCACGTCGACCATGTCCTCGTTGCCCTGTGCCACGCCGATGATGCGATCGGCCGGGGCGATCAGCTGGCTCTTGGCGGCGGGGCCGGCCGGCACCAGACGCACGACCTTCACGTATTCCTCGTCGTTCTGCAGCACCGCGCCGATGCCTTCGAGCGACAGGCTCATGTTGATGTCGAAGTTTTCCGCGCTTTCGGGCGACAGGTACTGGGTGTGCGGGTCGTAGCTCTGGGCGAAAGCATTGATGTAGGCCTGGAACACATCCTCGCCGCGGGTCTGGCGCAGGCGCGAGAGCTGGTTCTCGTAGCGCTTGGTCAGCAGGCCGACGATCGCCTCCGGCTCCTTGCCGGCGATCTTCAGGCGCAGTACCTCGTCCTTGACGCGCTTGCGCCAGAGTTCGTCCAGCGCGGCGCGGTCGGCGGGCCAGGGTGCGCTCTTGCGATCGACCAGCAAATCCTCGTCGATGCTGAAATCCATCGCGTCGAGGCCCTGGCCAAGCAGTTGCAGGGCATAGCTCAGGCGCTGTTCGACGCGCATCAGATGCCGGGTATGGATGGTGAAGCCCGGCTCGAGGTTGCCGCTTTTGAGGAAGTCGTCGAACTGATGGCGCCACTTGGAAAATTCTTCGATGTCGGCGGCGGTGAAGAAACTGCGCGCCGGATCGAGCATCTCCAGGTAGCTGTCATAGATCTGCGCCGAGCGCGCGTCGTCGAGTGGCGGCTTGTTGTAATGATGCCGCTTGAGCAGCTCGACCACGTTGAGGCTGGCGATGATCTGCTCACGGGTGGGTTTGAGCTGGCCAAAATCCAGGGTTTCCGCTGGCTTGGCGAAGGCTGAGGTGCTCTGCAGACCGACCAGCAAGGCCAGTGCGGCGCCGGTCAGGGTGCGTTTGAAGGCGGTGCGGCGGGCGGTATCGGTATGACGCATAGTAGGCCATCGGTTGTGCGCCGGTTACAGTACCAAACCGGCAGATGGAAGGGCGGTACGCGTATCCTCGCGTCCGGCCAGGCCAGTGAGCCATAGACTCAAGTGATCTCGACTCAATATGGAGGCAGCATGAAGGCATTGCAAGGCGTTGAAGGACAGCTGGAGTGGAGCGAGCGTCCGGCCCCGACCTGCGGTGAGGGGCAGATCCGCATTCGTGTCGCCGCAGCCGGCCTCAACCGCGCCGACCTGCTGCAACGTGCCGGGCTGTACCCGCCGCCGCCTGGCGTTACCGATATCCTTGGACTCGAATGTGCCGGTGTGGTTGCCGAAGCCGGGCCCGCCAGCCGCTGGAAGGTCGGCGACCGGGTCTGCGCCCTGCTCGCCGGCGGCGGCATGGCCGAGGAGGTGGTGGTGGACGAGCGCCATGCGCTGCCGATCCCGCCCGGGCTCTCGCTGGTCGAGGCGGCGGCGGTTCCCGAGGTGTACGCCACCGCCTGGCTGAATCTGTTCTGCCTGGCCGGGTTGCAGCCGGGTGAAAAAGTGCTGCTGCACGCCGGTGCCAGTGGCGTCGGCTCGGCCGGTATCCAGCTGTGCAAGGCGTTCGGCAATCCGTGCTGGGTGAGCGTGGGCTCGGCCGACCGGCTGGCCTATTGCGAATCGCTCGGCGCGCAGGGCGGGGTGCTGCGCGGCGACGGGCTGGAAGCGCTGCGCGACTTCGCGCCGTTCGATGTGGTGCTCGACCCGGTGGGTGCCAAGTACGCCCAGCTGAACCTGCAGCTGCTGGGGCAGGATGCGCGCTGGGTGATCATCGGCCTGATGGGCGGGCGCGAGGCCAACCTGGATCTGGCGCGCCTGTTGACCAAGCGCATCAGCATCATCGGCTCGACCTTGCGCAGCCGCAGCGCCGACTCCAAGGCCCGCCTGATGGCCGATCTGGAACAGAAGGTCTGGCCGCTGTTCGGCCAGGGCAAGCTGTCGCCGCGCCTGGAGCGCAGCTACCCGATCCGCGACGTGGAAGCGGCCTTCGCCGCGCTGGCCAGCAACACGGTGAGCGGCAAGCTGGCGCTGGTGATCGATCCTTCGCTCGCCTGATCGTCCGGCACGGGCATGAAAAAGGGGTAGCGCGTGCTACCCCTTTTCGTTTTCACCGGGGCTCAGGGCAGGTCGGCGCTGGTGAAGAACGCCGTCAGCACTTTCACCATATGGGCCAGATCGTGGCTGCCGGCCAGTTCGCGGATCGAGTGCATGGCGAAGGTGGGCAGGCCGATGTCGACGGTGCGCACACCCAGCTGGCTGGCGGTGAGCGGGCCGATGGTAGAGCCGCAGCCCATGTCGCTACGGGTCACGAAGGACTGCACCGGTACCTCTTCGGCCAGGCACAGATGGCGGAAGAATCCTGCCGTTTCGCTGCTGGTCGCGTAGCGCTGGTTGCTGTTGACCTTGATCACCGGGCCGGCGTTGAGCTTGGGGCCGTGGTTGGCGTCGTGCTTGTCGGCGTAGTTGGGGTGGACCGCATGGGCGTTGTCGGCGGAAATCAGCAGTGAGCGGTTGATGATGCGCACGAAGGCGTCGCCCTCGGGCAGCACGCGGCGCAGGGTCTGCTCGAGGAACGGGCCGTCGGCGCCGCAGCAGGAACTCGAGCCGACTTCCTCGTGGTCGGTACACACCAGTACGCAGGTCTCCTCCGGCCCGGCCTTGAGCAGCGCCTGCAGGCCGGCGTAGCAGGACAGCAGATTGTCCAGCCGCGCGCCGGTGATGAAATCCTGATGCAGACCCACTACGGCGGCGGGCTGGGTGTCGTAGAAGCTCAGCTCGTAGTCCAGCATCACGTCGGCCACCAGATCGTGCTCGCGCGCCAGCTGATCGGCGAGCAATGCGCGAAAGTCCGGGCTTTCCTGGCCGCCGATCTGCGCCAGGATCGGCGGCAGCTCGTTCTGCGCGTTGATTGCCCAGCCCTGGTTGGCCTCGCGATTCAGATGGATCGCCAGGTTCGGAATCACCGCGATGGGCGCCTTGAAGTCGATCAGCCGGCTTTCGATGCGTCCGTCACGGCTGAAGGTGACGCGCCCGGCGAGCGACAGATCGCGGTCGAACCAGGGGGCGAGCAGCGCGCCGCCGTAGACTTCCACCCCCAGCTGCCAGAAGCCCTGGCGCTGCAGTTCCGGCTGCGGTTTGACGCGCAGGCAGGGGCTGTCGGTATGCGCGCCGACCAGGCGGATGCCGCTCTCCAGCAGCGGCTTGCTGCCCAGCTGGAAGGCGATGATCGAGGAATCGTTGCGGGTGACGTAGTAGCGCCCGCCGGCCTTGACCTGCCAGCCGTCGCGCTCATCGAGGGCGACAAAGCCGGCGGCGCGCAGGTGCTGGGCGAGGGTGCGGGTGGCATGGAAGGGGGTCGGCGAGGCCTTGAGGTAATCGATCAGGCCCTGATTGAGTTCGTCGCGCATCGGCAGCTCCACACAGAGATGCGTGCGAGTCTAACGTATTGAGGCGGCCGCCTGCCGCATGTCGCCGGCCAGACGCGCTTTTGCCTGCCGGCATGGAGCCTGGAGGGCTTGCCGCTAGAACGGCGCGGCGCTCTCGAAGCGCATCCGTTCGCCGGTCTGCGGATGGGTCAGTGCCAGCAGGCTGGCGTGCAGGCAGAGGCGGTCGTGGGCGGCCAGTGCTTGATCGTGGGCGTAGAGGCGATCGCCGAGCAGCGGATGACCGATCGACAGCATGTGCACCCGTAGCTGATGGGAGCGGCCGGTGATCGGCGTCAGCTCCACACGGCTGTAGTGACCGCAGCGTTCGATCACCCGCCAGAAGGTCAGGGCGTGCTTGCCCAGTTCGTGGTCCACCACATGACGCGGTTTGGTCGGCGGGTCATAGCGCAGCGGCAATTCGATGCGCCCGCTATCGAGCTCCGGCTCGCCCCAGCACAGGGCGGTGTAAGCCTTTTCCGTCTCGCGGTCATGGAATTGACGCGACAGCTCGCGATGGCTGTCGGCGTCGCGCGCCAGCACGATCAGGCCCGAGGTCTCCCAGTCCAGCCGGTGCACGATGCGCGCTTCGGGATAGCCGTTTTCCTGCAGGCGAGTGACCAGGCAGTCGCGGTTGTCCTCGGCGCGACCGGGCACCGAGAGCAGCAAGGTGGGCTTGTTGATGACGAGCAGGGCATCGTCCTGATGGACGATCTGGATCGAGGTCAGCGGCATGGAATCACTACGGGAGGGCGGTTGCCGCGAGGGCAGGGCCGGGAGGCGGGCTCCCGGCGCGCGCCGGATCAGCGATCCGGCAGGGTGATGTTGAGCTCCAGGATCGAGCAGCTGCCCTGGTTCTCCAGGGCGACCTGCACCTGGTCGTTGTCGATGTTGACGTACTTGCGGATCACCTCGACCAGCTCCTTCTGCAGGGCCGGCAGGTAGTCGGGCTCCGAGCGCTGGCCGCGCTCGTGGGCGACGATGATCTGCAGGCGCTCCTTGGCGATGGCGGCCGGCGTCTGCTTCTTGCGCTCGCGGAAGAAGTCGAAGAGGTTCATTCTTTTCCTCCGAACAGGCGTTGCAGGAAGCCCGGCTTCTTCACGTCGAGGAAGCGGTGCTCGACGGTCTTGCCCAGCAGGCGGTCGACGGCATCGCTGTAGGCCTGGCCGGCATCGCTTTCCTCGTCGAGGATCACCGGGATGCCCTGGTTGGACGCCTTGAGCACGGCCTTGGATTCGGGGATCACGCCCAGCAGGCGGATGGAGAGGATTTCCTCGACGTCCTCGACGCCGAGCATCTCGCCCTTGACCACGCGCTCGGGGTTGTAGCGGGTCAGCAGCAGGTGCTCCTTGATCGGCTCCTGGCCTTTCTCGGCACGGCGCGATTTGCTCGCCAGAAGGCCCAGCATGCGGTCGGAGTCGCGCACCGAGGACACCTCGGGGTTGGTGACGACGATGGCTTCGTCGGCGAAATACATCGCCAGGTGCGCGCCCTTCTCGATGCCGGCGGGGGAGTCGCAGATCACGTACTCGAACTGCTCGGACAGCTCGTTGATGACCTTTTCCACGCCTTCCTGGGTCAGCGCGTCCTTGTCACGGGTCTGGCTGGCAGCCAGCACGTAGAGGTTCTCCAGGCGCTTGTCCTTGATCAGTGCCTGCGCCAGGGTGGCATCGCCCTGGATGACGTTGACGAAGTCATACACCACGCGGCGCTCGCAGCCCATGATCAGGTCGAGGTTACGCAGGCCCACGTCGAAGTCGATGATGGCGGTCTTGTGGCCGCGCAGGGCGAGACCGGTGCCGATGGCCGCGCTGGAGGTGGTCTTGCCGACGCCGCCCTTGCCGGAGGTGACTACGATGATCTTGGCCAAGGTTTTCTACCCTAATAAAAGATGGACGGACGCCCGGCTTACTGCTTGCGGCGGGAGGGTCCGTGGAGTGCTGGAAAAATGGCGGAAGTATCCGTTAAAGACCGGTGATGTTCAACACATCGCCGGACAAGGTGACCTGCACGGCACCGCCCCAGAGCGGATCGCGGCGCAGGTCTTCGGCGACCTTGTAGCGACCGGCAATCGACAGCATTTCGGCGCCGAGGTTCTGGCAGAAAATGCGCGCGTTCGCATCGCCCTTGATGCCGGCCAGGGCCCGGCCGCGCAGTGGTGCGTAGACGTGGATGTTGCCGTCGGCGAGCAGCTCGGCGCCCGGACTAACCGGCGCCATCACGATCAAATCGCCGCCCTGGGCGTAGATCTGCTGGCCGCCACGCACCGGCGTGGTGACCATCCGCGTCGGACGGTATTCGGGCTCGGCGGGCTTGGCCGGCTTGGGCGGTTCGGGCGACGGTGCAGGGGCCGCGGCGGGTGCCGGTGCGGGGTCGATCGGACGGGCCTTGGCGTTGGAAGGCGGCAGCACCGGCAGATCGAGGGCGCGCGCCGCGAGCAGATGGCTGCGCAGTCGCGCGCGGATCGCCAGTGTGCGCAGGCCGCGCTTGCGGCAGATCGCCAAAAGTGCCGGCAAATCCAGCTCGGCGGCCGTGTCGGGCAGCTTGTCCAGGGCCAGCACCAGCGGGGTGTTGCTGAAGAACTGCGGCGCCTGCTCGACCTTGGCGGCGAGCTGGCGGTCGAGTCGGGCCAGGTCGTTCCGGGTTAGTTCCAGCACCGTGATGGCGAGCATGCTGCCCTTGAGCTGGAACACGGGATCTTGGTCGAGAAAGTCGGCTTGGCTCATGGTCTGCCTGCGATAAAAAGAGGCGAGGACTTATAGCGGGGCGAGGCGGCGCCTGCAAGGCTCAGCTGCCCTCCGGCAACCGATGAGCCCGCCGACACTGCCGCGCGCAGTCATTAGCGGCGATTCATCGTAGAATCACGCCCTTTGAACCGTTTCGGATCGTCCATGGAACGCGCGCGTTTTCGCCCTGGTTTTCTTCATCCACGTTTCTGGCCCCTGTGGCTGGGGCTCGGGTTGCTCTGGCTGCTCACGCGGTTGCCGTACCCTGCGCTGCTGTGGCTGGGGCGCGGGTTGGGGAGCCTGATGTATCGCTTCGCGCGTTCGCGGCGCAGCATCGCCGGGCGCAACCTGGAACTGTGCTTCCCGGCCTGGTCGGCCGAGCAGCGCGAGCGGGTGCTCCGGGAGAATTTCGCCTCCAGCGGTATCGCCTTTTTCGAGATGGCCATGAGCTGGTGGTGGCCGAAGGCACGGCTGGCCCGGCTGGCGCATGTCGAGGGGCTCGAACACCTGCAAAGGCTGCAGGCCGAGGGGCAGGGCGCCATCCTGATGGCGCTGCATTTCACTACCCTGGAGATCGGCGCCGCGTTGCTGGGCCAGCATCACACCATCGACGGCATGTACCGCGAACACAAGAACCCGCTGTTCGATTTCATCCAGCGGCGCGGGCGCGAGCGCCACAATCAGGACGCCACGGCGATCGAGCGCGAAGACGTGCGCACGATGATGAAGTCGCTGCGCAGCGGCCGCGCCATCTGGTATGCGCCGGATCAGGACTACGGCCGCAAGCAGAGCCTGTTCGTGCCGCTGTTCGGCGTTCCGGCGGCCACCGTCACTGCCACCACCAAGTTCGCTCGCCTCGGCAAGGCCAGGGTGGTGCCGTTTACCCAGGAGCGCCTGGCCGACGGGTCGGGCTATCGCCTGGTGATCCATCCGCCTCTGGAGGATTTCCCCGGTGAAAGCGAGCAAGCCGACTGCCTGCGCATCAACCGCTGGATCGAGGAGGCGGTGAGCCCGCGGCCCGAGCAGTACCTCTGGGCGCACCGGCGCTTCAAGACCCGGCCCGAAGGCGAGCCGAGCCTTTACCGCGACTAGCGTCAGGCGACGAATCGGCCGTTGCGGTAGTCGTCCAAGGCCTGCTCGATCTGCTCGCGGGTGTTCATCACGAACGGGCCGTACTGCACGATCGGCTCGCCCAGCGGGCGCCCGGCCAGCAGCAGCACGCGCGCGCCATGCTCGGTGGACAGCCGCAGCGCTCCGGCGTCGCCCAGGCGCAGCAGTTGGCCGGCACCGAAGCGCTGCGCCTGTCCCTCGAGTATCAGCTCGCCCTCGTAGACATAGAGCAGCGCGCGCAGGCCGTCGGCCAGTTCCGGCGCGACTGCCGCGCCGGCCGGCAGCGTGAGGTCGACTAGCTGCGGCTCGCTGACGGGGCGCTGCACCGCACCGTCCTCGATGATGCCGCCGACCCGTAGCTGCCCGGCGATCACTCCGGCGCGCACCCCGCCAGGAAGTTCTACCCAGGGGATTTCCTCGGGGGCGAAGTCGCGGTAGCCCGGCTCGCCCAGCTTGTCGCGCGCGGGCAGGTTGAGCCACAGCTGGAAGCCGCGCATCCGTCCGTGTTCCTGCTCGGGCATTTCGCTGTGCACGATGCCGCGCGCGGCGGTCATCCATTGCACGCCGCCGCTGCGCAGACGACCGACGTTGCCCAGGTGGTCCTCGTGGCGCATGTTGCCTTCGAGCATGTAGGTGACGGTCTCGAAGCCGCGATGCGGGTGCGGCGGGAAGCCGGCGATGTATTCGTCGGGGTTGTCCGAACCGAACTCGTCGAGCATCAGAAACGGATCGAAGCGTTCGATGCCGGCGCCGCCGAACACCCGGATCAGCCGCACGCCGGCGCCGTCCGAGGTGGCGCGCCCGGTATGGACGGAAAGCAGTTCACGCAAGCTCATCTGGTGTACCTCCGTGCTGGTGATGGGGGCAGCGTAGGGCGGGCGGTGCCCGGCGTGGGTCGAGCTTTTGCCGCGATCCTATCGAGCGAATCGATCAGTCGGCGATCTGCAGGTCACGTGCGCGGGTGTAGATGTAGCGCACCTGCTCGTATTCGAACGGTGAGTTGAGCTGGCCGTAACGGAACGGCGTGCGGTGCCGGATGTCGATCGCGCGCAGCACGGGCAGCGCCAGATGCTCGTCGCTCAGCGCGTTGTAGCCCAGAGGATCGAATGCCCGCGAGGCGCCGAAATCCACCAGCAGGCCGCCGGCGTCGCGCAGGTTCGACGGCCCCAGCACCGGCAGCACCAGATACGGGCCGGGCCCGACGCCGTAAAAGCCGAGCGTCTGGCCGAAGTCCTCGGCCTGGCGCGGCAGGCCCATGCGGGTGGCCGGGTCGAAGAGTCCGCCGACGCCGAGAATGGTGTTGAACAGCAGCCTGGCGGTGGTCTGCATGCTGCGCCGACCCTTGAGCTGCAGGGCACTGTTGGCCAGGTTGCCCAGGTCGCCGAGGTTGTTGAAGAAGTTGCCGATGCCGCTGCGCAGCGGGCGCGGTGTCACGTTGCGGTAGGCCTGCACCGCCGGCAGCAGTACCCAGCGATCGAGCCCGTAGTTGAAGTGGTAGATGTGCCGATTGAGACCGCCGAACGGGTCGGGCACGTCGATGGCGTCGAAGGTCGAGCGCAAAAACACCCGGCGCTCCTCGCCATCGTCGAACGCCAGCTGCGCCAGCGGATCGGTGAAGCCGTCGTCGTCGTCGGCGGCGGCGGGCTGGGCGGCCAGGGGACTGGCCAGCAGCGCCAGCAGCAGAAGCGGGAAGAGCCTAGTCACGCAGAAGCTCCAGCATGTCGCGCACGTTGGTGGGGTAGCTGTAGTTGCCGCAATGCCCGCCGTACGGATAAAGCCGCAGGCGCGGGCCGAAGGTGCGCTTGAGAAAGCTCAGGTCGCCCGGACTCAGGATCAGGTCGTCGGCGTTGTGCATGACGGCGATCTGCGGCGAGCGGGCGAGAAAATCCTCCAGCGCCGGCATGCCGGTCTGTGCCACCAGCTGCGCGGCGGCGCCGCCGCCGAACTGTTCGCGCCACATGGGCAGCAGCTGGCGGTCGATATAGCAGCGAAAATCGCAGGTCAGCGCCTGTTTATAGAGCGGCTCGAGGTTGCTGCCGATGCCCAGTGGCGCGGAGATCGGCAGGAACAGGCCGCGACGGTTGATCGCATCGGAGGCGAAGGCGATGTCCGCCGCGCTCAGGCGAAACACCGCGCCGATCAGCATGGCCATCTGTTCGTTCGACAGTTGATAGGGCGAGCGCTGGAATTCATGCAGCAGGGCGGCGTCGAGGTCGATGTGCCCGCGCGCACGAAAGTAACGGCTGAGCTTGTCCAGCACCTGCTCGTAGAAGTTGGCGTCCTGTTCGCTCTCGGGCAGCCTCACCTGTACCAGGCGGTCGAGATTTCGCGCCGAGGCATACAGGTCCACCGGGGGGTTGAGCAGCAGCACGCGGCGGAAGTTGAAGGCCTGTTCGGTTTCGTCCAGCTGTGCAACGAACGCCGCGTGCAGCCCACCGAGGCTGTAGCCGGCCAGACGAAAATCGCTGACCGGCAGATCGGTGTGCCGGGCGCGAATCGCCTTCATCACCCGGTACAGGTCGCGGGCGTCCTCGGGCATGTAGCCGGGCGTGGCCAGGCGCGAGGCGCTGGCCATGAAATCGAAGCTGGTGGGCGAGGACAGCTGCACCACGTGGTAGCCAGCCTGGTAAAAGACCAGCTTGAGTGTTTCCGACAGGCGACTGTCATACGGCGCACCGGTACCGGCGATCAGGAACACCAGCGGGGCGGATCGATCCTGTCGGGCAAGGCGGTAGCGCAGGGTGCGTACCGCCCAGAAGGCGTCGGGCAGGGCTTGCTCGCGCAGTTTCGGCAGGCGCACGGCGTAGTCCGCCTGATCGATGCTCGCCGGATCCGGCAGGCTTGCCTGTACGCCGGGCGGGGTGTTGACGATGGTGGCGGTGAAGGGGTTGGTCAGGGGGTAGCCGTAATCCTGGGGGCGAGGGTCGTTGGCACCGGCCAGCGGACTGAACAGCAAGACGGCAAGCAGGAGCAGTCGGTACGGCATCAAAAGATTCCCGGTGCGCCGCCGGCAAAAGCGCCAGCGCTTGCAAGTGGTGGCAGGCTGGCTATTCTGGCGCGATTTTTCCTTCGGGTCTGCCGCCATGTTTCGTTCTCGCACGTTGTTGCTGTTGCTGGTGCTGCCCGGCTGGCTGGCGCTCAGTTATCTGTTGCGGTTTTCGCTGATGGAAGACGGCCAATGGGTCGGCATCTGCGTACTCGAACCTGCGCGCTGGGAGTGTCAGTTGCGGGGTGCGCTGGGGTTGACCATTCACTGGGGCGTGCTGGGCTGGGGTGCCCTGGCGTCGGCGCTGCTGGGTTTCGCGCTGCCGGGCGTATGGGGTTGGCGGCTGGCGGCGGCGGGGTTGCTGTTGGGCATCCCGGCCACCGTGCTCTACACCGCCAGTCTGGGTGTGCTGGCCGTGGTCACCGCGAGCCTGCGGCTGGTTCGCCGCTGACCGCGTCTGCCGGTTGGCGGGAGGCATGCAGGCTGCGCCAGAGCGCTCCCACCAGCAGCAGGCAGACCGCGGCCCAGCCCAGCGCCTGGTGGTTATCCAGCGTTTCCTGCAGCAATTGCGGGGCGATGCCGGCGGCGATCAGTGCGGCGAGCAGGGCCATCTCGCGGCGCGGCCCGTCGACCGGCCGGCACAGATACACCAGCGCCGGCAGTGCCAGCGCTGTGAGGGGAAAGTCCCGGTAACGCGCATCGAATACCAGCCCCAGCATCAGCACCGCGCCGGCGAACCCGGCGGCGGCGAGCCACCAGCCGGAGCGCCGTTCCAGCGCGGCGAATAGCCGACCGCGCCAGCCATCGCCCGCCGACAGGGCGAGCGCGGCATGCGCCAGCACGATCAGGTTCAACGCGAGCAGTGCCGCGGCGCCCAGCCATTCGCCGAAGAAGCGGCTGGTAACGCCGGCCTGCCGGGCAGAGTAGGCGATGCAGCAGGCCCCCAGGGCGGCGAGCAGCGGCAGCAGCACGGCCGCGCGTCGGGAGTTGGGGCGTCCGGCAATGCCCAGGGTCAGGCCGAACAGCGCCAGGCTCAGCAGCAGCCAGCCATGCCAGTCCGGCAGGTTGCTGACCGGGCCTTCGAGGATGCCCTTGTCCTGGCGGTCGGCATCGAACAGTCCCCAGTAGCCGCCGACAGCGCCTTCGCTGATGCGCTTCCAGGGCTGGTCATAGGCCTCGATCAGGTTGTAGCGCCAGCCGTGCTGCTCGGCGAGGGCCAGAAAGCCGCGGATGAAGCGCGCCTGCTCGACGCGGCTGGGTAGTGCCGTCTCGCGCTGGCGACCCTCGCTCGGCCAACCCGTCTCGCCGATCAGGATGTCCTTGGGCGCATAGCGCTCGCCGAACAGGCGGCGTACCTCCACCACCCGGGCGAGGGCGGCGTCGATGCCGACCGGCTCGTCTTCCCAGTAAGGCAGCAGGTGGATGGTGAGAAAGTCCACCGCGGGGGCGATTTCCGGATGCTGCAGCCAGAACTCCCAGACATCGGCGTAGGTGACCGGCTGGGCCACCTGTTGGCGAACGCGGGTGATCAATGCGGCGAGATGGCTGGCGGTGACCTCCTTGCGCAGCAAGGCTTCGTTGCCGACGACCACCGTCTCCACGCTGTCGGGGTGGGCATTGGCAAGCTGCACCAGTGCCTCTATTTCCCGTTCGCTCGCAGCGTGATCGGCGCTGATCCACGCGCCCAGCAGTACCTTGAGTCCGTATTTTTCGGCGATCGCGGGAATCGCCTGCAGACCGCTCACCGAATAGGTGCGAATGCAGGAAAACCGCTGGGCGAGCTGGGCCAGGTCAGCGTCGATACGCGCCGGATCGGCACGGAAATCACCGTCGAAAGGGGATTGGTGCTTGCCGAACGGACTGTAGGACACGCATTGCAGGCGGGCATCGGGTCGCACGGCTTCGGGGATGGTGTGCGGGCGCCCAAGCGCGTGCCAGAGGGCACCGATCAGCGTCAGCGACAGCATCAGGGCCGACAGGTAGAAGGCAATAAAAGGGGGTAGCGGACGGCTCATGGATCACACGGCAGCAGGCGAAGGCGCGGCATCTTACTGCAACGCCCGGCGTCTGTGCCGTGTGCGCGTCAGGCCTGATGGTGGAGCCAGGCGTGGCGGGGGATCGACTCGGCTGATTTGGGGCGGCGCTCGAAGCGCTGCCAGACCTTTTCATGGAAGTAGAAGCCGACCGAATTGCACAGCGGCTCGATGGCGGCCACCAGTCCGCCGATGGCCACGCTGCCGGTCAGTGCGTAGGTCACGGCGAAGGCAATGCAAAAGTGCATGAGGGTGAACGTGACGGTCTTGAGCATGATGGCCTTCCCCGAAAAGTCGTTGTGTTTGAGGGAAGTCTAGGGCGCTTGGTTGATAGGGGTAACTTGAGTTAACGCATGGCGTTGATAGGAATGTGCAATTGATGGCGTGTCGTAAGGTTACTTTTTGGTGCGCTTTTGGCGGCGGTAACGCCGGTAATGTCACTCAAGGTTACGACCTTGGTCGTGTCTACGACTTTAGTCGATTGGTTTCGCTACCTTCGCTCTCTAGAGTGCCGTACCGCTTTTGGCAATAACCGGGACAAAAAATGAAACACGAAAATATTTACCAGGCGATTCAGGAGAATCCGCGCTTTCACGAGCTCGTCTCCAAGCGCAATCGCTTCGCCTGGAGCCTTGCCATCGTCATGCTTGCGGCTTATTTCGCGTTCATCCTCATCATCGCCTTCGATCCGGCGCTGTTCGGCATTCCGCTGAGCGCCGGTTCGGTCACCACCTGGGGTATCCCCGCGGGTCTGGGCCTGATCTTCCTTTCCTTCATCCTGACCGGCGTCTACGTGCAGCGCGCCAATGGCGAGTTCGATCGCCTGACCCAGGAAATCCTCCAAGAGGCCGACAAGTGATGAATGCGCGTTCTTTGATCGCAGCCGCCCTGATGGCGGCTGCTCCGCTGGCGCTGGGCGATGCCCTGACCGGTGAGGTCCAGAAGCAGGCGACCAACTGGACCGCCATCATCATGTTCGTGGTGTTCATCGTGTTCACCATGGGCATCACCAAGTGGGCGGCCAAGCGCAACACTTCCACCGCCGACTACTACACCGCCGGCGGCAGCATCACCGGCTTTCAGAACGGCCTGGCGATCGCCGGTGACTTCATGTCGGCGGCGTCCTTCCTGGGCATTTCCGCGCTGGTGTTCACCAGCGGTTACGACGGCCTGATCTACTCCATCGGCTTTCTGGTCGGCTGGCCGATCATTCTGTTTTTGATGGCAGAGCGTCTGCGCAACCTCGGCAAGTTCACCTTCTCGGACGTGGCGTCCTACCGTCTGGGGCAGACGCCGATCCGCCTGCTCTCGGCCTTTGGCTCGCTGATCGTGGTCGCCTTCTATCTGATCGCGCAGATGGTCGGTGCCGGCAAGCTCATCCAGCTGCTGTTCGGCCTGGACTACCTGGTCGCCGTGGTGCTGGTCGGCGTGCTGATGGTGATGTACGTGATGTTCGGCGGCATGCTGGCCACCACCTGGGTACAGATCATCAAGGCGGTACTGCTGCTCTCGGGCGCCAGCTTCATGGCCATCATGGTCATGTGGCATGTGGGCTTCGATTTCGGCCGGCTGTTCTCCGAGGCGGTCGCCCTGCATCCCAAGCACGAGGCCATCATGAGCCCGGGCGGCCTGGTATCCGATCCGATTTCGGCAATTTCCCTGGGCCTGGCGCTGATGTTCGGCACCGCCGGTCTGCCGCACATCCTGATGCGCTTCTTCACCGTGGGTGACGCCAAGGAAGCGCGCAAGAGCGTGTTCTATGCCACCGGCTTCATCGGCTACTTCTACATCCTGACGTTCATCATCGGCTTCGGCGCGATCCTCTTGGTGCTCAACAACCCGAACTTCATGGACGCCGATGGCGCCATCGTCGGCGGCACGAACATGGTGGCCATCCACCTGGCCACGGCCGTGGGCGGCAACTTCTTCCTCGGCTTCATCTCCGCCGTGGCTTTTGCCACCATCCTCGCGGTGGTCGCCGGTCTGGCCCTGGCCGGTGCGTCTGCCGTGGCCCACGACCTGTACGCCTGCGTGATCAAGAAGGGCAAGGCGCGCGAAGAAGACGAGATGAAGGTGACCAAGCGCACCACGCTGGTCCTGGGTGTGGTGGCGATCCTGCTCGGCATCGCCTTCGAGAAGCAGAACATCGCCTTCATGGTCGGCCTGGCGTTCTCCGTGGCGGCCAGCTGCAACTTCCCGATCCTGTTCCTCTCGATGTACTGGAAGAACCTGACCACCCGCGGCGCGCTGTTCGGCGGCGCGATGGGTCTGGTGACCGCGCTGGTGCTGACCATCCTCAGCCCCACCGTGTGGGTCGACGTGCTGCACTTCGAGCAGGCGATCTTCCCGTACAAGTACCCGGCGCTGTTCGCCATGGCGGCGTCCTTCTTCGGTCTGTGGTTCTTCTCCATCACCGACAAGTCGAAGGCCGCTGCCGAAGAACGCGCGCGCTTCCTGCCGCAGTTCGTGCGTTCGCAAACCGGCCTGGGTGCCAGCGGCGCGGTCGCGCACTGACCTGGTCTGACGCTCGGGCGAGCACGCTCGCCTGAAACGAGAAAGCCCCCCGCCTTCGCAGGCGGGGGCTTTCTTTTTGCGCAGAAAAAACCCGGCGCATGGGCCGGGTCGTTTCGAAGGAAGGCGGCTCGGCGGTTTAGCGCACCAGGCCGAGGAACTCGGCGCGGGTGGCCGGGTTGTCGCGGAACTGGCCGAGCATGACCGAGGTGACCATCGAGGAGTTCTGCTTCTCCACGCCGCGCATCATCATGCACATGTGCTGCGCCTCGATGACCACGGCGACGCCAGCGGCGCCGGTGACTTCCTGTACGGCTTCGGCGATCTGGCGGGTCAGGTTTTCCTGGATCTGCAGGCGCCGCGCGTACATGTCGACGATGCGCGCCACCTTGGACAGGCCCAGCACCTTGCCCTTGGGCAGGTAGGCTACATGCGCCTTGCCGATGAAGGGCAGGATGTGGTGCTCGCACAGCGAATACAGTTCGATGTTCTTCACCAGGACCATTTCGCTGTTGTCCGAGGAGAACAGTGCGCCATTGGTGACGTCTTCCAGCGTCTGCTCATAGCCCTTGCAGAGGTACTGCATGGCCTTGGCGGCGCGCTTGGGGGTGTCGAGCAATCCCTCTCGGGTCACATCCTCGCCGAGGTGCTGGAGAATTGCGGTGTAGTGCTGTTCGAGGGACATGGCAAACCTGCGAAAAACGGTCTAATTGGCGAGCGAGCAGGGTAGGGCGCCAGCGAGGCGCTGGCAAGCACTCCGATCCTGATTACCAAACTATTTTTGTCGGATAATGGCGTGCGAGTTATTCGTCGCGCCCATCGAGCATGGTGCGTTTGAGCAGCACATAAAGCGAGCCGGTGCCGCCATGGCGCGGCAGGCACGAGGTGAAGCCAAGCACCTGCGCATGCTGACGCAGCCAGGTGTTGACGTGGCTCTTGATCATCGGCCGCTTGCCGTCGATGCGCGCGGCCTTGCCGTGGGTCACCCGCACGCAGCGGATCTCGTATCTGGCCGCTTCGGCGAGAAAGTCCCAGAGCTGCTCGCGGGCGCGTTCGACGCTGAGCCCGTGCAAATCCAGGCTGCCTTCGAAGGGAATCTGACCGGCCTTGAGCTTGCGCATCTGACCGTCCTGCACGCCGTCGCGCGCCCAGTACAGCTCGTCTTCGGCACCCACGTCGATGACAAACTGATCGGACAGGCCGTCTACCTTGATCGTCGGGCTGTCGAGGGTAGCGTTGGCGCGCAAGGTCTTCACGCCTTGGCGGTCATGGCGGGGTTTGCCGGTGTCGGCGCGGTCGTGGCTGATGGGCTTGACCCCGCGTACCGCGTCTTTGAACAGGGAGAAGTCGTCGTCTTGCATGCTGCCTCCGGTAAGGGCGGCAGTTTACCAAGGATCAGCCGCGCTTTCGGAAGAGGTGCGGGGCCATGCTCAGACCGCCGGGCTGGCGGAGCCGACGCTTGCAGCGGCGCCAGAGGAACCCGCCGAGCCCGGCGAGCGCCAGACCGCCGAGCAGTGCCAGGAGCGCGGCGTCCGTCTCGATGCGCACGGCGCCGAGCCGATCGTCCAGGCCCGCGAGCCCGAAGGCACCGAACAGGGCGAGCAGGACGCCGCCCAGGGTAGTGAGGATGCCGAGCAGAACGCCGAAGCGCAGGCGCCAGCTGCCGCTCGGTCGAGGTCGCAGGCGGCGGGCGTCGAACCCGTCGGATATCTTCATTCCGATCCCTCGCTGAACGCTGCTGTGACCGGAGCCCGGCGCTATCGTTCAGCGGAGGGCGCCTGCCGTTGAAGCCGGTTTGACGGTAGCCTCTGTGCAGGCCGGTTTGTTGGTCCGACGAACTCTACTCAGCGCACGGCGCTGGTGTCTGCAACGCAAGCGGCAAAATTATCCGCGAGGATGGCCATTTCGATGGCGTGCACCTGCTCGGCGTCCAGCGTGGCGTCGCCCATGGGCAGGTCGCGGGTGGCGCAGGCGCGCTCGACCAGGGTGCAGCGATAGCCATAGTCCTTGGCCGCACGCACGGTGGTGCTCACACTCGAATGGGTCATGAAACCGCAAACGATCAGGTCCAGGCGACCCAGCTCCTGCAGTCGATCATGCAGGTCGGTGCCGGCGAAGGCATTGGGCAGGCGCTTTTCGACCACCGGCTCGCCCGCCAGGGGCGCCGCCTCGGGCAGGATCTGGCCGCGCAGGCCCTGGGGGTCGAACAGCCCGCCGCTGATGCCCAGATGGCGTACGTGCACCACCGGTGCGCCAGCGTGACGCGCCGCGTCAATCAGGCTGCGGATTTGTTCGAGGGCCGGTTGCAGTCCCGGCAGGGCGAGTGCGCCGCTGCGATATTCTTCCTGGGCGTCGATGACCAGCAGGGTGGCGTTGGCCAGCTTCGCCGGCGCGTAGGCGCGGCCGCTGAGCTGTAGCAGGGTCTGCGGCTGGGGCATGTCTCGCTCCTTGTATTAACCGGGGGCTGATTGTGGACTCTGAGCCACGCGATGTGAACCATCCGAAGGCATACGCCGCTTCGCCGCAACTGCGAGGCGGGAATGCCAGGGTCAGTTCCGCTAGACTGGCGGCTTTTTCACGGAGCCTTCGCCTTGTCCGATTCGATCTCCCGCTTGCAGACCCTGCGCGACCACATTCGCTGGGCGGTCAGCCGCTTTCATGCCGAGGGCCTGTTCTTCGGGCATGGCACCGACAACGCCTGGGACGAGGCGCGTCAACTGGTGCTCGGGGCGCTGCATCTGCCCTGGGAGATCGCCGACAGCTACCTGGACTGCCGTCTGGAAGACGATGAGCGCGGCGCGGTGCGCGAGTTGTTGCGCCGGCGCATCGACGAGCGTGTGCCGGCGGCCTACCTGCTGGGCGAGGCGTGGTTCTGCGGGCTGCCCTTCGAGGTGGACGAGCGGGTGCTGATTCCGCGTTCGCCCATCGGTGAGCTGATCGACCGGCGCTTCGCTCCGTGGCTGCCCCATGAGCCGGCGCGTATCCTCGATCTGTGTACCGGCTCGGGCTGCATCGGCATCGCCTGCGCGCATGCCTTCGAACAGGCCGAAGTGGTACTGGCCGACCTGTCGTTCGATGCGCTGGAAGTGGCCAATCGCAACATCGAGCGGCACGGCTTGGACGAGCGGGTGTACACCGTGCAGAGCGATGGCTTCGACGGTCTGCCGGCGCAGCGCTTCGACCTGATCGTGTGCAATCCGCCGTATGTGGACGCCGAAGATTTTGCCGAGATGCCCGCTGAATTCGGCCATGAACCGGCGATGGCGCTGGCCTGTGGCGATGACGGGCTGGACCTGGTGCGCCGGCTGCTGGCCGAGGCCGCCGATCACCTGACCGAGCAGGGCGTGCTGGTGCTCGAGGTGGGCAACAGCCAGGTGCACGTCGAGGCGCTGTACCCGGAGGTGGACTTCACCTGGCTCGAGTTCGAGCGCGGTGGCCATGGGGTGTTTCTGCTCGCCGCCCAGCAGTGCCGCGAGCATCAGACGCTGTTCAAGAGCCGGCTGCGCTGAGATTCAGCGCGTCGCGATCCAGATCAGCAGGCCGGCCTGGAACAGGCTGAAGGTCACCAGACAGAGGATGGTGAAACGCAGGGTGCCGTCCTCGCGCTGGTAGCGCGTGGCGCGCTCTTGCAGCTGGCGGATCTGTCCGTCCTGCTCGAGCAGCGCGTCATTGGCCTGCTCCAGCATGCCGGCCGCGTCGCCCAGCGGGATGATCTGCACCTTTTCGGCGTTCCAATCCTGGTTCAGCGCATCGACCGATGCCGCGCTATAGAACGGCTTGACCTTGGCATCCAGCGGGTACTGCACCGAAAAACCCTGGCCCAGCAGGCAGTGGTCGCGCAAAAGGCGCTCGGTATCCTGGGCCCCGGCACTGGGCAGCGCCCCCTGATCGACCGTGTAGCTCGGCCAGCGCTGCTTGGCCCAGGCGATGCCCTGGGCGAGCATGAAGCGGCCCAGGCCGCGCCCGCGCAGGTCGATGAAGATGCCGTCGGCTGGCCCCAGGCGGATCGAGCGGCGGCTGTGATCGGCCCAGAATTCCACCACGTTATGCCCGCGAAAGGAGACCGTGCCCGGATAGCGCACCACCAGGCGCAGCAGGCTCTGCTCCGGCGCATGCCGCTCGGCCTGCAGCAATTCGACGAAGCGCAGCGGCCGGGCGCCCAGCACGGCATCGGTCGGCAGTGGCGCCAGGCGCAGCAGGGTGGGGCGCTCCAGCGGCAGATCGGTCCATTGCGGCTGGGCCATGACGGCAGGCTCAGCGGCCGCCTCGGCGGGACTCTCCACGGGGCTCTCGGCGGGTGGCGTTAGGTCGGACATGAATAAAGCCTTGCATTGCGATTGACGCTTTATCGGCCGGAAGCGTCCGGGCGTGAGGGGCGATTTGTGCGACTGCCTTGGCAACTTCGAACCGGTATACTCGCCAACCCCCATTCCCAGGTTCACGTGGAGCGTCCGCATGTCCGGCAACACCTACGGCAAGCTGTTCACCGTCACCACCGCCGGCGAGAGCCACGGGCCGGCGCTGGTCGCCATCGTCGACGGATGCCCGCCGGGGCTGGAGCTGTCCGCCGAGGACCTGCAGCGCGATCTGGACCGCCGCAAGCCGGGCACCAGCCGCCATACCACCCAGCGCCAGGAAGCCGACGAGGTGGAAATCCTCTCCGGCGTGTTCGAGGGCAAGACCACCGGCTGCCCGATCGGCCTGTTGATCCGCAACACCGACCAGAAGTCCAAGGACTACTCGGCGATCAAGGACCTGTTCCGCCCGGCGCATGCCGACTACACCTACCACCACAAGTACGGCATCCGTGACTACCGTGGCGGCGGCCGCAGCTCGGCGCGCGAAACCGCCATGCGCGTGGCGGCCGGGGCGATCGCCAAGAAGTACCTGGCCAGCCTGGGGATCACCGTGCGCGGCTTCATGAGCCAGCTCGGGCCGATCGAGATCCCGTTCAAGACCTGGGACAGCGTCGAAGAAAACGCCTTCTTCAGCCCCGATCCGGACAAGGTGGCCGAGCTGGAGGCCTACATGGACCAGCTGCGCCGCGACCAGGATTCGGTGGGCGCCAAGATCACCGTGGTCGCCGAGGGCGTGCCGCCGGGGCTGGGCGAGCCGATCTTCGATCGGCTGGACGCGGAGCTGGCCCATGCGCTGATGAGCATCAATGCGGTGAAGGGCGTGGAGATCGGCGACGGTTTCGCCGTGGTGGCCCAGCGCGGCACCGAGCACCGTGACGAGCTGACCCCCGAGGGCTTTCTGTCCAATCATGCCGGCGGCATCCTCGGCGGCATTTCCTCCGGCCAGCCGATCGTCGCTCACCTGGCGCTCAAGCCCACTTCCAGCATCACCATCCCCGGGCGCACCATCACCGTCGACGGTGAGCCCACCGAGATGATCACCAAGGGCCGTCACGACCCCTGCGTGGGCATCCGTGCCACGCCGATCGCCGAGGCGATGATGGCCCTCGTGCTGATGGACCACCTGCTGCGCCATCGCGCGCAGAATGCCGAGGTCCGCGTGACCACGCCGGTGCTGGGGCAGCGTTAAGCCCGAAGCGGGAAGCTGAAGCTCGAAGCGGGAGCGAATGACTCCGCGCGTTCGGGCAGCTGCTTCCCGCTTTCAGCTTCCAACTTATGTCTGCACTTCCGTACTGGCGCCTGTCGGGCTTCTACCTCTTTTACTTCGCCCTGCTCGGGGCGACGGCGCCTTTCTTCGGGCTGTATTTCGCGCACCTGGGCTTTTCCGCCGAGCGGATCGGCGAGCTGGTGGCGATCCCCATGCTGATGCGCTGCGTGGCGCCCAATCTTTGGGGCTGGCTGGGGGATACCAGTGGGCGACGGCTGGCCATCGTGCGGTTGGGGGCGGCCTGTACGCTGGTCTCGTTCGCGCTGATCCTGCTGGGCAAATCTTTCGCCTGGCTGGCGCTGGTGATGGCGCTGCATGCGTTCTTCTGGCACGCCATCCTGCCGCAGTTCGAGGTCATCACCCTGGCCCACCTGCGCGAGCAGGCGGCGCGCTACAGCCAGCTGCGCCTGTGGGGCAGCATCGGTTTCATCGTGGCGGTGGTCGGCCTCGGTGCGCTGTTCGAGCGCCATGGCATGGACCTCTGGCCGGCGGCGATCCTGACCATCATGGCCTGCATCGTGGTGGCCAGCATCTGGGTGCCCAATGCCCAGCCGCAGGCCCGGCAGGATGGCCTGGATCGTGGCGGCTTCCTGCGCCAGCTGCGGGTGCCCGGCGTGCTGGCCTTCTACGTCTGCGCCGGGCTGATGCAGTTGTCCCACGGGCCGTACTACACCTTCGTCAGTATCCACCTGGAAACGCTGGGCTACGGGCGTGGGGCGATCGGCCTCCTGTGGTCGCTGGGGGTCGTCGCCGAGATCATCCTGTTCGTGGTGATGAAGGAGGTACTGGCGCGCTTCTCGTTGCGCCAGATCCTGCTCGGCAGTTTCGTGCTGGCCACCCTGCGCTGGCTGCTGCTGGGCTATCTCGCCGAGCATTTGCCGATATTGCTGCTGGCCCAGGTGCTGCACGCGGCCACCTTCGGTAGCTTCCATGTGGCAGCCATCCATTTTGTGCAAAAGAGCTTCGGCGAGCGTCAGCAGGGCCAGGGGCAGGCGCTGTACGCCACCCTCTCGGGTATCGGCGGCGCGCTCGGCGCACTGTATGCCGGCTACAGCTGGGACAGCCTGGGCGCCGACGCCACTTTCGCCCTGGCCAGTCTGGCGACCGCCGCCGCAGCCGTTATCATTGCCGTTCGATTGAAAGAGGAACGCACATGACTTCCACCCGCAGACACCTGTCCCAGGCCATCATCGAGGCCGGGCGGTTTCTCTACGGACGGGGCTGGTCGCCGGCCACCAGCAGCAACTACTCGGCACGCCTGACCAGCGCCGAGGTATTGCTCACCGTGTCCGGCAAACACAAGGGCCAGCTCGGCGAGGATGACCTGCTCGCCGTGGACATGGACGGCAACAGCCTGGAAGAGGGCAAGAAACCGTCCGCCGAGACCCTGCTGCATACCCAGCTGTACCGTTGGAAGCCGGAGATCGGCGCGGTGCTGCACACCCATTCGGTCAACGCCACGGTGCTCTCGCGGCTGTGCCTGGCCGACTCGCTGGTGTTTGCCGATTACGAGCTGCAGAAGGCCTTTGCCGGAATCACCACCCACGAGAGCCAGGTCGAGGTGCCGATCTTCGACAACGACCAGGACATCGCCCGCCTGGCGGCCAAGGTACAACCCTGGCTCGACAGCCACCCCGACTGCGTCGGCTACCTGATCCGTGGCCATGGCCTCTATACCTGGGGCGCGCAGATGAGCGACACCCTGCGCCAGGTCGAGGCCTTCGAGTTTCTCTTCGACTGCGAACTGAAGATGCGCGCGCTGCAGGCGCGCTGAGCCGATCCACCCGCGGCCAAGGCCGAACGGAGACTGCCATGAGTTACCTGAGCGTCCACCACGAATCCTCCCCTCTGCAGCCGAGCAAGGTGCTGACTCACCCGGAGGACATCGCCGCCACCCTGAGCGAGCTTGGCGTGCGCTTCGAGCGCTGGGAAGCCTCTGCGCCCCTGGCGCCCGGTGCCAGCCCGGAGGAGGTGATCGCCGCCTACCGCCACGAGATCGACAAGCTGATGGCCGAGGGCGGCTATTGCACCGTCGACGTGGTCAGCCTGGACAAGGATCACCCGCAAAAGGCCGAGCTGCGCCAGAAGTTTCTCTCCGAACATCGCCACGGCGAGGACGAGGTGCGCTTTTTCGTTGCCGGGCGCGGGCTGTTCACCCTGCATGTCGATGACTACGTCTACAACGTGCTGTGCGAGAAGAACGACCTGATCTCGGTACCGGCCGGCACCCGCCACTGGTTCGACATGGGCGATAACCCGCACTTCATCGCCATCCGCCTGTTCAACAACCCCGAAGGCTGGGTCGCACAGTTCACCGGCGACGACATCGCTTCGCGCTTCCCGCGCCTGGAGGACTGAGCCGGTGACGATCAAGGCCATCCTCACCGACATCGAGGGCACCACCAGCGCGGTGAGCTTCGTCTTCGACGTGCTGTTTCCCTACGCCCGAGCGCACCTGCCGGCGTTCGTCCGCGCGCATGCCGGCGAGCCGGAGGTGGCCGCGCAGCTGGACGCGGTGCGTGCCGAAAGCGGCGAGGCGCAGGCGGATCTCGAGCGGGTCATCGCCATTCTGCTCGAGTGGATCGCTGCCGACCGCAAGGCCACTCCACTCAAGGCGCTGCAGGGCATGATCTGGCAGCAGGGCTATGCAGCCGGCGAACTCAAGGGGCATGTCTATCCCGATGCCGTCGAAGCGCTGCGCCAGTGGCGGGCTGCGGGCCTGGAGCTGTACGTCTATTCCTCCGGCTCGATCCAGGCGCAGAAGCTGATTTTCGGCTGCTCCGAGGCGGGCGATCTGACCCCGCTGTTCTCCGGCTATTTCGACACCACCTCCGGGCACAAGCGCGAGGCCGCTTCCTACGCGCGCATCGCCCAGGCCATCGGCCGGCCAGGCGGCGAGATCCTGTTTCTCTCGGACATCGTCGAGGAGCTCGATGCCGCGCGCGCGGCAGGCATGGCCACCTGCGGCCTGGCGCGCGAGGGCGGCGAACTGGCCGGGCACCCGACCGTCGCCAGCTTTGCCGCCATTGATCCGGCCGCCTTCGCTTAAGCTGAACCGGCACGCCAGAGCGCTATCGTAAGCAGTAGGTCGTCCGCCGGGCTTCGGTCCGGCGGGCGAGTCCATCCTGATCGATACGGGAGGCTGGTTATGGAGGCATTTGGCGGATTTTTCGGCCTGCTCATACTGGCGCTGGATATCTGGGCGATCGCTAACGTGGTGCGCAGTTCGGCCGATACCGGCAAGAAGGTGCTCTGGGTGCTATTGATCGTGATCCTGCCGGTGATCGGCTTGATCATCTGGGGCTTCTTCGGGCCGCGGGGCATCAACGTGGATGATCGCGACCGCTTGAGCTGAGGAGGGCGTGGCCATGGACAGGGCAAACGAATGGCTGGCCATCCTGGTATTGGTGCTGGATGTGCTGGCCATTTTTCATGTCTGGTTTCAGCACATCGAGCTGGGCCGCAAGGTGGTCTGGACGCTGGTGATCGCCCTGCTGCCGGTGGTGGGGCTGATCATGTGGGCACTGGCTGCCGCACGGGTGGGCAAGGTCCGTCTGTGATCCGCGCCATGCGGCGTCTGGCCTGGCTGCTGCTGGCCCTGATCCCGCTGAGCGCTGCGGCCGATGAGCAGGCGTGGGCAACGCTGCGCCAAGGGCAGGCGCTGTTGCTGATCCGCCACGCCCATGCGCCCGGGCTCGGTGACCCGCCGGGATTCACGCTGGGCGACTGCACGACCCAGCGCAATCTTGATGTTCGCGGCCAGGCTCAGGCGCGGCGCTGGGGCGAGCGCTTGCGTCGCCAAGGCATCGGCACGGCACGGGTCTTTAGCAGTCGCTGGTGCCGCGCGCTGGATACCGCGCGGCTGATGCGCCTGGGTGAGGTCACGCCACTGCCGGCACTCGATTCGTTCTTCCAGCACCCGGCGCGCGAAGCGGCGCAAACCCGTGCGCTGCGCGAGGCACTGGCCACGCTGGGCGAAGGGCCGCCCGTGGTGCTGGTCACCCATCAGGTCAACATCACCGCGCTGACCGGCATCTTCCCGCGCTCGGGCGAAGGGCTGATCGTCGCGCTGCCACTGGCCGAGCCGCCGCGGCTGTTGGCCCGGCTGCCGGCGCCCTGACCGCCGCGAGGTTCGACCTGTCATCCGGCACGCCGTAGAATGGCCGCCCGTTTTTAAGCATGCGGCGGCCAGCGGGTCGTCGTGGCCTGCGACCTGCCTCAGGAGACTTCAATGCGCGACTATCTGGAAACCCTGTACGAGGGCTACGGCCAGCGCTTTGCCGTGGACAAGCTGCTGCACGAAGTGCGCACCGAGCACCAGCACCTGGTGATCTTCGAGAACGCCCGCATGGGCCGGGTGATGGCGCTGGACGGCGTGATCCAGACCACCGAGGCCGACGAGTTCATCTACCACGAGATGCTCACCCACGTGCCGCTGTTCGCCCACGGCCTGCCGCGCCGGGTGCTGATCATCGGGGGCGGTGACGGCGGCATCCTGCGCGAGGTGGCCAAGCACCGCGAGGTCGAGCACATCACCATGGTCGAGATCGACGGCACCGTGGTGGAGATGTGCAAGGAGTTTCTGCCCAACCACTCCCAGGGCGCCTTCGACGACCCGCGGCTGAACCTGGTGATCGATGACGGCATGCACTTCGTCGCTACCACCCAGGACAAGTTCGACGTGATCATCTCCGACTCCACCGACCCGATCGGCCCGGGCGAGGTGCTGTTCTCCGAGAACTTCTACCAGGCCTGCCGGCGCTGCCTGAACGATGGCGGCATCCTGGTCACCCAGAACGGCACGCCGTTCATGCAGCTGGGCGAAGTGCAGACCACCGCCCAGCGCATGAACGGCCTGTTCCCCGACTGGCACTTCTACCAGGCCGCGGTGCCGACCTACATCGGCGGCGCGATGACCTTCGCCTGGGGCGCCTGCAACGTCGAGAGCCGCAAGCTGCCGCTGGAAACCCTGCGCCAGCGCTATGCCGGCAGCAGCATCGTCACGCGCTACTACAACCCCGAGATCCACGTCGGCGCCTTCGCCCTGCCGCAGTACGTGCTGCAGGCGATCCGCAAGCCGAGCAACGACTGAGCCTCGCGCGTGGCGGCCGTCTGCACCATGACGGCTCGCCACGCACCGCGCCTCTGGCTTTGCCTGTGCACCCTGGCGCGCGTCGCGCGCTCATGGTGCGGTGCCGTTTCCCGGCTGGGTTTGCCTTGCACCGCCCTGGTGCGTCTCCCGGCAGTCGAACTGCCAGACCTGCGTTCAGCGCTCGGTATTTGTGACATGGCGCACTGATTGCATCGTGCCTCCCATCCAGCGGATCGGGAGCAGCCGATGAATCGGGGTTTTTTCGATGAGATGTACGCCGCGGACGGCAGCTGCCGACCGCATTACCGGGGCTTCGCCCAGTGGCTGGCGCAGACCCCGCCGGAGGTGCTGGCACAGCGCCGACGGGAAGCCGACCTGTTGTTTCACCGGGCCGGCATCACCTTCACCCTCTACGGGGACGAACAGGGCACCGAGCGCCTGATCCCCTTCGACACCATCCCCCGCAGCATCCCGGCCAGCGAGTGGCGCACCATCGAGGCCGGCTGCATCCAGCGCGTGCAGGCGCTGAACCTGTTTCTCGCCGACCTCTATCACGACCAGCACATCCTCAAGGCCGGGGTCATTCCGCCCGAGCAGGTGCTGGCCAACGATTGCTACCAGATCGCCATGCAGGGGCTGAACCTCTACCGCGACCTCTACACGCACATCGCCGGCGTCGACCTGGTGCGCGACGGCGACGGCACCTGGTATGTGCTGGAAGACAACCTGCGCACGCCCAGCGGCGTGAGCTACATGCTCGAAGACCGCAAGATGATGATGCGCCTGTTCCCGGAGCTGTTCGCCGCGCAGCGCATCGCGCCGATCAACCACTACCCGAACCTGCTGCTGGAAACCCTCAAGAGTTCCAGCCCGCTGGACAACCCCACGGTGGTGGTGCTGACCCCCGGCCGCTACAACAGCGCCTACTTCGAGCACGCCTTCCTCGCCCGCGAAATGGGCGTGGAGCTGGTCGAGGGCGCCGATCTGTTCTGCCGCGACGACAAGATCTTCATGCGCACCACCGCCGGGGCGGTGCAGGTCGATGTCATCTACCGCCGGCTGGACGACGCCTTCCTCGACCCGCTGGCCTTCAATCCGGACTCGGCCCTCGGCGTGCCCGGCCTCCTGGCGGCCTACCGCGCCGGCAACGTGGTGCTCGCCAATGCCATCGGCACCGGCGTGGCCGACGACAAGTCGGTGTATCCGTACGTGCCGGACATGATTCGTTTCTACCTGGATCAGGAGCCGATCCTGGCCAACGTGCCGACCTGGCAGTGCCGCAAGCCGGCCGACCTGTCGCATGTGCTGGCCCACCTGCCGGAGCTGGTGGTCAAGGAGACCCAGGGCTCGGGCGGCTACGGCATGCTGGTCGGCCCGGCCGCCAGCGCCGCGGAAATCGAGCAGTTCCGCGAGCGGCTCAAGGCGCGTCCGGAGGCCTACATCGCCCAGCCCACCCTGAGCCTTTCCACCTGCCCGACCTTCGTCGAGCAGGGCATCGCCCCGCGCCATATCGACCTGCGGCCGTTCGTGCTGTCGGGCAAGGAAACCCGCCTGGTCCCCGGCGGGCTGACCCGCGTGGCGCTGCGCGAAGGCTCGCTGGTGGTCAACTCGTCGCAGGGCGGCGGCACCAAGGACACCTGGGTAGTGGAGGACGACGAATGCTGAGCCGTACTGCCGATGACCTGTACTGGATGTCGCGCTATCTGGAACGCGCGGAGAACCTCGCGCGGATGCTCGACGTCAGCTACTCGCTGTCGCTGATGCCGCAGAGCGGCCGCGGCGACGGTCAGGAAGCGCTGGCCATGCTGCTGGTGATCACCGGGACCATGGACGACTACCGGCAGCGCCACGGCGAGCTGCAGTCGGACCGGATGCTGCACTTTCTCACCCTGGATGCGGAAAACCCGGCGAGCATCTACAGCTGCCTGGCCGCGGCACGCACCAACGCCCATGCCGTGCGCGGGCGTATCACCGCCGACATGTGGGAGAACATCAACGCCAGCTGGCTGGAAATCCGGGTCATCGCCGAGCAGGGCCTGGGACGCTACGGCGCCACGCGTTTCTGCGAGTGGGTCAAGGAGCGTTCGCACCTGTCGCGCGGGGCCACCGTCGGCACCATCATGCGCAGCGACGCCTATCGCTTCATTCGCCTGGGTACCTTCATCGAGCGGGCCGACAACACCCTGCGCCTGCTGGATGCGCGCTACGAGCTGCTCGGCGAAGAGGAAGATCCGGACGACCGCTCGGCGCGTGCCTACTACCAGTGGAGTGCGCTGCTGCGCGCGCTGTCCTCGTTCGAGGCCTTCGCCGAGCTGTATCGCGGCTCGCCACGCGCGCTGAAGGTGGCCGAGCTGCTGCTGTTGCGCCCCGAGGTGCCGCGCTCGCTGCGCGCCTGCCTGGAGGAGCTGCAGGCGATCCTTTCCAGCCTGCCTGGCGACAACGGCCGCCCGGCCCAGCGCCTGGCCGCCGAGCTGGTGGCGCGGGTGCGTTACACCGGCATCAACGATGTGTTCGAGCAGGGCCTGCACGACTGGATCACCGAGTCCATCGACCAGCTGCGCCAGCTCGGTCTCGCCATTCACAGCGCTTATCTGGAGGCCGCATGAGATTCGCCGTCAGCCACGACACCGCCTATCACTACGAGGAACAGGTGCGCGGAAGCATCCAGTACCTGCGCCTCACCCCGCAGGAGAGCCCGCGCCAGCATGTGCTCAACTGGAAGCTGGACCTGCCGCGCCCGGCGCGCATGCAGCTCGATCCCTATGGCAACGTGCTGCACGTGCTGACCATGGACGAGCCGCACAACCGCATCCAGATCCACGCCAGCGGCCAGGTCGAGATCGACGTGACGCTGGAGGCCGAGCGCGCCCAGGGCTCACCGCTGCCGTTTCTGCGCAGCACCCGGCTGACCCAGGCCGACGAACCGCTGATGGCCTTCGCGCGCCAGCACATCGGCCACCCGCCCGGGCGCGACGGCCTGGTGCGGCTGATGCACGCGCTGCGCGAGCGGATGCCCTACACCCCGGGCAGCACCGACGTGGAAACCACCGCGGCGCAGGCCTTCGCCGCCGGCAACGGGGTCTGCCAGGATCACACCCATGCGTTTCTTGCCTGCGCGCGCAGCCTCGGCGTGCCGGCCCGCTATGTCTCGGGCTACCTGTTCACCGACGACGCCGGCCACCTGGCCAGCCATGCCTGGGCCGAAGCCTTCCTCGACGGCGACTGGTACAGCTTCGATGTGACCAACGGCCTGTTGCGCCCGGACCGGCACCTGAAGCTCGCGGTGGGGCTGGACTACCTGGATGCCTGTCCGGTACGCGGTGTCCGGCGCGGCGGCGGCTTCGAGCACATGCACGCGCGGGTATTGGTCTCGCCGCAGGAAATGGAATTTCAGCAGCAACAGATCCAGCAGTGACCGGCGCTGCCGGTCGACGTACAGCCACCCGGCGCGTAAGGTGCGCCGGGTCTCTCTATTTATTGGAATAACCTGCCGCCATGACTTACTGCGTTGCGATGAACCTCTGCGAGGGCCTGGTGTTCGTTTCCGACTCGCGCACCAATGCCGGCGTCGACCATATCGCGACGTTCCGCAAGCTCTACGTGTTCGGCACCCCCGGCGAGCGCCTGGTGGTGCTGCAGACCGCCGGCAACCTGGCCACCTCGCAGGCGGTGGTCAGCCTGCTGCGCCAGCGCCTGCACAGCGAGCAAGCCAACCTGCTCTCGGTGCCGACCCTGTTCGATGTGGCGCGCCTGGTAGGCGAGACGCTGCGTGAAGTCAGCGAGCATGACGCCAGCGCGGCCGGCAGCGGTATCGACCTGAGCTGCTCGTTTCTGGTCGGTGGGCAGATCGCCGGCGAAGCGCCGGGGCTGTACAACGTCTATCCGCAGGGCAACTTCATCGGCGCGACGCCGGACACGCCGTATTTCCAGATCGGCGAGAGCAAGTACGGCAAGCCGATCCTCGACCGCGCGCTGCGCTACGAGTCGAGCCTGGAACAGGCGCTGCGCTGCGCGCTGATCTCGTTCGATTCGACCATCCGCAGCAACCTCTCGGTGGGCATGCCGCTGGACCTTCTGGTCTACCGCAAGGACAGCCTGCAGGTGCCGACCGGCTACCGCGTGGCCGAGGGCGACCCGTACTTCGAGGGCGTGCGCCAGCAGTGGTGCAGCGGTTTGCGCGCGCTGCTGATGGAGTTGCCCTCGGCGCCGGAGAGCTACCTCAGCTGATGGGGCACTGTCCTTGCGGCGCCGGGGAGGACTATGCTCAACAGAGGGGCCAGCCGATGCATGGCACGAACCTGCGCCGAAACCGGGGGCTCCCAACCTAGGCAAGCGAACGACCCATCCATCGCCAGAGGAGGTTCACATGGCCACCACCTACGAGGATGCCAGCAGCAACGTTCTGCGCCGGATGAAAGAGGGCGGTTTCGACTTCGCCCGTGTCCACCCGATCGACTTCTACGCCATCCTCCCTAGCGAGGATTGTGCCCGCCGTGCCGCCAGCCAGTTCCGTGGCGAATCCACCAATGCACAGGTCTTCCCCCGCGAGGAGGGCGGCTGGAACCTGCAGGTCAGCAAGGTCATGTATGCCACCTATGACGGGATCGGCGACTTCGAGCATGACCTGGAAGAGCTGGTCGAACCGCTGGGCGGTGTACTCGACGGCTGGGGCGTGACCCAGGAAATCGGCCGCCTCTGACGGCCCTAGTCGCGGGATCTGGCGCCCTGCAGGGCCAGGTCCCAAGGCGGCAGCGGCCCGAGCCGCTGCTGCAGGAAGGCCAGCAGCAGGCCGATCCGGCTGTCGGCTTCGCGGCTCAGCCGCAACACATGGATGCCGCCCGGCTCGGGCGCCGGCCAGCCGGCAGCGCAGAACAGCGGCAGCAACTCTCCCTTCACCAATGACTCGCTGGCCAGCCAGGTCGGCAGGTGGGCGATGCCCAGCCCCGCCAGCGCCGCGGCCAGTAGCGCTTCGGCATTGTTGGCGGTCAGTCGCAGCCGGCCGGGGCGCCACAGGCGCGCGCCGCCTGCCTCCTCGAAGCGCCAGGCTTGCGGCGGGCCGAGGGTGTCCCAGTCCAGCCCGTCGTGCGCCGGCAGCTCGCTCGGATGCAGCGGCGTGCCGTGGCGGGCGAGGTAGGCGGGGCTGGCGCAGGCCACCCGTACCATCGGCGCCAGCGGCGTGGCGATCGCCCGGCTGTCGGCCAGCGGGCCGATGCGTAGTACCAGATCGACGGCGCCCAGGTGCTCGCCGCGCAGGTCGACGAAGCTGTCGATCAGGCGCAACTGGATGTCCACCCCCGGATAGGCGACGAGAAACTCGGCCAGCAGCGGCGCCAGGTGGCGGCGGCCGAACGGGGCCGGTGCGTCGATGCGGATCAGCCCCGAGGGTGTGCTGTCACGGGCGGTCGCTTCGAGGCGCGCCAGACGCAGTTCCTCGACGATGCGCCGGGCGCGCTCGGCAAAGGCCAGGCCTGCCGGGTTCAGGCGCACGGCATGGGTGGTGCGGCTGAACAGCTGGCAGCCTAGCGACTGTTCCAGCGCATCCATGCGCCGGGCGACCGCCGAAGGGGTCAGATTGTGCTGGCGCGCCACGCGGGAAAAGCTGGCGTGCTCGGCGACTTCGAGAAACAGGCTGAGCTGTTCGCCCAACAGGTCCGGCTGCATGGTCCCTCCGCTTTTGCATTTTTCGCACAGCCATTGTGCTTTCTTGTGTCTGGGTCGGGAAGCCGGCGGCGGCTAGAGTGCCCGCTCGGCCAGTCATCCGAGGTGTATGGTGTTCGAGTTTTTCCTGCATGTGGCATTGGGCCTGGCGCTGGGCGCGCTGGGCGGGCTGTTCGGTATCGGTGGCGGGCTGATCGCGATTCCGGTGCTGGCGGTTGGCTTTGCTCTGCCGCAGCAGCTGGCGCAGGGCACGGCGCTGGTGATGGTGGTGCCCAATGTGATGCTTGCCCTGTGGCGCTATCACCAGCGCAATCGGATCGACTGGCGTAACGCGCTGGCACTGGCGTTGCCGGGTTTGGGGTCGGCCTTCGTCGGCTCGAGCTGGGCGTTGGCGCTTGAGGCGCGGCAGATGCGCCTGGCCTTCGCCGGCTTCCTGCTGGTGCTGGCGATCTACACGCTGGCGCGCGCCGTGCTGCGGTCTGCGCCGGCTAGCGGCGCGCTGCGCTACCCCTGGCCGTGGCTGACCCTGGTTGGTGGGGGTGCCGGGGTGGCCGGCGGACTGTTCGCCGTTGGCGGCGCGGTGCTCGCCACACCGCTGCTGACCGCGCTGTTCGGTGCCAGTCAGGTGGTCGCGCAGGGGCTGGCGCTGGCCATGGCCGCGCCGAGCACGGCGGCGGCGCTGGCTACCTATGCGCTGCACGGCGAGGTGCTCTGGCAGGTCGGCCTGCCGCTGGCGCTGGGCGGGCTGCTCAGTATCAGCCTGGGCGTGCGGCTGGCGCATGCGCTGCCGGAGCGTCTGCTGCGCGGGTTGTTCAGTCTGTTTCTGGTGGCCAGCGCCGCGTTGCTGCTCAGGAGCTGAGCGCCGCTTTTGCTCGCTCTCGGCTGCGGATCGCGCGTCGGGCGCTGCGCACCAGACGCAGCCCGAGCAGCAGCGCCGCGCAGGTCAGCCCCGCGATCAGCCCCTGCCAGAGCCCGGCCGGGCCCTGGGGCGCGCCCAGCCAGTCGCTCAGCCCCAGCGCATAGCCCAGCGGCAGGCCGATGCCCCAGTAAGCCAGCAGGGTGCAGAGCATGGTCACCCGGGTGTCCTGGTAACCACGCAGCGCGCCGGCGGCGGTCACCTGGGTGGCGTCGGAAAACTGGAACAGCGCGGCATAGACCAGCAGCAGCGAGGCGATGGCGATCACCTCGGCGTCGGTGGTGTAGATCCGCGCGATCGATTCGCTGAAAAGCCACATCAGGCTCGCCGAAACACAGGCGAAGGCCAGCGCCACGCCGACACCGAGCCCGGCGATGAAGCGCGCATCGCGCGGCGCCTGGCGCCCCAGCGCCTGGCCGACGCGCACGGTGACGGCCATGCCCAGCGACAGCGGAATCATGAAGATCAGCGAGGTGAAATTGAGCGCGATCTGATGCCCGGCCACCACCGTGGCGCCGAGTCCGGCGATCAGCAGGGCGATCACCGAGAAGATGCTGACCTCGGCGAGAATCGCCACGCCGATCGGCAGGCCGATGGCGAGCAGCTGGCGGATCACCGCCGCGGCCGGCCGCTCGAAGCGCTCGAACAGCCCACACGGGCGGTAGTACCCGGCGCGGCGTACCCAGAACAGCATGCCGGCGAACATGAAACCCATCACCAGCGCGGTGGCCCAGCCGCAGCCGACCCCGCCCATCGCCGGCACGCCGAGCTTGCCGTAGATGAAGATGTAGTTGAGCGGCACATTCAGGGCCAGGCCCAGGAGGCCGATCACCATGCTCGGCCGGGTATGCCCGAGCCCGTCGCTGTAGGCGCGCAGCACCTGATACAGCGCCACCGCGGGAAAGCCGCAGGCCACCGCACGCAGGTAGCCCATGGTCGGTCCGATCAGGCTCGGTTCGACGCCCATCAGATGCAGCACCGGCTCGGCATTCCACAGCGCCAGGGCGCTCAACAGTCCCGCCGCCAGGCCGAGCCACAGCGCCTGGCGCACCAGCGGGCCGATGCGTGGCTGCTCGCCGGCACCGAAATGGTGGGCGACCTTGGGCGTGGTGGCCAGGATCACCCCGGTCATGAACAGGTAGGCCGGGATCCACAGCGAGTTGCCCAGCGCCACGGCGGCCAGGTCGGCCGGACCGACACGACCGGCCATCAGGGTGTCGACGAAACCCATGGCGGTGTGTGCCAGCTGGCCGATCATGATCGGCAGGGCGAGCAGAAGCAGGGCGCGCAGTTCGGCGCGGATGCGCTGGCGTCTGGGCATGCGGCGGTCCGTGGGGCAGGGCGGGCGAGTCTACTCCGCGCGGGCAGCGCTCGGAAGGACGGTCATCGGTCGGCTCGAACTCGGCCGTCGCACGCCCGTACAATGCGCGCCATTCTGATCGGAGCTGCCCCATGCGAATTCTTGCCGATGAAAACATTCCGCTGGTCGAGGCGTTCTTCGCCGCGTTCGGCGAGATCCATCGCCTGCCAGGGCGGGCCATCGATCGCGCGGCGCTGGAGGATTGCGAGGTGCTCCTGGTGCGCTCGGTGACCCGCGTCGACCGCGCCCTGCTGGAAGGAACGTCGGTGCGTTTCGTCGGTACCTGCACCATCGGCACCGATCACCTGGACCTGGATTACTTCGCCGAAGCCGGCATCGACTGGGCCAGCGCGCCAGGGTGCAACGCGCGCGGTGTGGTCGACTACGTGCTCGGCAGCCTGCTGGCCCTGGCCGAAGGCACTGGCCAGTGTCTGTCTGACAAGTGCTTTGGCGTGGTCGGCGCGGGGCAGGTGGGTGGTCGTCTGGTCGACGTGCTGCGCGGGCTGGGCTGGGACGTGCGCGTCTGCGACCCGCCGCGACAGGCGCGCGAGGGCGGCGATTTCGTCACGCTCGATGACGTGCTGGCCGAGTGTGACGTGATCAGCCTGCACACGCCGCTGACCCGCGAAGGCGAGCAGGCGACCTACCACCTGCTCGATCAGGCGCGTCTGGCCCGGCTTCAGCCGGGAGCCTGGCTGATCAATGCCAGCCGTGGGGCGGTGCTGGACAATCGCGCGCTGCGCGAGCTTCTGCTGCTGCAGCGGCCGGATCTGCAGGTGGTGCTGGATGTGTGGGAGGGCGAGCCGCAGGTCGACCCGGCGCTGGCCGCGCTGTGCCGTCTGGCCACCCCGCACATCGCCGGTTACAGCCTGGAGGGCAAGCTGCGCGGCACGGCGCAGATCTACCGCGCCTTCTGCACCGCGCGCGGCTTGCCGATTGAGGTCGAGCTGGACGAACTGATGCCACGGCCCGCGTTGCGGCGCATGGCGTTCAGCGAGACGGTGACGCCGGCCGCGTTGCTGGCGACCCTGTGCCGTGCGGTCTACGACCCGCGCCGTGACGATGCCGACTTTCGCCGCACCCTGCGCGGCGACGCCGAGGTGCGTCGGGTCGCCTTCGACCAGCTGCGCAAGCATTACCCGGTGCGCCGGGAGATCGACGGGCTCGAGGTCAGCCTGAGCGGTGACGACCCGGCGCTGGCCCGCGTGGTGCGGGCCCTCGGCGCCCGCTTGTGCTGAGCGGCACCGACGCAGCCATGGAAATAAATGCCGTCAGGCCCTAGGATTACCCCCTTTCTGCAGCATCCCGCGATGGTGTTATGAGTTATCAGGTTCTGGCTCGAAAATGGCGTCCGCGCTCGTTCCGCGAAATGGTCGGGCAGACCCATGTGCTCAAGGCCCTGATCAACGCGCTGGACAACCAGCGCCTGCACCACGCCTACCTGTTCACCGGCACCCGCGGGGTGGGCAAGACCACCATCGCGCGAATCATCGCCAAGTGCCTGAACTGCGAGACCGGCATCAGCTCCACGCCGTGCGGGCAATGCGGTACCTGTCGGGAGATCGATGAAGGCCGTTTCGTCGACCTGATCGAAGTCGACGCCGCCAGCCGCACCAAGGTGGAAGACACCCGCGAGCTGCTGGACAACGTGCAGTACGCGCCCAGCCGTGGCCGCTACAAGGTGTACCTCATCGACGAGGTGCACATGCTCTCCACCCACTCGTTCAACGCGCTGCTCAAGACCCTCGAAGAGCCGCCGCCGCACGTCAAGTTCCTGCTCGCCACCACCGACCCGCAGAAGCTGCCGGTCACCATCCTCTCGCGCTGTCTGCAGTTCTCCCTGAAGAACATGCCGCCAGAGCGGGTGGTCGAGCACCTCACCCATGTGCTGACCGCCGAAAACATCCCCTTCGAGGAAGACGCCCTGTGGCTGCTCGGCCGCGCCGCCGACGGCTCGATGCGCGATGCCATGAGCCTGACCGACCAGGCCATCGCCTTCGGCGAGGGCAAGGTGCTGGCCGCCGACGTGCGGGCGATGCTCGGCACCCTCGATCACGGCCAGGTCTATGGCGTGCTGCAGGCGCTGCTCGAAGGCGACGCCCGCGCGCTGCTCGAGGCGGTGCGCCAGCTGGCCGAGCAGGGGCCGGACTGGGGCGGGGTGCTGGCTGAGATGCTCAACGTGCTGCACCGCGTGGCGGTGGCCCAGCTGCTGCCGGAGGCGGTGGACAACGGCCAGGGGGACCGCGAGCGCGTGCTGGCGCTGGCCCAGGCGCTACCCGCCGAGGACGTGCAGTTCTACTACCAGATGGGCCTGATCGGCCGGCGCGACCTGCCGCTGGCCCCCGATCCGCGCAGCGGCTTCGAGATGGTGCTGCTGCGCATGCTGGCGTTTCGTCCGGCGGATAACCCGAATGCGCCGCGAACGCCGCTAAAGACCCTGGGAATCAGCCCGGCCACGTCTGATTCCCCGAGCCGCCCGGTGGCCAGCGCGCCGCCGGTGCCGCCGCCTGCGGCGGTTGCGCCGTCACCCGCAGCGTCTGCCGAGCCGGCGCCGGCGGTGTCGCAGCCGCTGCCCAGCCATCCGTCGCCTGCCGCCCTGGCGCCCGAGCCGTCGCCCGTCGAGCCGCCGGTGGCCGAGGTCGAGAAGGTCGACGTGCCCTGGGACGAGCCGCCGTCGACGGCGCCCGTTGCGGTCAGCGAAGCGGCCAAGCCTGACGCTGCGCCGCCACACCCTGCACCGGTGGCCGAGGTGGTGCCGGTCGCGGAACCTGACGACGAGGAACCGCCGTTCAGCGAGGAAGATTATTTTCAGGTCGAGACCCAGGCCGAGGCCTATCTCGAGCACTTCGCCGAGGAGGCCCGCGAGCCGGCGGCCGAGCCCGAGCCGCTGCCGGCCAGCACGCCCGCCACCGGTCTGGCGGCCGAGTGGATCGCGCTGTTGCCGCAGCTGGGCCTTGGCGGGTTGACCAACAGCATCGCCGCCAACTGCACGCTGATCGCGGCGCAGGGCGACCATTGGCTGTTGCACCTGGACCCCGACCACAGTGCGCTGTTCAACGCCACCCAGCAGCGGCGGTTGAACGAGGCGCTGAACCAGCATCTGGGGCGCACCCTCGATCTGCGCATCGAGCTGGTCAAGCCGGAGCAGGAAACCCCGGCCCAGGCGGCGGCACGCAAGCGACACGAGCGGCAAAAGGCCGCCGAGCGCTCCATTCACACCGATCCTGTGGTGCAGCAGTTGATTGCGCAGTTTGGCGCGGTCATACGGGAAGGCACCATCGAACCCATCGAACACACCGAACCCTGAGGGAAATCACATGATGAAAGGTGGCATGGCCGGCCTGATGAAGCAGGCCCAGCAGATGCAGGAAAAGATGCAGAAGATGCAGGAAGAGCTGGCGAACGCCGAAGTGACCGGTCAGTCCGGCGCCGGCCTGGTCAGCGTGGTGATGACCGGTCGCCATGACGTCAAGCGCATCAGCCTCGACGACAGCCTGATGCAGGAAGACAAGGAAGTGCTGGAAGACCTGATCGCGGCCGCGGTGAACGATGCCGTGCGCAAGGTCGAGCAGAACAGCCAGCAGAAGATGGCTGGCATGACCGCCGGCATGCAGCTGCCGCCGGGCTTCAAGATGCCGTTCTGATGTAGCAGCTTGCAGCCGTGGGCAGCGGTCCGCGGCTGCAAGCCGTGTTCACCCGGGCTGCCAGCCGCCGTACAGTCCTGCCTTTGCCGCGGCCTCCGTTCAATCTCCTCGGTTCGCTTCCCATGTCCTTTTCCCCCCTGATTCGCCAGTTGATCGACGCGCTGCGTGTGTTGCCGGGTGTCGGGCCGAAGAGCGCGCAGCGTATGGCCCTGCACCTGCTGGAGCGGGATCGCGCCGGTGGCTCGCGTCTGTCCCAGGCGCTGGCGGCGGCGATGGAGGGAGTGGGTTACTGCCAGCGTTGCCGCACGCTCAGTGAAGACGAGCTTTGCCCGCAGTGCGCCGATCCGCGCCGGCAGGACGAATTGCTGTGCGTGGTGCAAAGTCCGATGGATGTATTTGCCATCGATCAGACCGGCTTTCGCGGGCGCTTCTTCGTGCTGAAGGGGCATCTGTCGCCGCTCGATGGTCTGGGCCCGGAGGCAATCGGCATTCCCGAGCTGCTGTCGCGGATCGCTGAGGGCGGCGTCGAGGAGGTCATTCTGGCGACCAACCCGACCGTCGAAGGCGAGGCCACCGCGCACTACATCGCTCAGCTGCTGCTGCCCAAGGGGCTCACGGTCAGTCGCATCGCCCACGGGGTGCCGCTGGGCGGCGAGCTGGAGATGGTCGATGGCGGCACCCTGGCCCACGCGTTCGCCGGTCGCAAGCCCATGCAGCTTTGACAGGGTGGGCCAGTGCAGCGGGGCCGCAAGCCATCGGCTCGCGTCCCGACCGAATCGCGGCGCGTTCTGCGCGCGTGCCTGATCAAGCCCGCGCATTGCTGACAGCGCCTGCGGTGGGGAGAGCCGGCGGCTGCTTGGTGCAAAACCTTGCAGCATTCTTGAAGCTGGCGCTGTCGGTGCAAGCATGGGCGCCGCCGCGTATTGCAGCGAGCGAGCCCACGCAGCGGATGCTGCGCTGACACCCGCACGAGGGCTTTGCATGCGCGCCTGTATCGTCTGGTTGCTGTTATGGATTGCCGGCACGGCACCGCTTGTGGCCGCGCAGGAGCCGCTGCGCGTCAGTCTGGTGGGCACCATGAGACCGTTGTCTGTGCCCGGTGCGCAGCGTTACGAGCATGAACTGGTGCGCCATTGGGCGCAGCAGCTCGGCCGGCCGGTGCAGCTGGTCGAGCGGCGCGATCAAGCGGATGTCTGGATGGGGCCGCTGGATCAGGGGCTGGCGTACTACAAGAGCGAGCCGGCCGCACTCACATGGCGCCAGGGCGGGATTGCCGATCTGCGCAAGCTTGCCGGGCAGACGTTCTGTATCGTCGAAGGCAGCCCCTACGGGGCGGTTTTTGCCGAACGCTTTCAGGCCAGCGCCAAGACCTATCCCAGCAGCGCCCATGCGCTGGCGGGTTTGCGGCGCAAGCAGTGCATAGCGGTGATCGAGGACCGACTGTTATTGGAGCACCTGCTGAGCTTGCCCGAGTGGCAGGGTTGCGCGCGCACGCTACCGCCACTGCCAGAGTTGGCGATCACCTTTCGCGTACTCGCCGAGGATGTCGCCTTGCAGTCGGCCTTGCAGCCGCTGGTGGACCGATCGAGACTGTCGCAGGCCATCGGCCGCAAGTGGTTCAACGAAGTGGCCTTTCAGGCGCGTATGCTGGCCGAGGGCAGCGATTGCCCGTAAAGGCAGCGGTTAGCGCTCGTCGAGGCCGAAGGCGGTGAGGGTGAAGGTGGCGATGCCGATGTCCTGCAGGCGGCGTGTGCCGCCGAGTTCGGGCAGGTCGATGATGGCCGCGGCCTCGGCGACATGTGCGCCCATGCGCCGGATCAGGCTCGCGGCAGCCAGCATCGTCCCGCCGGTGGCGATTAGATCGTCCAGCAACAGGACGGAATCACCGGGCGCCAGGCTGTCGGCCTGCACTTCAAGATAGGCACTGCCGTACTCGGTGGTGTACGACTCGCTCACCACCGCGCCGGGCAGCTTGCCCTGCTTGCGAAACAGCACCAGGGGCTTGTTCAGCTCCCGGGCAACCACCGCACCCAGCAGAAAACCACGGGCGTCGAGCGCGCCGACATGGCTGAAGTCGGATTCGACATAACGCTGCACCAGGCCGTCCACCACCATGCGGGCCGCCTTGGGCGAGCGGAACAGCGGGGTGATGTCACGAAACACCACGCCCGGCTTGGGGAAATCGACGATCGGACGCACCAGTGACTTGATGACGAATTCATCGAAGATCATGCCGGCCGCCCTCAGCTGTTTTCCGCCGTGCCACCTGCCAGCGCGCACAGCGCGAGGTAATCGACAATCCGCACTTCCTTGCCTTCGGCCTCGATCATGCCGCTCTGCTGGAAGCGGGTGAAGACGCGGGAAACGGTTTCCACCGCCAGGCCGAGAAAGTTGCCGATCTCGTTGCGCGACATCGACAGGCGGAACTGGTTGGCCGAAAAGCCGCGGGCGCTGAAGCGTGCGGAGAGGTTGATGAGGAAGGTGGCGATGCGCTCGTCGGCGCTCTTCTTGGAGAGCAGCAGCATCATCTGCTGGTCGTCGCGGATCTCGCGGCTCATGATGCGCATCAGCTGGCGACGCAGTTGCGGCAGCATCACGCTCAGCTCATCCAGACGGTCGAACGGAATTTCGCAGACCGAGGTGGTTTCCAGGGCCTGGGCGGTGACCGGGTAGCTTTCGGTATCCATGCCGGACAGCCCGACCAGTTCGCTCGGCAGGTGGAAGCCGGTGATCTGCTCCTCGCCCGAGTCGGTCACGCTGAAGGTACGCAGTGCACCGGAGCGAACGGCGAACACCGAGGCAAAGCCGTCACCCTGGCGGAACAACACTTCGCCCTTCTTCAGCGGGCGGCCACGTTTGACGATCTGATCAAGCGCGTCCATGTCTTGCAGGTTGAGAGACAGAGGCAGACACAGTGCAGAGAGGCTGCATTCCTTGCAGTGAGCCTGACGCTGAGCGCGTAGCTTGATCGTTTCGGGCATACCCTTTCACCTGAGAGCCGGTCTACAGCGACGAAGATTAACGCACCAAAACCCTTCTGGCCAATCGACCAAAAGCGGGCACGACAAAATCCTTCGCTGTCCGTCAGTGTGTTTTAGATCACCCGGGAATAACGCTCGTCAGCCTCATGGGAAAGGTAATGGTCGAACTGCATGCAAATGACGCGAATGAGCAGGCGGCCTGCGGGTAACACCTTGATTTCGCTAGGAGAGAGGGTGAGCAGGCCGTCGCCGGCCATCTGCTCAAGCGCAGGCCAGGCGCTGGCAAAATAACTGCGGAAATCCACCCCGTGGGCGCGTTCCAGGGCCCCGATATCCAGATGAAAGGTACACATCAGGCTCTGGATGACGCTGCGGCGGAGGCGGTCGTCGGCCGAGCAGCGCAGGCCGCGCTGGGTGGCCAGCTGGCCTTGTGACAGTGACTCCTGATAGGCCGCCAGGTCGGTCTGGTTCTGGCAGTACAGGTCACCGATCTGGCTGATCGCCGAGACGCCCAGCCCGATCAGGTCGCAGTGACCGTGAGTGGTGTAGCCCTGGAAGTTGCGTTGCAGGGTGCCGTCTTCCTGGGCGATGGCCAGGTCATCGTCCGGCAATGCGAAATGATCCATGCCGATGTAGCGATAACCGGCGCGCGTGAGGGCTTCGATGCTCTGCTGGAACATCTCGAGCTTCGCTGCCGGGTCGGGCAGGTCGGCGGCGTCGATCCGCCGTTGCGGGGCGAAGCGTTGCGGCAGGTGGGCGTAGTTGAACAGCGAGAGGCGGTCGGGTTGCAGCTCGATCACCGCCTGCAAGGTCTGGGCGAAGCTGGCCGGCGTCTGCAGTGGCAGGCCGTAGATCAGATCAACGCTCAGCGAGCGGAAGTGCAGGGTTCTGGCGGCATCGACGACCGCGCGGATCTGTTCGAGGCTTTGCACCCGGTTGACCGCGGCCTGTACCTGCGGATCGAGATCCTGCACACCCAGGCTGATGCGGTTGAAGCCCAGCTCGCGCAACAGGCCCATGGTCGGCCAGTTCGCCTCGCGCGGGTCGATCTCTACGCTGAAGTCGCTGGCCTTGCTGTCGACCAGCAGGAAGTGGCTGCGCAGGTGGGTCATCAGATCGCGCAGCTGCTGGTGCTCGAGAAAGGTCGGCGTGCCACCGCCCAGGTGCAGCTGTTCGACCGGCTGATCGGGGGAGAGGTGGCAGGCGATCAACTCGATTTCACGCTTGAGCTGCTGCAGGTAGGGGATGGCGCGCTGGCGGTCTGCGGTGATCACCTTGTTGCAGCCGCAGAAGTAGCAGATGTTGGCGCAGAAGGGCAGATGCACATACAGCGATAGCGGACGCCGCGCCTGGCGGCTTTCACGCAGGGCGTGCAGAAGGTCGAAGGAGCCGATCCTGCCGTTGAACTGTACCGCCGTGGGATAGGAGGTATAGCGGGGCCCGGCTTGATCGTAGCGACGGATCAATTCGGTATCCCAGCGGATGGACTCGAGCATGGCGGTCTCGGGTTGGGTAGGCTTGGCGCCGATGATAGAAGCGCCCGTCAAGCCCGGTTTTGACCTGTATCAAGCTTGCCCTTGCGGCGTCCGGGGGCGAGGATTGGCGCACCGTTCACCCGATTTGGCGCGGGCGTGGTCGTATGGATCATCGCCCGTTCATGGTCAGAAGGAGTCACAGCATGCACAGTCGTCAGCCGGAAATTGCGGCCGCTTTGAAAATCCGTCCACCCTTTGCCGGCCCGGAGGACGTGGCGGCGGAAATCGAGCGTCGGGTCGCCTTCATCCAGCGCTGTCTGCGTGAGTCCGGCCTCAAGACTCTGGTGCTCGGTATCAGTGGAGGCGTGGATTCGACCACTGCTGGCTTGCTGGCCCAGCGTGCGGTCGAGGGCATGCGTGCGGCGGGTGAAGGCGACGACTATCGCTTCATCGCGGTGCGTCTGCCGTACGAAGTGCAGCACGATGAGCACGAGGCGCAGATGGCCGTGGACTGCATTCGCCCCGACGAGTGCCATACGGTGAATATCGGCCCGGCCGTGCAGGCGCTTGCGGCGGCGACCGCGGCGCTCGAGGGGCTGAAGCCTGCCACGCGCGATTTCGTCCTGGGCAACACCAAGGCTCGTATGCGCATGGTGGCGCAGTACACCATCGCCAATGCCCGCAACGGCTTGGTCATCGGCACCGATCATGCGGCCGAGGCGGTGATGGGGTTCTTCACCAAGTTCGGCGACGGCGCCTGCGATCTCGCTCCGCTGACCGGCCTGGTCAAGCATCAGGTGCGCGAACTGGCACGTGCGCTGGGTGCGCCGGAGCAGTTGGTGATGAAGGTGCCGACCGCCGATCTCGAAGAGCTGCACCCAGGCAAGCCGGACGAGCTGGCCCATGGCGTCAGCTACCACGATATCGACGCCTTCCTGCAGGGGCGCGAAGTGTCGGATGAATCGGCCCAGACCGTGGTCAGCACCTACGACAAGACCATGCACAAGCGCCAGTTGCCGAAGGAGCCGTGAGCATGACCGAGTCGGGCAAGCCGGAGGTGGTCATCACCTACTGCCGCCAGTGCCAGTGGATGCTGCGTGCCGCCTGGCTGGCGCAGGAGCTGCTCAGCACCTTTTCCGAGGAGCTTGGTCGGGTGGTGCTCGAGCCGGGGACCGGTGGTGTGTTTCGCATCACCTGCGCCGGTGAGCAGGTGTGGGAGCGCAAGGCTGACGGAGGCTTTCCCGAAGCCAAGGTGCTCAAACAGCGGGTGCGCGACCTGATCGACCCGGAGCGCTCGCTCGGGCACAGCGATCGCGCAGCGCAGTGATCAGAGGATCACCTTGTCGCGCAACTTGTCGGCGGCCTGCTCGAGTGCCTGGACGACGCGCGCCTTGTCGAAGTTCTGCACGTTGTTGGTGTCTAGGTACATCGAAAAGCCGGGCAGCTCGTGCTCGATGAAGCTGGAGGTGGCGCCGAGGTCGCGGCGGAAATCGACCACCTGGTAGATCTGCACCGGCTTGGAGAAGCCCTTCACCGAGATCAGGCCTTTGTCGCGGCAGAGCACGACCTCCTTCACCAGCGAGTAGGTTTCGTGGGAAATGAGGATCTCGCCGGCATCCGCCGCGCTTTCCAGGCGGCTGGCGAGGTTCACCTCCGGGCCGATGATGGTGTAGTCCATGCGCGTTTCGGCACCGAAGTTGCCCACCGTGCAGTAACCGGTGCTGATGCCCATGCGGATTTCCATCGGTTTGGTGATGCCCTGGGCGCGCCATTGCCCGCGCAGCACCTTCATGTGCTTGCGCATGGCGATCGCCATCGATACCGCTGCCAGGGCATCGCGCTTGGCGCCCTGGGTGGTCGGATCGCCGAAGAAGATCATCACCGCATCGCCGATGAACTTGTCGATGGTGCCGCCATGGCGCAGGGCGATCTTGGCCATGTCGTTGAGGTAGTTGTTCAGCAGGTCGGTGAGCGCCTCGGCTTCCAGTTCCTCGGACAGCTCGGTGAAGCCCTTGATGTCGGAGAAGAACACCGACAGCTTCTTGCGCTGGGTTTCCAGACGGACGTGCTTCTTGCCGCTGAAGATCGATTCCCACACCTGCGGCGACAGGTACTTGGCGAGGTTGCGCGCCAGGCTGGCAGCCTTCTCTTGCTCGCTCTCGATGGCCTTGCGCGCCTGGGCCAGGCGCAGGCCCTGCTCATGCACGTAATAGGCGGTGATGCAGACGTACAGCAGGGTGGCGACAAGGCTGATCAGGGTCATTTCCAGCGGCGCATCGAGCTGCGGGTCCACCGGGACGGCCAGGGTGGTGAGCGACAGTCCGACCAGCACCGATAGCGCGGCCAACGCCAGGTAGCGCAGTCCGCCGGTGATCAGCGCGGTAACGAAGAGGATCAGCAGGAACATCAGGCTCGGCGCGGCGACCAGGTTGAGCAGCACCAGCGCACAGCCGGTGTGGACTCCGTCCAGGCAGAGCAGCACACGGACGGTGAGCTCTGGATGCTTGCGCTTGAAGTGCAGGCCAAGGTGGTAGGCCAGGTGGGGGTAGATCAGCGCGTAGGGCACCATCCACAGTTTCTGCATCGGCAGAAAGCCGAGGTAGGCGCCGGTCGCCAGCGTAACGGCGCATACCAGGTAGGCGAATACGCGCGAGTAGTACTCACGCATCAGGCGGGTGGCCAGGCCGTTTCTGCGTTCGGCGGAGACAGACATCATGTCGCAACTGATCCTTGGGGAACGGGCCGGTGCTACCGGGCCGAGACGAACGCGCGGATCATAACCAAGCGGACCTCTGGCGCCAAATATCCGCTGTGAAATAACCCTTCGCGCAGTCAGTGTTTCCAGAAAGCGGCGGTAAACAGCACCAGCACGGTGATGATTTCCAGGCGTCCGAGCAGCATGCCGATCGACAGCAGCCACTTGGCGGTGTCCGGCAGCGGCGCGAAGTTGCCGGCCGGCCCGATGATCTGCCCGAGGCCCGGGCCCACGTTGCACACGGCGGTCGCCGCGCCGGTGAGGGCGGTGATCGGGTCCAGTCCGAGCAGCGTTAGCGCCAGTGCCAGCAGGGCAATGGTGATGGTGAAGAAGAAGGAGAAGGTCAGGATCGAGCGGACGATTTCTTCGTCCAGGTTATGCCCGTTGTACTGCTGGCGAATGATCGCCCGCGGGTGCACCAGTTGCTTGAGGTTGGCCCGCAGCAGCGAGTAGGCGACCTGGAAGCGGAAGATCTTCAGCCCGCCGGTGGTCGAGCCGGAACAGCCGCCGATGAAGGTCAGGTAGAAGAACGCCATGAAGGCGAAATCGCCCCAGAGGGTGTAGTCGCTGACGGCAAAGCCGGTGGTCGACACCACCGAGACCACACTGAAGGTGACCACGCGCAGCGCGTCGAGCGGTTGAACATCATTCTTCAGCCAGTACCAGAAGCTGAAGGCAAGGCTGGTCACCAGCAGGATGAATAAAAAGCCGCGCACCTGTTCGTCGCGGATCAGTGCGCCGCGATGGCCGCGCAGCGTGGCGACGTACAACGTGAACGGCAGGCTGCCGAGAATCATGATCACCACCGTGACCCATTGCGCGGCCGGGCTGAACTTGCCCATGGAGGAGTCGGAGGTGGAGAAGCCGCCGGTCGCCGTGGCGGTCATGGCATGGTTGAACGCATCGAACGGGCCCATGTCCGCCCAGAGATAAGCCACGAAGGCGACCGAGGTGAAGAACACATAAACCGCCAGGATGTACTTGCCCACCATGTGCGAGCGCGGCATGACCTTCTCCGACCAGTCCGACGACTCGGTACGGAACAGCCGCATGCCACCGACGCGCAGCAGCGGCAGGACGGCTACCGCCATGCCGATGAAACCGATGCCGCCGAGCCACTGCAGCAACGAGCGCCAGATCAGCAGGCCCGGCGAGGCATCGTCGAGGCCGGTCAGCACCGTGGCGCCGGTGGTGGTGATGCCGGACATGGTCTCGAAGAAGGCATCGGCGAAGCTGATGTGCTGCAGGATCAGCATGGGCAGCGCGGCGAACACACAGACGACCAGCCAGCTCACCGTGGTCAGGAAGTACATGTCACGCGGGCGCAGTTGCACGTTGGCCGGTTTGCCCGGCAGCACCATGAGCAGCCCGGCCACGGCGGTAATGGCGGCCGACCAGCCGAAGGCGGGTAGCTCGTCCAGTCGCTCGAAGGCCACCAGGGTCGCCATCGGGATCAGCATGCTCACCGCGAGGGTGATCAGAAAAATGCCGATGATGAAACCGATGATGCGCAGCGTTGGCAGTGCCATGGAAAAGCCCGGCAGGAAGAAAGCCGCAAATTCTACCCGGCTATCGGGGGCGGTGGAACGTCCGTGTCCCCGCCGTCGGCAGGGCCGGACGGCCCTCTTCACAAAGCCATGGCCGTGAATAGAATAGCCGCCGGGCGCCGGCCCTTCCGGTTTCTGGGAGTTCTTCCCGAATGTCTTCCGATAATCCCTGCCTCACGTGCGGCGCCTGCTGCGCGTTCTTTCGTGTGTCTTTTTTCTGGGGCGAGTGCGCGTCCACCGGCGGCAGCGTTCCCGACGATCTGACGGTTCAGATCAGCCCCTACCACGTGGCCATGAAAGGCACCGAAGCCAACCCTGCGCGCTGCGTCAGCCTACTGGGCGAGGTCGGCTGCGGAGTGCGCTGCACCATGTACGAACAGCGCTCGTCCAGCTGCCGCGACTTCGAGGCATCCTGGGCCGATGGTCAGCACAACCCCCGTTGCGACGCGGCGCGGGCTGCCCACGGGCTTCCACCGCTGAGTCCGCCGGAGCGGCCTGAGCTAAGTCCTGACCGGGTGGCCTGAGGCGCGGCGTACGGCGCGTGTGCCGGGGGATTCTCCGCTAGACTGATCAGCCGCATCAGGAGAACAACCGATGGACGCACTCGATAGCTTGCTCGGCCGGGTTTCGGTCACCCGGGTCGGCGATCCCGGGCCGACTCCCGCGCAGCTCGACACGCTGTTTCGTGCCGCGCTGCGTGCCCCGGACCACGCCCAACTACGCCCCTGGCGCTTTCTGGTGATCGAAGGCGAGGCGCGCACGCAGCTCGGCGAGCTGTTCGCCTCGGCGCTGGCACAGCGCCAGCCGGAGAGCCGACCCGACGCGCTGGACAAGGCGCGACGGATGCCCCTGCGCGCGCCGACGCTGGTGCTGGCGATTGCCTCGCTGCAACCGCACCCCAAGGTGCCCGAGGTCGAGCAGGTGCTGGCCGCCGGCTGCGCCGTGCATGGCCTGCTGCTGGCGGCGCATGCCCAGGGCATCGGTGCGGTCTGGCGCACCGGCGAGTTCGCCTACGATCCGGTAGTCACTGCAGGCCTTGGCATCGGTGAGCACGAGCGCCTGATCGGTTTCATCTATCTGGGTACGCCCGAAGGCGAGCTGCGTACGCCGCCTGTGCTCGATCCTGCCGCGTTCGTCCGTCGCTGGCCCTGATCAGCCCACGGGCTCGTCGCTCTGCGGCGTGGCTGGCGGCGTCCGCGGCAGGTCCAGGGTAGCGACAAAGCCGCCTTCGGGGTGATTGCTCAGCCGCAGCTGGCCGCCGTGACGCTCGGCCGCTCGCCGGGCGATGGCCAGCCCCAGGCCGTGCCCGGCGCCGGTGGGCTTGCTGCCACGAAAGAACGGCGTACCCAGGCGTGCCAGATCCTCGTCCGGCGCGCCGGGGCCATGATCGCGCACGCTGAGCTGCAACCGATCTGCCGATTCCTGCATGTGCACTTCGATCGGTTGATCGGTCGGGGTGAAGCGCGCCGCGTTGCGCAGCAGGTTGTCCAGGGCACGCTCGAGCATGTCCGGCCAGCCGCGCAGCGTAAGACCCGGCGGGATCCGGTTATCGATGCGAAGGGCCGGGTGGGCCAGGGTTGCCTGTTGGCGCAGCTGCTCGGTCAGCTGATGCAGGTCGCAGTCGCGGGCGGTGCCAGGCTCAGCATCGAGTCGCGCCAGGGCGAGGATTTCGCCGATCAGCGCCTCCAGCCGGTCGCATTCGCGGGTCAGTCGCGGCCAGATCGTTTCGCGTTCCTCGGGCGTGGCCCGCTCGGCCAGCGCGGTGGCGACGCGCAGGCGGGCCAGCGGCGAGCGCAGTTCGTGGGAGACATCCCGCAGCAGTTGGCGTTGGCTCTGGATCTGGGTCTGCAGGCGCTCGCCCATGCGGTTGAAGTCGCGCGCCAGTAGTCCCAACTCGTCGCGCCGGAGCGACAGCCGGGCCAGCGAGTCCTGCTGGTAGCTGGTCTGACCGAGGTCGTGCACTGCCCGGCGCAGGCGACCGAGCGGGCGGGTGATGGACAGCGCGAGCAGCAGGCTGAAGGCGGTCAGTACCACCAGCGCAACCACGCCGGCGCCGATCGGCCAGAACAGATGCTCGCGCTGCCAGGCGAGCAGTTCGCCATGCGGAATCCGGTAGATGAAGAGATAGCGCTGGCCGCTCTGCGGGCTGGTGTACTCCTCGGTCAGGCGGCGCCAGGGAAGGCGCCGATCGCTGTTCTCCGAGCGCGCTTCGAATACCGCCGCGCGGGCCGGGAAGGTGCCCCAGACCACCGGATGGCCCGCTTCGTCGAGCACCTGCACGTCCACCCGGTGCCGGCGCTTGTGCGCTTCGAGTGCCGCTTGCGCGACTTCCGGGCCCATTTCTTCGTAGATCGGTGTCCAGCGCTGGGCAAGTGATTCCAGTGCCGGGTGCTGCCAGAGGATCCAGGCGTCCTGCTGCAGAGCCCGGCCGAGCAGGATGGCCAGGCCGGCGACCAGCGCCAGTGCCAGCCAGAAGGTGGCCAGGATTCGCCAGAACAGTGAACGCACGAGCGGGCTCCATGAAAAATCCCGGCGGCGATGGCGCGAAGGTCGCTGGCGGCGGGCGCCAGTCCTGCGGGCCACCGGCAGCGCCGGGTGGTTGGTGATGACGCGCGGCGTTAGCTTAGGGTAGCGCGTGTTGGCTCGAAGGCTCAGTTCTGGCGGCGCGCTTCGCGCTCCTTGAGCATTTCATCGAATTGCTTTTGCTGCTCGGGCTTTAGCAGCTTGCGCATGGACTGATGCGTGGCATCGCGGCTGGCCTGCTGTTCTTTCTGCAGGGCCTGGCGTTCCTCGGCCGGCAGCTTGTCCAGGTAGCGCTGCAGGATTTGCTGCTGCTGGGTGTGCTGTTGGCTCATCAGTTCACGCATCTGGCGTTTCTGATCGGCATCGAGATTCATCTGGCGATGGAACATGCCGCCGTGCTTGCCTTTGCCTTCCATCGGGCAGTTTTCCGGCATCGCCATGGCCATGGTCGGCAGGCCGGCGGCCAGGGCGAGAATGAGCAGACGCTTGCGTAGCATGGGAACTTCCTCCGGTTGGTCGGCCTCGTGGCCGGTGAGGGACAGTCTAGCGATGGCGAGGTCAAGCGGCGTCAGGGCAGGGTAAAGGTTGGGTAAACCGCTACCCCGGCTGATAGCAATAGCCTCGACCGCGCAGGGCCACGATGCGCGGGGCGCCGCCGGCGTGCGGGCCGAGCTTGCGGCGCAGGTTGCTGACGTGCATGTCCAGGCTGCGGTCGTAGAGGGTCAGCTTGCGACCAAGCGCCAGCTGGGCGAGCGCCTGCTTGTCGACCGGCTCGCCGGGCCGCTCGAGCAGGGCTTCGAGAATCTTGCCTTCGGTTACCGTCAGGCTGATGTCGCGCTCATCGACGCTGGCCATGCCGCGCGCCGGGCTGTAGCGCAGGTCGCCGTGGCTTAGCTGGGTGTTGCTGGCGACCGGCTGGGTGCGCCGCAGCACCGCGCGCAGGCGCGCGGTCAGCTCGCGGGGATCGCAGGGCTTGGCCAGGTAATCGTCGGCGCCCAGTTCCAGCCCGACGATGCGATCCAGTGGCTCGCCGCGTGCGGAGAGCATCAGCACCGGCAGGTCGGCGTAATCCTTGCGCAGCTCACGCAGCAGCTCCAGGCCACTGCCATCGGGCAGCATCACATCGAGAATCACCGCGTCCGGCCGCGCCTCGCGCAGGCTGGCGCGGGCATTCTGGGCATCGTGCACTGCCGCGGGCTGGAAGCCTTCCTGGGCCAGCCAGCTGACCAGCAGCTCGCAGAGTTCCTGGTCATCGTCGATCAGCAGCAGTTTGCTCATGGTGCCTTCAGTTGAGCCATTGGCGACGGCGCTGGCCGCGCGCGTAGAGCAGTCCGAAGATGAACGACAACACCGCAACCGCCGCACCGATCAGAAACCAGCGCTGCTCGCCATCGAGCAGCGGTGCCGGTTGGGCGTCGCGGGCTTGCGCCAGCTGCTCACGAAGCTGACGGTTCTCTCGCTCCAGGCGCGTCAGACGAGCGTCGAGCTCGGCCTGCGCAACGTTTGCGGCCACGGCATTGTCGGCTGCCGGGGCTGCCTCGGCGGTCGGTTGGTTGATGGGCGCACCCTCGTCGCTCTGCGCGCAGGCCAGGTTGGCGAACGGGGCGCTCAGGGTTAGGGCGAGGGCGGTGATCAGCGGAAGACGAAACATCGGAACTCCTTTCACTACGGTTCCATTCGGACGCTGGGGTTGGCTCAGGGCAGCACGCGCTTGAAGGGCTTGACCTGCACCTCGGCATACACGCCGGCGGCACGGTAAGGGTCGGCCGCGGCCCAGTCCTGCGCCTCGGTGAGCGAGGCGAATTCGGCGACGATCAGGCTGCCGGTGAAGCCGGCTGGACCCGGATCGTTGCTGTCGACCGCCGGATGCGGGCCGGCGAGTACCAGGCGACCTTCGTTCTTCAGCTGTTCCAGGCGGGCGAGGTGGGCCGGACGGGCGGCGAGGCGGGCGTCGAGCGAATCGGGCACATCGGTGGCAATGATGGCGTAGAGCATGATGATCCTTGAGCGGGCAATGCCACGGACGCGGCGGTTTTTACGGCAATCGAGAGCAGAAGACGCCAGGGAACCCTGGCCGGCGGCATAATAGCAAGAGATTTGCGCTGGCCAATGCTGCCAGCTTCGCACCCGAGTGTGCCCACGCGGTCTCAAGCAGAGCCCGGATTCGTCAGGATAAGAAGTGAAGATTGAGTTGCATTGCCACAGCACCGCGTCCGATGGTGCGCTCACGCCGACGTTGCTGTTGGAGCGCGCCCATGCCCGCGGGTTGACGGCCCTGGCGTTGACCGACCATGACACGCTGGAGGGGCTGGCCGAAGCGCGCCTGGCTGCCCAGCGGTTGGGAATTGCGCTGGTGAACGGCATCGAGCTGTCCTGTACCTGGTCCGGGGCGACCATCCATGTGCTGGGCTATGGGTTCGCCGAGGATGCACCGGCGCTGCGCGCGGCATTGGATGACCTGCACCAGGGGCGCTGGCTACGCGCCCAGCTCATCGCCGATCGCCTGACCGCCAAGGGCATGGGCGGCGCACTGGAGGGCGCGCGTGCGATCCAGCAGGCCGCCGGCGACACGGAAAACGCGCCGGCCCGGCCGCACTTTGCCGAGTTTCTGGTGCGTGCCGGCCATGCCCGCGATCGCGCCGAGGCATTTCGTAAGTGGCTGGGTGCCGGCAAACTCGGCGATGTGAAGCAGCACTGGCCGGCGCTGGAGGATTGCGTGGCCACCTTGCGCGCTTCGGGCGCCTGGATAAGCCTGGCACACCCCTGGCACTATGACTTCACGCGCAGCAAGCGCCGTCGCCTGGTCAGCGCCTTCGTTCAGGCCGGCGGGCATGCGTTGGAGGTCGCCAATGGCATGCAGCCGGCCGAGCAGGTCGGCTCGCTGGCGATTCTTGCGCGTGAATTCGGCCTGATGGTCACCGCCGGCAGCGATTTTCACGCCCCCGGCGAATGGTCCGAGCTCGGCCTGTACCGCGCTCCGCCGGATGATCTTTCCCCGCTCTGGCGCCGTTTCACCGATCCCGGCGCCACGCAACAAGGAGTCGCATGAGCCAGTTTTTCCAGATCCACCCGGACAACCCGCAGTCGCGGCTGATCAAGCAGGCGGTCGAGATCCTGCGCAGCGGTGGCATCGCCATCTATCCCACCGATTCCAGCTACGCCATCGGCTGCGCGATGGGCAACAAGTCGGGCCTGGAGCGCATCCGCCGTCTGCGTCAGCTCGATGACAAGCATAATTTCACGCTGATCTGCCGCGATCTTTCGCAGCTCGGACTGTTCGCCAAGGTGGAGACGGCTGCGTTCCGCCTGCTCAAGGCCCACGTGCCCGGGCCGTACACCTTCATCCTCAACGCCACCCGCGAAGTGCCGCGCATCCTCCTGCACCCCAAGCGGCGCACCATCGGCCTGCGCGTGCCGGCTCAGCCGATCGCCCAGGCGCTGGTGGCCGAGCTGGGCGAGCCGCTTCTGAGCGTCAGCCTGATCCTGCCGGGTGAAAGCCTGCCGATGAGCGATCCGTACGAAATGCGCGCGCAGCTGGAGCGGCAGGTCGACCTGATCATCGACGGCGGCTATGGCGGGCTGGAAGCGTCCACGGTGATCAGCCTGGTCGACGAGCATCCGGAAGTGCTGCGCGTGGGCTGCGGCGATCCCGCGCCGTTTCTCGAGTCGGCCTGAATCATGTCCTTGTTCCGTTGCACCGGCGCCCGCCAGTGAGCGCGCCGGACCCACGCCGGCGGGTGATGTCCGGCATGCGGCCCACCGGTCGTCTGCACCTTGGCCACTACCATGGCGTGCTGAAGAACTGGGCGCGCCTGCAGCATGAATACGAGTGCTTCTTCTGCATCCTCGACTGGCACGCGCTGGCGGTGCCGGTGCTTCCGGGAATCGATCCGGCCGAGCACCTGATGGACATGGCGGTGGACTGGCTGGCCGCAGGCGTCAGCCCCAGCTCGGCTACGCTGTTCGTGCAGTCGCAGGTGCCCGAGCACGCCGAGATGCACCTTCTGCTGTCGATGATCTGCCCGGTGAGCTGGCTGGAGCGGGCGCAAGGCGGCCGTGAGCGCAGCCGTGAGCGGGACACCTACGGTTATCTTGGTCACCCGCTGCTACAGGCCGCGGACATCCTGCTGTACCGCGCCGGCATGGTGCCGGTGGGCGCCGATCGCATCGCCAACGTCGAGTTCGCCCGCGATGTGGCGCGCCGCTTCAATCACCTGTACGGCGGCGAGGAGGGTTTCGAGGAGCGCGCCGAAGCGGCCATCCGGCGTCTCGGACGCAAGACCGCCAAGCTGTACGTCAGTCTGCGCAAGGCCTATCAGCAGCAGGGCGATCTGGACGCGCTGAGAACCGCCCAGGCGTTGGTCCAGGAGCAGCAGACCATCACCCTCGGTGATCAGGAGCGCCTGTACGGCTACCTCGAAGGGGCGGCCCGGCTGGTGCTGCCCGAACCGCAGGCGCTGCTCGGCGATACGCCGCAGATGGTTGGTCTGGATGGCGGGCGCATGTCCCGTTCGCTGGCCAATGCCATTTACCTGCGCGACAGCCCGGCAAGCGTCGAGGAAAAGGTGCGGCGCATGCCCACCGACCCGGCTCGGGCGCACCGCAGTGATCCGGGCGAGCCGGCCCGTTGCCCGGTCTGGCAACTGCATCAGGTGCATAGCGAGCCCGCCGTGCTCGAGTGGTGCGCCCAGGGTTGTCGCAGCGCCGGCATCGGCTGCCTGGAATGCAAGGCGCCGCTGATCGAGGCAATCAAGGCCACGCTGGCGCCGCTACAGGAGCGCGCGCTCGATTACGAGCAGAACCCGGACATGGTGCGCAGCATCCTTGCCGACGGTGCCGAGCACGCCCGCGACGAAGCCCGCGAGACGCTGCAGGAAGTACGCCAGGCCATGGGGCTCAAATATCGCTGAAACGGAACTGCGTCACGATATGCGGCCCGCTCCGATTGACCTGACGCAATATCAACACGCCATCGTGCCGTGAGACTGAGGGCCGGTTTCTCAACGAGTCCTCTTTCGCTCATGGATGACGTGCGTTCGCTGTCTGCTGCCCCGGGGCTCGCGCTACCGGCTCCTTCGCGTCTCGGCACAGGGGCGAAGGAGGCCATCTCCGATTTCCTGGTGCCGCCGTTGCTGCTGGCGGCCCTCGGGCTGCTGGCCCTCAATGGCAACTACCTGCTGTTTCACACCCTGGCGGAACTGGGTTCGGTACTGATCGCGGTCATGGCCATGGTGGTCGCCCGCGTGTCCCTGACCTTCACCCGCAACCATTTCAGCGTGTTCATCGCGGTCGGCTTCGGCTGGTGCGCACTGCTCGATACGCTGCATGCGCTGGGATACCCGGGGCTGGGGTTGCTGCCCCTGACGGAAGAGGCGGGCACGCAGTTGTGGGTCGCCTCGCGGTTGATCCAGGCCGGCGTTCTGCTGTTTGCGCCGTTATGGCTCAACGGCTGCGTCAATCCGGCAATTTTGCATCTGGGCTTCGGTTCGGCGGTGCTGCTGGCCGCGCTTTTGGTGCTGAGCGGCAACTTTCCGCTGGCCATCAGTGAATCGTCCAGCGGTTTCAGGTTCGCCTCCGAGTACCTGGTAAGCGCGCTGCTGCTCAGTGCGTTGATGGTGTACTGGCACCGACGCCAGCGCATGTCCATGCGCCTGTTCAATTACCTGCTGGTGGCAGTGCTGGCGCTGATGGCGTCGGGGCTGGCCTTCAGCAGCGCCCAAGGGCTGCACTCGCAGGCCCATGTGCTCGGCCATCTGCTGAAGGTAATCGGCTACTGGTTTATCTACCTGGCTCTGGTGCGCCAGACCCTGTGCGAGCCGTTCAACATGCTCGAGCGCGCCGCCAGCACCTATGACGCAGTGCCCGATCCGACACTGATCATCGACCGCGCCGGTGCCATCCGCCAGGCCAACCGCGCCGCCGCGGCCCTGGTCGGCCAGCCGGCCGAGGCGCTGGTGGGTCAGTCCTGCCATGCGCTGTTTCACGATGCCGGCGTGCCGCCGGAGCAGTGCCCGATCTGCGCGCACCTCAAGGCCAGCACGCAGCCGTTCTCCTGTGAGCTGACCATTCCTGCGCGCAACCGCGATGTGTCCTGCAGTCTCGCGCCGTTCATCGACGGCGGCCATGCCTTCGTGCAGGTCCTGCGTGACATCAGTCGGCGCCGCGCCCTGGAGCGCGAGCGGGAGAAGTCCGAGCAGCGTTTTCAAAACGTGTTCAGCGCTTCCCCGGTGCCGATGCAGATCTTTTCCCTGGAGCAGCAGCGCCTAACCGCGATCAACGAAGCGCATCAGCGCTGGCTGGGTTACCCGCTGGAGGAGATCGCCACGCTGGAGGACTGGTTCGCCAAGGTCTGTCCCGGGCAGCAGCTGATCGAGTCGCGCTGGAACCTGGACATGGCGCTGGCGGCCAGCGGGCATTCGGTGCGTACGCCGGAGCTGACCCTGCAGCGTAAGGACGGCACGCCGCTGATCGCCCAGGGCACCCTCACCGAATCCCATGGCGACCTGATCCTGGCCTGGACCGACCTCACCGAGATCCGCCAGAGCGAGCAGAGCCTGCGCGAAAGCGAGCAGCGCTTTCGCGGCATGATCGAGCAGACCATCAGCGGCATCTTCGTCTGGCGCGCCGGCAGCTTCATCTACGTCAATCCGCGCTTCTGCCAGATCGTCGGCTGGCGCGCCAACGACCTGCTGGGGCGGCCACTGAGCCTGTTCTCCTCCGAGCAGCAGCATCTGGAGGAAGCCTTCGCTCAACTGCAGCAGGGCACCCAGCGCAGCGTGGCGCTGACCATTGCGTTGCAATGCCACGATGGCCGGGTGATCGAGGTCGGCCTGCATGCCAGCCAGATCACCTGGGATGACGGCGAGCCGGCGGTGATCGTCATGGCCCAGGACATCACCGAGCGCAAGCGCGCCGAGGAACAGATCGCTCATTACGTGGCACAGCTCGAAGGGGCGATGAAGGGCACCCTGCGCGCGGTCTCCAACATGGTGGAAATGCGCGACCCCTATACCGCCGGCCATGAGCGGCGCGTCGGCCTGATCGCCCGCGACCTGGGCCTGGAGCTGGGTTGGAGCGAGCAGCGCTGCGAGACGCTGGAGCTCGCCGGGCTGGTGCACGACATCGGCAAGATCGCCATTCCGGCGGAGATCCTGGTCAAGCCGACCCGGTTGTCACCACTGGAGATGGAGCTGATGCGCGGCCACGCCCAGGCCAGCTACGACATCCTGCGCGATGTGCCCTTCGCCACGCCGATCGCCGAAATCATCCACCAGCACCATGAGCGCATGGACGGCACCGGCTACCCGCAGGGGCTGGCCGGTGAGCAGATCCTGCCCGAGGCGCGGGTACTGGCGGTGGCCGATGTGCTGGAGTCGATGGCCGCGCACCGGCCCTACCGCCCTTCGCGCGGGGTCGGCGCCGCGCTGGCGGAGCTGGAGGAGGGCAGCGGCACGCGCTATGACCCGCAGGTGGTGCAGGCGATGATCCGCATGGTGTGCGAGAAGGGCTATCAGTTGCCCGACTGACCGGGCCGGCTGGCCGCGCGTGCGCCAGGCCCCTACAATCGCCGGCCCAGCCCTCGGTTTCCCGTCCATGTCCGACCAGCCCACCGCACCCGATGCGCCACACCCGCAGCTGCCGCTGGCGCTGGTCTATGGCGAGGCGTTCACCGAGCTGCCGCAGGATCTGTACATTCCGCCCGATGCGCTGGAGGTGTTCCTCGAGGCCTTCGAGGGGCCGCTGGATCTGCTGCTGTACCTGATCCGCAAGCAGAACATCGATGTACTGGACATCCCGGTGGCCGACATCACTCGCCAGTACATGAGCTACGTCGAGCTGATGAAGTCGGTGCGCCTGGAGCTGGCGGCCGAGTACCTGGTGATGGCTGCCATGCTGGCCGAGATCAAGTCACGCATGCTCCTGCCGCGCTCGGCCGATGCCGAGGAGGATGAGGAGGACCCGCGCGCCGAGCTGATCCGCCGTCTGCAGGAGTACGAGCGCTTCAAGACCGCCGCCGAGGAGCTCGACGAGCTGCCGCGGGTCGGCCGCGAGGTGCATGTGCCGCAGATCGAGGCGCCCGAGGCGCGCGCACGGCGCCTGTTGCCGGATATCGCCCTGGAGGAGCTGCTGCTGTCGATGGCCGAGGTGCTGCGCCGTGCCGATCTGTTCGAAAGCCACCAGGTGACCCGCGAGACGCTGTCTACCCGCGAGCGCATGAGCCAGGTGCTCGAGCGCCTGAAGGATGCCGGCTTCGTGCCGTTCGTGGCGCTGTTTATGCCCGAGGAGGGGCGTCTGGGCGTGGTGGTGACCTTCATGGCGGTGCTCGAGCTGATCAAGGAGTCTCTGGTGGAGTTGGTGCAGAATGAGCCTTTTGCGCCGATCCATGTGCGTGCCCGAAGCGAGTGAGCCGATGAACCTGTCCGACCCACGCGACCTGGCGTCGCTGCTCGAAGCCTTCCTGCTCGCCGCCGGCAAGCCGCTGTCGCTCGAGCGCATCGGTGAGCTGTTCGAGGAGACCGAACGGCCGGAGCCGGCGCTGCTGAAAAAAGCGCTGAAGCTGCTGGAAAAATCCTGCGAGGGCCGCGGCTTCGAGCTCAAGGAGGTCGCCTCCGGCTACCGCCTGCAGGTCCGCTCGCGCTATGCGCCGTGGGTCGGCCGGCTGTGGGAGGAACGCCCGCAGCGCTACTCCCGCGCGCTGTTGGAAACCCTGGCGCTGATCGCCTACCGCCAGCCGATCACCCGCGGCGAGATCGAAGAGATCCGCGGTGTGGCGGTGAGCAGCCAGATCATCAAGACCTTGCAGGAGCGCGAGTGGATCCGCGTGGTCGGCCACCGCGAGGTGCCCGGTCGCCCGGCGATGTTCGCCACCACCCGGTTGTTTCTCGACTACTTCAACCTCAAGGCGCTCGATGAGCTGCCGCCTTTGGCCGAGCTGCGCGAGCTCGAGCCGGCGCTGGGCACGCTGCTCGAGGACGAGGCGCCGGTCCCGGCCGATCTGCAGGCCCGCGCCGATCAGGCGACAGCCCCCGAGGCGCGCGAGCAGACCAGCTTCCGCAGTCTGCTGGCAGAGCTCGACAGCATGGAACAGGGTCTCAAGACCGATTTCGACGACCTGCCCGACGAGCAGCCGCAAGCCGAGAACTCCGAACTGCCCTGAACGCCTGGGGCTGAACTTCCGGCGCGGTTTTTCTCACCAACAGCCAGAGGCCGGGACGCCCTGCGCGGCTGGTCAGTAGGCTACCCTTGGCCTGGCACACAGGCTGCCGCGACCCGGGCCTGGTACGTTCAGCAGGAGTGAGTACATGCATCCGCGAATTCTCGAGGTCACCGAGCGGCTGACCGAACGCAGCCGCAAGACCCGCGAAGCCTACCTGGCGCTGATGAACCAGCTGGCCAGTAATGGTCCGCAGCGAGGCCATCTGCACTGCGCCAACTTCGCCCATGGCGTGGCCGGCTGTGCCAATCAGCAGGACAAACAGCGCCTGCGACTGATGAACGAGGTCAATGTCGGCATCGTCTCGGCCTACAACGACATGCTCTCTGCGCATCAGCCCTACGAGCATTTCCCCGAGATCATCAAAGACGCCCTGCGCGAGATCGGCTCGGTCGGCCAGTTCGCCGGCGGGGTGCCGGCGATGTGCGACGGCGTCACCCAGGGCTATGCCGGCATGGAGATGAGCCTGGCGAGCCGAGAGGTGATCGCCTTGAGCACGGTGGTGGCACTGTCGCACAACATGTTCGACGCCGCGCTGTGCCTGGGCATCTGCGACAAGATCGTGCCCGGTCTGCTGATCGGCTCGCTGCGCTTTGGCTATCTGCCCACGGTGTTCGTGCCCGGCGGGCCGATGCCGTCGGGTATTCCCAACAAGGAAAAGGCCGAGGTGCGCCAACGCTATGCCGAAGGCAAGGCCAGCCGCGAGGAGCTGCTCGAATCGGAGATGAAGTCCTACCACGCGCCGGGCACTTGCACCTTCTACGGCACTGCCAACACCAACCAGGTGGTGGTGGAGATCATGGGGGTGCAGCTGCCCGGCTCGTCCTTCGTCAATCCGTACACGCCGCTGCGCGATGAGCTGACGCGCGAGGCGGCGCGCCAGGTCACCCGGCTGACCAGCCAGGCCGGCGAGTACACCCCGCTGTGCCAGGTGATCGACGAGAAATCCATCGTCAACTCGGTGGTCGCGCTGTGTGCGACCGGCGGCTCGACCAACCACACGCTGCACATCCCCGCGTTTGCCCGCGCCGCCGGCATCCAGCTCACTTGGGATGACATGGCCGAAATTTCCGCCGTGGTGCCGACGCTGGCCAAGATCTATCCCAACGGACAGGCCGACGTGAACCACTTCCATGCCTGCGGCGGCGTGCCGTTCATGGTGCGCACCCTGCTCGACGCCGGCCTGTTGCACGAGGACGTACAGACCATCGTCGGCAAGGGCCTGCGCCATTACACCCGCGAGCCGTATCTGGACGACGGTCGCCTGGCCTGGCGCGACGCTCCGGCGGCGAGCCTGGACGAGAACATCCTGCGCTCGGTGGAGCGGCCGTTCGCCGAGGAGGGCGGCCTGCGCCTGATGCAGGGCAACATGGGACGCAGCGTCACCAAGATTTCCGCCGTGGTGCCGGACCAGCGCATCGTCGAGGCGCCGGCGCGGGTATTCGCTGATCAGGCCGAGCTGGCCGAGGCGTTCCAGGCTGGCGAGCTGGACTGCGATTTCGTCGCGGTGGTGCGCTTTCAGGGGCCCAAGGCCAACGGCATGCCCGAGCTGCACCGGCTGACGCCGTTTCTCGGCGTGCTGCAGGATCGCGGCCACCGTGTCGCGCTGGTGACCGACGGGCGCATGTCCGGCGCCTCGGGCAAGGTGCTGGCGGCGATTCACCTGTGCCCCGAGGCGGTCGATGGCGGGCCGATCGCGCGGATCCGTGACGGTGACCTGATCCGCGTCGACAGCGAAAAGGGCGAGCTGACCGTGCTGGTGGATGCCGACGAGTTCGCCCGCCGCGAGCCGGTGCGTCAGGCACCCGGTACCGGGATCGGCTACGGCCGCGAGCTGTTCGCCTTCATGCGTCAGTCGTTCAGTAGCGCCGAGCAAGGCGCCAGTGCCTTCACCGAGGCGCTGGAGGCGTTGCAGTGAGTGTGCGGCTGGTTGGCGATATCGGCGGCACCAACGCCCGCTTTGCCCTGTGGCGCAACGGCGTGCTGCATGAGATCGGCGTGCTGCGCACCATCGATTACCCGACGCCGGCGGCGGCGATCCGTGAATACCTGACGCGCCGCGGCGTGTCCCTGGAAAGCCTGTCCACCGTTTGCCTGGCCTGTGCCGGGCCGGTGGGGGGCGATCAGTTCGAGTTCACCAACAACCCCTGGCGTCTCAGTCAGAAGGACTTCGTTCGCGAGCTAGGGCTCCAGCGCCTGCTGTTGATCAATGATTTTGAAGCCATGGCGCTGGGGATGACGCGCCTGGAGCAGACCGATCGCGTGACAATCCAGCCGGGGGCGGGCGACCCGGCAAGTCCGCGGCTGGTGATCGGGCCGGGCACCGGGCTTGGCGTCGCCGCGCTGTTGCCCGAGGCCGGCGGCCGCTGGCGGGCGCTGCCCGGCGAAGGCGGTCATGCCTGCCTGCCGATTGGCAGTGAGCGCGAGGCGAATCTGTGGCGGCTGCTCCACCGCGAGCTGGGCCACGTCAAGGCCGAGGCGGTGATCAGCGGTGGCGGCTTGCTGCGCCTGTACCGCGCCTGCTGCGAGCTGGACGGTGTGATGCCGGTGCTGAACACGCCGATGGCGGTCACCGAGGCGGCACTTCGCGGTGAGCAGCAGGCGGTGGCGGTGCTTGAGCAGTTCTGCGTGTGGCTGGGGCGGGTCGTCGGTGACGCGGTGCTGACCTTCGGCGCCCGCGGCGGCGTGTATCTGGCCGGCGGCGTGGTGCCGCACTTCGCCGAGTTTTTCGGGCGCAGTGGTTTTCTCGCCGCGCTGTGCGACAAGGGCGACAGCCGTGCCTATTTCGCCGATGTGCCGGTCTGGCTGGTGACTGCGCCGTATCCTGGTTTGGAAGGCGCCGGCGTGGCCCTGGAGCAGCTGGCGCGCGGCTGACGCGTGGCAGCGAATCGCCCGGTGGCCTCTGGAACAGGGCCCCGGTGATACAGTCGAAACCTGGGTCGCCAGGACGGGCCGCCGGTCACCGGTCCGCCCATGCGCCCGGCATGCGTTATTCTCTTCCATGCCAGAGCCGCTGGCCGTGGCCCTCAGCCAGATGTGGAGACTATGCCCGCGATCATCGTCGATCCTGTCACCGTTGCCCTGTTTGGGGCGCTGGGCGATCTCGCCCTGCGCAAACTGTTTCCCGCGCTGTATCAGCTCGACCGCGCCGGTCTGTTGCACGACGGCACGCGGATCCTCGCCCTGTCGCGCGATCTCGGCGAACCAGCCGGCTATCTCGAGCGGATCGAGGCGGCGCTGCGCCAGCGGATTGCCGAGGGCGAACTGGACGAAGCGGTGCTGGCGCGCTTTCTGGCGCGGCTGGATTACCTGGGGCTCGATTTCGTCACCCGCGATGGCTACCAGACGCTGGCCGAGCGGGTCGCTCCGGAGCTGCCGGTGATCGCCTACTGCGCCACGCCCGCGTCGGTGTTCGGACCGATCTGCGAGCACCTGGCCGCGGTCGGCCTGGCCCCGCGCACCCGGGTGGTGCTGGAAAAGCCCATCGGTCATGACCTGACCTCCTCGCGCAAGATCAACGACGCGGTGGCCGAGCACTTCCCGGAAAGTCAGGTCTATCGGATCGACCATTACCTGGGCAAGGAAACGGTACAGAACCTCATTGCCCTGCGCTTTGCCAACAGCCTGTTCGAGACCCAGTGGGACCACAACCACATCTCCCACGTGGAGATCACCGTGGCCGAGACGGTGGGCATCGAAGGCCGCTGGGGTTATTTCGACAAGGCCGGCCAGCTGCGCGACATGGTGCAGAACCACCTGCTGCAGCTGCTCTGCCTGACGGCGATGGACCCGCCGAGCAACCTCGCGGCCGACAGTATCCGCGACGAGAAGGTCAAGGTGCTCAAGGCGCTGGCGCCGATTCGCCGGGAAACCATCGCCCAGCATGTGGTGCGCGGGCAGTACGGTGCCGGCTACGTCGGCGGCAAGGCGGTGCCCGGCTATCTGGAGGAGGAAAACGCCAATCCCGACAGCGGCACGGAAACCTTCGTCGCCATCCGCGCCGAGATCTGCAACTGGCGCTGGGCCGGCGTGCCGTTTTATCTGCGCACCGGTAAGCGCATGGCGCAGAAGCTCTCGCAGATCGTTATCCACTTCCGGGAGCCGCCGTTCTACATCTTCGCCCCCGAGCAGCGTTCGATCATCACCAACCGGCTGATCATCCGCCTGCAGCCGCAGGAGGGCATTTCCCTGCAGGTGATGACCAAGGAGCAGGGCCTGGACAAGGGCATGCACCTGCGCAGCGGGCCGCTGCAGCTGAATTTTTCCGAAACCTACAAGAGCGCGCGCATCCCCGACGCCTACGAGCGGCTGCTGCTCGAGGTGATGCAGGGCAACCAGAACCTGTTCGTGCGCAAGGACGAAGTGGACTACGCCTGGCAGTGGTGCGACCAGCTGATCGAAGGCTGGTCGAGCCTGGGCGACCGACCGAAAATCTATCCCGCCGGCTCCTGGGGGCCGGTGGCATCCATCGCTTTGATTACACGTGACGGGAGGTCATGGTATGGGGATCTCTGATCTGGATCTGCCCACGGGCGTGGTCGCCCACAGTCAGGGTGATGTTCAGCGCCAGGCCGAGGCCTTGGCCGACCGCGTCGCCAGCGCCTTGCGTTCGGCGGTGGAACTCGATGGCCTCGCCAGCCTGGTGGTGTCGGGCGGGCGCAGTCCGGTGCCGTTTCTCGAGGCGCTGTCACGTCGCGAGCTGGACTGGAGTCGGGTGCAGGTGAGTCTGGCCGACGAGCGCTGGGTGCCGGCCGACCACCCCGAGAGCAATGAAGGGCTGGTACGCCGGCACCTGTTGCAGGACAGGGCCGCCGATGCCCGGCTGATCAGCCTCTATCACCCGGCCGAGAGCCTGGAAATGGCGGCCGACAAGGCCGACGAGGCGGTGGCCGCGCTCAAGCGGCCGGTCGATGTGGTGGTGCTGGGCATGGGCGAGGATGGCCATACCGCTTCGCTGTTTCCGGGCAATCCCGGGCTTTCCGCGGCCCTTGATGACACCTGCGAGCGAGCCTGTGTGGCCATGCGCGCGCCGAGTGAGCCGTCTGCGCGCATCAGCATGACCTACCCGCTGCTCGCATCGGCGCGCACCCAGTGCCTGTTCATCCAGGGGCCGGGCAAGCTCGAGGCCATGGCCCGCGTGCTGCACGCCACCCCGCTGGAAATGCCGATCCGCGCCTTCCTGCATTCGCCTCTTGAAATCTACTGGTGCCCCTAAGGGCCGGAGGACTCCCGCATGAGCATGACGATGGAGCAGAAGAACGAGCTGATCGAACGCCTGTGCAGCACGGCGCGCATCCTGCCGGTGATCACCATCGGCAGCGAGGAGCAGATCCTGCCGCTGGCTGATGCGCTGGCTGCCGGAGGCATTCGCACGCTGGAAGTGACCCTGCGCTCGGCGCATGGCCTGACCGCGATTCGCCGGCTGCGTGAGCAGCGGCCGGATTTGTGCGTGGGCGCCGGCACCGTGCTCGATCGGCAGATGATGGACGAGTGCGTCGCCGCCGGCGCGCAGTTTCTGGTCTCGCCGGGTATGACGCCGGAGCTGCTGGATGCCGGGGTGTCTTGCCCGGTGCCGCTCTTGCCCGGCGTGGCGACCGCCTCGGAAGTTATGCAGGGCTATGCCCGCGGCTATCGGCGCTTCAAGCTGTTCCCGGCCGAGATCGTCGGCGGGCAGGGCGCGCTCAAGGCCTTCGCTGGGCCGTTCCCCAATGTGCGCTTCTGCCCGACCGGCGGGGTCAGCGGCGCCAATGCCGCGCAATACATGGCGCTGCCCAACGTGATGTGCGTCGGTGGCACCTGGATGATCGACGCCAAGGCGCTCAAGGAAGGCAACTGGGCCGCCATCGAACAGGCCAGCCGCGAGGCGATGGCGGCGCTGGGCGGTTAAGACGCGCGGCGCGCATCGGCGGCTGCCGGCCGCGCGGCAAAAGGCGTATGATGCGCGCCCTTTCTTCATCGGCTTGCACACCGGGAGGTGCCCCATGACCGAACAGAACCTCAACGAACAGGAACAACAACCGGCGCCGAGCGGCGAGAAGCTGCAGAAGGTGCTGGCGCGCCTGGGCCTCGGCTCGCGCCGCGACATCGAAGGCTGGATCACCCAGGGCCGGGTCAAGGTCAACGGCGAAGTCGCCAGCCTCGGCCAGCGGGTCGAGCCGGACGACGCCATCGTCGTCGACGACAAGCTGATCCGTCGCGAAGACGCCGCCAAGGTGGTTCGCCGCGTGCTGATCTACAACAAGCCCGAGGGCGAGATCTGCACCCGCGACGATCCGGAGGGTCGCCCGACCGTGTTCGGCCGTCTGCCGCATCCGAAGGAAGGCCGCTGGATCAATATCGGCCGTCTCGACATCAACACCACCGGCCTGCTGCTGTTCACCACCGACGGTGAGCTGGCCAACCGCCTGATGCACCCCTCCTACGAGATGGACCGCGAGTACGCCGTGCGCGTGCGCGGTGAAGTCACCGAGGAGATGCTCGAGGCGCTGACCAAGGGCGTGATGCTCGAAGACGGCCCGGCACGCTTCACCGACATCAAGGAAGCCCCCGGCGGCGACGGCCTGAACCACTGGTACCACTGCGTGGTGATGGAAGGCCGCAACCGTGAGGTGCGCCGCCTGTGGGAATCCCAGGGCGTGGTGGTGAGCCGCCTCAAGCGCGTGCGTTTCGGTCCGGTGTTCCTGACCTCCGACCTGCCGATGGGCCGCTGGCGCGAGATGAGCCAGTACGAGGTGGACGTGCTGAGCCGGGAGGTGGGTCTGGAACCGATCGCCCTGCCGGAAATGAAGACCAAGACCCGCGAGAAGCTCGACCGCATGCAGCGCAAGGCGGCCAAGCCGCTGCCGCGTGGCGAGCGGCGCCCGCGCGTGCTGCGTCCGGCCAGCGAGGCGGACGTACGCCCGGAAGGCAAACCGGCGCGCAAGCCGCACCCGCAGTCCGAGCAGCCGCGCGGCACGCCGGTCGCCGAGCGTCCGGGTGACAAGCGCAAGCGTGAGTCGTTCGGCGAGGGTGACAAGCGTCGTCCGGCCGGCCACCGCTCCGAGGGCGGCAAGCGCCCCGAAGGCAGTAAGCGTCCCGAAGGTGCCAAGCGCCCCGAAGGCAGCAGGCGGCCGGAGGGTGCCAAGCGCTCGGAAGACCGCCAGCGCCCCGATGCGGGCCAGCCGGCACCGCGTCGTCCCCGTCCTGCCGGTGGCGAAGGCCAGCGTCCGGGCTTCGGCCGCCGCTGAGGCTCAGATGGCCATGCGCAGCTGGTTGCGCCCGTTGCGCTTGGCCTGATACAGCGCCGCGTCGGCACGCTTTAGCAGCGTGTCGACATCTTCGCTCAGTCGGTAACTGGCGCAGCCCAGGCTGACCGACAGGGGCAGCACCATCCCTTCCTCGGTGTCAAAGCGCATCGCTTCGACCGCGCCGCACAGGCGCTGACCGACACGCTCGGCAGCATCCTCGCCGGTGTTCGACAGCAGAATCAAAAACTCCTCGCCGCCATAGCGAAACAGCATGTCGACGTTGCGCAGCTGTGCGCGGATGCAGGTGCTGACGGCCTTGAGCACCTGGTCGCCACAGTGATGGCCGAAGCGGTCATTGACCTGCTTGAAGTGGTCGATATCCAGCATGATCAGCGACAGCGGCTGGCCGTGACGGCGCGCGAGCTCGATCTCGCGGGACAGGGCGCGGTTCATCGCCACGCGATTGCCGGCGCCGGTCAGCGGGTCGCGCAGGGCATCGAGCAAGGCCGCCCGGTAGAGCAGCGCGTTGCGCAGCGGGTAGAGCAGGCAGCCAAGCCAGCCATCCAGCGGTGCGAGCGTCTGGCCGAGCGGGTTGCTCGCCAGATGCAGCAGCAGATCCCCGAGGTTCTCGCCGTCATGCTGCAGGCGGTAATGCAGCGAGTGCACGCCGGCATCACCCAGCTCCAGCTGCAGGTCGGTGGGCTCATGCCGGAAGCCGAGGCCGACCACGGGCAGTGCCATGCCCAGGCGCGCCAGAAACAGCCCGAGCAGATGCTCGGGTTCCAGGCTGGTCTGCAGTTCGAGATTCAGGCGTCGCTGCAGCTCGGCGACGTCGGCGGTCGGGCTGTGCTCGCCGCGCGGGCGTAGCATGCCGGCGAGCTTCAGGCGGCTGCTGTCGAACTCGATGACGTTGCTTGAAGGGGAAGTCCTGTTCATGGCCATCGCACGCTTGTGTGATTTGGTTCACATCTAGCGAAAACAATGCCATCACGCCATGCTCTTTGAAATCAATGAGTTAGCGCAGTCGAGAAGCCGCCTGCCGCGCTTTTTTAAGCGAAGCGGCAGATTTATGCCGCTTCGACGGATCGCTGGCGACGTAAAACCGCCGCTTGAGCGGGCGCGGTTTATCCCTGTTACTGAGCGTCGAAGGCCTGGCCGTTGACGCCCTTGCTGTCCGGCCCCATCAGGTACAGGTACACCGGCATGATCGCTTCGGGCAGCGGTTTTTTTTCCGGACTTTCGCCCGGATAGGCCAGTGCGCGCATCGAGGTGCGCGTCGCGCCGGGGTTTACGCTGTTGGCGCGCACCGCCGATACGCCTTCGACTTCATCGGCAAGTACCTGCATCAGGCCTTCGGTAGCGAACTTCGATACCGCGTAGGCGCCCCAGAAGGCGCGCCCCTTACGACCGACGCTGCTGGAGGTGAAGATTACCGAGGCGTCCGCCGAGAGCTTGAGCAGCGGCAGCTGGGTCTTGGTCAGCAGGAAGGCGGCATTGACGTTCACCTGCATCACCTGGGCGAACTGCTCGCCGGTGATCTGCTCGAGCAGCATGCGCGGGCCGAGGATCGAGGCGTTGTGCAGCAGGCCGTCCAGGCGGCCGAATTCGCGCTCCACCATCGCCGCGAGCTCGTCGTACTGGTTGGGGTGGGCGGTTTCCAGGTCGAACGGGATCACCGCCGGCTGTGGGTGGCCGGCCGCTTCGATCTCGTCGTACACGCGGTTGAGGTTTTCCTCGTTCTTGCCCAGCAGCAGCACGGTAGCGCCATGTGCGGCGTAGGCCTTGGCCGCGGCCGCGCCGATGCCGCGTCCGGCGCCGGTCACCAGGATCACGCGCCCGGCAAGCAGGTCCGGGCGGGCGGTGTAGTCGAACATCAGTAGACTCCTTCGGAGAGCTATAGCCTCAAGCGGCAAGCTTCAAGTTAAAGCGATCGAGCAGTTTGGCGGGTATCGGTTGGCATGGGCCGGGGTCGCCGCTTGTCAGCAGCCGCACAGCGCCCGCTCCAGCACGCTGCGCAGTTCCAGCGGATGGTCCACGATCACGTCGGCACCCCAGTGGCCGGGGTTGTCGTCGGGGTGGATGTAGCCGTAACGCACCGCGGCGGTCTTGGTGCCGGCAGCGCGACCGGATTCGATGTCGCGCAGATCGTCCCCGACGAACAAGACCGAAGCCGGATCGACGCCCAGTTGGCGGCAGGCGAGCAGCACTGGCTCCGGGTCCGGTTTGCTGCGGGCCACGTGGTCCGGGCAGACCAGCACCGCGGCACGCTCGGCCAGACCGAGGCGCTCGAGGATCGGGGCGGCGAAGCGCACATGCTTGTTGGTCACTACGCCCCACTTGAGGCGGGCGGCCTCGATGTCCTCGAGCAGCTCATGCATGCCGTCATAGAGGCAGCTCTTGATGGCGCAGTTATCGAGGTAGCGCTCGAGAAACTCCAGACGCAGCGGTTCGAACTCGTCGGAGAGCGGGTCGATATCGAAGCCGGCCAGCACCATGGCTCGGGCACCGCCGGAAACCACGGCGCGAATGCGCGCTTCTTCCACCGGAGGCAGCTCGCGCGCCGCGCGCATGGCATCAATCACCGCGACGAAGTCCGGCGCCGAGTCCAGCAGGGTGCCGTCGAGATCGAACAGGACTGCAGAGAGACGGCGCATCAGGCTTCCTTCAGGGTCTGGACCATGTAGTTGACGTCGACATCGCCGGCCAGTTTGTAGTGCTTGGTCAGCGGGTTGTAGGTCAGGCCGATGACGTCCTTCACCGTCAGTCCGGCTTCGCGACACCAGGCGCCCAGCTCGGAGGGGCGGATGAACTTGCGAAAATCGTGGGTGCCGCGCGGCAGCAGCTTGAGCACGTACTCGGCGCCGAGGATGGCGAACAGGTACGACTTCGGGTTGCGGTTGATCGTGGAGAAGAACACCTGGCCACCGGGTTTGACCAGGCGGTGGCAGGCGCGGATCACCGAGGCCGGGTCGGGCACGTGCTCGAGCATTTCCATGCAGGTGACCACGTCGAACTGGCCGGGCAGTTCCTCGGCCAACGCCTCGGCGGTGGTTTGCCGGTAGTCGACCTCCAGACCCGATTCGAGCTGGTGCAGGCGGGCCACCGACAAGGGCGCCTCGCCCATGTCGATGCCGGTCACCAGGGCGCCGCGGCGGGCCATGGATTCACTGAGAATGCCGCCGCCACAGCCGACGTCGAGCACTTTCTTGCCGGCCAGCGGAGCGTGTTCGTCGATCCAGTTGACGCGCAGCGGGTTGATCTCGTGCAGCGGCTTGAATTCGCTCTCGCGGTCCCACCAGCGGTAGGCGAGGGCTTCGAATTTGGCGATTTCACCGTGATCGACGTTGCTCATGGTCCGTTCCGTTATATGTGCGTTGAGTGGCCAAGCTTGGTCGGCAAGGCCGCATCTTGCCAGCTTTCGGCACGGCGCGGGCATCGCGCCGTGCGGGTGTCAGTTGCGATCCGCCGCGCCGATGCGCTCGCCCCAGGCACGGGCGCTGGCAATCAGGCGCTCGCTGTCCATGCGCAGCAGGTGGCGATCGTCGACCAGCTGCTTGCCGCCGACCCACACATGACGCAACTGGTCGCGCCCTGAGGCATAGACCAGTTGCGAGATCGGGTCGTAGATCGGTTGCTGGGCCAGCCCCGATAAGTCGAAGGCGGCGATGTCGGCGAACTTGCCGATTTCCAGCGTGCCGATCTGCTCGTCCAGGCCTAGGGCGCGTGCCCCGTTCAGGGTAGCCATGCGCAGGGCGCGGTGGGCGTCCAGCGCGGTGGCCGATTGCGCCACGGCTTTGGCGAGCAGCGCGGCGGTGCGGGTTTCGCCCAAAAGGTCCAGGTCGTTGTTGCTCGCCGCGCCGTCGGTGCCGATGGCGACGTTCACCCCGGCTTCCCACAGGCGTTCCACCGGGCAGAAGCCGCTGGCGAGCTTCAGGTTCGACTCGGGGCAATGGATCACGCTGCAGTTGTGCTGGACCAGCAGCGCCAGGTCCTCGTCGTTCACCTGGGTCATGTGCACCGCCTGAAAGCGCGGGCCGAGCAGCTGCATGCGCGCCAGCCGCGCCAGCGGACGCTCGCCATGCTTGCTCAGCGCTTCCTCGACCTCGTGGGCGGTTTCGTGGACGTGCATGTGAATGCCGACGTCCATCTCGCCGACCAGGATACGGATGCTCTCGAGCTTGTCGTCGGCCACCGAATAGGGCGCATGCGGGCCGAAGGCGATCGACAGGCGCGGGTGGTGCTTGAGGTCGTCGTACAGGTGCACGCCCTGGCGCAGCGCCTCGTCGGCATCACGGGCACCGGGAATGGGGAAGTCCAGCACCGGAATGGCGATCTGCGCGCGCATGCCGCTCTCATGCACGCGCTGGCTGGCCACCTGGGGGAAGAAGTACATGTCGGAAAAGCAGGTGATGCCGCCCAGCAGCTGCTCGGCGATCGCCAGGTCGGTGCCGTCACGCACGAAGTCCTCGTTCACCCAGCGCGCTTCGGCCGGCCAGATGTGCTGCTGCAGCCAGGTCATCAGCGGCAGGTCGTCGGCCAGGCCGCGGAACAGGCTCATGGCAGCGTGGCCGTGGGCGTTGACCAGTCCGGGGGTGAGCACCATGCCCGGCAGCTCGCGGGTTTCGAGTGTCGGGTGCTTGATTGCCTCGGCGCGCGGGGCGATCAGGGCGATGCGCCCGTCGCGAATGCCCAGTCCGTAATCCTTCAACACCACGCCGCTGGGTTCCACCGGCACCAGCCAGGACGGCAGCAGCAGCAAATCCAACGGGGCGGACGGCGGTGTAGGCATGGCGCAGGATTCCGAAGTGAGCGGGGCGCAGAAGTGTAATGCAAAGCGGTTAACCGTGTGCCACGGGCTCTGCCACGGTGGACCGACCGCCAGGTGCGTAGTGCCCTGGCGCTTGGCGTATACTCGCGCACTTTTTTGTTGGCTGATGTGAAGGCGAGGTGACCATGCGCGAGCGGCTGCTGGCGGCGGAGAAAGTGAAGTCCATCGACTGGCGTGACGGTCGCCTGTACCTGCTGGATCAGCGCAAGCTGCCGCTGCAAACGCTGTGGCATGCCTACGAATCGGCTGCAGCGGTGGCCGAGGCGATCCGTGACATGGTGGTGCGCGGGGCGCCGGCCATCGGAATCAGCGCGGCCTATGGCGTGGTGCTTGGTGCCCGGGCCCGGCTGGCGGCCGGCGAGGACTGGCGTGCGGCGCTGGAGCAGGACTTCGCCCTGCTGGCGGCGTCCCGGCCGACCGCGGTCAACCTGTTCTGGGCGCTCAATCGCATGCGCGACCGGCTCGATCGGCTCGGGCAGGGCGAGGACCCGCTGCGGGTACTGGAGCGTGAGGCGATCGCCATTCACGACAGCGATCGCGAAGCCAACCTGACCATGGCGCAGTTCGGCGTGGAGCTGATTCGCAAGCACAACCACAACGCCCAGCAACTGCTCACGCACTGCAATACCGGCGCACTGGCCACCGGCGGCTTCGGCACCGCGCTGGGCGTGATTCGTGCCGCGCAGCTCGATGGTCTGGTCGAGTGCGTGCACGTCGACGAAACCCGTCCCTGGCTGCAGGGTTCGCGCCTGACCGCCTGGGAGCTGGCCGGCGAAGGTGTGCCGGTCAGTCTGAATGTGGACGCCGCTGCGGCCCACCTGATGAAGACCCGGGCGATCACCTGGGTGATCGTCGGTGCTGATCGCATCACCGCCAATGGGGATGTCGCCAACAAGATCGGTACCTATCAGCTGGCGGTGACCGCCATGCATCACGGCGTGCGTTTCATGGTGGTGGCGCCGAGTTCGACCATCGACATGAGCCTGGAGAGCGGCGACGACATCCCGATCGAGGAGCGCGCCGGCGGCGAGCTGCTCGAGGTGGGTGGTCAGCGCATCGCCGCGGACATCGCTGCCTTCAATCCGGTGTTCGACGTAACCCCGGCGGACCTGATCGACGCCATCGTCACCGAGAAAGGCGTGGTGGAGCGCCCGACGGCGGAGAAGATGGCTGAACTGATGAATCGGAAAAGGCTGCACTAGAAAGCCGACAAAAGCGCTGGAGGCCGAAGGCCGGAACAAAGGGCCGGTCGTTTGGCCTCCAGCCGTGAGCCTCCAGCGGCTTCGCGCCTTGTGTTAAGATCGCGGGCTTTCGCAGGACCCTGCTGAACTACAAGGAACCAGGTTTCCATGGGTGAACTGGCCAAAGAAATCCTTCCGGTCAATATCGAAGACGAGCTGAAGCAGTCCTACCTCGACTACGCGATGAGCGTGATCGTCGGCCGGGCCCTGCCGGATGCGCGCGATGGCTTGAAGCCGGTGCACCGCCGGGTGCTCTATGCCATGAGCGAGCTCGGCAACGACTGGAACAAGCCCTACAAGAAGTCGGCCCGCGTGGTCGGTGACGTGATCGGTAAGTACCACCCGCACGGCGATTCGGCGGTGTACGACACCATCGTGCGTATGGCCCAGCCGTTCTCCCTGCGTTACATGCTGGTAGATGGTCAGGGCAACTTCGGTTCGGTGGACGGCGACAACGCCGCAGCGATGCGTTACACCGAAGTGCGCATGGCCAAGCTGGCTCATGAACTGCTCGCCGATCTGGACAAGGAAACCGTCGACTGGGTGCCCAACTACGACGGCACCGAGCAGATCCCGGCGGTCATGCCGACCAAGATCCCCAACCTGCTGGTCAACGGCTCCAGCGGTATCGCCGTGGGCATGGCCACCAACATTCCGCCGCACAACCTGGGCGAGGTGATCGACGGCTGCCTGGCGCTGATCGACAACCCCGAGCTGGATATCGACCAGCTGCTCAAGTACATCCCCGGTCCCGATTTCCCCACCGCCGGTATCATCAACGGCCGTGCCGGGATCATCGAGGCCTACAAGACCGGCCGCGGCCGGATCTATGTGCGTGCCCGGGCCGATGTCGAGGACATCGACAAGGTCGGCGGCCGCCAACAGATCGTCATCACCGAGCTGCCATACCAGCTGAACAAGGCGCGCTTGATCGAAAAGATCGCCGAGCTGGTCAAGGAGAAGAAGCTCGAAGGCATCACCGAGCTGCGCGACGAGTCCGACAAGGACGGCATGCGCGTGGTCATCGAGCTGCGCCGCGGCGAAGTGCCCGAGGTGATCCTCAATAATCTGTACGCCCAGACCCAGCTGCAGAGCGTGTTCGGCATCAACATGGTGGCACTGGTCGACGGCCAGCCGCGCACCCTGAATCTCAAGGAGATGCTCGAGGCGTTCGTCCGCCACCGCCGCGAAGTGGTGACCCGGCGCACCGTCTACGAGCTGCGCAAGGCGCGCGAGCGCGGTCACATCCTCGAAGGTCAGGCGGTGGCGCTGTCGAACATCGACCCGGTCATCGAGCTGATCAAGACCTCGCCGACGCCGGCCGAGGCCAAGGAGCGGCTGATCGCCACGTCGTGGGAATCCAGTGCGGTGGAGGCGATGGTCGAACGTGCCGGCGCCGATTCCTGCCGTCCGGAAAATCTCGACCCGCAGTTCGGCCTGCGTGACGGCCGCTACTACCTCTCGCCCGACCAGGCCCAGGCGATCCTCGACCTGCGGCTGCATCGCCTGACCGGTCTCGAGCACGAGAAGCTTCTGGCCGAGTACCAGGAAATTCTCACCCAGATCGGCGAGCTGATCCGCATCCTCACCGACCCGGTGCGCCTGATGGAGGTGATCCGCGAGGAGCTCGAGGGCGTGCGCAAGGAATTTGGCGATGCACGACGTACCGAGATTCTCGAATCGCGCCTGGACCTGACCCTGGCCGACCTGATCACCGAGGAAGAGCGCGTCGTCACCATCTCCCATGGCGGCTACGCCAAGAGCCAGCCGCTGGCGGCCTACCAGGCTCAGCGCCGTGGCGGACGCGGCAAGGCGGCCACCGGAGTGAAGGAAGAGGACTACGTCGAGCACCTGCTGGTAGCCAACAGTCACACCACGCTGCTGCTGTTCTCCAGCAAGGGCAAGGTGTACTGGCTCAAGACCTACGAGATTCCGGAAGCTTCGCGCACCTCGCGCGGGCGGCCGATGGTCAACCTGTTGCCGCTGGACGAGGGCGAACGCATCACCGCGGTGCTGCCGGTAGACCTGGAGGCCGCGCGTCAGCAGGCCGCGCTGGGCGACGAGGAGGCCGAAGACGCCGAGATCATCAGTGTCGAGAGCGAGGAGGTCGAGGAGCTGGGCGAAGGCGAGGACACCGATGACGCCCAGGACGAGCCCACCGGCACCTACATCTTCATGGCCACGGCCAAGGGCACGGTGAAGAAGACGCCGCTGGCGCAGTTCAGTCGTCCGCGCAGCTCCGGCCTGATCGCGCTGGGTCTGGAAGAGGGTGACACGCTGATCGCCGCCGCCGTGACCGATGGCGCGCGCGAGGTGATGCTGTTCTCCGACGGCGGCAAGGTGATCCGCTTCAAGGAGAAGCACGTTCGTACCATGGGTCGTGGCGCCCGCGGCGTGCGCGGCATGCGGCTGGCCGATGGCCAGCGGCTGATTTCCATGCTGATCCCCGAGCAGGGCGCGCAGATTCTCACCGCCAGCCAGAACGGCTACGGCAAGCGCACGGTGCTGGCCGAGTTCCCCCGTCGCGGTCGCGGTGGCCAAGGCGTGATCGCCATGGTCAGCAACGAGCGTAACGGCCCGCTGGTTGGCGCCATCCAGGTGCAGGACGGCGAGGAAATCATGCTGATTTCCGATCAGGGCACGCTGGTGCGCACGCGGGTGGATGAGGTATCGCTGCTTGGGCGCAACACCCAGGGTGTGACGCTGATCAAGCTGGCCAAGGGCGAGCACCTGGTCGGTCTCGAGCGCGTTCAGGAGCCCTCCGAGGAAGAAGTGCTCGAAGCCATCGAGGCCAGCCTCGACGAGAGCGTGCGCGAGAAGGAATTGCCGGTGGTCAGCACCGAGCCGAGCGAGGATGAACTGCTCGGCGGGGCGGGTGACGTATCCCCGGATGTCGTGCCCACCGACGACGAAGATTGAGTGTGCTGAGGTTCGGCGCCGCCGCTGGCGGGCCGAAGGCGGGGCGCCCGTGGGATGCCCCATATCTGCAAAGAATCTGATTTGAGAAGAGAGACTGGCTGTGAGCAAACGCGCCTATAACTTCTGTGCCGGCCCGGCCGCACTGCCCGAAGCGGTGCTGCAACGCGCTCAGGCGGAACTCCTCGACTGGCAGGGCAAGGGCCTGTCGGTGATGGAGATGAGCCACCGCAGTGATGACTTCGTCGGCATTGCCAGCCAGGCCGAACAGGACCTGCGCGACCTGCTCTCGATCCCGTCCAACTACAAGGTACTGTTCCTGCAGGGTGGCGCCAGCCAGCAGTTCGCGCAGATTCCGCTGAACCTGCTGCCCGAGGGGGCCACCGCCGACTACGTCGATACCGGCATCTGGTCGAAGAAGGCCATCGAGGAAGCTCGTCGCTATGGCAACGTCAATGTCGCCGCCAGCGCCAAGGCCTATGACTACTTCCGCATCCCCAAGCAGAACGAGTGGCAGCTGTCCAAGGACGCCGCCTATCTGCACTACACCCCCAACGAGACCATCGGCGGGCTGGAGTACAGCTGGATTCCGCAGGCCGGCGACGTACCGCTGATCGCCGATATGTCGTCCACCATCCTCTCGCGCCCGGTCGATGTGTCGCGTTTCGGCATGATCTACGCCGGCGCGCAGAAGAACATCGGCCCGAGCGGTCTGGTGGTGGTGATCGTGCGCGAGGACCTGCTCGGCAAGGCCCGCTCCATCTGCCCGACCATGCTCGACTACAAGGTCGCCGCCGATAACGGCTCGATGTACAACACTCCGCCGACCCTGGCCTGGTACCTGGCCGGCCTGATCTTCCAGTGGCTCAAGGAGCAGGGTGGTCTCGAGGCGATGGCCGAGATCAACCGCCGCAAGCAGCAGAAGCTGTACGACTTCATCGATGCCAGCGCTTTCTATTCCAACCCGATCGCCATGGACGACCGTTCTTGGATGAACGTGCCGTTCCGCCTGGCCGACGAGCAGCTGAACAAGCCGTTCCTGGTGGGCGCCGAGGCGCGTGGCTTGCTCAACCTGGCGGGCCACCGTTCGGTGGGCGGCATGCGCGCGTCGATCTACAACGCGGTCAGCGAAGCGGCCGTGGATGCGCTGCTGGCCTACATGGCCGAGTTCGAGAAGGAGCATGGCTGATGAGCGAAGCCGACCAGCTCAAGGCGTTGCGGGTCCGCATCGACAGCCTCGATGAGCGCATTCTCGAGCTGATCAGCGAGCGCGCGCGCTGCGCCCAGGACGTCGCCCGGGTGAAGATGGCCCATCTGCCGCAAGGCGAGGTGCCGGTGTTCTATCGCCCCGAGCGCGAAGCCTGGGTGCTCAAGCACATCATGGAACTGAACAAGGGGCCGCTGGACAACGAGGAAGTGGCGCGGCTGTTTCGCGAAATCATGTCCTCCTGCCTGGCGCTGGAGCAGCCGCTGACCGTCGCCTACCTCGGCCCGGAAGGCACCTTCACCCAGGCGGCCGCGCTCAAGCATTTCGGCCATGCCGTGCTGAGCAAGCCGATGGCGGCGATCGATGAGGTGTTCCGCGAGGTGGTCGCCGGCGCGGTCAATTTCGGCGTGGTGCCGGTGGAAAACTCCACCGAAGGCGCTGTCAACCACACTCTGGACAGCTTCCTCGAGCACGACATCGTGATCTGCGGTGAAGTGGAGCTGCGCATTCACCACCACCTGCTGGTGGGCGAGACGACCAAGACCGATCGCATCACCCGGATCTATTCCCACGCCCAGTCGCTGGCGCAGTGCCGCAAGTGGCTGGACGCGCACTACCCGAACGTCGAGCGGGTGGCAGTGGCCAGCAACGCGGACGCCGCACGTCGGGTGAAAAGCGAGTGGAACAGCGCGGCGATCGCCGGTGATATGGCGGCCGAGTTGTACGGGCTCAGCAAGCTTGCCGAGAAGATCGAGGACCGTCCGGACAACTCCACGCGCTTTCTCATCATCGGCAATCAGGAAGTACCGCCGACCGGGGATGACAAGACCTCGATCATCGTTTCGATGCGCAACAAGCCCGGCGCGCTGCACGACCTGCTGTTGCCGTTTCACCAGAACGGTATCGATCTGACGCGTATCGAGACCCGCCCGTCGCGCAGTGGCAAGTGGACCTACGTGTTCTTCATCGATTTCGTCGGTCACCACCAGGATCCGTTGGTGAAAGACGTGCTGGAGAAGATCAGCAACGATGCCGTGGCCCTGAAGGTGCTGGGCTCGTATCCCAAGGCCGTTCTCTAAAGGCAGCCGCAAGCTGCAAGCCCCAGGCTGCACTGGGTCGGCGTGGCGTTGCTTGCGGCTTGAAGCTTGAGGCTTGTAGCTATGTCGTGTGATTTCCTTGCCCTGGCGGTGCCGGGCGTACAGAAGCTGTCTCCCTATGTGCCCGGCAAGCCGGTGGACGAGCTGGCTCGCGAGCTGGGGCTCGATCCGGCCGGTATCGTCAAGCTGGCGAGCAATGAGAACCCGCTTGGTCCGAGTCCGCGGGTGCTGGACGCGATCCGCGCCGAGCTGGGCGAGCTGACCCGCTATCCGGACGGTAATGGCTTCGAGCTCAAGCAGGCGCTCGCCGCGCGATTCGCGGTCGACCCGGCCTGTGTCACCTTGGGCAATGGCTCCAACGACGTGCTGGAAATGATCGCCCGTGCCTACCTCGCGCCTGGGTTGAACGCGGTGTTCAGTGCGCATGCCTTCGCCGTCTACCCGATTGCGACACAGGCGGTCGGCGCGCAGGGCAAGGTCGTGCCTGCCAAGGACTGGGGGCATGATCTCGACGCGATGCTTGCGGCCATCGATGCCGATACCCGCGTGGTGTTCCTGGCCAATCCGAACAATCCCACCGGCACCTGGTTCGGCCCCGAGGCCCTCGCGCGTTTTCTCAAGGCGGTGCCGGAGCGCGTGCTGGTGGTGCTGGACGAGGCCTACATCGAGTATGCCGAGGGGACAGAGCTGCCCGATGGCATGCGATACCTCGCCGAGCACCCGAACCTGATCGTCTCGCGAACCTTTTCCAAGGCCTATGGCCTGGCTGCGCTGCGGGTCGGCTATGCGGTGAGTTCGCCGCAGATCGCCGCGGTGCTCAATCGTGTGCGCCAGCCCTTCAACGTCAACAGTCTCGCCCTGGCGGCGGCCTGCGCTGCCCTCGAGGATGCCGACTACCTGGCCCGCAGCCGCGAGGTGAACAGCGCCGGTATGCGTCAGCTGGAAGCCGGCTGCCGCGAGCTGGGTCTGAGCTGGATTCCGTCGCGCGGCAACTTCGTGGCGATCGACATGGGCCAGGACGCGGCACCGATCAACCAGGCGCTGTTGCATGAAGGCGTGATCGTGCGGCCGGTGGCTGGCTATCAGATGCCGACCTTCCTGCGTGTGTCGATCGGGCTGGAGGCAGAGAACGCGCGGTTCCTGGAGGCCTTGCGCAAGGTGCTGGCGCGGTGAGCCAGGCATCGGCGGGGCACGACCGCGTGCTCGATCGGCTGGTGGTGATCGGACTGGGTCTGATCGGCGGCTCATTCGCCAAGGGGCTGCGGGAGAACGGGCTGTTCCGCGAAGTGGTGGGTTTTGACCTGGATCCGCTGTCCCGTCGCCAGGCGGTCGAGCTCGGGGTGGTCGATCGCTGCGCCGAAACGCTCGAGCAGGCGTGCGAGGGCGCCGACGTCATCCAGCTCGCGGTGCCGATTCTGGCGATGGAAAAGGTCCTGGCACGTCTGGCGCAGATCGATCTTGGTCGGGCGGTGCTAACCGACGTGGGCAGCGCCAAGGGCAACATCGTGGCCTGTGCCGTTCGCGTTTTCGGGCATATGCCGGCGCGCTTCGTGCCCGGACATCCGATCGCCGGTTCCGAACAGAGCGGCGTCAGCGCGGCCAAAGCGGAATTGTTCCGGCGGCACAAGGTCATTCTGACGCCCGTGGAAGGTACCGATCCGGCCGCGCTGGCATTGGTGGACCAACTCTGGCGCGCCCTTGGCGCGTCGGTCGAACACATGGAAGTCGAGCATCATGATGAGGTGCTCGCGGCCACCAGCCACCTGCCGCATCTGCTGGCTTTCGGGCTGGTCGATTCGCTCGCCAGGCGCCATGAGAATCTGGAGATCTTCCGTTACGCGGCGGGCGGTTTTCGCGATTTCACCCGCATCGCCGGCAGCGACCCGGTAATGTGGCATGACATATTCCTCGCCAACGGCAAGGCTGTACTGCAGATCCTCGATGCGTTCGAAAGCGATCTCGTCCAGCTCCGTGCGGCGATCGAACAGGGGGACGGGCATCACCTGTTGGGCGTGTTTACCCGCGCCCGGGCTGCCCGGGAACATTTCAGCAAAATTTTGGCCCGCCGGGCCTATGTGGACGTTATGCATTCCAATGACCTGATCTTCCTGGCCAATCCTGGTGGCACGCTGAACGGACGCCTGCGCGTGCCCGGCGACAAATCCATCTCCCATCGCTCGATCATGCTCGGCTCGCTGGCCGACGGTGTGACCGAGGTGGAAGGTTTCCTGGAGGGCGAGGACGCGCTGGCCACGCTGCAGGCATTCCGCGACATGGGCGTGGTCATCGAAGGGCCGCAGCACGGGCGGGTGACTATCCATGGTGTCGGTCTGCACGGCCTCAAGCCGCCGCCCGGTCCGCTGTATCTGGGCAACTCGGGCACCTCCATGCGCCTGTTGTCCGGCCTGCTGGCGGCGCAGCCGTTCGATACCGTGCTGACCGGCGATGCGTCGCTGTCCAAGCGCCCGATGAATCGGGTCGCCAAGCCCTTGCGTGAAATGGGTGCGGTGATCGAAACCGGTCCGGACGGACGTCCGCCGCTGACCATTCGTGGCGGCCAGCGCTTGACCGCGATCCACTACGAAATGCCGATGGCCAGCGCTCAGGTGAAGTCCTGCCTGCTGCTCGCCGGTCTCTACGCCAACGGCGAGACGTCGGTCACCGAGCCGGCGCCGACCCGCGATCACACCGAACGCATGCTGCGAGGCTTCGGCTATCCGGTGACCGTCAGCGGCAACACCGCGCGCGTCGAGTCCGGGCATGCGCTCAAGGCCACGCGCATCGAAGTGCCGGCCGATATTTCCTCGGCAGCGTTCTTCCTGGTTGCGGCGAGCATTGCCGAAGGTTCGGACCTGATCCTTGAGCACGTCGGCATCAACCCGACCCGCACCGGAGTCATCGACATCCTGCGCCTGATGGGCGCGAATCTCGAGCTGCTCAACGAGCGTGAAGTGGGTGGCGAGCCAGTAGCCGATATCCGTGTGCGCTCGGCTAAGCTCAAGGGAATCGACATCCCCGAAGACCTCGTGCCGTTGGCGATCGATGAGTTCCCGGTGCTGTTCGTCGCCGCGGCTTGTGCTGAAGGGCGTACCGTGCTGCGCGGTGCCGAAGAGTTGCGGGTCAAGGAGTCCGATCGTATCCAGGTGATGGCGGATGGCCTTCAGGCGCTCGGCGTCAAAGCCGATCCGACCCCGGACGGTATCGTCATCGAAGGCGGCCCGATCGGTGGTGGCGAGATCCACAGCCATGGCGACCACCGCATCGCCATGTCGTTCAGCGTCGCGGCGCTGCGGGCCAGTGCGCCGATTCGCATTCACGATTGCGCCAATGTGGCGACCTCCTTCCCCAATTTCCTCGTGCTCGCCAGCGAAGCCGGCATGCGCGTGAGCGAGGAGGGCAACTCATGAACGCCTGTGTCCCGGTGATCACCATCGATGGTCCGAGCGGCTCAGGCAAGGGCACGCTGGCGGGGCTGCTGTCCCGCCGGCTGGGTTGGAAGTTTCTCGACTCGGGCGCGCTCTACCGCCTGCTGGCCTTCGCGGCGACCAACCATGGCATCGATCTGACCAATGAAGAGGCGCTGACTCGTCTCGCGGCGCACCTGGATGTCCAGTTCGTGCCTTCCGAGGGCAATCGTGCGCAGCGCATGATTCTCGAGGGAGAGGATGTGACCGAGGTGATCCGCACCGAACTGGTTGGTGCCGGGGCATCCAAGGTCGCGTCGCTGCCGGCGGTGCGTGACGCGCTGCTGCAGCGCCAGCGCGCGTTCCGCGAGCCGCCCGGCCTGGTTGCCGACGGGCGCGACATGGGCACGATCGTGTTCCCCGATGCCAACCTCAAGTTCTTCCTCACGGCCAGCGCTGAAGAGCGGGCTCGCCGCCGCTTCTTCCAGTTGAAGGCGGCCGGGGTTGATGTTAATCTCGCGAGTCTTCTCGAAGAGATCGTTGCACGCGATGCGCGCGATACCCAGCGTACCGTGGCGCCGCTCAAGCCAGCCGATGGCGCCATCGTGCTGGACTCGACCACGCTCTCGATCGAGCAGGTACTGGATCGGATCCTGGAGGAGGTTGGCAAGCACGACTTCCCCGGAGACCAGGGCCGTTAACCGGCCCGATCGGTCGCCATTTCGGCGGCCTGACAAAGGAGGCACGCGGGGGACCAGACCCAGCCCTGCGGCCTTTTTTTACATGAACGAACCCATATCGTCTGGGATATGGAAGTTGGGCGATCGCCGCCCGCCACAGCAGGAATCAACATGAGCGAAAGCTTCGCAGAACTTTTTGAAGAAAGCCTGAAATCCCTCGACATGCAGCCGGGCGCCATCATCACCGGCATCGTGGTCGACATCGACGGTGACTGGGTCACCGTACATGCCGGCCTGAAGTCCGAGGGTGTCATCCCGGTTGAGCAGTTCTACAACGAGCAGGGCGAACTGACCATCAAGGTGGGTGACGAAGTCCACGTCGCACTGGACGCGGTTGAAGATGGCTTTGGTGAGACCAAGCTGTCCCGCGAAAAGGCCAAGCGCGCGGAATCCTGGCAGGTTCTGGAAGCTGCGTTCAACGCCGAAGAGATCGTCAAAGGCATCATCAACGGCAAGGTCAAGGGTGGCTTCACCGTCGACATCAACGGCATCCGTGCGTTCCTGCCGGGTTCGCTGGTTGACGTCCGTCCGGTGCGTGACACCACTCACCTGGAAAACAAGGAACTCGAGTTCAAGGTCATCAAGCTCGACCAGAAGCGCAACAACGTTGTCGTTTCCCGTCGCAGCGTGCTGGAAGCCGAGAACAGCGCCGAGCGCGAAGCTCTGCTCGAGTCCCTGCAGGAAGGCCAGCAGGTCAAGGGTATCGTCAAGAACCTCACCGATTACGGTGCGTTCGTTGACCTGGGCGGCGTCGATGGTCTGCTGCACATCACCGACATGGCCTGGAAGCGCATCAAGCATCCGTCCGAAATCGTCAACGTTGGTGACGAGATCGACGTCAAGGTGCTGAAGTTCGACCGCGAGCGCAACCGCGTTTCCCTGGGTCTGAAGCAGCTGGGCGAAGATCCGTGGGTCGCCATCAAGCAGCGCTACCCGGAAGGTACCCGCGTCAACGCGCGCGTCACCAACCTGACCGACTACGGCTGCTTTGCTGAGCTGGAAGAGGGCGTCGAGGGTCTGGTGCACGTGTCCGAGATGGACTGGACCAACAAGAACATCCACCCGTCCAAGGTCGTTCAGGTCGGCGACGAAGTGGAAGTCATGGTTCTGGATATCGACGAAGAGCGTCGTCGTATCTCCCTCGGCATCAAGCAGTGCAAGCCGAACCCGTGGGAAGAGTTCTCTGGCTCCTTCAACAAGGGCGACCGCATCTCCGGCACCATCAAGTCGATCACCGATTTCGGTATCTTCATTGGTCTGGACGGCGGCATCGACGGTCTGGTTCACCTGTCCGACATTTCCTGGAACGAGCCGGGCGAAGAAGCCGTCCGTCGTTTCAAGAAGGGCGACGAGCTGGACACCGTGATCCTGTCGGTCGATCCGGAGCGCGAGCGCATCTCTCTGGGCATCAAGCAGCTGGAAGACGATCCGTTCTCCAACTACGTGTCCCTGAACGACAAGGGCACCATCGTCCGTGGCACTGTCAAGGAAGTTGACGCCAAGGGCGCTGTGATCGATCTGGGCAATGACATCGAGGCCACTCTGAAGGCTTCCGAAATCAGCCGCGACCGCATCGAAGATGCCCGCAACGTGCTGAAGGAAGGCGAAGAAGTCGAAGCCAAGATCATCAGCATCGATCGCAAGAGCCGCGTCATCAGCCTGTCCATCAAGGCCAAGGACTTCGAAGACGAGAAAGATGCAATGAAGGAACTGCGCAGCAAGCAGGACTCCGAGTCCAGCGGTCCGACCACCATTGGTGATCTGATCCGCGCGCAGATGGAGAATCAGGGCTAATCGCTTCTGACTCTGCCAAAAAAAGGGCGACTTCGGTCGCCCTTTTTTATTGCTTTGTCCTGTTCTGAAGAATCCCACCTTCGCCTCGTCGGTGCCCTGATGCTGGCGCCGCACGAGGTATGGCGAGAATAAATTTTTGCCCTGCCGAACCGGCCACTGCGTTGAGCAAGGCCTGCCTGCGTCTTGTCCAAAAGCGCAGCATCCTCGGGTTTCGCCTCGCGCGGGTGACGCATGCCGCCTCAGTGGAAGTGCGCCAGCGCTGCTTTGGTGAGGCGCTGCCTGCGATTGACAAACGGGGGCGCTTCGGCGTACGCGTGGGGCTGGTCAAAATCTGGGCGCCATGTTAAAACCGGAAAAACCTGAATGATCTAGCCGCTTGATAACGAAGGGAAAACCATGACCAAGTCGGAGTTGATCGAACGGATCGTTACCCACCAGGGGCAGCTGTCGGCCAAGGATGTCGAGTTGGCGATCAAGACCATGCTCGAGCAGATGACCCAGGCATTGGCCACCGGCGATCGGATCGAGATTCGGGGGTTCGGCAGTTTCTCCCTTCATTACCGCGCGCCCCGGCTCGGCCGCAATCCCAAGACCGGGGAGTCGGTCAGTCTCGACGGCAAATACGTTCCGCATTTCAAGCCAGGCAAGGAATTGCGCGATCGGGTGAACGACTGACCGCCTGCCGTCGACCAGAAACAGCCAATAGTTTCAGGCGCTTGTAAGTCGTCTCAGTTCGCCTTTTCTGCCTCTTGGCAGGTTGTAAGTTCGGCTCAAGCCGGTACAATGGCGCCCGCTCACCCTTGGTGAGTGTCGTTATGGTGGGCCCTGCCGGTCCCCTCGCAACGATCAGCCGTGAACCCGGTCAGGTCCGGAAGGAAGCAGCCGTAGCGGTGACATCGTGTGCCGGGGTGTGGCTGGTAGGGTCCCACCTCCATCTTCAAGCGCATCGCTTGCCTCTTCTCCCTCGCTTATCCATCGCCCGTTCTGTTGTCTATCCACTATGAGCTCGAAACCGCTCTGGGACATCTTTTGCGTCGTGGTCGACAATTTCGGCGACATTGGCGTCACGTGGCGCCTCGCGCGGCAGTTGGTTGCCGAGCACCACGTCCGGGTTCGGTTGTGGGTCGACGATCTCGGCGCCTTCGCACGCATCTGCCCTGACGCCAGTGTCGATGTTCCGGTGCAGCTGCATTGCGGTGTCGAAGTGCGGCACTGGCCGGTGCCGTGGAAAGCGGTGGAGCCAGGCGAGGTGGTGATTGAAGCGTTCGCCTGCAACTTGCCGGGCGCGTTCATCCAGGCAATGCGTGAGGCTAAGCGCCGCATTCTCTGGCTCAATCTGGAATATCTGAGCGCAGAGGAGTGGACGGTAGGTTGTCATGGCTTGCCGTCGTTGCAGCCCTGTGGATTGCAGAAGTACTTCTTTTTCCCCGGCTTCGATCCGCGGTCAGGCGGTGTCCTGCGTGAGCGTGATCTCATCGCGCGGCGGCAGGCTTTTCAGGCTGATCCGGCTGCGCAGCGGAGCTTTCTCCAGGGCCTTGGTCTCACGCCCCGGCCGGAGGCCCGGCGCATCTCGCTGTTCGCCTATGAAGGCGCCGCGACCGCCGGCTGGTTCGACTCGCTCACCCACGCGCAGCAGCCGGTCCAGCTATTGGTGCCCGAGGGCCGCCCCTTGCGCGATCTTTCGCGGTGGCTGGCCGTTGAGCGGCTTGCGCCGGGCGACCGATTCGTGCGCGGCGGACTCGAAGTCTGCGTATTGCCGTTTCTCAGCCAGGACGATTACGACCGGCTGTTGTGGTGCTGCGATTTCAACGCGGTGCGTGGAGAAGAGTCGTTTCTGCGCGCGCAATGGGCAGGGCGGCCGTTCGTCTGGCACATCTATCCGCAGGAGGAAGATGCGCACTGGACGAAACTCTGGGCGTTCTTCGATCTCTATGCCGATGGTCTCGACGCACAAGCTCGCCTGGCTCTGCACGCATTCTGGCGTGCATGGAATGCCGGCGACGGCGCCGGTCCTGCCTGGCTAGCGTTACAGGGGCTGTGGCCGCTGCTGTCCGCCAATGCGGCTGCGTGGGCGGAGCGCCAGCAGAGGCTCGGTGATCTGGCCGGAAAACTGGTGTCTTTTCACCAGGATTGGCTATGATACGCGGCCTGTTTTTTGTCTCTAATCCAAACC
>JAUVZY010000027.1 GCA_030602315.1 Pseudomonadaceae bacterium | reverse complement strand
CCAGGCCCTGGGCGCCGATGCCCAGCTGGTTGACCTTGTCGAACAGCTCCAGGCGCAGTTCCTCGATGCGGTTCTGCGGGCCGCGCTTCTTCAGCTCATGGATGTCGATCTCTTCCATCAGCGATTCCTTGGCCAGCAGGGCGGCCTTCTCGGCGGTACCGCCGATGCCGATGCCCAGCATGCCCGGCGGGCACCAGCCGGCGCCCATTTCCGGCACGGTCTTCAGGACCCAGTCGACGATCGAGTCGGACGGGTTGAGCATGCCCATCTTGGACTTGTTCTCCGAGCCGCCGCCCTTGGCCGCCACGTCGATCTCCACGGTGTCGCCCGGGACGATCTGGTAGTGGATCACCGCCGGGGTGTTGTCCTTGGTGTTCTTGCGGGCACCGGCCGGGTCGGCCAGGATCGAGGCGCGCAGGACGTTGTCCGGGTTGTTGTAGGCGCGGCGCACGCCCTCGTTGATCATGTCGTCCAGGCTCATGGTGGCGCCGTCCCACTGGACGTTCATGCCAATCTTGGCGAACACGGTGACGATGCCGGTGTCCTGGCAGATCGGACGATGGCCGGTGGCGCACATGCGCGAGTTGATCAGGATCTGGGCGATGGAGTCGCGGGCCGCCGGCGATTCTTCACGCAGGTAGGCCTCGTGCATGGCCTGGATGAAATCCACGGGGTGGTAGTAGGAGATGTACTGCAGTGCATCGGCGACGCTCTGAATCAGGTCTTCCTGCTTGATTACGGTCATGCAACGCATCCTCTGACGGGGCTGGTACGACGAGGCGCATCGTCCAGGGGATACGCTCTCGAAAAAACGGCGCGGCAGTATAACGCGGCTGGCAGGGAGGGGCACCCAAAGTACTGCTCCGATGGTCCAATGCCGCTACGCTGTCGGACCGGAAAATGACCCTTTGCAGGAGGAAAAGTGCCTCGACTCCGATGTGCCGATCGCCAGTGGCAAACCGCGCCTGGCGCCAACCTGCTGGACAGCCTGCTCGAGCAGGGCATCGCCGTGCCCTACAGCTGCCGCGCGGGGGCCTGTCACAGCTGCCTGGTGCGTTGCGTCGACGGCGAGCCCGAGGACTTGCGGCCCGAGGCGCTCGATGCGCAACGGCGCGCGCAGGGCTGGCGTCTGGCCTGCCAGTGCCAGGTGACCGCCGATCTGCAGGTGGAAGTCTATGACCCGCTCAAGGAGGGCCTGCCTGCGCGCATCGAGCAGCTCGCCTGGCTCAGCGAGACGGTGCTGCAGGTGCGCCTGCGTTCCGAGCGGCCCTTGCGCTATCGGGCCGGCGAGCACCTGGTGCTGTGGACGGAGGAGGGCATCGCACGGCCCTATTCACTGGCGAGCCTGCCGGGGGAGGACGAGTTGCTCGAGTTCCATCTGGGGTGCCACCGGCCGGGCGCCTTCTGCGACGCGGCGCGGCGCTGGCAGGTCGGGCAGACGTTGCGTCTGGGCGAGCGGCATGCCGGGGCGCTGCACTACGACTCGGCGTGGGCCGAGCAGCCGCTGTTGCTGCTCGCCGCCGGCACCGGGCTGGCGCCGCTGTGGGGCGTGTTGCGCGAGGCGTTGCGCCAGCAGCACGCCGGGCCGATCCGGCTGGTGCATGTAGCCGGCTCGGCGGGGCACTACCTGGTCGAGCCGCTACAGGCGCTCGCTCGGCAGTACCCCCAGCTATCGCTGGCGTTCTGCAGCGATGCCGATGCCGCGATCGGGCGTCCCAGCCGACAGAGCATCGCGCTGGTGTGTGGTGGCGCGGCGTTCGTCGAGCGCTGCGGCCGGCAACTGTTCATGGCCGGCCTGCCGCGGCGCCAGGTGCTGGCCGACGTCTTCCTCGCGCGCGACTGAGCGGCCTCAGGCGTCGCTCAGCGTGTCGCCCACCTGCAGGATCTTCATGGTGTTGGTGCCGCCGGTGCCGTGGTAGCTGTCGCCCTTGGTCAGCACCACCCAGTCGCCGGGCTGGACCACGCCGCGCTTGCACAAGGTATCCACCGCGGCCTGGCTGACCTTGTCGGCGGGGTAGGCCAGCGGGTTGAACGGCACGGTCTGCACGTTGCGAAACAGCGCCACGCGGGTCTGGGCGTCCTGGTGCGGAGTGAAGGCATAGATCGGAATCGCCGAGCGCAGGCGCGACATGATCAGCGGGGTATAGCCGGTCTCGGTGAGGCTGATGATCGCCTTCACCCCGGGGAAGTGGTTGGCCACGTAGATCGCGGCCAGTGCGGTGCTTTCGTCCGGACGCTGGAACTGCTGGCCCAGGCGATGCCCGGAGCGGGTGTTGGTCGGGTGCTTCTCGGCCCCGACGCAGACCCGGGCCATGGCCTTGATCGCTTCGATCGGATAATGCCCGGCGGCGGTTTCCGCCGAGAGCATCACCGCGTCGGTATTGTCCAGCACGGCGTTGGCCACGTCCGACACCTCGGCGCGGGTCGGCATCGGGCTGCTGATCATCGACTCCATCATCTGCGTCGCGGTGATCACCACCTTGTTGTTGCGCCGGGCGTGCTGAATGATCTTTTTCTGGATGCCGACCAGCTCGGCATCGCCGATCTCCACGCCCAGATCGCCTCGGGCGACCATGACGCCGTCGCTGGCGCGGATCATCGCATCCAGCGTCTCGTCGTCGGCGACCGCCTCGGCGCGCTCGATCTTGGCGATCAGCCAGGCGCTGGCGCCGGCTTCGTCACGCAGGCGGCGCGCCAGCTCCATGTCCGCGGCGTCGCGCGGGAAGGAAACGGCGAGGTAGTCCAGTTGCAGTTCGGCCGCCAGCTTGATGTCGTTCTTGTCCTTGGGCGTCAGCGCTGGCGCGGTCAGGCCGCCGCCACGGCGATTGATGCCCTTGTTGTCCGACAGCGGCCCGCCGATCAGCACGGTGCAGTGCAGCTCGTCGGCGGTGCTGGCGTCGACGCGCATCACCACCCGTCCGTCGTCGAGCAGCAGCTCGTCGCCTACGCCGCAGTCGTTGATCAGGTCGGGATAGTCGATGCCCACCACCTGTTGGGTGCCGGCATCGCGCGGGTGGGTGACGGAGAAGCGGAAGTGGTCGCCTTCGTTGAGCTCGATGCGCTTGTTGACGAACTTGGCGATGCGGATCTTCGGGCCCTGCAGGTCGCCCAGGAGGGCGACGAAGCGGCCATGGCGGGCGGCGATCTCGCGCACCAGCTGGGCGCGGGCGCGATGCTCCTCGGCGCTGCCGTGGGAGAAGTTCAGGCGGGCGACATCCAGCCCGGCGAGGATCATCTTCTCCAGCACCTCGGGGGAGCTGCTGGCGGGGCCGAGGGTGGCAACGATCTTGGTTCGACGCACGGTCATGCGGGGGACTCCTTTGGCAGATAGCCCGAGGCTACTATCCCCTGCCGCTGTAGTCATCGCCGCGCGGGCACTACTCTTTCGCTTTAAGAAACGCCTTGCTGTGGCCGATAAGCAGGGGTGGAGGATTCGACCATGCGTACCCCGATCGTTCTCATTCTGGCGCTGGGGCTGGCCGGCTGCGCCGCTCGCGGCGCGGCCGACCGTCATCTGGACCAGGCTTACCGCCACTATGCCGCCGGCGATTGCCATGCGGCTGGACTGGCGCTGTCCCAGGCCGAGCGGCGCATGCGCCGCAATCACGCCGCGCAGCCGGAGATCTCCCTGCTGCGCGGGCACTGCCTGGAGCGCGAGAAACTGTATGTGGATGCCGCGCAGACCTACCGCTTCATCGTCGAGCGCTATCCGGCGAGCGAATATGCCTACCGGGCGCGGGCGCGGCTGGACACCCTGCGCCAGCTCGGCCACCTCGACGACGCCGACGCGGCGGTGAAGGTGGTGCCGCTGGCGCGCTGAGTCACGGGCGAATCTCGATCAGCGTGCCGTCCTTGACCAGTTGCCAGACTTCACGCATGTCTTCGTTGGTCAGTGCGATGCAGCCTTCGGTCCAGTCCAGGGTGTGGAAGAACCACTCGGGGTATTCCTCGTCCAGCGGCGTGCCGTGCAGCATGATCATGTTGCCCGGCGCCACGCCCTGTTCACGCGCGCGCTCGAGGTCGCGCGCATTGGGGTAGGAGATGTGCATGGCGAGGTTGTACTTGTCGCTGGTCTTGCGCCAGTCGATCCAGTAGAAGCCCTCGGGCGTGCGCTGATCGCCCTCGCGCTGTTTGGGACCGAGCGGCTGCTTGCCCAGCGAGACGCGATAGCTCTTGAGGGTTTCGCCGCGGCTGATCAGGTGCAGCTTGCGCTCGGACTTGATCACCAGAACCTTGTCGACCGGCCGCTCGTGCAGCGTGGGCGTGGCGTTGGCGTAGAGCAGGGTGGTGAACGACAGGCACAAGACAGCGAGCAGCCAGCGCATCGAAAGCGACTTCCTGAAAAAGGTGGCGGTGCGCGGCGGCGGCACAACCGGCGCGGCGCGGACTAAGGGGTATCGGCAGAGGCGCATTCTAGGGGAGCGCCAATGGTCGGAAAAGCGGGCTGGGCGGCGTTCCGCCCAGGGGTTGGGCGACCTGATCTTTCATGCCATGATGCGGCAGACTCTGGGAACGAGGAACTGCATGCTGGACGAACTGATCCGTCGCGTGCGCACCTACTCGCCGCGCCTGATGCCAGCGGAAGGCCGATTGCCGGAAGCCGCTGTCCTGATGCCCATCACGCGGGCCAGCGAGCCCGAGCTGGTGCTGACGCTGCGCGCCAGCGGCCTGTCCACCCACGGCGGCGAGGTCGCCTTCCCCGGTGGTCGCCGGGACCCGGAAGATGCCGATCTGGTGCACACCGCCCTGCGCGAAAGCGCTGAGGAGGTGGGCCTGCCGCCGGGAATGGTGGAGGTGGTCGGCCCGCTCAGTAGCGTGGTCTCCCGGCATGGTATCCATGTCACTCCTTATGTCGGCCTGGTGCCCGACTACGTCGAATACCAGGCGAACGACTCCGAGATCGCGGCGGTGTTTTCCGTGCCGCTGACCTTCTTCTGCGAAGACCCGCGCGAGACCACCCACCGGCTCGACCATCAGGGGCGCAGCTGGTACGTGCCCTGTTACCGCTATGACAATTACAAGATCTGGGGGCTGACGGCGATGATGATCGTCGAGCTGGTGAACCTCGCATACGACGCGGGGATCGAGCTGCAGCGGCCCACCGATACCTATATCGATCTGAACCCGACGAGGTCCTGAACGTGAAATACCGCCTGGGCGATGCCCGTGTAGAAACCCACCCGGACAGCTGGAGTGCGCCGGATGCCGCCCTGATCGGCAAGGTGCGCCTGGAAGCGGGCGCCAGCGTCTGGTTCGGCGCCGTGCTGCGCGGCGACAACGAGCTGATCACCGTGGGCGAGAACAGCAACGTGCAGGACGGCAGCGTGCTGCACACCGACATGGGCTACCCGCTGACCCTGGGCACCGGCGTCACCGTGGGCCATAACGCCATGCTGCATGGTTGCACGGTGGGCGACTACAGCCTCATCGGCATCAACGCGGTCATCCTCAACGGGGCCAAGATCGGCAAGCATTGCCTGATCGGTGCCAATGCGCTGATTCCCGAGGGCAAGGAAATTCCCGACGGCTCGCTGGTGATGGGCTCGCCGGGCAAGGTGGTGCGCGAGCTCACCGAAGAGCAAAAGCGCAAGCTCGAGGCCAGTGCGGCGCACTATGTCGAGAATGCGCGGCGCTATGCCCGCGAGCTGCAGGAGCAGGACGCGTGACTCAGCCGGCCAGTCCCGTGGCCTCGCCATGCGTGGCAATATGCGCGCTGGACGAGGATGACATCTGCATCGGCTGCCAGCGCAGCGGCGAAGAAATCAGCCGCTGGGGCCGGATGACCGACCAGGAGCGCCGCGAGGTCTTGCGGCTATGCGAGCAGCGCGCCCGCGAGCGCGGGCAACTGCTCAGCTGAACGTTCGGCCCCCGCTTCGGGGGCTTTTCATTTCAATCGTTTGTGTGAGGAAACTATGACCCGTATTGGCACTCCGCTGTCTGCCGGCGCCGTGCGCGTGCTGCTGTGCGGCTCTGGCGAGCTGGGCAAGGAAGTGGTGATCGAGCTGCAGCGCCTGGGCGTCGAGGTGATTGCCGTCGATCGTTACGCCAACGCCCCGGCCATGCAGGTCGCCCACCGCAGCCATGTGATCGACATGCTCGATGGCGCGGCGCTGCGCGCGGTCATCGAACAGGAGCGGCCGCACTACATCGTGCCGGAGATCGAGGCGATCGCCACCGCAACGCTGGTCGAGCTGGAGGCCGAGGGGTTCACCGTAATTCCCACGGCGCGCGCGGCGCAGCTGACCATGAACCGCGAGGGTATCCGTCGTCTGGCTGCCGAGGAACTCGGTCTGCCGACCTCGCCCTATTACTTTGCCGACAGCTTCGATAACTACCGTCAGGCCATCGAGCGGCTCGGCTTCCCCTGTGTGGTGAAGCCGATCATGAGCTCGTCGGGCAAGGGCCAGAGCCTGCTCAAGGGGCCGGAGGACGTCGAGCCGGCCTGGCAGTACGCTCAGGAGGGCGGGCGGGCCGGCAAGGGCCGGGTGATCATCGAGGGCTTCATCGATTTCGATTACGAGATCACCCTGCTGACCGTGCGTCACGCTGGCGGCACCAGTTTCTGTGCGCCGATCGGTCATCGTCAGGTCAAGGGCGACTATCAGGAGTCCTGGCAGCCGCAGGCGATGAGCGCCAGGGCGCAGGCCGAGTCCGAGCGCATCGCCCGAGCGGTGACCGAGTCCCTGGGTGGGCGCGGGCTGTTTGGGGTCGAGCTGTTCATCAAGGGTGATCAGGTGTGGTTCAGCGAGGTGTCGCCGCGTCCACACGACACCGGTCTGGTGACGCTGATTTCCCAGGATCTGTCGGAATTCGCCCTGCATGCGCGGGCCATTCTCGGCCTGCCGATCCCGCAGATCCGTCAGTTCGGCCCGTCCGCCTCGGCCGTGCTGCTGGTGGAGGGTGAGTCGGCCAATGTCAGCTTTGGCAATCTGGCGGCGGCGCTGGCCGAGCCGGATACCGCGCTGCGTCTGTTCGGCAAGCCGCAGGTCAGCGGGCAGCGGCGCATGGGTGTGGCGCTGGCGCGCGACGAGTCGATCGAGGCGGCGCGGGCGAAAGCGCTGCGCGCCTCAGGTGCGGTGCAGGTCGAGCTTTGAGTGAAGAGGCGACGGCATCAGCCGTCGCTTTCGTCCTCGGCGGGCTTGCTCTGGCCGATGGTCCAGGCCCGCACGGTCTTCACCCGGTTTTCCGCGGACTGCAGGATCTCCAGCCGGTAGTCGCCGATCTGCAGGCAGACCCCACTGTCAGGGATCTGCTCGAGGGCTTCGGTGACCAGGCCGTTGAGGGTCTTCGGCCCGTCGGTGGGCAAATCCCACTCCAGGGCGCGGTTGATCTCTCGCAGGTAGGCGGCGCCATCGATGATCAGCGTGCCGTCATCCTGCGGATGGATGTCGGGGCTGCGCAGCGCGTCGGTATTGCTGAACTCGCCGACGATCTCCTCGAGAATGTCTTCGAGCGTGACGATGCCGATTACGTCGCCGTATTCATCCACCACGATGCCGATACGCCGCTTGTGCTTCTGGAAATTCACCAGCTGAGTGGAAAGCGGTGTGTTCTCGGGGACGAAATAAGGCTCCAGACAAGCGCTCAGCAGGCCTTCCTTGGTCAGCTGGTTCTCGCTCAGGAGGCGAGCGATCTGGCGCATGTGCACGATGCCTTCGATCTGGTTGATGTCGCGTCGATACACCGGCAGGCGGGTGTGCGGTGTGCTGCGTAGCTGGTTGAGGATGGCGTCCAGATCGTCGTCCAGATCGATGCCCGCGACCTCGTTGCGCGGGATCATGATGTCGTCGACAGTGACCTTTTCCAGGTCGAGGATGCCCAGCAGCATATTGCGGCGATTGCGCGGCAGCGCGCCGCCGGAGTCGCGCACCACGCTGCGCAGCTCCTCAGTGGACAGCGAATCGGTGCCGCGGCTGGCCGGGTCGACGCCGAGCACGCGCAGCAGTCCGTTGCTGATCCAGCCCAGCACCACCACGATCGGATAGAAGACGAACTGCAGCCACTTCAGTACCAGGCTGAAGGGGTAGCTGACCAACTCCGGGCGCATGGCGGCCAGGGTCTTGGGCGTGATCTCGCCGAAGATCAGCAAGGCCAGGGTCAGGCCGATGGTGGCGATGGCAATGCCGGCCTCGCCCCACAGCTTCACCGCCAGCACTGTGGCGATGGAGCTGGCCAGGATGTTCACGAAGTTGTTGCCGACCAGGATGGTGCCTAGCAGGCGGTCCGGGCGCTGCAGCAGGTCATTGGCGCGCCGTGCGCCGCGGTGGCCTTCGTCGGCCTGGTGGCGCAGGCGGTAGCGGTTGAGGCTGAGCAGGCCGGTTTCCGAGCTGGAAAAGAACGCCGAGCACAGCAGCAGGAAGATCAGCAGGCCGATCTGCAGGGCGGGGTGAAGATGCTCCACGGGCCGTATGTCCGGTCAGATGTGCAGGATGAATTCGCGTACCAGCTTGCTGCCGAAGTAGGCCAGCATCAGCAGGCAGAAGCCTGCCAGCGTCCAGCGGATGGCCGTGTGTCCGCGCCAGCCGAGTCGGTGGCGGCCCCACAGCAGCAAACCGAAGACGAACCAGGCGAGCATCGAGAGAAAGGTCTTGTGTACCAGGTGCTGGGCGAACAGATCATCCAGAAACAGCCAGCCCGAGAGCAGCGAAGCGCATAGCAGCAGCCAGCCGGCCCAGAGGAAGCCGAACAGCAGGCTCTCCATGGTCTGCAGCGGCGGAAAGTTGCGGATCAGTCCGGTCGGGTGCTTGTGCTTGAGGTGATGGTCCTGCAGCAGCAGTAGCAAGGCCTGAAACACGGCGATGGTGAATAGCCCGTACGCCATGATCGACAGCAGGATATGCGCCAGGATGCCCGGCGCCTCGTCGATCGGCGGCATGGTTCCTGGCTGAGCGAACTGCGCGAGCAGCACCGTCAGGGTGCCCAGGGGAAACAGCAGCAGTAGCAGGTTCTCCACCGGCATGCGGCGCAGCGCCAGCAGAATCAGCAGGATGATGCTGGCGGTGACCAGGCTGGCGGCGTTGAAAAAGTGCAGCGCCAGACCCGAAGGCGATGCCAGCTGCAAGAACAGGCTGATGCCGTGCGCCAGCAGCGCCGTCAGCCCGACCAGCAGCAGCAGGCTCTTGTTGGGCGCCAGGCGTTGGGAAAGACGCAGGCCGTGATATCCGGCAGCGCCTGCATAAAGGAGGGCCGCGGCTAGGCTGGGCAGCAGGGGTTGCATAGGTCCTTTGGAGGAGGCACGAAAGGGTCTGAGTGTGGCACAAACCCTTGGGGTGCAAAAGCATCGTTGCGGATGCTGCCGCACAAGTCGTTGCGCTGTCGTTGGGCGGGCTCGAGCGGGGTGACTCGCTTGGGCGTTCACATAAATCACTGATGGTCGGGGTACCGGAGCTTCGTCGGGCGCTTCTATAATCGCGCCCTCGGCACATCCGCGTGGAATGGCTCATGTTCGAAAACCTAACCGACCGTCTTTCTCAAACGCTTCGCCATGTCACCGGCAAGGCGAAGCTGACTGAAGACAACATCAAAGACACTCTGCGCGAAGTGCGCATGGCCCTGCTCGAGGCGGATGTCGCGCTGCCGGTGGTCAAGGACTTCGTCAACAAGGTCAAGGACCGCGCGGTCGGTACCGAGGTTTCCAAGAGCCTGACCCCCGGTCAGGCGTTCGTGAAGATCGTCCGCGCCGAGCTCGAAGAGCTGATGGGTGCGGCCAACGAAGACCTTGCGCTGAATGCTGCGCCGCCGGCCGTGATCCTCATGGCCGGCCTGCAGGGCGCGGGCAAGACCACCACGGTCGGCAAGCTGGCGCGCTTTCTCAAGGAGCGCAAGAAGAAGTCGGTGCTGGTGGTCTCTGCCGACATCTATCGACCGGCAGCGATCAAGCAGCTGGAAACCCTGGCTGGCGAAGTCGGCGTCAGCTTCTTCCCGTCGGATACGACGCAAAAGCCGGTCGACATCGCCCAGGCGGCGATCCGCGAAGCCAAGCTCAAGTTCGTTGACGTGGTGCTGGTGGATACCGCCGGCCGCCTGCACATCGATGCCGAGATGATGGAAGAGATCAAGGCGGTCCATGCGGCGATCAAGCCGGTGGAAACGCTGTTCGTGGTCGACGCCATGACCGGTCAGGATGCCGCCAACACCGCCAAGGCCTTCAACGACGCCCTGCCGCTGACCGGCGTGGTGCTGACCAAGGTCGACGGCGACGCCCGCGGCGGCGCCGCGCTGTCGGTACGGGCCATCACCGGCAAGCCGATCAAGTTCCTCGGCATGGGTGAGCGCAGCGATGCGCTCGACCCCTTCCACCCGGATCGTATCGCGTCGCGCATCCTCGGCATGGGCGACGTGCTCAGCCTCATCGAGCAGGCCGAGCAGAACCTCGATCGGGAAAAGGCCGAAAAGCTCACCCAGAAGCTGAAGAAGGGCAAGGGGTTCGATCTCGAGGACTTCCGTGACCAGATCCAGCAGATGAAGAACATGGGCGGCTTCGGCAGCCTGATGGAAAAGCTGCCCTCGATCGGCGGGGTGAACCTGTCGCAGATGGGCAACATGCAGGGCGCGGCAGAGAAGCAGTTCGGTCAGATGGAGGCGATCATCAACTCCATGACGCCAGCCGAGCGGCGCAATCCGGACATCATCAGCGGCTCGCGCAAGCGACGCATCGCGCTTGGCTCGGGTACTCAGGTACAGGACGTCGGGCGGCTGATCAAGCAGCACAAGCAGATGCAGAAGATGATGAAGAAGGTGACCGGCAAGGGTGGCCTGACCAAGATGATGCGTGGCCTGGGGGGGATGTTCCCGGGCGGCGGATTGCCGAAGATGTAAGCCCGGACGCGGCCTGGGCTGTGCCAGCAGGGCGGATCGTCGCCCGCTGCGCGGCTCGCGCCGCTTCCGTCGGCTCGTTTCAAATTGCCGTTTGCAAACGGCTCGATAATCCTTAGAATATGCGGCCTTTCGGCCTCCGGGCCCGAATTCCGTTTTGCAGCACCGACTACAGGAACGATGTTCACATGGTAACTATTCGTCTCGCTCGTGGCGGCTCCAAGAAGCGCCCGTTCTACCACCTGACCGTGACCAACAGCCGCAACGCGCGCGATGGTCGTTTCGTTGAGCGCATCGGCTTCTTCAATCCGGTTGCCGCTGGTGGTGAATTGCGTCTCTCCGTCAATCAGGAGCGTGCCGCTTACTGGCTGAGCCAGGGCGCCCAGCCGTCCGAGCGCGTTGCTCAGCTGCTCAAGGAAGCCGGCAAAAGCGCCGCTGCCTGAGCCTGATGACCACGACGCCAGCCCCGGCCGACAACCTTCTGGTTCTTGGCAAGATCGTATCGGTGCATGGCGTTCGCGGTGAGGTGAAGATCTATTCCTTCACCGACCCGATCGGCAACCTGCTCGACTACCGTCACTGGACGCTCAAGCGAGGTGACGAGGTCCGGCAGGTCCAGATGGTCAGCGGTCGCGTGCAGGGCAATGTGCTTGTCGCCAAGTTGCGCGGGCTCGATGATCGCGAAGTGGCGCGCACCTACGCGGACTTCGAAATCTGCGTGCCGCGTGATGAGCTGCCTGCGCTGGGCAAGGACGAGTACTACTGGCATCAGCTCGTCGGGCTGAAAGTCATCGATCAGGCTGGTCAGGTATTGGGGCGAATCGACCATTTGCTCGAGACCGGTGCCAACGACGTTATGGTCGTTCGCCCATGCGATGGCAGTCTGGATGATCGCGAGCGGCTGCTGCCGTATATCGATCAGTGCGTGCAGCACATCGATCTGGATGCCGGCGAGATGCGAGTCGATTGGGACGCCGAGTTCTGATCTGCACCATGCGCGTCGAAGTCATCACGCTGTTTCCGGGGATGTTCTCGGCGATCACCGAGCACGGCATCACCAGTCGGGCGGTCAGGCAGGGGCTGTTGCAGCTGTCCTGCTGGAACCCTCGCAGTTACACCGAAGATCGCCATCAGACCGTGGATGACCGCCCTTTCGGCGGCGGCCCCGGAATGGTGATGAAGATCAAGCCGCTGGAAGGCGCGCTGGCTGATGCCAGGCAGGCCGCCGGCGAGCGCGCGAAGGTCATCTACCTCTCGCCGCAAGGGCGCCCACTGACCCAGCAGGGTGTGCGCGAACTGGCGAAGGAAGAGGCGCTGATCCTCATCGCAGGGCGGTATGAAGGAATCGACGAGCGCTTCATCGAGGCGCATGTCGACGAAGAATGGTCGATCGGCGATTACGTATTGTCCGGCGGTGAGCTGCCGGCGATGGTGCTGATCGATGCGGTGACCCGTCTGCTCCCCGGAGCACTGGGTCATGTGGATTCGGCCGAAGAGGACTCGTTCAGCGATGGCCTCCTCGACTGCCCGCATTACACCCGACCCGAGGTGTATGCGGACAAGCGTGTTCCGGACGTGCTGCTCAGCGGCAACCATGAACACATCCGGCGCTGGCGTTTGCAGCAGTCCCTCGGAAGGACCTGGGAGCGCCGCGCTGATCTTCTGGATCGCCGCTCGCTTTCTGGAGAAGAAAAGAAGCTGCTGGAGGAATACATCCGCCAGCGGGACGATAGACAACGTATCGATGGCGAGCCCTGAAGGCTTGTCTTGAGGAGCAACAACATGACCAACAAGATCATTCAGCAGCTCGAAGCCGAGCAGATGAACAAGGAAATCCCGGCGTTCGCCCCTGGCGACACCGTGATTGTCCAGGTGAAGGTGAAGGAAGGCGATCGTTCCCGCCTGCAGGCCTTCGAAGGCGTGGTGATCGGCAAGCGTAACCGCGGCCTGAACAGCGCTTTCACCGTGCGCAAGATCTCCAACGGCGTTGGCGTCGAGCGTACCTTCCAGACCTACAGCCCGCTGATCGACAGCGTCAGCGTCAAGCGTCGCGGTGACGTGCGCAAGGCCAAGCTGTACTACCTCCGCGCACTGTCCGGCAAGGCTGCCCGTATCAAGGAAAAGCTTTCCTAATCGGACATTCCTCGCAGAAAAAGCAGCCTTCGGGCTGCTTTTTTGCTTTATGGTTGACGCATTTGACGCCTCGCGTCAGCTGAGTGTGCTGGCATGTGCGCGAGACGCACCTTCCGAGATCCTCTGCCGTTTCCCCTAGGCTGCATCGGCCAATGACTCACCTTCCTGACGCTTCGATCGATCAGTTTCTCGACGCCCTCTGGCTGGAGCGTGGGCTGTCGGCCAACACCCGCCACTCCTATGCTTCGGATCTGGCGTTGTTCGATCAGTGGCTGGCCGAGCGTGGGTTGCGCCTTGTCGCGGCGGGGGCGGCCGCCATACAGGACTACCTGGCCTGGCGGCTGGCCAACGGTTACAAGGCCCGTTCAACTGCGCGTTTTCTTTCTGCGCTGCGCGGCTATTTCCGCTATCTGCTTCGCGACGGCCGGATCGTCGACGATCCGACGCTCAACATAGAGTTGCCCGCACTCGGGCGCCCGTTGCCAAAATCGCTGTCCGAAGCGGATGTCGAGCGCCTGCTCGAGGCGCCGGATGGCGAAACGCTGCTGGGGCTGCGTGACCGCACCATGCTCGAGGTGCTTTATGCGACCGGCCTGCGGGTGAGCGAACTGGTCGGCCTGCAGGTGGACCAGCTCAATCTGCGCCAGGGCATCGTGCGTATCCTGGGCAAGGGCAGCAAGGAGCGCCTGGTGCCACTGGGCGAAGAGGCGATCGAATGGCTTGAGCGCTACCTGCGCGACGGGCGGCCGGCCTTGCTCGGCGGCGCCGCGAGTGGGGTCGTGTTTCCCAGCCAGCGCGGCGAGCAGATGACCCGCCAGACCTTCTGGCACCGTATCAAGCTGCACGCCAGGGTCGCGGGGATCAGCAAGCCGCTATCGCCGCATACCCTGCGCCACGCGTTTGCCACGCATCTGCTCAACCATGGCGCGGACCTGCGCACCGTGCAGATGCTTCTGGGGCACAGCGATCTCTCGACCACGCAGATCTATACCCACATCGCCCGCGCGCGGTTGCAGGAGCTGCACGCCCGCCATCATCCGCGCGGATGAGCGCCAGCACGCAATCATGACCGATGGCCGGTTCCGGCGGGTGGTCGGTCCGACCGTTCGCCGGCTTCTGTGGTAACGTGCGGAACTCTGTCAGTACTGGGTTATCCAGGAGTTCCCATGCGTGTGATTTCCGTTGTAGCAGGCGCAGCCCTGGGGCTGGCCAGCGTCCTGGCGGTCGCAGCCGAGCCGCCGCAGGCCATCCGCGAAGCCCTGCTTAAACTGCAGCCAGGCTTGCCGATCGAGGCGATTTCCGAAAGCGCCATGCCCGGGCTGTACCAGGTCGAGCTGTCCGGCGGCCGTCAGCTGTATGCCAGCGGCGACGGAAAATTCCTGATCCAGGGGTACCTGTTCCAGCTCAAGGGTGACCAGGCGGTCAACCTGACCGAGCAGGCGGAAAGCCGCGCCATCGCCAAGCGCCTGGCAACGGTTCCGACTGCAGAGATGGTGATTTTCCCGGCCAAGGACAAGAAGACACACATCACCGTCTTCACCGATTCCGATTGCGGCTACTGCCAGAAGCTGCACAGCGAAGTGCCGGAGCTGAACCGGCGCGGCGTGGAAGTGCGCTACCTGGCGTTCCCGCGCCAGGGGGCCGGCTCGCATGGCTATCGCACGCTGGAAAGCGTGTGGTGCGCCGACGATCGCCGTGCCGCGATGGACAAGGCCAAGACCCGTCAGGCGCTGCCGGCGGCCAGCTGCGACAACCCGATCGACCAGCAATATGCACTGGGTCAGCAGATCGGCGTGCAGGGCACGCCTGCCATCGTGCTGGAGAACGGCCAGATGATCCCCGGTTACCAGCCCGCACCCCAGCTCGCCCAGGCGGCGCTGGCGGCCGCCGGCAAGGCGGCGGCCGCGACGCGCTAAACCGCCAGCGGGCGGCGCAGTCGAAGTGAAAAACGGGCCACTCCGGCCCGTTTTTCGTTTGGGAGATGCGCCATGCAGCTTCGCGGTTCGTGTCATTGCCAGGCTGTCCGCTTCACCGTTCAGTCGCACCAGCCCTATCCGTTCATGCGCTGTTACTGCTCGATCTGCCGCAAGACCGCCGGCGGTGGCGGGTTCGCGGTCAACCTCGGTGCCGATAATGCGACCCTGGCGGTGGAGGGCAGCGAGCATGTCAGCGTGTATCAGGCGCACATGGCCGATGGCACGCAAAGCGCCGCGCGCCGACATTTTTGCCGACAGTGCGGCAGTGCCTTGTGGCTGTGGGATCCGCGCTGGCCGGAGCTGGTGCATCCGCATGCCTCGGCGATCGACAGCGCGCTGCCGGTCCCACCCGAGTACAGCCACATCATGCTCGGCTCGCGGGCCGGCTGGGTCGAACTGACCGTGCACCCACGCGACTGGCAGTTTGACGAGTACCCCGAGGAATCACTGGCCGACTGGCACCGGCGGCTCGGCCTGGAGCGCTAGTGCCGCGTTGCTCCGTGCACCGCGCGCCAATTGACTAATAGCCGGTCGCTTCGTAATGTGCGGCTCTTTTCTGCGCCCGGTTTTCCGGGCGCTGTCACGCTGATGATGGGGAGTCCAACGTGAAACCGGTGAAAGTGGGCATCTGTGGCTTGGGGACCGTCGGTGGCGGTACCTTCAACGTACTCAAACGCAACGCCGAGGAGATCGCCCGCCGTGCCGGCCGTGGCATCGAAGTGGCGCAGATTGCCGCGCGTGCGACCAACCCGCAATGCGACACCACCGGTACCCCCATTACCGATGATGTCTTTGCGGTGGCCGACAACCCGGAAATCGATATCGTCATCGAGCTGATCGGCGGCTACACCGTTGCCCGTGAACTGGTGATGCGCGCCATCGACAACGGCAAGCATGTGGTGACGGCCAACAAGGCGCTGATCGCCGTGCACGGCAACGAGATCTTTGCGCGCGCCAGCGAGAAGGGCGTGATCGTCGCCTTCGAGGCCTCGGTGGCCGGCGGCATCCCGATCATCAAGGCGATCCGCGAGGGTCTGGCCGGCAACCGCATCAACTGGCTGGCCGGCATCATCAACGGTACCGGCAACTTCATCCTCACCGAGATGCGCGAGAAGGGTCGTGCCTTCGAAGACGTGCTGGCCGAAGCCCAGGCGCTCGGCTACGCCGAAGCCGACCCGACCTTCGACGTCGAAGGCATCGATGCCGCGCACAAGCTGACGATCCTGGCCTCCATTGCCTTCGGTATCCCGCTGCAGTTCGCCAAGGCCTACACCGAAGGCATCACCAAGCTGACCACCGCCGACGTCAACTACGCCGAGGCGCTGGGTTATCGCATCAAGCACCTGGGCGTGGCGCGCCGCACCGAGGCTGGCATCGAGCTGCGCGTACATCCGACGCTGATTCCGGCCGACCGGCTGATCGCCAACGTCAATGGCGTGATGAACGCGGTGATGGTCAACGGCGATGCCGTTGGCAGCACTCTTTATTACGGTGCCGGTGCCGGCATGGAGCCGACCGCCTCGGCAGTGGTGGCCGACGTGGTGGACGTGGTCCGCGCGCTGACCACCGACCCGACCAACCGCGTGCCGCATCTGGCCTTCCAGGCCGAGCAGTTGTCCGACCATCCGGTACTGCCGATCGGCGAGTGCGAGAGCGCCTACTATCTGCGTATCCAGGCCAAGGACCATCCGGGCGTGCTGGCTCAGCTGGCGACCATCCTGTCCGAGCGCGGCATCAACATCGAGTCGATCATGCAGAAGGAAGTCGAGGAGCACGACGGCCTGGTGCCGGTGATCCTCCTGACCCACCGGGTGAAGGAGCAGCGCATCGACGACGCCATCGCCGCGTTCGAGGCGCTCGACGATGTGGTCGGCAACGTGGTTCGCATCCGCGTCGAACAACTGGCCTGACTCCGAGTGCCGGGCGCCTCCCGCGTCCGGCCCTAATCGAATTTCGAAGGTTTCCCATGCGCTATATCAGCACCCGTGGCCAGGCACCGGCCCTGAATTTCGAAGACGTCCTGCTCGCCGGCCTGGCGACCGATGGCGGTCTGTACGTTCCCGAGAACCTGCCGCGCTTTACCGTCGAGGAGATCGCCTCCTGGGCGAACCTGCCTTACCACGAGCTGGCCTTCCGCGTGATGCGCCCGTTCGTCACCGACTGCATCCCCGACGCCGACTTCAAGAAGATCCTCGAAGAAACCTACTCCACCGGCCCGAACGGCGTGTTCGCCCACGCCGCGGTAGCGCCGCTGCGCCAGCTGAACACCAACGAGTGGGTGCTCGAGCTGTTCCACGGCCCGACCCTGGCGTTCAAGGACTTCGCCCTGCAGCTGCTCGGTCGTCTGCTCGACTACGTGCTGGCAAAGCGCGGCGAGCGCGTGGTGATCATGGGCGCCACCTCCGGTGACACCGGCTCGGCCGCCATCGAGGGTTGCCGTCGCTGCGAGAACGTCGACATCTTCATCCTGCACCCGCACCAGCGCGTGTCGGACGTGCAGCGCCGGCAGATGACCAGCATCCTCGGCGACAACATCCACAACATCGCCATCGAAGGCAACTTCGACGACTGCCAGGAGATGGTCAAGGCCAGCTTCGCCGGCCAGGGCTTCCTCAAGGGCACCCGGCTGGTGGCGGTCAACTCGATCAACTGGGCGCGGATCATGGCCCAGATCGTCTACTACTTCCATGCCGCGCTGCAGCTGGGCGGCCCGGCCCGCTCGGTGTCGTTCTCGGTGCCGACCGGCAACTTCGGCGACATCTTCGCCGGCTACCTGGCGCGCAACATGGGCCTGCCGATCAACCAGCTGATCGTCGCCACCAACCGCAACGACATCCTGCACCGCTTCATGTCCGGCAACCGCTACGACAAGGACACCCTGCACCCGTCGCTGTCGCCGTCGATGGACATCATGGTGTCGTCGAACTTCGAGCGCCTGCTGTTCGACCTGCACGGGCGCAACGGCAAGGCGGTGGCCGAGCTGCTGGACGCCTTCAAGGCCACCGGCAAGCTGTCGGTGGAAGAGGATCGCTGGACCGAAGCGCGTCGCCTGTTCGACTCGCTGGCGGTGGATGACGAGCAGACCTGCGCGACCATCGCCGAGGTGTTCCTGGCGACCTCCGAGGTGCTCGATCCGCACACCGCGATCGGCGTGCGCGCGGCGCGCGAGTGCCGCCGCAGCCAGGAGACCCCGATGGTGATCCTGGGCACCGCGCACCCGGTGAAATTCCCCGAGGCGGTGGAGAAGGCCGGTATCGGCAAGATCCTCGAGCTGCCCAAGCACCTGTTCGATCTGCACGAGCGCGAAGAGCGCAGCACGGTGCTGCCGAACGATCTGAAGACCATCCAGGACTTCGTCAGCCAGCACGGCAACCGCGGCAAGCCGCTGTAAGCCGTACGGCAATGAAAAAGGCCAGTCGAGAGACTGGCCTTTTTTCGTTCTGGGTTGGCCGCCCGCGCGAGCGTAGCGGCAATGGCCGTTATTCGTCGAACTCTTCCCAGCCGCCCATTTCCTTCCAGCGATTGACGATGCCGCAGAACAGCTCGGCAGTCTTCTCGGTGTCGTAACGCGCCGAGTGCGCTTCACGGCCGTCGAAGGGGATGCCGGCCGCCTGGCAGGCCTTGGCCAGGACGGTCTGGCCGTAGGCGAGTCCGGCGAGGGTGGCGGTGTCGAAGCTGGAGAAGGGGTGGAACGGGTTGCGCTTGATGCCGCTGCGCGCGACGGCGGCGTTCAGAAAGCCCAGGTCGAACGAGCTGTTGTGGCCGACCAGGATCGCCCGTTTGCAGCCGGCCGATTTCACCGCCTTGCGCACGCCACGGAAGATGTCCGCCAGCGCGTCGTGTTCCGGCACGGCCTGGCGCAGCGGGTGGTCGAGCTTGATGCCGGTGAACTCCAGCGCCGCCGGTTCGATGTTCGCGCCTTCGAAGGGCTCGACGCGGAAGAAGTAGGTGTGGTCGGGATAGACCAGGCCCTGCTCGTCCATGGCGATGGTGGTCGCGGCGATTTCCAGCAGCGCATCGGTGGCGCAGTTGAAGCCGCCGCACTCGACGTCGACGACGACCGGCAGGTAGCCGCGAAAGCGCCGGGCCATCGGCGTGCGTGCCGAACCGCTGGAGGGCTCCAGGTCGTCGTCGAACAGGTCCTCACTCATGCCGGTTGCTCCAAACGCCAGCGCAGCGTTTCGCCGGCACGCAGCGGCACCAGCTTGCGCCCGTCGCCGAAGGGCAGATCGGCCGGAACGGTCCACTCGGACTTCACCAGAGTGATGTGGTCGGTGTTGCGCGGCAGGCCGTAGAAGTCGGCGCCGAAATGGCTGGCGAAGGCCTCCAGGCGCTCCAGCGCATTGCGCTGCTCGAACGCCTCGGCATAGAGCTCGATGGCCGCGAAGGCGGTGTAGCAGCCGGCACAGCCGCAAGCGGCTTCCTTGGCGTGCTGGGCATGCGGCGCCGAATCGGTGCCGAGGAAGAATTTCGGATTGCCGCTGGTGGCGGCATCGAGCAGTGCTTCCTGGTGGATGTTGCGCTTCAAGATCGGCAGGCAATAGAAGTGCGGGCGGATGCCACCAACCAGCATGTGGTTGCGGTTGTACAGCAGGTGATGGGCGGTGATGGTGGCGCCGACGTTGGGGCCGGCTTCCTGCACGAATTCGGCGGCATCACGGGTGGTGATGTGCTCGAAGACCACGCGCAGGGTCGGGAAGCGCTCGACCACCCGGCGCAGGTGCTCGTCGATGAAGGCTTTCTCGCGGTCGAACACGTCGATTTCCGCGCGCGTCACTTCGCCATGCACCAACAGCGGCAGGCCGACCTCGGCCATGGTTTCCAGCACGCCGAAGATGTTGTCGATCTTGGTCACGCCGGAGTCGGAGTTGGTGGTGGCGCCGGCCGGGTACAGCTTGGCCGCGTAGACGATGCCGGAAGCCTTGGCCGCGCGTACCTCGTCGGGGCGGGTGCTGTCGGTGAGGTAGAGCACCATCAGCGGCTGGAACGGATTGCCGGCCGGGCGTGCGGCGAGGATGCGCTCGCGGTAGCTGGCCGCTTCCTCGGCGTTGCGTACCGGTGGGACCAGGTTCGGCATGACGATCGCGCGGGCGAACTGCCGGGCGGCATCGCCGACGGTATGGGGCAGGGCGGCGCCATCACGCAGGTGGATATGCCAGTCGTCAGGGCGCAGCAGGGTCAGTCGGTCGGTCATGCGAGCTATCCAGGGCGTATCGAAAAAAGTGCGACGAATGCTACCGGAAAATGCCCCGGCTGGGGTGTGTCGGCCATGCCGCGCGGCGGCCCGGCCTGCCGTGTCGGGTCTATTTGGGCCTTCGCCTCAAGTTTTGCCCGCCGGCACCGATATGCCGGGTGTAACTCCCGCCCTCCGGAGCCCGACTTGAACCTGCGCCCCCTTGCCCTGGCCAGCCTGCTGTTCGCCCCTGCGGCGTTCGCTCTGACCTTCCAGACGCGTCTGGAGCGGGCCGAGTGGCGTGTGGAGGGTGACAAGTTCGAGTGCCGGTTGAGCCAGACGGTTACCGGCCTGGGCGCCGGAGAGTTCGTGCGGCGCGCCGGGGAGGAGCCGATCTTCCGCCTGCGCGCCCAGGAGAACTGGTTCGCCGACGGCTCGGCCACGCTCTTGGCGGCCGCCGCGCCGTGGCAGCCGACGCGCAGCGACATCTCCCTCGGGCAGGTGCCGGTGCGTCGAGGCGATGTGGTGCTCGACAGCAATCACTACCAGGCCGGCCGCCTGCTCAGCGGGCTGCTCGAGGGGCGCAGCCCGGTGGTGCGCCACCACACCCGTCACGGCGGCGAGCGCCTGGAAGTGCGCCTGCTACCGACGCGTTTCGCCAAGGCCTATGACCAGTACCTTGCCTGCACCGCCAAGCTGTTGCCGGTGAATTTCGAGCAGATCCGCAACACGCGGATTCCCTTCCCCAGCGCCAATACCGATCTGGACGACAAGGGCCGGGCGCGGCTGGACATCATCCTCGATTTCATCGGCCATGATCCGACGATCAACCGCATCTACCTCGACGGCCATTCCGACAATGCCGGCGACCGCCTGCTCAACCGCGAACTGTCGCGGCGCCGGGCGCTGGCGGTGCGTGACTATCTCATGGCCAAGGGTTTTCCCGAGGCGCAGATCACCGTGCGCTTTCACGGCGAGCGCTACCCCATCGTGGCCAACAACAACCCGGCCAATCGCGCCAGCAACCGGCGGGTGGACGTCGCGCTGGAGCGTGAGGCCGTCAGCGCGACCTCCGCCAGCGACGCAGCCGGCCAGACGGGCAGTGCGCCCCTGTAAAAGCAGCGGCTCGATCAGTAGAATCGGCGTCTTTCCGTTACAACTCCCGGGAGTGGATGGCACATGGCCGATGTAAAGAAGGTAGTCCTGGCATATTCCGGCGGCCTGGACACTTCGGTGATCCTCAAGTGGCTGCAAGACACCTACAACTGCGAGGTGGTGACCTTCACCGCTGACCTCGGTCAGGGCGAGGAGCTCGAGCCGGCCCGCACCAAGGCCCAGGCCATGGGCGTGAAGGAAATCTACATCGATGACCTGCGCGAAGAGTTCGTCCGCGACTTCGTCTTCCCGATGTTCCGTGCCAACACCATCTACGAAGGCGAGTACCTGCTGGGTACTTCCATCGCCCGTCCGTTGATCGCCAAGCGCCTGATCGAGATCGCCAACGAGACCGGCGCCGACGCCATCTCTCACGGCGCCACCGGCAAGGGCAACGACCAGGTGCGCTTCGAGCTGGGCGCCTATGCGCTCAAGCCGGGCGTCAAGGTGATCGCCCCCTGGCGCGAGTGGGACCTCTTGTCCCGCGAGAAGCTGATGGACTACGCCGAAAAGCACGGCATCCCGATCGAGCGCCACGGCAAGAAGAAGTCCCCGTATTCGATGGACGCCAACCTGCTGCACATCTCCTACGAGGGCGGCGTGCTGGAAGACACCTGGACTGAGCACGAAGAGGACATGTGGCGCTGGACCAAGTCCCCGGAAGCCGCGCCGAACGAGCCGACCTACCTCGAGCTGACCTACCGTGCCGGTGACATCGTTGCCATCGATGGCAAGGACATGAGCCCGGCGCAGGTACTGGCCGAGCTGAACCGCATCGGCGGCGAGAACGGCATCGGCCGTCTGGACATCGTCGAGAACCGCTACGTCGGCATGAAGTCGCGCGGCTGCTACGAGACCCCCGGCGGCACCATCATGCTCAAGGCCCACCGCGCCATCGAGTCGATCACCCTCGACCGTGAAGTGGCGCACCTCAAAGACGAGCTGATGCCCAAGTACGCCAGCCTGATCTACAACGGCTACTGGTGGAGCCCGGAGCGTCTGATGCTGCAGCAGATGATCGACGCCTCCCAGGTCAACGTGAACGGCGTGGTGCGCCTGAAGCTGTACAAGGGCAACGTCATCGTGGTCGGCCGCAAGTCCGACGATTCGCTGTTCGATGCCAATATCGCGACCTTTGAGGAAGACGGCGGCGCCTACAACCAGGCCGACGCCGGTGGCTTCATCAAGCTCAACGCGCTGCGCATGCGCATCGCCGCCGGCAAGGGCCGCAGCCCGCTGTAAGCCTGCCGCGCGCCGCGCAACGAAAACCCCGGCCCCTGTGCCGGGGTTTTTTGTTTGCGCAGCGCGTATGCGCGCGCTCGGGTTGTCATGCCGCGGCGGGCGATTATCATGGGCGCCCCTTTTCCCAGCCTCCGGAGCCTGCCATGTCCGAATCCGTGTCCGAAGAGCGCAGCCTGCTCTACACCAAGCTGCTCGGTGAAACCGCCGCCATCGGCTGGCAGGAACTGCAGCCGTTCTTCGCCCGGGGCGTGGTGCTCAAGGTCAGTGCGGCGCTGAATCTGGTCGAGGTGGCCACCGCCATGTCGCTGGACGAGAAGGACGCGGTGGCCGCCTGGCTGAACGCCGGTCAGCTCAATCGTCTGGACGCCGAGCAGGCGCAGGACTGGCTGGCGCGCGACCCGGATCTGTGGAGCGTGGTGGTCGCGCCCTGGGTGCTGGTGCAGGAGCGCGGCGACAAGCCGGCCAGCCACTGACCGTCCGTGCGGCTGCGCTTGCGCTGGCCGCCGCGAGGTTCTTCACTGGGGGCATGACCTTCCCGCCCCAGCAGGGCACGCGCTGCCCCTTCTCCTTTGCCTGTTCCGCGCCGGCTCGGTCGCGGACTACGCCTGCCTGCGCGCTTGCCGCTGGCCGCGCACCTCCCCGACAATCGAAGTGAGCCGCGCGGCGTTCGGCGCCGCCGATACGCTCGCCGGTTGCCGTCATGGCCGCCCGGCGAACAAAAAAACGACAACAACAATAAGAAGGAAACAACAATGGAAGCGACCACGGCGCTTGTCATGGGTGGCCTGCTGGGCCTTGTCGCCGGCCTGCTGTATTTCGGCGGTCATGCCCTGGGGCGACAGCTAGGTGATCACGGCCGCCCCGGCGCGGCGCTGAGCGTGCAGGCGCTGCGGCGATTTTTCTGCATCGCCCTGCTGGCCGCGCTGATCCACCTCGGACTGGCCGCGCTCTTGGCGGGGGCTGCCGGGGTGCTGCTCGGCCGGCAGCTGGTCGGCCAATGGCAGGCGCAGCGCGCCTGATGCTTCGCGGGGTGCGGGTCTTAGCTGCGCACCCAGCGCAATCTGATCCAGCCGCTGAAGGCATCCACCGCCAGCACCATCGCCAGCATGGCAAGGATGACCGTGGCCGCCTGGGCCTCCTGGAACAGGCTGAGGCTCATGTAGAGCATCTGCCCCAGCCCGCCGGCGCCGACGAAGCCGAGCACGCTGGCCATGCGGATGTTGTTTTCCCAGCGGTACAGCGAATAGGCCACCAGCTGCGGCCAGAGGCTCGGCAGGGTGCCGTAGCAGAAGGCCGCGAGGCGTCCGCTGCCCGCCAGGCGCAAGGCATCGGCCGGCGCCGGCGGGGTATTCTCCAGCGCCTCGGCGAACAGCCGGCCGAGCACGCCGGCGGTGTGCAGCGCCAGGGCGAGGGTGCCGGCATTGGGGCCGAGGCCGGCGGCCAGCACCATCAGCGCGGCCCACACCAGCTCCGGAATCGCCCGCAGCGCATTGAGCAGCAGGCGCGCCGCCGCCCGGGCGACCAGACCACAGCGCCCGGCGGCCGGCAGGGCCAGGGCCAGGCCGAGCAGTGCCGCCAGCAGGGTGCCGATCGCCGACATGGCCAGGGTTTCCAGGCTGGCCCAGCCGATGGCGCGCAGATGGCTGTTGGAAAAGTCCGGCGAGAAAAAGCCTGCCGCGTAATCGGCCATCTGCGCCAGCCCTTCGGCGCTCAGCAGCGACGCGGCCTGCAGGTCGAGAAAAGCAAAGGCGCCAAGTACCGCCACCAGCAGTGCAAGCGGCAACAGCCAGCGCGATGCCGTGCTCATGTATAGCGCTCCCTCAATAGGCGGCTCAGCGCGTCGGCCAGCAGCACCAGTACGAGGAAGGTCAGCAGCATCGAGGCGACCTCGCCGCCGGCGAACATGCGCATCGACAGATCCATCTGCTGGCCCAGCCCGCCGGCGCCGACAAAACCCATTACCACCGAGGCGCGAATCGCGCATTCCCAGCGGTAAACGGTGTAGGACAGCATCTCCGAGGCGGCCAGCGGCAGCACGCCGTAGCCGAACGCCGCCAGCCGCGAGCCGCCGGCGCCGAGCAGCGCGCGGGCCGGCAGCGGATCGACCGATTCGTAGATCTCGGCGAAGACCTTGCCGAGCATCCCGGCATAGGTGATGGCGATGGCCAGTACCCCGGCGGTCGGCCCCAGGCCCACAGCGCGCACGAACAACAGCGCCCAGACGATCTCCGGCACGCTGCGCAGCACGATCAGCAGCGCGCGCACCGGCCAGCGCAGCGCCTGGCCGAGCAGCCCGGGCCGGCCGCCGCGACTCACCGCGGAAAGCGACAGCGCACGGCTGGCGGCCAGCGACAGCGGCAGGGCAATGGCGAGCGCCAGGGTCATCCCGGCGGTGGCGATGGCCAGGGTCTCGACGGTGGCGCGGGCGAGCAGGGCCAGAAAGTCGGCGCCGTGCTCCGGCGGCCAGAAGCCGGCGACGAAGCCGCCCATGGTGGCGAGGTTGCCGTCATCGGCCAGCACCGCCAGGTTCAATTCCGAGAGCTGCAGGCCCGGCCACAGCAGCGCCACTGCCAGCAGCGTCAGCAGCAGGCGCGGCAGGGCGGCCGGGTCTCTGCCGGCGAGCGTCGGGTTCAGCATCGGGGGATCGACAGGCTTGCCGGCGGCGCGCTGAGCGGCTCGCCTACCAGCTGCTCGTTGGCGTACAGCGCGGCCAGCTCGTCGGGGCTGACGGCGCCGCTCGGGCGGTCGAACAGGATGCGCCCGGCGCGCACGCCGATCACCCGCGGGAAATGATTCAGTGCCAGTTCCACCGCGTGCAGGCTGGCCAGCAGCGTGGTGCCGCGGCTTTGCGCTTCGCGGTTGAGCACGCCGAGGGTGTGTCCGGCCAGCACCGGGTCCATGGCCGAAACCGGCTCGTCGGCCAGAATCAGCTCGGGTGCCTGGTACAGCACGCGGGCGATGCCCACGCGCTGCAGCTGGCCGCCGGAGAGCTGGTCGCAGCGCTGGTAGAGCTTGTCGGACAGGTCCAGGCGCGCCAGCGCATCATGCGCGCCCTGGCGGTCCAGCGGGTAGATCAGGCTGGCCAGGTTGCGCGCCAGCGACTGACGGCCGAGGCGGCCGGCCAGCACCGCCGTCACCACCCGTTGGCGCGGGGGCAGCGGCGGCGCCTGATGGATCAGCCCGATGCGGGCGCGCAGGCGCTGGCGTGCCGTCCCCGTGAGGTACCAGGGATCGCAGCCGAGCACCTCCAGCGTGCCGCCGGACGGCCGGAGCGCGGTGGCCAGCACGCGCAACAAGGTGGTTTTGCCGGCCCCGGACGGGCCGATCAGCGCCACTCGCTCGCCCTGGGCGATGCTCAGGGTGATGCCGCGCAGTGCCGCCTGCCCGCTGGCGTGGACGTGGTCCACGCCGGACAGGCGCAGCGTCACTTCAAGAGGCCGGCGGCGCGGGCGGCCTCTTCGATGCCGGCGTAGTTTTCCGGCTTGGTCTCGATGTAGCGGGTGGCCGCCTGCAGGTCGAGGATCGCCTTGTGCTCCGGGTTGGCCGGGTCGAGCTTGAGGAAGGCCGCCTTGAGCTTCTCGCGCAGGTCGGCATCGAGATTGCCGCGCACGGTCCAGTTGTAGTCGTAGTACGGCGGGGTGGTGGCGAACACGTGCACCTTGGCCGTGTCGACCTTGCCGGCGGCGACCAGCTTGTCCCACACCGAGGCGTTCAGCACGCCGGCGTCAGCCTTGCCGGCCTGTACCCAGGCGGCGGTGGCGTCATGCGCGCCGGAAAACGCCACGCGGGAGAAGAATTCCTCGGGCGTGATGCCGTCCTGCTGCATGAAATAGCGCGGCATCAGGCTGCCGGAAGTGGACGACACCGAGCCGAAGGCGAAGGTCTTGCCCTTGAGGTCGGCCAGCGACTTGACCGCCGGATCGGCGCTGATGAACTTGCTGGTGAACTGCTCGTCCTGCTCGCGCTGTACCAGCGGGATGGCGTTGCCGGTCTTCAGGCGGGTCTGCACGAAGGTGAAACCGCCCAGCCAGGCCAGATCGATGCGTTCGGCGGCCAGCGCTTCGACCACCGCGGCGTAGTCGGCGACCGGGGTGAATTTCACCGGCATGCCCAGTTCGGCTTCGAGGTACTTGCCCAGCGGTTCGAACTTGCGAATCAGTTCGGTGGGGGCTTCATCGGGGATCGCCGAGACGCGCAGGGTGTCCTGGGCATGGGCGGAAGAAAAAGCAAAAGACAGGGCAAAGCCGGCCGCGAGGGCCAGGGTGCGCTTCAACATCGGGGTTCTCCGGTTCAATAGCGGAAAAAGCACAGGGATAAAAAGCGGCGCGGAGTATAGAGCAAAAAGCTCGATAAAAGGCGCTGGCAGCAGGGACGTAGGGCGGACGACAGCGCCGTCTGCTCCGCCGGGTTAGCTCCTGGTGCCGAAAAAATCAAAGCGCGCAGCGGATTTGGCACTAGGGTGCGGCGCCCATCTACACTCCTTTCGAACGCCAAACAAGAAGGAGCCACCATGCCTTACTCCCCCGAGCTGGTCGCGGAACTCAGCGTCCTCGCACTGTTCGATCTGAACAACAGCCTGTCCGGCCTGAAAATTCATCACCAGTCGGCCAGTGCCGAGGCGGTCGAGGCGGCCCGCCGCCTGCACGCCAAGGCCCTGCTCAGCCAGCCGGATGGCGGTTATCTCACCGGCCTCGGGCGCGACGCGGCCGAGCACGCGCAGGCGCTTCTGACCATTCTCGAGCAGCCGTCCGGCTGAACCGGTCAAACGGCTATGGCGCCGCGTCGGCGGTGCCAGCCTCCACCCACGGGGCCATTGCCGCTGGCTAGAATGGCCCCTTTTTTCATCAGGAGCCTGCCGTGTCCGCCTTACCCACTCTCGCTTTCGCTGGCATCGGCCTGATGGGCCTGCCGATGTGTCGCCGCCTGCTTGCCGCCGGTTACCCGCTGCGGGTGTGGAACCGCACGCCGGAAAAATGCGCGCCGCTGGTCGAGGCCGGCGCGGTGCAGGTAGCCACCCCGGCCGAGCTGTGTGACGGTGCCGCGCTGGTGCTGCTGTGCCTGGCCGACACGGCGGTGGTGCGCGAGGTGGTGTTCGGTGCTGGCGGCATCGTCGAGGGGGCACAGGCCGGGCAGTTGCTGGTCGATCATTCCAGCCTGGAGCCGGCGGCGACCCGCGAGATGGCCGCGGCGCTGGAGCAGCGCAGTGGCATGCGCTGGGTGGATGCGCCCGTGTCCGGCGGGGTGGCCGGAGCCGAGGCCGGCAGCCTGGCGATCATGGCCGGCGGACGCGAGGACGACATCGAGCGCGCCCGTCCGGTACTGCTGAACCTCGGCCAGCGGCTGACCCGCATGGGCCCGGTGGGCGCGGGGCAGGTGACCAAGGTGTGCAACCAGATGATCGTCGCCTGCAACGCGCTGGTGATCGCCGAGGTGGTGGCGCTGGCGGAGAAGTCCGGTGTCGATGCGAGCCTGCTGGCCCCGGCGCTGGCCGGCGGATTCGCCGACTCCAAGCCGCTGCAGATCCTCGCCCCGCAGATGGCCGAAAGCGCCTTCGAGCCGATCAAGTGGCACGTGCGCACCCTGCTCAAGGATCTGGATACGGCGGTGAAACTGTCCCGCGAGGAAGGCTCGGCCACGCCGCTCAGCGCGCTGGCGGCCCAGCTGATGCGCCTGCATGGCAGCCAGGGCTATCTGGAGAAGGACCCGGCCACGCTGGTCCAGCTGTACCGGGAGGGCGAAGCATGAAGATCGCCGCCAACCTCTCGCTGCTGTTCACCGAGAAGCCCCTGGCCGAGCGCGTGCTGGCCGCGCGGGTGGCCGGGTTCGATGGCGTGGAGATCCAGTTTCCCTACGAGCTGCCGGCCATCGTCCTGAAGGAGGCGCTCGAGCGCGCCGGCCTGCCGCTGGTGCTGATCAATCTGCCCGCAGGTGACCTGATGAGCGGTGGTCCGGGCGTCGCCGCGGTGCCGCAGCATCAGGCCGCCTTCGATGTGGCACTGGAAGAGGCGCTGACCTACGCGGCGATGACCCGCCCGGCGCAGATCAACGTCCTGCCCGGTCGGCTGGCCGACGGTGTGGCGCGCGAGACGGCGCTGGCGACCTTGGCCGGCAACCTGCGTAAAGCCGCCGACGCCTTTGCCGTGCTCGGTATCGGCGTGCGCTGCGAGGCGATCAACCCGCTGGACATGCCGGGCTTTCTGATCAATACGCCACAGCAGCTGATCGAGCTCTTGGACGCCGTGAACCACCCCAACCTCAAGGCCCAGCTCGACCTTTACCACATGGCCCGTCAGGGGTTGGACGTGCCGGCCTGCATTCGCCAGCTCGGGCCGCGCATCGGCCACGTGCAGTTTGCCGACTATCCCGGACGCGGCGCGCCGGGCAGCGGCGAGCTGGATTTCGCCGCCTGTCTGGCGGCCTTGCGCGAGGTGGGTTACCCCGGCTGGCTGGCCGCCGAGTACCGGCCGGGCGAGCAGGGGACGCCGGCGAGCCTGGGCTGGTTGGCGAACTGGAAGGGCGCGGCGGCTTGAGGTTTTGGGCAGGCTGGGCGTCTGGGAACGCTGTGCCTGCCTCGCCTCGGGCCTGATGGTGGGAAAGGCTGCGCCGTTTTCCGCCCTACGCCGGCCGCAACGTCGGCCGCAACGCCGGCACGGGTAGCTGAAGGTCCGCAAAGCACACGGTGAGCTGAGCGTTAGCCCATCCGCGGAACACGAAAGGTGCCGTTCCCACGCGCAGGCGCGGGAACGTGCGGCCGCCGGCTCACCAGGGCAGCGGCTTGCCCTGGTAGTCGAGAAAACTCAGCCCGCCCTGGCCGAGGGTGCGGGTGATCTGCTCGACCATGCCCTGGGCGCTGGTGGGCACGTCCAGCGGCGCTTCCGGGCCGCCCATTTCGGTCTTCACCCAGCCCGGGTGCATCAGCAGGAAGGTGATGCCGCTCTCGGCCATGCCCTTGTACATCCCGCGTACCAGATGATTGAGCGCCGCCTTGCTGGCGCCATAGATCGGCATGCCGTTACCGGCGCCCATGGCGATGCTGCCCAGTATCGAACTCATGAACACCAGCGTGCCCTTGTCGGCCAGTTGTGGCAGCAGGCGCTCGGCCAGCCGCACCGGGGCGAAGGCATTGGTCAGAAACAGCTGGCCGATCTCCGTTTCGCTGGCCTGGCTCGGGTTGTGGTGCGACGGGCCGGCGACACCGGCGTTGATGAAGATCACCTCGAACTGGCGCCCGGCCAGTTGCCCGGCCAACGCCTCGACGCTGTCCAGTTGATCGATGTCCACGGTCTGCAGCTCGACGCCGGTGGCGGCCAGCTCGCCGGCCTTCTGCCGGTCGCGCACGGTGGCGGTGACGCTCCAGCCCTGGGCATGGAACGCCTTGGCCAGACCAAGACCCAGTCCGCGTGATGCGCCGATGATCAGAACCCGATTGCTCATGATGCTGCATGCTCCTGTGACGAGATGCAGCCACCTTAGCAGGCCGTCCCGGCGTTGGCAGCCGGTCAGCTGTGGCCCGACTCCAGCGCAGCGGCCAGTTCGTCGATGCGCTGGCGGGTTTCCAGTACCAGCGCACTGATCTCCTTGGCCGATTCCGATGAGCGGCCGGCCAGTTTGCGGACCTCGTCGGCCACCACGGCAAAGCCGCGTCCGGCATCGCCGGCGCGGGCCGCCTCGATGGCCGCATTGAGCGCCAGCAGATTGGTCTGGCCGGCGATCTCCTCGATCGCCGAGACGATCTGGCCGATCTGGGTAGAGGAGCTCTTGACCTCGCCCATCGCCTCGCGGGTGGCCTGGCGGTTCTGCACCTCGGCGGCGATATCCTCGATATAGGCGATGTAGGAAATGTTTTCGCCGATCTTGATCTTGCTGATCATCAGCCGGCCCCAACCCTTGCTGCCGTCCTTGCGAGCGATTTCCACCTCGCGTCGGCTGCCGACGATGCGGTTCTGTCCGGTACTGCGGTTGGCATTGACGTAACCGTCGTGATGCGCGCGAATGGCCTCGGGCACCAGCATCTTGACGTTCTGCCCCAGCACCTCGTCGCGCGAGTAGCCCCAGAGCGTCTCGGCGGCGGCGTTGAAATAATCGACGCGATTCTGCGCATCGATGCTGATCACCGCGGTCATCGACTGCTCCAAAGTCTGGTTGCGATGCTCGCGAGCCAGACGGGCGGCGCTGATGTCGCGCACAAAGGCGGTGTAGGTGATGCTGTCGCCGAGAGTCACCTTGGACAGCGACAGCGCGGCCCAGACCTTGCCACCGTCCTTGCGCTCGATTTCCACCTCGCGGCGGGTGCCAACGATCTTGTCCTGGCCGGTGCGGCGGTTGGCGTTGACGTAACTGTCATGGCTGGCCTGGATGGCGAAGGGCACCAGCATCTTCACGTTGCGCCCCAGCACCTCGTCGCGCGAGTAGCCCCACAGCGCCTCGGCGGCCGCGTTGAAGAAAGTCACGTTGTTGGCTTCGTCGATGCTCACCACCGCATCGAGCGCCTGCTCCAGCACCTGGCGGATGCGCTCGCGGCCGTTGCGTTCGGCGGAGATGTCCTTGACGAAGGCGGTGTAGGTCACCGAGTCGCCCAGGCGTACCTTGGAGAGCGACAGCGCCGCCCAGGTCTTGCTGCCGTCGCGCCGTTCGATTTCCACCTCGCGGCTGGTGCCGACGATCTTGTCCTCGCCGGTGCTGCGGTTGGCATTGACGTAACTGTCGTGCTGGGCGCGGATCATCTGCGGCACCAGCATCTTCACGTTCTGCCCCAGCACCTGGCTGCGGGAATAACCCCACAGGCGTTCGGCGGCCTTGTTGAAGAAGGTGACGTTGTTCTGCTCGTCGATACTGACCACCGCGTCGAGCGCCTGCTCGAGCACCTGGGTCATGCGCTCGCGGTTTTCCCGCTCGGCGGAAACCTCGCGCAGGATCAGCGTGCCGTCCTGCCCGGCGCGTGAGGGTGACAGCGACAGTATCGCGCGGGTGCGGCTGCCATCAGGGCGCTGGATGTCGACTTCCTGGCGGCCCGGGCGCTGGCTGTCCAGCCCCGGTAGCAGCAGGTCGAGGCGGCGTTGCACTACCTCGCGGCGCGGACGGTCCCACAGGGTTTCGGCGGCGGCGTTGAAGAGGGTCACGCGCTGCTGGTGATCGAATGCCACCACGGCGTCGGCGGCGTGCTCGAGCATCTGTTCGGCGGGATGAGCGCCGCTGCGCCCTCCCAGGAAGGACCAAAAAGCCATCTGTATCTCCGACGGTGCGCGCGCTGGGCGCGTGATTGTTGTCTTTGTTCTGCGCCTTCGGTCCTTGCGTTGAGCAAGAAGGCGACCGTGTCGAAAGATGGCCAATCAAAGGCCGGTGCAGTGGCTTCCCTGGGCGATCCCTGTGTCCGTGATCTTCAAGAACGGTGCATGACCAATCTAACGGCTATTGGCCATAAATCTTTAGTGCTTTGGTCGGTTTCCGCCCGCCGTGTGGGCGCGGGTCGCGCGGTCAGTCGGCGCGGTGGGCGGCGAGGAACTGGTGGGTCGGGTCATCCGCCGGCAACGGCCGGTGGTGCTTGGCCGCCAGGTAGTGAGTGGTGAAGGCGTCCAGCCAGGCATCCAGCAGGCGACCGCTCAGGCTGTCGCCGGCCAGCTCCAGGCACAGCGCGGCGACCTCGGCGGTGCACAGGTGCTCGTCGCGCGTGGAGCGGCGCAGGCGATAGCGCGACAGCACCTCCGGCTGCAGGCTGAGCACCGGCAGCTGATCGAGGTAGGGACTCTTGCGAAACATCTTGCGCGCTTCGGTCCAGGTCGCATCGAGCAGGATGAACAGCGGCCGCTTGCCCGGCACGCTCGCCACCTCGGCGGTGACCCGCTCGGGGGCGGCGTATTCGCCGGGGAACACCACGAACGGTTGCCACTGCGGGTCGGCCAACAGCGCCAGCAGCGCCGGATCGACGCTGGTGCGCGACCAGCTGAAGGCCCAGGTGTCGGGCACCAGATCGGCGATCAGCCAGCCGGTATTGCTCGGCTTGAAGGGCTCGGCGTCGAACATCAGCAGGCATACGCCGGCGTTGCATGGCGCCGCCGGCAGCCACGGGCACAGGCAGTGGCTGCTGGGAATGCGACAGCGCGGGCAGCGTGCCACCCGCGAGCCGCGAGCGATGAAGGGGCGGGCGCTGCGGGCAAGACGTTCCTCGCGCAGGCGGGCGACGGCGTGGGGCATGGCGGACAGAGGCTGGTGTGGCGGGGCGGCGAGTCTAGCAGTCGGCGCCAGGTGCATCTATCGCTGAACGGCACTGGAGCAGGGGGGTCGAA
>JAUVZY010000022.1 GCA_030602315.1 Pseudomonadaceae bacterium | reverse complement strand
CAGCCGCCAGGCGTTCGAGGAGGCCCGCGCCGCCCGCCTGCAGGCGGAGGCCGCGCTGGAGCGGGCGCAGATCAACCTGCGCTATACCCGCGTGCTGGCACCGATCGACGGCAGCATCGGCCGTTCCCAGGTCACCGAGGGGGCGCTGGTGAGCAACGGCCAGAGCGACGCGCTGGCCACCATCCGCCAGCTCGACCCGATCTATGTCGACGTCACCCAGCCGGCCCGCGAGCTGCTGCGTCTGCGCCAGGACCTGGCGGCCGGGCGGCTGGTCAGCGCCGGCGACAACGCCGCGCAGGTGCGGCTCAAACTCGAGGACGGCTCGGAGTACCCGCTGCCCGGCCGGCTGGAGTTTGCCGAGGTGGCGGTGGATGAAGGCACCGGCTCGGTAACCCTGCGCGCGGTGTTTCCCAACCCCGAGCGCCAGCTGCTGCCGGGCATGTTCGTGCATGCACGGCTGGTCGAGGGCACCCGCGAGGCCGCCATCCTCGCGCCCCAGCAGGGCGTGACCCGCAGTCCCACCGGGCAGGCCACCGCCCTGGTGGTGAACGCCCAGAACAAGGTCGAGGCGCGCCAGGTGCAGGTCAGCCGGGCGATCGGCAACCGCTGGCTGGTGGAATCGGGCCTGGCCGCCGGCGACCGGCTGATCACCGAGGGGCTGCAGTTCATCCAGCCGGACATGGAGGTCACGGTGGTGCCGGCCGGCAACGTCAAGGGTGCGCTGGGATTGGCGCAACCGGGCCAGGAGGACTGAGGCGGCATGTCCAGATTCTTCATCGACCGGCCGATCTTCGCCTGGGTCATCGCCATCCTGATCATGCTGGTGGGCGGGCTGTCGCTGCTCAAGCTGCCGGTGAATCAGTACCCCAACATCGCCCCGCCGGGGGTGGACATCTCGGTTGCTTACCCCGGCGCCTCGGCGCAGACCGTGCAGGACACCGTGGTGCAGGTGATCGAGCAGCAGCTCAACGGCCTCGACGGGCTGCGCTACATCTCCTCGCAGAGCAACTCCGACGGCAGCATGTCGATCAACGTGACCTTCGACCAGGGCACCGATCCGGACATCGCCCAGGTGCAGGTGCAGAACAAGCTGCAGCTGGCGATTCCCAACCTGCCGCAGGAAGTGCAGCAGCAGGGCATCCGCGTGACCAAGGCCAGCACCGGCTTTCTGATGGTGGTGGCGGTGTACTCGGACGACGGCAGCTACACCCGCGCCGACCTCTCCGACTACATCATCTCCAACATCCAGGACCCGATTTCGCGCACCCGCGGGGTCGGTGACTTCCAGGTGTTCGGCGCGCAGTACGCCATGCGCATCTGGCTCGATCCGGCCAAGCTCAACAGCTACCAGCTGACCCCGACCGACGTCGGCAACGCCATCCGCGCGCAGAACGTGCAGGTTTCCGCCGGCCAGCTCGGCGGCCTGCCGGCGGTGCCCGGCCAGCAGCTCAACGCCACGGTGATCGGCAAGACCCGCCTGCAGTCGCCCGAGGAGTTCCGCGCGATTCTGCTCAAGGTCAACGCCGACGGCTCGCAGGTGCGCCTGGGTGACGTGGCGCGGGTCGAGCTCGGCGAGCAGAGCGCGGCGATCAACGCCCAGTTCAACGGCAACCCGGCCTCCGGCATCGGCGTGCGCCTGGCCACCGGCGCCAATGCGTTGGATACCGCCAAGGCGGTGCGCGCGACCATCGCCGAGCTGGAGCCGTACCTGCCGGCGGGAATCAAGATCGCCGTGCCCTACGACACCACGCCGGTGATCTCGGCCTCGATCATGACCGTGGTGCAGACGCTGTTCGAGGCGATCATCCTGGTCTTTCTGGTGATGTACCTGTTCCTGCAGAACTTCCGCGCCACGCTGATTCCATCGCTGGCGGTGCCGGTGGTGCTGCTCGGTACCTTCGGCGTGCTCTCGGCGTTCGGCTACAGCATCAACGTGCTGACCATGTTCGCCATGGTGCTGGCCATCGGCCTGTTGGTGGACGACGCCATCGTGGTGGTGGAGAACGTCGAGCGGGTGATGGCCGAGGAAGGGCTGTCGCCGCTGGAGGCCACGCGCAAGTCCATGGGCCAGATCCAGGGCGCGCTGGTGGGCATCGGCCTGGTGCTGTCGGCGGTGTTCTTGCCGATGGCCTTCTTCCCCGGCTCGACCGGGGCGATCTACCGGCAGTTCTCGGTGACCATCGCCTCGGCCATGACGCTGTCGGTGCTGGTGGCGCTGATCTTCACCCCGGCGCTGTGCGCGACCCTGCTCAAGCCGATCCCGGCCGGCCATCACGAGAAGCGCGGCTTCTTCGGCTGGTTCAACCGCAGCTTCAACCGCGGAGTAAACGGCTACGAGCGCGGCGTGGCCGCCATGCTGCGGCGCAAGCTGCCGTACCTGCTGCTGTATCTGGCGCTGATCGGCCTGATGCTCGTCCTGCTGCTGCGCCTGCCGACCTCGTTTTTGCCCAACGAGGACCAGGGCGTGCTGTTCGCCCAGGTGCAGACGCCGGTGGGCTCGACCGCCGAACGGACCCAGCAGGTGGTCGACGGCATGCGCCAGTACCTGCTCAGCGAGGAAGGCGATCTGGTGCGCACGGTGTTCACCGTCACCGGCTTCAACTTCGCCGGCCGCGGGCAGAACTCCGGCATCGCCTTCATCGCGCTCAAGCCGTGGGACGAACGCACCCGCCCCGAGCAGAGCGTGTTCGCCCTGCAGCAGCGGGCGCAGGCGCGCTTCGGCCAGTTCCGCGACGCCATGGTGTTCGCCTTCGCGCCGCCGGCGGTGCGCGAGCTGGGCAACGCCTCGGGCTTCAACATCTATCTGGAAGACCGCGCCGGCCTCGGGCACCAGGCGCTGATGGCCGCGCGCAACCAGTTCCTCGGCCTGGCGGCGCAGAACCCCACGCTGATGGCGGTGCGCCCCAACGGCCTGAACGACGAGCCGCAGTACCGCCTCTTGATCGATGACGAGAAGGCGAGGGCGCTGGGCGTCTCCTTGGCCGAGGTCAACGAAACCCTGTCGATCGCCTGGGGTTCGCGCTACATCAACGACTTCATCGACCGCGGGCGGGTCAAGCGGGTGTTCCTGCAGGGCGAGGCCGAGTCGCGGATGAACCCGGAGGACTTCCACAAGTGGTTCGTGCGCAACCAGCAGGGCGAGATGGTGCCGTTCAGCGCCTTCGCCCGCGGCGAGTGGATCTACGGCTCGCCGAAGCTCTCGCGCTACAACGGCGTGCCGGCCATGGAAATCCTCGGCCAGGCCGCGCCCGGCTACAGCTCCGGCGATGCGATGGCCGCGGTCGAGGCGATCGCCGCGCAGCTGCCGCCGGGCATCGGCATCTCCTGGACCGGGCTGTCCTACGAGGAACGGCTGTCCGGTGACCAGGGCCCGGCCCTGTATGCGCTGTCGCTGCTGGTGATCTTTCTCTGCCTGGCGGCGCTCTACGAGAGCTGGTCGATCCCCTTCGCGGTGATGCTGGTGGTGCCGTTGGGGATCATCGGCGCGCTGGCCGCCACCATCGGCCGCGGGCTGTCCAACGACGTGTTCTTCCAGGTCGGCATGCTCACCACCATCGGCCTCACCGCGAAGAACGGCATCCTCATCGTCGAGTTCGCCAAGAGCCTGCACGAGCAGGGGCTGTCCTTGGCCGAGGCGGCGATCCGCGCCTGCCGCATGCGCCTGCGGCCGATCATCATGACCTCGCTGGCCTTCAGCCTCGGCGTGCTGCCTTTGGCCATCGCCAGCGGCGCCGGCGCCGGCAGTGCGCATGCCATCGGCACCGGGGTGATCGGCGGCATGGTCACCGCGACCTTCCTCACCATCTTCTGGGTGCCGCTGTTCTTCGTGCTGGTCACCTCGCTGTTCGAGCGCCGCGCCAAGGCGATCGACCAAGGAGACGCCCCATGAGCCGTTCGCTGACCGCCTGTGCCCTCGGCCTGGCCCTGACCCTGGGCGGCTGCTCGCTGATCCCCGACTACCAGCGGCCGCCGCTGCCGGTCGCCGAACGCTTCGACGGGGCGGGCGACGCCGCGGCGCCGCTGCCCGGCTGGCGCGGGTTCATTCAGGACCCGGCCCTGCGCGAGCTGGTCGAGCGGGCGCTGGAAAGCAACCGCGACCTGCGCCAGGCCGCGCTGAACCTCGAGGCCTATCGCGCGCTGTACCGCATCGAGCGGGCGGCGCTGTATCCACAGCTCGATGCCGGGGTCGACGCCAGTCGTACCCGCACCCCGGCCGATTTGGCGCGCAGCGAGCGGGCGCAGACCAGCAGCCAGTACAGCGCCACCCTGGGCGTGGCCTGGGAGCTGGACCTGTTCGGCCGGCTGGCCAGCCAGCGCGAGCGGGCGCTGGAGCTGTACCTGGCCAGCGCGGCCGGGCAGCGCAGCGCCCAGCTCAGCCTGGTCGCGGCGGTCGCCTCCACCTGGATGGCCTGGCAGGCCGACCAGGCGCTGCTGGCGCTCAGCCAGGACACCCTCGAGGCCTACCGCAACAGCCTCAAGCTGACCCAGCGCAGTTTCGACCTCGGTGTGGCCTCGGCGCTGGAGCTGAGTCAGGCGCGCAGTGCGGTGGCATCGGCCGAGGCGGCGCAGGCACGCTACCGCCGCCAGGTGGCGCAGGATCGCAACGCCCTGGCGCTGCTGCTCGGCCAGCCGCTGCCGGCGCACCTGAGTCCGGCGGCGGCCTTCGAGCACAATCGCTGGCTGGCGGATTTCCCGGTGGGACTGCCCTCGGAGCTATTGCTGCAGCGTCCCGACGTGCTGGAGGCCGAGCACCAGCTGCGCGCGGCCAATGCCAACATCGGTGCCGCCCGCGCCGCGTTCTTCCCGCGCCTGCAGCTGACTGGCGCCGCCGGCAGCGCCAGCGCCGAGTTGTCCGGGCTGTTCGACGGCGGCTCGCAGTACTGGAGTTTCCGGCCGGGCATCAGCGTGCCGATCTTCAGCGCCGGCCAACTGCGCGCCAGCCTCGACTATGCCACCCTGAGCCGCGATGCCGGCGTGGCGCGCTATGAACGGGCCATCCAGGCGGCGTTTCGCGAGGTCAATGACGGGCTGGCGGCACGCGCCACCTACGGTGAGCAGATCGAGGCGCAGCGGGCGCTGGTCAAGGCCAGCGAGGACTACTACCGCCTCGCCGAGCGACGCTACCGCACCGGGGTGGACAGCTATCTGGTGCTGCTCGATGCCCAGCGCCAGCTGTTCTCCGCCAGACAGCAGCTGATCGTCGACCTGCTGGCCCGCCAGCTGGCCGAGGTCGAGCTGTACAAGGCCCTCGGTGGGGGCTGGCAGGCGGATGCGCCGCCGGCCTCCTGAGGCCGTTCGAGCCATGCAAAACGCCGGCGGGTGCCGGCGTTCTGCGGGGTAAAAGCAGCGCAGCCAGCGGCCCGTGGCATGGTTGGGCCGCTGGCGCGCTGGCGTCCGGTCAGCGCGGTTGGGCGCTCTCCAACAGCGGCTTGAGGGTGCCCTCGGCGTGCATGCCCAGCACGATGTCGCAGCCGCCGACCAGCTCGCCGTTGACGAACAGCTGCGGGTAGGTCGGCCACTGGGAAATCTGCGGCAGCTTCTCGCGGATGTGCGGGGCAGCCAGCACGTTGACGAAGGCGAAGGGGGTGCCGAGGCCCTTGAGCAGCGCCACCACCTGCCCGGAGAAGCCGCACTCCGGTGCGTCGGGGGTGCCTTTCATGTAGAGGATCACCGGGTTGTCGGCGATCTGTTTGCGGATCTTCGCCGCGGTATCCAGAACCTGCATGGTGAACTCCTTTCAGTAATGGGCGGCGACCGCCAGCCGGCGCTGCGCCTGGGCGCGGGTGCGGCGGGGGCGGGCCTGCCAGGCGGCGTAACCACCGGCCAGGCTGTAGGCATGGGCGAAGCCGAACTCGGCGAACAGCTCGGCCATCTCCGGGCTGCTCTCGCCGTGATGGCAGCAGAAGATCAGGTGGGTCGTCTTGTTCAGCGTGCGCAGCAGGGTGCGCAGGTTCAGCTCGCTCAGGTGGATGGCGCGCGGGTCGTGACCCTGGCAGTAGGTGGCGGCGTCACGCAGGTCCAGCAGCATGACGTTGTCCTTCTCGGCAAGCAGTCGCTCGGCCTGCTCGACACTGATGCGTTCGAATCCGCTCATGATTCATCTCCAAAACAGTCGTGATAGGTCGGGCATTGCTCGCAGCTGGGGGAGCGGCAGACGTAGCCGCCGTCCTGCTCGCAGAGCTGTTTGTAGAAAAACTTCTTCCAGCGCATGTGATTGACGTTGCGCGCCGCCAGCACCGGAAAGTGCGCGTGCAGCAGCTCGTGCAGCTGCGCGCGCGAGGCCAGGCCCAGATCGCGCCACAGGTGATCGCCGCCCAGGCAGGCGGCGGCCACGATGCTGGCCATCACCTCGGCCTGCGGGTCGATCGCCGCGCAACCGGCCAGCAGCAGCGCGCGCAGCTCCAGCCATTCGTCGCGGCGCAGCGCCAGCAACTCCTGGCGCAGCGCATCGCGCTCGGCGGCCGGTTGGGCCAGCCAGTGCGCCGCGCCCAGGCCGTAGCGGGCCTCGAGCAGGCGGGCAAAGGCGCTTTCGTCCAGGCCCAGATGAAACGGCAGGCAGGTACGCCCGTCGCGCTGGGCGGCGAGAATCAGCGCCAGCCAGTCCTCGCCGCTGGCGGCAGCCGTGGCCACCGGCCGCTGGTGCAACGCCGCGGCGCTCATCACGGCTCGTCCTTGACCGGCAGGCAGCCGACGCTGGTGCCCTGGCCGATGGAGCAGCTGTCCAGGCTGGGGCTGGCGCTGAGGTCGGGGAACTTGCCGCCGCACGGCAGGTTGCGCGCCAGGGTCGGCAGGTCGAAACCGGCCATGAAGTGCTCGCCGTAACGAATCAGCGGCCGGCGGATCAGGAGCGGTTGGGCCAGCATCAGCTCGATCGCCTCCTCGGCTGAGAGGGTCGCGGGGTCGACTTCGCCGTACTTGATCGCCGGCGCCGAGGGGTTGAACCACTCGGAAACGGGTTTATCCGCGAAGAAGGGCCTAAGCCGCTCGCCCGTCCAGGGCTCGCTGAGCAGGTCCTTCACCTCCAGTTGCAGTCCGGTGGCGCGCAACAGCTGCTTTTGCAGGCGGTTGGTGGCGCAGCCGGGCTTTTCGTAGAAGACGATGCAGCACATGACGGCTTCCTCAGCGGGCCTGGATCTCGCGCATGGCTTCGGCGAGCTTCTCCGGCGGAATGCCAGTCAGCGAACCCGGCGGGTTGGCCGGGCTGCCGTCGGCCAGGAGGATCGCGCCCTCGATCGGGCAGATGCTGGCGCACTGGTGCTCGGCGTAGTCGTCCTCGCATTCGGTGCACTTGCGTGCGTTGATCTTGAAATGCGGGCTGCTTTCGTAGATCGCCTCGCTCGGGCAAACGTCCACGCAGGCCCAGCAGTTCACGCATGACTCGACAATCTTCAGTGCCATCTCACACCTCCGGGTATCCCGCTTGCGCGGCCGCTCAGGCCTTGGCCTTGAGCGCCGCCTTTGCTTCGTCGAGACGGCCGGCGGCGATCATTTCCTGATACACCGCCATCACCGCTTCCTCGATCGGCTCCATGGCGTGCTCGCCGTTGGGCACGATGCCGGCCGCTTCCAGGTCGCCCCACGGCTCGAAGCCGATCTTCGAGCAGAGCACCGCCTCGCAGCCTTTCAGCGCGCGGATGCTGCCCGAGAGCGCCGATTCCTTTTCGCCGCAGGTGTCGTTGCCGACGCAGTACTGGTCGACCTTGCGATGGCCGATGAAGCGCACGCCGTCGGCAGAGGCCTCGTAGACCAGGAACTCGCGGGCGTGGCCGAAGTGCTGGTTGATCAGCCCGCCGCCGCTGGTGGCCACCGCCATCAGCACCGGGCGGTACTTCTTGCCGCTCTCGGCATTCGCCGAGGGCACCGACAGCCCGGCCAGGCGCGCCTTCTTGGCGGCCTTCTCGTCGAGCTCTTCCTTGATCGCCGCGTGGATCGCCGCGCGCTTGACCATCGCGGCGGCGTAGTCGATGTCCATTTCCTCGATCTTGTCCAAGGTGAACTCGTCGCCGCGGTCCTCGCCGAGCAGGCCCACCGCGTCGGCGCGGCACTGGCGGCAGTGGCGCATCATGTTCATGTCGCCGGCGCAGGCGTCCTGCAGGTCCTGCAGCTCTTCCGGCTCGGGGCTGCGCTGGCCCATCACGCCGTAGAAGGTGCCGTGCTCGGCCTCGGCGATCAGCGGCATGACGTTGTGCAGGAAGGCGCCCTTGGCCTTGACGATCTTGCTCACTTCCTTGAGGTGCTCATCGTTCACCCCGGGGATCAGCACCGAGTTGACCTTCACCAGGATGCCCTTGGCGACCAGCATCTCCAGACCCTTCTGCTGCTGCTCGATGAGGATCTTGGCGGCCTTCACCCCGCGGATGCGCTTGTTGTTCCAGAAGATCCACGGATAGATCTTGGCGCCCACTTCCGGGTCCACGCAGTTGATGGTGATGGTCACGTGGTCGATGTTGTGCTTGGCCAGCTCCTCCACGCAGTCAGGCAGCGACAGGCCGTTGGTGGACACGCAGAGCTTGATGTCCGGCGCCTCTTCGGAGAGCTGGCGGAAGGTGGCGAAGGTGCGCTCGGGGTTGGCCAGGGGATCGCCGGGGCCGGCGATGCCGAGCACGGTCATCTGCGGGATGGTCGCGGCCACTGCCTTGACCTTCTTCACCGCCTGCTCGGGGGTCAGCAGCTCGGAGACCACGCCCGGGCGCGACTCGTTGGCGCAGTCGTACTTGCGGTTGCAGTAGTGGCACTGGATGTTGCAGGCCGGCGCCACCGCCACATGCATGCGGGCGAAATAGTGATGCGCCTCTTCGGAGTAGCAAGGGTGGTTATGCACCTTCTCGCGGATGTGGTCCGGGAGGTGGGACAGCTGGTCATCGGTGCTGCCACAGCTGCCGGACGAGCAACCGCCGCCCGTGCTGTGCTCTGCCGCGCTTTGCCCAAGTACGCTCAGTTCCATGTTCGGGTCTCCGGTAAGAGAGTCTGCTCGAAGGTGACGGAGCAAGGCCCGTGCCTGATTTGTAAGTGACTGATCAGGAAAGGAAATGGCGATCTGGTCGGGCGGTTTTGTTGGTCTACCGACAAACGCGGAGGAGCCAATGGCGGGGGACTGTAGGGTTAGCAACAAACACTTTTTGTGCGGGTATTCGGGAGGTTCAATCGGTGGGAAAGGCTGCGCCGTTTCCCACCCTACGAAAATCGCACTGCTTTCCAAGCGTTTGACGGTGCCTTCCTTGAATGGGTGATCGAATGCACGGACGCCAAATCCCGTTCAGGAGGCCGAGCGGAGGTGTTGCGCAGGGGGGGGCGCGAGGCAGGGACGCCGAGCGAGGGATGAAGGGACAGGGAGGTCCCTTCAGACCGACCCCCGGAGCGGCACCGGAGGGAGGGGAGTCTGGCTGCGCAGCAGCCAGACCCGGATGTCGGGTGCCCTTCTTCTTTGGTTACTTTCTTGTTGGGCAAGCAACAAGAAAGTGACTCGCCGTGCAAGGCGAAACCTGTCGCCCGCCGCAGGGAAAGCGCTCGGCAACTCGCACTCATACCGCAGCCCGTAGGGTGGGCAACGGCGCAGCCTTGCCCACCGGCTGTTGTGCGCGGCCGCACGGGCGGTTGAGCCGGCAGGCAGAGGTGGACAACGCCACGCGGTTGTCCACCCTACGCGTGCTTGCGGCAGACCGCGGGGCCCGCCCCGTCAGATCTTGCGCATATGGATGTTCAGCGTCTGGATCCGGTAGGCGATCTGCCGCGGCGTCATGTTCAACAGGCGCGCGGCCTTGGCCTTGACCCAGCCGGCCTGTTCCAGCGCGGCGATGACCCGTTCGCGGTCGTCGAGGGCGTCGTCGGCGAGGTCGACGTCCGGTAGCGGGGCCATGGCCAGGGTCGGCGCCTCGTGGTCGAGGCCAGTCAGCGAGATCACGTCGCGGGTGATGGTGCCGTCCTCGCTCATGATCGCCGAGCGCTCCAGGCAGTTCTCCAGCTCGCGCACGTTGCCCGGCCAGCGGTGGCTCATCAGCAGGCGGATGGCGCTGTCGGTGATGGTGACCGGGCGGCCCTGCTGCTGGGAGATCTTGCCCAGCAGGAATTCGGCCAGCTCGGGAATGTCCGCGGCGCGTTCGCGCAGCGGCGGGATGCGGATCGCCATGACGTTGAGGCGGTAGTAGAGGTCCTCGCGGAAATGGCCCTTTTCCACCTCGGCTTCCAGGTCGCGGTTGGTGGCGGCGACGATGCGCACATTGACCTTCACCGTCTGGTTGCCGCCGACCCGCTCGAACTCGCCTTCCTGCAGCACGCGCAGCAGCTTGGCCTGGAACATCGGGGAAATCTCGCCGATCTCGTCGAGAAACAGGGTGCCGCCATCGGCCTGCTCGAAGCGCCCCTTGCGCTGCTTCACCGCGCCGGTGAAGGCGCCCTTTTCATGGCCGAACAGTTCCGATTCGAGCAGGGTTTCCGGCAGCGCCGCGCAGTTCAGGCGCACCAGCGGGCGGTGCGAACGCGGCGAGTTGTAGTGGATGGCGCTGGCGATCAATTCCTTGCCGGTGCCCGATTCGCCGAGGATCAGCACGGTGCTGTTCCACTTGGCCACCCGGCGGATCTGGTCGAACACCCGGCGCATGCTCGCGGTGTGGCCGACCACCATGTTCTCGAAGCCGTACTTGGCGCGCACTTCGCGGCGCAGTTCGTCGCGCTCGTCGGCCACTTCGCGGCCGTCTTCGATGTTGACCAGCATGCGCACGGTCTGCGACAGCAGGTTGGCGACGATCTCCAGAAAGCGCGTGCGCGCCGGCAGGTGTTCGTCGGCGCGCTGCGCCGGTTGCGCGGCCAGCACACCGATGGTGTTGCCTTCCTGGTCCTTGATCGGCACCGCGATGAACGGCAGTTCCAGGTCGTACAGCGCCAGGCGGTCGAGAAAGCGCGGGTCGGCGGAGATACGCCCGAGCACCACGCTGTCGCCGTGCTTGAGCACATGGCCGAGGATGCCTTCGCCGCTCTTGTAGCGCGCGCCGCCGCTGGCGCTGGCCACTGCCTGCGAGTCGGTGTGCACGGCGCCGACCTGCACCGCGCCGTGCTTGGCGTCGACCGTGGAGATCAGCCCGTGCAGCAGGCCGAGGTCGTTGTGCAGCACGGCCAGCACCTGGCCGAACACCTCCTCGATCTGCTGCACCCGCGACAGGGTGCGGGCGATGGTGGCCAGGGCTTGCAGTTGCCCGTCGAACAACTCGACCTGGGTCGATCTGGACGAATACGGCGGGAATGTAACTGTCATGGGCTTCCCTTGCGCTGATCAGGTGGCCGAGAAGGGCAGTTCGACGATGACCCGGCAGCCATCGGGGTAACTGCTGTCGAAATGCACCAGTCCGGCGTGCTTGCTGACGATTTCCTGGACCATGGGCAGGCCCATGCCACGCGCGCCGCGGTGCGGCGGCTTGGTGCTGAAGAACGGCTCGAACACCTTGAGCTCCAGCTCCTTGGCGATGCCCGGGCCGCTGTCGGTGATCTCCAGGCGCACCAGCTTGCCGTTCTCCACGCGGGTGCTCAGGAACAGCTCGCGGCGACTCTTGGTGCTGTGCGCCATGGCCTCGATGGCGTTGTCCACCAGGTGCTTGATCACCGCGCGCAGGCCGCTTTCGGCGCCCATCACCCAGGGCAGGCGCAGCGCCGGCTGCCAGTCGACGACGATGCCCTGGGCCAGCAGCTGGTCGGTGTTCATGCTGATCACTTCGCGGATCAGCTGGTTGAGGTTGACCGGCATCTTGGCCTCTTCCAGGCGCACCGGGATGGAGCCGGACAGGCTCTCCAGCGCCTCCAGCCCCGCCGCGCTGGCTTCGCGCATGGCGCTTAGCACCGGGTCGTTGTCGGCGGCATCGCCCAGGCGCCGTTCGAGCATGCGGGTGGCGGCGCTGATCAGGTTCACCGGGCCCTGCAGGCGGTGGATGGCGCCGTTGAAGGTCTCGCGCATGCCTTCGAGCAGTTCCTCTTCGGCCATCAGCGCCTTGAGCGCATGCAGCCGCGAGTCTTCCTGCTTCTGCCGAAGCTCGGAGATGTCGTTCAAGGTCAGCAGCAGGTAGCGCTCCTCGCCGGGGGAGAAGAACACGTGGGCCTGCTCGTCCTCGACGTGGATCGCCATGCCGTGGCAGGACAGCCAGCGCGGCGCGCGGCCGCCCAGGTCGAAGGTGATCTCCTTGCCGGAGAAGGCCTTGCCGCTGGCCTCCAGCGCCTCGAACGGCAGCGTGAGGTTCTCGCGCAACAGCGCCACCAGGCTCTCGGCGTGACCGTCTTCGGTCAGCTCGCGGGCCAGGCGCAGGAAGCTCGGGTTGGACAGCACCGCCTGGCGGTTGTGGTCGAGCACCACCATCGCCGCCGGCGCGGCGTTGACCACCGCCTCGATCATCAGCCGCTGGTTGTTCACCCGCTGCTCGAGCTCGTGCAGGTCACTGGTGTCGCGGTGCATGCCCAGGTAGTAGAGGGGCTCGCCGTGCTCGTCGAGCACCGGGGCCACGGTCAGCTCGGCCAAGTACAGGCTCTCGTCCTTGCGCCGGTTGACCAGGACGCCCGACCAGGCCTTCTTCTGCGCCAGCCGGCCCCACAGCGCCTGGTACACCAGCCGCGGGGTGGTGCCGTTGGACAGCACCGACTCGTTCTTGCCGATCACCTCGTCCGGCGCATAGCCGGTGATCTGGCTGAAGGCGCGGTTGGCGTAAATGATGTTGGCCTTGAGGTCGGTGATGGAGATGGCGATGGGCGCATGCTCCACCGTCTGACGGAAGATCTCCGGAAGCAGCGCAAGGCTGTCCGGCTCGCGGTCACTGCTCAGGGGCTGGTTGGCCTGGGTCATGCTGTTGCCTCGTTTCTTCACGGGTGACCGGCAAGTCGCACCTGCGCAAGGCGCAGGCGAGGGCGATGCAGGCATACGGGGCAGGTGCAAGGAATGTGCCTTGCCAGTGAAGGGTTATTTCGCCGGCGCAAGGGGGATTAATCCGCGCTGGCGCACGCTCGCGGTCCCCACAGCCGGCGCCGCGCTGTGCGAAAGCCCACAAAGCGCCGGGCAGGGCGCCGGCGGCGCTGTCGCAAACCCTACAAATGCCGGCTCTGGCGGCCGTCCGGCTGCGCAAAATTCGGCATAGCCATTGATCCAGATCAAGATTTTCGGGGCTCGCCGGCCGCCCGGCGCGGTCGCGCGGCCATGGCATGCTTGATGCACCCACCCCCTCAAAGCGTGCGCGGTGCCCGACAACGGCGCACCGAACGGTCCTCGACAGGGTGGGCAGCTATGGAATACGTGCTGTTTCTGATCGCCACGGTGCTGGTCAACAACGTGGTGCTGGTCTACTTCCTCGGCCTCTGCCCGTTCATGGGCGTGTCCGGCAAGCTCGACCCCTCCATCGGCATGAGCGCCGCCACCACCCTGGTGATGGTGCTCGGCGCGGTGGCCAGCTGGATGCTCGAGCACTGGGTGCTGCAGCCGCTGGGCATCGGCTTTCTGCGCATCCTCTCCTTCATTCTGGTGATCGCCGGCCTGGTGCAGTTCATCGAGATGGCGATCCGCAAGCTCAGCCCACCGCTGTACCGCTCCCTCGGCATCTACCTGCCGTTGATCACCACCAACTGCGCGGTGCTCGGCGTGCCTCTGATCAGCGTGCGCGACCAGCACAGCCTCGGCCATGCCGCGCTGTTCGGCCTCGGCGCGGCGCTGGGTTTTTCCCTGGTGATGATCATCTTCGCCGGCCTGCGCGAGCGCCTGGCGCTGGCCACGGTGCCGGCGGCGTTTTCCGGCCCGCCGATCGCCTTCGTCACCGCGGGCCTTCTGGCGATGACCTTCATGGGCTTCAGCGGCCTGATCTGAACAACCGCGCCGGCACGCGCCGGCCAAGGAGGACGACATGTTGACTGCAATCCTGGCGCTGGCCGCGATGGGCATTCTGCTGGGCGCCGGCCTGGGGCTGGCCTCGCGCTTCTTCGCGGTGACCGACGAGAACCCGCTGATCAAGGAGATCGAGGCGCTGTTGCCCGGCAGCCAGTGCGGCCAGTGCGGCTATCCCGGCTGCAGCGCGGCGGCCACGGCGCTGGCCGAAGGCAGCGCGCCGGTGACCTGCTGCCCGCCCGGCGGCGTGGGCCTGGCCGAGACCCTGGCCGACATGCTCGGCGTGACCCTGGACTCGGACTCGGTGGCCGCGCCGCAGCTGGCGCAGATCAACGCCGCCGAATGCACCGGCTGCACGCGCTGCTTCAAGGCCTGCCCGACCGACGCCATCGTCGGCGCCAGCGGACAGATCCACCTGGTGCTGGGCAGCGCCTGTACCGGCTGCAGCAAGTGCATCGACGCCTGCCCGGAAGATTGCATCGCCCTGGCGCCGCAGGAGCAGACGCTCGACACCTGGCGCTGGGCCAAGCCCCAGGCCGCCTGAGCCACGAGGACGCATCGATGTTCAATCTCGCCCGCATCTCCGGCGGTATCCACCCCGCAGGCCACAAGGACCGCTCGGCGGCGCTCAGCATCGCGCCGCTGCCGCTGGCCCCGCGGCTGTTCCTGCCGCTGCGCCAGCACGCCGGGGCCGAGGCCCTGCCGCTGGTGCGCCCCGGTGACCGGGTGCTCAAGGGCGAGCTGCTCGCCGCCTCGCCGTCGGAAGTCTCGGCGCCGATCCACGCGCCGACCTCCGGGCGCATCCTCGACCTGGGGCCGATCCCGGCGCCGCACCCCTCGGGGCTGACGGTCAACGGCTACGTGCTGGAGGTGGACGGCGACGAGCGCTGGATCGACCTCGACGCCCCCGCCGACCCCTTCGCCGTGGCGCCGACCGAGCTCGCCAACCGCGTCGCCGCCGCCGGGGTGGTGGGCCTGGGAGGGGCGATCTTTCCGGCGGCGGTCAAGCTCAAGCAGGGCACCCGCCACGAGATCAAGACCGTGCTGGTCAACGGCAGCGAATGCGAGCCCTACCTGACCTGCGACGACCGCCTGATGCGCGAGCGCGCCGAAGCGGTGGTCGATGGCGCGCGGCTGATCCAGCACATCCTGCGCGCCTATTCGATCGTCATCGCCATCGAGGACAACAAGCCCGCCGCGCTGGCCGCCATGCGCGCCGCCGCCGAACCGTACGGCGCCATCGAGGTGGTGGCGGTGCCGGCGCTGTATCCGATGGGCTCGGCCAAGCAGCTGATCCGCGAAGTCACCGGCCGCGAAGTGCCGGCCGGCGGGCGCAGCACCGACGTCGGCGTGCTGGTGCACAACGTCGGCACCGTCTACGCCATCCAGCAGGCGCTGCGTCACGGCCGCCCGCTGATCTCGCGGGTGGTTACCGTGGCCGGCAGCTGCGTCACTAACCCGCGCAATGTCGAGGCGCTGATCGGCACGCCGATCCAGGCGCTGTTCGACGCCTGCGGCGGGCTCAGCAAGACGCCGCGTCAGCTGATCATGGGCGGGCCGATGATGGGCACCGTGCTGCCCTCCTACGAGGTGCCGGTGATCAAGGGCGCCACCGGCCTGTTGGCGCTGGATGCCCACGAACTGCCGCGCGCCGAGGCCTCGCCGTGCATCCGCTGCGCGCGCTGCGTGGACGCCTGCCCGATGGGCCTGACCCCGCTGGAGATGGCCGCGCACACCCGCGCCGAAGACCTCGACGGCGCCATGCAGGCCGGCCTGCGCGACTGCATCCTCTGCGGCTGCTGCTCCTACGTCTGCCCCTCGCATATCCCGCTGGTGCGCTACTTCCAGTACGCCACCGGCAAGGCCGACGAGCGCCGCAGCGCCAGCCGCAAGATGGAGCACATCAAGCAGATGACCGAGGCCCGCGCCGCGCGCCTGGCCGAGGAGGAAGCCGCCAAGGCCGCAGCCAAGGCGGCGAAGAAACGCAAGGCGGCCAAGCCGGCCGACGAGGTGGAATCATGAGTCTGCAAAGCGTGGTGGGCGGGCCGTTCGCCCATGACCGCTCCAGCGTCGACCGCATCATGCTGCACGTGTGCCTGGCGCTGACGCCGGCCACTGCCTGGGGCCTGTACCTGTTCGGCTGGCCGGCGATCAACCTGTGGCTTCTGACCTGCGCCAGCGCGCTGGCCACCGAGGCGCTGTGCCTGTACCTCAACGGCCACCCGCAGCGCCGCCTGCTCGACGGCAGCGCGCTGCTCACCGGCTGGCTGCTCGCCCTCTCGCTGCCGCCGTGGGCGCCGTGGTGGATCGCCGTGGGCGGGGCCGCCTTCGCCATCGGCATCGGCAAGCACCTCTACGGCGGCGTCGGGCAGAACATCTTCAACCCGGCGATGCTGGCGCGGGTCGCCCTGCTGATCGCCTTCCCGCTGCAGATGACCACCTGGGCGCTGCCCAATCCGCTCGGCTCGGCCGCGGCCCCGGACTTCTTCGAGGGCCTGGCGATCACCTTCGCCGGCGCCCCGCTGGCCGACGGGCTGACCGGCGCCACCGCGCTCGGCCATCTGCAGACCGAACTGACCCTGAGCCGCGCGGTGCCGGAGATCCTCGCCGAGTTCTCCTGGCTCGACGCTTTCCTCGGCCGCACCCCCGGCAGCCTCGGGGAAACCGCCGAGCTTTTGATCCTGCTCGGCGGGCTGTGGCTGTTGGCGCTGCGCATCATCCACTGGGAAATTCCGCTGGCCATGCTGGCGACCGTGCTGGTGCTGGCGCTGGTGGCCCAGCAGGTCAACCCCGGCCGCTACCCCAGCGGGCTGTTCCACTGGCTGTCCGGCGGGCTGCTCCTGGGCGCCTTCTTCATCGCCACCGACCCGGTCACCTCGCCGATCACCCGCGGCGGCCGGCTGCTGTTTGGCCTGGGCTGCGGCGCGGTGGCCTTCGTCATCCGCAGCTGGGGCAGCTTCCCCGAGGGCGTGGCCTTCGCCGTGCTGTTCATGAATGCCCTGACGCCGTTGATCGACCGCTACTGGCGGCCGCGCGCCTATGGCCGCAACGGGCGCGGCAATCCGCTGGTGCCGGCCAAGTGGACCGCCCAGGTGAAGGAGGTGGACAAGGTATGAACGACCTGACGAGCGCCCCGGCCGAGCTGCCGGAAACGCCCGCCGCGGCCGCGGCGCAGCCCTCGCGGCTGGCGCGCTGGCGCACCCGCATCGAATACCAGGCGGCGTCGCTCGGGCTGGTCTGCGCGCTGGTGGCCCTGTCGCTGCTGCTCGGCCACCAGGCGACCCACGAGCAGATCGCCCACGCCGAGCTGCAGGACCGCATGGCCGTGCTGCGCCAGGTGCTGCCCGATGCGCTGTACGACAACAGCCCGCTGGCCGAGGCCGAAACGATCGACGACGCCGAGCTCGGCCGCCTGCAGATCTACCCGGCGCGGCGCAACGGCCAGCTCAGCGCCATCGCCTTTCAGGTCAGCCCGGTGGGCTACGGCGGGCCGATCAACCTGTTCATCGCCATCGACACCCAGGGCCGCATCCTCGGCGTGCGCGTGCTCTCGCACAAGGAAACCCCGGGGCTGGCGGACAAGATCGAAATCAGCCGCAGCGACTGGATCAAGGACTTCGACGGCCTGTCGCTGGCCAACACCGCCCGCGCGCAGTGGGCGGTGAAGAAGGACGGCGGCCAGTTCGACCAGTTCGCCGGCGCCACCATCACCCCGCGCGCCATCGTCAAGGGCGTCCTGCAGGCCCTCGATTTCCACGCCCGCCAGGCCGGCGGCGCCTCATCACAGGAGCAGCAGCCATGAGCGAAGCGAAATCGCCCTGGAGCTATTTCACCGACGCGCTGTGGAACTACAACGTCGCCCTGGTCCAGCTGCTGGCGCTGTGTCCGGCGCTCGCCGTGACCACCACCGCCACCAACGGCCTGGGCATGGGCCTGGCCACCACCTTGGTGCTGATCATCACCAACGCGATCATCTCCTCGCTGCGCCACACCATCTCCCCGGCGGTGAGAAACCCCTTGATGATCGGCATCATCGCCGGCGTGGTGACCCTGATCGACATGGCGATGAACGCCTGGATGCACGAGATGTACAAGGTGCTCGGCCTGTTCATCGCGCTGATCGTCACCAACTGCGCGGTGCTCGGCCGCGCCGAATCCTTCTGCAGCAAGAACCCGGTGCTGCCCTCGATGATCGACGGCCTGGGCATGGGCATCGGCTTCACCTGGGTGCTGATCGTGATCGGCGGGGTGCGCGAGATCCTCGGCAGCGGCACGCTGTTTTCGGGCGCCTCGCTGCTGCTGGGCGAGCACTTCCACTGGCTGGAGCTGACCGTGCTGCCGGATTTCCAGGGCATCCTGCTGGCCATCCTGCCGCCCGGCGCATTCATCGTGCTGGGCTTTCTGCTGGCCTTCAAACGCATCGTCGACCGCAAGCGTGCCGAGCGCCGTCAGGCCAGCCACGGCGAGCTGGTGGTGTTGCAGTGAGCGGAGGGCGCGCGATGAAAGTATCGGTGGTGTACGCCTCGCCCCAGCAGCCGTTGCTGCTCAGTTGCCGGGTCGAGGAAGGGGCCAGCGTGGCGCAGGCCATCGAGCAGTCCGGCGTGCTGCGCTACTGCCCCGACATCGACCTGGAAAAGCAGAAGGTCGGCATCTTCGGCAAGTTCGTCAAACTCGACAGCTTGCTCAAGGAAGGCGACCGGGTGGAGATCTACCAGCGCATCACCAAGGTGCTGGATGACGACGACGATGATGACGACGATTGATCGCCGAGGAGGCCGCTGATGGACAAACCCGAGAACCTGAGCCGCGAAACCGCCCTGCGGATCGCCCTCGCCGCCCGCGCGCTGCCCGGCATCAGCCTGGCGCAGCTACTGGACATGCTGCAGCAGCGCATCAAGGGGCCGCTGACCGAAGAAAGCCTGCAGACCGTCACCGTCACCGACCTCAAGACCGGCTTTGCCAGCACCGACGGCGAGGAAGACGGCGAGGACATCGGCATCGGCCTGCCGGCGCTCAAGGAAGCCGTGCGCATCCTCTGGGGCGAGAGCGAAGGCCAGAACCTGCCGCAGCCGGTGAAGCTCGACGCGCTGCCCGAGCGCTCGATCCGCGTGGCCGTTGCCTCCAACACCGGCGAGACGCTGGACGGCCACTTCGGCTCCTGCCTGCGCTTTCTGGTCTACCAGGTCAGCGCCGAGGCGATCCACCTGGTCGACGTGCGCTCGGCGATGGATGCCGATTTCGCCGAGGACAAGAACGCCTTTCGCGTCGAGCTGATCGACGACTGCCAGGTGCTCTACGTGGTCTCGGTGGGCGGCCCGGCCGCGGCCAAGGTGGTGCGTGCCGGCATCTACCCGATCAAGAAGATCCAGGGCGGCCAGGCGCGCGAGATCCTCGCCGACCTGCAGCAGGTGATGACTGGCTCGCCGCCGCCGTGGCTGGCCAAGATCCTCGGCATGGCCCCGGAAGAGCGCGTGCGCTTCGCCCTGAGCGACGACGAACGCGAGGCGGCCAGCGCATGAGCGACGCCCGCCGATTGATCGCGGTGGCCGTCGACCGCGAAGGTAAAGTGGCCGGCCACGCCGGCCGCGCCCACCGCTGGCAGGTGTTCGACGTCTGGCCGGATGAGGCCCCCGAGTTCGCCTACGCCCTCGAACTGGCCGAACACGCCTGCCTGCACGAATGGCACGTCTGCGACTTTCCCGAACGCCACCCGCTGCACAGCGTGGATGTCGCCATCGCCGCCAGCGCCGGCGACGGCGTCATCCGCCGTCTTGGCGAGCGCGGGGTGAGCCTCGTCACCACCGGCGAACCCGACCCGGCGAAGGCGGTGAAAGGCTACCTCGCCGGCACCCTGCCCGAGGGCCTGCCGCACGACGAACACAGCTGCGGCGGCGAAGGCCACCAGCACTGAGCCCACGCCGCCGGCCGGCCCTTGCGGGCCGGTTGGTGGATCGGTGAGGCACGATCCACCCTACGGGGGTGAGGCTCGGTAGGGTGGGAAAGGGCGTCAGCCCTTCCCACCGTGGTGCTCGACGTGGCCCAGGCCGGCCCTTGCGGGCCGGTCGGTGGATCGGTGAGGCTCCACCCTACGGGGGTGAGGCTCGGTAGGGTGGGAAACGGCGTCAGCCTTTCCCGCCGTGGGGCTCGACGTGGCCCAGGCCGGCCCTATTGGGCCGGTTGGTGGATCGGTAAGGCGCGATCCACCCTACGGGGGTGGGGCTCGGTAGGGTGGGAAATGGCGTCAGCCTTTCCCGCCGTGGGTCTCGACGTGGCCCAGGCTGGCCCTTGCGGGCCGTCGGTGGATCGGTGAGGCGCGATCCACCCTACGGGGGTAACTCGGTAGGGTGGGAAACGGCGTCAGCCTTTCCCACCGTGGGGGCGGCATTGGCCCAGGCCGGCCCTTGCGGGCCGGTCGGTGGATCGGTGAGGCGCGATCCACCCTACGGGGTCAGGCTCGGTAGGGTGGGCAACGGCGTCAGCCTTTCCCACCGTGGTGTGGTGACGGGCTCCCGGCCGGCCGGGTGAGGCGCGGCGGGAGTTGCTCAGCGGGCGGCTTCGCGGGCGGCGGGTGGGGCGGGGTCGGCGGCGCGCGCCCAGCCGCCGGGTGGCGGGTAGGCGCCGAGGCGTGCGAGGCAGAAGTCGGCCACCGAGTCGGCGCTGGTGCCGCTGCAGGCGGCCGGCAGCAGGTGCTGGCCGGCGCGCCCGGGCAGGCTCGAATGCAGGATGCGCCAGGGTTCGCCGGCACCACGGATGCGGCCGAAGGACAGTTCGAAGGCCAGCAGTTCGAGCTGCCGGGGCCGCTTGGCGGCGCGCAGGTGGTCGGCCAGCACGCCACCGCGGCGCAGGCCGGCGGCGCGTTCGGCGGCGAAGAAGAAGCAGTCGCCGGCCACCAGCAGGCAGGCCTGGCGGGCGCTGCCGTCGGCCGGGCGCAGCCATTGGCCCCAGGTCGGCCCGAGCGATTCGGGCAGGCGCTCCCAGATCTCCCGGTAGCTGTCGTCCAGCGCGTCCTCGATCAGCCGTTCGCTGGATTCGAAGCGCATCAGGCCGATATCGGCGTTGGCCGTGCAGGGCTGGTAGTCCATCAGGCGCTGCCAGCAGCACAGGTCGTCCTCGACCCGGGTCAGCCCGGCAAACCCCTGTTGTCCGGCCAGGGCCAGCAGCTGCTCGTGGCTGCAGGCTTCCAGGCAGGTGGCGCTCGCCGCCGCGCCCGCCGCCGGCAGGCGCAAATCGGCGTGCAGGCGTGGGGTCTGCAGCCCGAGCACGGTGCTGCGGGTGTCCACCAGCCCGTCGGCGGTGCTCAGCCGGCGGCGCTGCCAGACGCCCAGGTAGCGGTCGGGCACGGCGTTCATGCGTGGTACTCGGGAAAGCGCTTGAGCGTTTGCCAGAAGGCGATGTCGTGATTGGGCCAGAGTTCGGCGCCGGTTTCGCGCGCCTGGGCCTTGAGCTTGCGGATGCTTTCCAGCGCCAGGTCTTCGCGGTCCTGCCAGCAGAGGCCGGGGGCGATCTCGTCGACGAGGTTCTCGCACAGATCGGCCGCATCGCCGGCGAGGATCACCGGCGCGCTGTCGGGCAGTTCGACCAGCAGTGACATGTGTCCGGCGGTGTGGCCGGGGGTGTTGATCGCGCGCAGGCCGGGCAGCAGTTCGTATTCGGCGCGCTGCACCTTCCAGCGGTAGCCGCCGGCGAAATCCCCGGCGAAGTAGGCCGAATCGGCCGGCTCGCAGGCGGCGGCCAGCTCGTCGGCGTGCACGTGCACTTCGGCGCCGCACACCTCGCACAGCCCGCCGGCGTGATCGAAATGCAGGTGGCTGAGAAACACCACATCGATGTCCGCCGGGGTCAGGCCGAGGCGGGCGAAGTGCGCCGGCAGGCGCTGCTCCTCGGTCATGGTCGGTGGCGGAAAGCCCTCGGCGCCCTCGCCGTACCAGCGGGCGCGCTGCGCCGGGTTGGCGATCTTGTGGTAGTCGCAGCCGACGTCGAACAGCACGCGGCCCTGCCGGGTCTCGATCAGGTAGGCGAGGATCGGCGCGTCGATCAGCTCCCCGGCGCCGCGCCCGCGGGTGGACAGGCTCTTGTCGTAGCGGTGGGTGCCGGTGAGCAGCGGCCAGAGCTTCAAAACCTGGGTCATCGGCGGTTCTCCCGGTCTGGGCGTGGGGCGCAAGGGGCGGCGGTCAGCATGTCGGTGCGCTCCGCACCACCAGGGCCGGGCGCTCCGGCCAGGCGGCGATCAGCGCGGCGCTGGTGACCAGGGCGGCGCCCAGCCACTCGCGCGGCAGGATCTCGCGCTCGCCCAGCCAGGCCGAGGAGAGCACCGCGGCGAGCAGCTCGAAGGTCACCAGCAGCGCGGCGCGGCCGGCCTCGATGTGGGTGAGGCCGTACTGCACGGTGGCCATGCTGATGACCCAGCCGAGCGCCAGCAGGCTGACCTGCCCGACGAGGGGCGCGTCGGGCAGGGGGATCGCCTGGGCGGTGAGCAGGCAGACCAGCGCGCCGAGCAGCGCCGAGCCGATGAAGCTGACCAGCGCCTTGCTGGCCAGCGGTACCTGGTCGGCGGCGCGGGTGGCCAGGTTGTTCAGGCTGAAGGCCAGGCCCGCCGACAGCGCCAGCCAGTCGTTGGCGGTCAGCGGGGCGAGGGTGGCGTCGTCGATGCCGAGGGTCAGGGCGATGCCGAGCATGGCCAGCAGCAGCGCGGCGATGCGCAGCGCGCCGAGCCGCTCGCCGAGCATCAGCCAGCCGCCCAGCACGCTCCACACCGGCGCCAGGTAGAACAGCAGCATCACCCGCACCACATGGCCGTCGGCCAGGGCGGTGATCAGCGCCGCGGTGGCCCAGCCGCCGCCCAGGCCCATGGTGATCAGGTGGCGGGTCTGCGCCCGCCAGCGCCGGCGCTGCGCCCACAGCACCGGCAGGGCGATCAGGCTGAGCAGGCTGTAGGTGAGCACCACCAGCGGCATGCCGGCGAGGCCACGGGCGGCGAAGAACTGCACCGGCAGCCAGCCCAGCCCCCAGAGGACGGCGCCGAACACCAGCAGCGTCTGCGGCAACAGGTTGGCCATCTCACACCGCCGTCAGGAAGGAGACGCCCACGGCGCCGTAGAAGTCCTCGGCGCGGCGTGCGCCGTCCACCTCGAACACCCCGTAGTCATCGTCCAGCACCCGGCGCAGGCGGTGTTTGTGAAAGCTCGCCAGCAGCGCACGCATCGGAATCACCTGGGCATAGCCGCGGCCGTAGAGCTTCTCGTGCAGCGCCGGCAGGCGATACCAGGGATCGGCCATCTTCTCGTGGTGGGCGTTGTGGTAGCTGAAGTTGAGCAGCAGGAGGTTCAGCAGCGGCCAGCGCAACGACACCAGGTTGCTGTAGGTGTTGCGCTGCTCGTAGGCGCGGTCGCGCCGCTTGCCGTCGTTCAGCTCGCCCTCGTCCAGCACAGCGAAGGCGTCGTAGGTGTGCTGGTAGGCGTCGGCGAAACGCAGCACGGTGAGCATGATCAGCCAGGCCAGCGCGTACAGCGCCAGCGCCTTGGGCGAGAGCCAGCCGAGCAGCGCGAACAGCGCCAGGCGCACGCCCAGGGTGGCGGCCACCGGCCCGCGGCGCGCGCGGTGCCTGGGGTTGTCGGTGATGAACGGCAGGGCGATCACGTACAGGTGCATGAGCAGCTCCACCGCCGGCACGTAGGCCCACTCGGCGGCCAGCACCAGCTTGCGGAACCAGCGCGGGCGTGCCTTGAGGAAGGCCTTGGTGTCCAGGGTGATCACGTCGGCGCGGTCGACGTGGTGGCGCAGGTGCTTGTCGCGCAGGTCCTTGAAGTCGGCGTAGCAGCTGCCGGCCAGCCAGCTGCACAGGTTGCCGGCCCAGAGGTTGTGCCGCGCCTGGCTGAAGATGCTGGCGTGAGCGAACTCGTGGATGAAGTAGGCGGCGAGGATCATCCCGTGCGCCAGCAGCAGGGTGCCCAGGGCGTTGAGCCAGAGGCTTGGGTGAAACAGCAGGGCGAAGCCGGCGCCCCAGGCGGCGAGGGTATAGCCGAGGGCGAGGCTGTTGGGCAGCACGCCATCGGCGTAGCGAAACAGCGGTTTGGGTGTGGCGACGGTGGCCATGACGAACTCCGTAGGGCCGGCCCCAGCCGGCCCGTGCTGGCGGTTACGGGGTCAGCGCCTGCACAACCCGGGCGGCCGCCAAAGCAGCCGGGAACGGGGTGAACAGCGGCATAGGCCTGACTCCTACACGGTGGAACGGGCACGGGACGACATCGGGTCTCCCGGGCTTTTATCCCGCCGTGTAGTTCCCTCCGTGGAACCGGAAAACTCTCGGACCTGCCATCCACCGCGGTGGACCGGAACCCTAGTTCGCCTGGGTGCTGCTCCGTTGTGCTGCGCGCCGAGCCGTACCGACTCGTCCCGTGGCAAGCGCAGCATTAAACATGCCAGTCGGCATGTAAGCGGGGCGAACGCCGGGCATACGCGGGTTTGCGCTCTTGCCGCGCGCGGGCGGGCGCGGCAGGGGCAAATCGGGTGCTGCAGGATGGGGCAGGCGGGCCGGCGGCTGCTGCCTCACTGGGCAGGCGCGGGCGCCTCGACGCCGCGCAGCCACGGCTCCAGACGCCGGCCGAAGGCCAGTTGCACGCGCAGCGGCGCCGCGCCCGGGGTCGGCTGCCAATGCGATACCGGCAGCTCGGCCAGCGGCGCATGCAGCACTTGCGGCACGTGGATCGCCGGGATGTCGAGGCCGCTCAGGTGGCCGCTCAGGGCGTGACAGTCATGGCCCTGGCGTACCCGGCCACGCACGATGGCGTGGCGCGTGCGATCCGGCCAGCGCTGGCGCAGCGCCGCGCGGTCCTGGTCGATATCGACCACGTAGAGCCGCGAGCGCTTGAGCGTCCAGTCCAGTTCGCGCTCGGCGTTCTCCAGCGCGCTGCGCCGCGAGCCGTCCTCCGGCGCCTGGGCGAGCGCCGCGCGGGCGTTGTCCACGGCCTGCTGGCGGCGTTCCAGCGCGCGCCGATAGGCCGGGCCGTCCAGTTCCAGCGCCACCAGCACCGCGCGCTCGGGGCGCCGGCGGCAGGCCGGCTCGCTGGCGCTGAAACCGGCGCGGCGCATCTGCGCGGCGGAGAACATCGGCGGCTGCTCCGGCGCCATCTCCCACAGCAGCTGCAGGGTCAGGCCGCTGTTCTCGCCGACCCCGGGGCCGCCGAGCCGCGCCAGTTCGCGCTCGGAGAGCAGCAGCAGGCTGTCCGGCTCGCCCTGGCGGTTGTACCAGGCACCGCCCAGGGCGAAGGCGTTGATCAGGCCGATGAGGGCGGCGCCGCCGAGCAGAAGGCCTGGAAAGCGAAAGCGCTTCATGCCGTGGCCCCTCCCTGACGCTGCAGGCGCAGCCGCCGCAGTACCAGCAGGATGCCCACCGCGATCAGGCTCAGCAGCAGGAAGAACAGGTACTTGGGCATGATCTCCCACCACCAGTCGAACAGCTTGGTGTAGAGAAACAGCACGAAGAACACCACGCCGGTATGCAGCGTGTCGCCCCAGCCACGCCGCGCGCCGAGCCAGATCGCCACGGCCGCGGCGCCAAAGCCCAGCACCTGATAGAAGCCCTCGACCAGCGCGGGCGACCACGGCAGGTAGCTCGCCGCGCCCCAGTTGGACAGCACCAGCAGCGGCAGAAACAGCGCCAGCAGGCCGAACACCCGGTAGATCGAGGCGAAGCCCGAGTAGCGCCGCTGGGCGATCAGCTGCGGCACGGCGAACAGCGCCAGCCCGGCGGGGAAGAAGTGCTCGGGGTACTCGCCGACGCTCAGCCAGTACAGCCCGCTCCAGGTGCCCACCCGCGCGGCGATGAAACCGAGCAGGCAGATCAGCGCGGCGGCCAGCAGCAGGCGTGCCTGGCAGGCGTAGGCGAGCAGCAGGCCGTAGGCGGCCCAGGCCAGCAGGGCGTTGTCCGACGGGGTGAGGTTGAAGATCTGCCCGAGCATCACCGTGTTCAGCACCAGGCAGGCGAAGGCGACCATCGCGGCGAGCTTGCTGAAGTAGCCGGTGCCGTCGCGCCGGGCGCTCCACACGGTCAGCCCCAGGCTGGCCAGCGAGGCGCCGATCAGCAGCGCGACCTGGGCGGGCGTCTGCAGGTAGCCCCAGAACTGGTAGAACAGAAACAGCACGCTGGCCGCCAGCGCCAGCGCGCCGAGCAGCGAGGCGACGCGCATGCCCAGCGACAACCCGCGTGCCTGTTGGTCGCAATCCACGTCGAACTGCTCGCGGTAGTGCGCCAACAGCTGCTGGTGGTGGCAGGCGATGGGCGCCAGCGCGGCGGCGTCCAGCGCCGGGCCGAGCTCGCCGCGCAGGCGTTCGAGTTCACGTTCGAAGGCCTGGATGTCGTCGACCCGTTGCTGGGCCTGGTGGCGGTCGAATGTCATCGCGTTCCCTGCTGCGGGCGACGGCCCGGATTGCCGTCACTGTAGTGGCCGTGCCTGCCGCCCGCCAGCGCCGGCAATGGTTGAGCGAAACGCTGGGAATGGAACTTCCGCCGCCGCCCGGGGCTCTGCAAGGGATCGCTACAGGACGCCCAACGGAGCCGCTACCGGACATGATGTTCCCCCGTCAGCTACCTGCCGCCCGCCGTGCCGTGCCTTCTGCCGTCGTCGGGAACGGCGGATGACCGGCTCGACCCTCGCCACGTCCCCGGCGGCACTGCCGCGCGGCCTGGCCCGCTACGCCGGACTGGTCCTCGGCAAGGGCGGCGGCGCTGGCGCGACCCTGGCGCTCAATGCCCTGCTGGCGCGGCTGCTGGTGCCGGAGCTGGCCGGCGCGGTGTTCTTCGCCATCGCCCTGGCCACCTTCGCCTCGCTGGTGGCGCGGGTGGGCATGGACATCGCCTGCCTGCGCCAGATCGCCGCGCTGGCCCGGCGCGGGCAGCTCCAGTGTTTCGACCGTGCGCTGGCCATCGCCCTGTTGGCCAACGTGCCGGTGATCGCGCTGGGCGTGGTGGTGATGGCCCAGGCGTCGGCCAGCGCCGCGCAGTTCGCCCCGGCGGCGCTGCTGTTCGGCGCGGCGACGCTGGGGCTGAGCTTTAGCAACATCGGCGCCGAAACGCTCAAGGCGCGCGGCCGTACCGGCGAGGGGCTGCTCTGGCAGACCGCGCTGCAGCCGGCGCTGACGCTGCTGCTGATCGTCGCCAGCGGGGCGCACGCGCTGCCCGAGGTGGTCGCCTGCTTCATCGCCGCCTATCTGCTGGCCGCCCTCGGCGTGCAGATCCGTGCCTGGCAGGCGCTGTGCGCGCCAGCCGCCGACGGGGCGCGGCAGATGGGCTGGAAGCCGCTGTTCTGGCTGGGCCTGCCGCTGATGGGCATCGCCGTGATGAACGCGGTGATCGAGCTGTCCGACACCCTATTGCTCGGCACCCTGCGCTCGGCCGAGGAGGTCAGCGTCTATTACATCTGCGCCAAGCTGGCGGCGCTTTCCACCACCTTGCTCTTCGTCATCAACGGCAGCATCGGCCCGCAGCTCTCGCGCCTGTGGACGCGCGGCGACTACCGGGCCAGTTTCGAGCTGGTGCGCCGCTATTCGCGCTACATGCTGCTGTTGGCCGCGCTGGTGCTGCTGGCGCTGGTGCTGCTGCGCCCCTGGCTGCTGGCGGTGTTCGGCGAGCGCTATGTCGAGGCCGGGCGCTTTCCGCTGCTGGTGCTGGCGATCGGCTACTTCTTCGTCCTCGCCGCCGGGCCGCTGGGCATCTTCATGACCATGACCGGCCACCAGCGCGGCTACCTGCACAACAACCTGGTCGCCTGCGGGCTGAACCTCGCGCTGAACCTGGCGCTGATTCCGCGTTATGGCGTCGATGGCGCCTGCTTCGCCACCGCCGTGGCGCTGTGCCTGAAAAACGCACTGCTGTTTTTCCAGTTTCGATCCATTCGCAAGGGAGTTCGCACATGTCGAAGCCGCAAGTGATCCTGTATGGCGCCTATGACCGGCACAACTACGGCGACCTGCTGTTCGCCCTGATTCTCGAGCGCTTCTTTCAGGAACAGGGCCGCTACACCCCGCTGATCGCCGCCACCAAGCGCTCGGATCTCTCGGCCTACGGCGCACTGCCGACCCTGGCGCTGAAGGAGGCCCTGGCGCGCACCCGCCAGCAGCCGCGCACGCTCTTGATCGTCGCCGGCGGCGAGGTGCTCACCGCGCGCTGGGAAAGCATTATCGGCTACCTGGCGCCGCGCCTGGCCTACTACCCGATCAAGCTGGCGCCGCGGCTGGTCGGCCAGCGCGCCTTCATCGCCTTTAGCCGCTGGCTGACCCGGGTGCGGTCGGACCTGCCGCTGGTGCTCGGCGAGCGCGAGGTGGGCGGGGTGCGGGTGATGTACAACAGCGTCGGCGGCAACGCGCTGGGCAGCCTGTCTCCGCGCCTGCGCGAGGCGGCGGTGAAAAACCTCAAGGACTGCACCCTGCTCTCGGTGCGCGACCGGGAAACCGCCGCGGCACTGAAGGGCCTCGGCGTGCCGCACAGCCTGGTGCCCGACAGCGCGATCCTGATGTCCGACTACTGGCCGCAGTTCGGCCGTCAGGACGGGCCGGGCCATATCGCCTTCCAGATCTCCGCGCACCATGCGCGCCACCGTCTGGCCGGGCTGGCCGAGCAGCTGCGCGAGCTGCACGAACGCAGCGGGCTGAAGATCGCTTTGCTGTCGATCGGCAAGGCGCCGGGGCATTCGGACGACGCGCCGCTGGACCGGTTGCAGACCATCCTCGGCAGTTGCGCCTACCGGGTCGACAGCGGGCATATCGAGCAGGTGATGGCCTGCATCGCCAGCGCCCGGCTGTACTGCGGCACCAGCCTGCACGGGGCGATCACCGCGCTGGCCTATGGCGTGCCGCATGTGGCGCTGCTGCCCAAGCAGGTGGTGAAGCTGTCGGCCTTCGTGCAAACCTGGTCGCCGCAAGGCTGCGGCGCGCTGGCCGAGGTGGCGGACCTGGCCACTGTCGGCGAGTGGCTGCTCGATCACTACGGCGAGGCCGAGCGCGCGCGCACCCTGGCCGCGGTGGACGCGCTCAAGGCCCAGGTGCGCGGCAACCTGGAACGCATGCTCGCGCTGTTCGAGGCGGACCGGCGGGCGCCGCTGGCCGACGAGCTGCCGGCCGGGTCCGCCCCGCTGGCCGGCTGAACCTCAGCGCTGGGCCAGCCAGGCCTTCCAGCCGCCGAAGCGGGTGATGTCCTCGGCGCCGTCGAGGCCGTAGGCGTCGCAGATGAAGCCGGTTTCCCAGCGCCCGTCGGCCAGTTCCACCTTGCCCAGGCCCAAGGGCGCCGGGATGCCGGTGAGGAAGGAGCCCAGCTCGCTGCTGGGAATCTCCCAGACTTCTACGGCAATCGCGGCGCCGCCCTCGGCCACGCGAACCATGCCCGGCCGCAATACCGGGCCGCCGGCCAGCGCGTAGAGCTGGTAGGCCGGGGCGCTGACGGTGGCCTCCAGCAGCCGGCCGCCGCGCTGGCGCAGTTGCCAGTTCAGCGGCAGGCCATCGAGGTGCGCGCCGCAGACCACCACCTTCGCCCGGTCGTTGCGCGCCGGGTTCTGCGGCGCCGGGGTGGCGAGCGCGTTGCCGCCGACCAGGGTCAGGCCGGTCTGGCGCTGCAGCGCATCGGCCAGGCTCAGCAGGTACTGGTCGGTGAACACCCGGCCGAACAGGGTCACGCCCCAGGGCAGGCCGTTAGCCATGACGCCGGCCGGCACCGCGACGGCGGCGTAGTCGAGCATGTTCATGAAGTTGGTGTAGTAGCCGAGGTCCGAATTGCGCTTGACCGGTTCGGCGCGCAGTTCGGCGAGGGTCACCGGGCGCGGGTAGGCCGGGGTGAGGATGCAGTCGAGGTCCTTGAGCAGGCCATCGCAGATCACCTTGAGCTGCTGCAGGCGGTACTGGGCGCGGAAGGCGTCCACTGCCGTGGCGCCCGGGGCCTTTTCCAGCACGGCCTTGATGACCGGCAGCACGGCGTCCGGCTGCTGCTCGATCAGCGCGCCGGCCACGCTGTAGCGCTCGGCGACCCAGGGGCCTTCGTAGAGCAGGCGGGCGGCTTCGAGAAAGGGCGAAAAATCGATTTCCACCGGCTCGCCGCCGAGCGCTTTGAGCTGTTCGAGCGTGGCGGCGAACAGCGCCGGGCTTTCCGCGCAGCCGAGAAACTCGGGGCTCTTCGGCACGCCGAAGCGGAAGGTGCTGACCTTGCCGAAGGCCGAGCCGTCGTTCCACAGCGGGTTGCTGCGGCTGTATTCGTCGCGCGGGTCGGCCTTGGCGGTCAGCGCCAGGAGCTGGCTGGCTTCGGCGGCGCTGGCGGTGAAATAGGTCACGCAGTCCAGCGTGCGGCAGGCCGGGACAACGCCGGCGGTGGAGATCAGCCCCTTGCTGGCCTTCAGCCCCACCAGGTTGTTCAGCGCGGCCGGCACCCGGCCACTGCCGGCGGTGTCGGTGCCCAGCGCAAACGAACAGAGCCCGAGCGCCACGGCCAGCGCCGAGCCGGCGCTGGAGCCGCCGGAGGGGTAGTCCGGGTGCACCGAGTTGCGGCATTCGCCATAGGGCGAGCGGGTGCCGTTGAGGCCGGTGGCGAACTGGTCGAGGTTGGTCTTGCCCAGCGGCACCGCGCCCAGGGCGATCAGCTGCTCGACGATGGTGGCGCTGGTCTCGGGGGTGTAGGCGAACGCCGGGCAGGCGGCGGTGGTGGGCACGCCGGCGAGATCGATGTTGTCCTTGATGGCGAAGGGCACGCCGTAGAGCGGTAGCTCGGCGGGCGTCTTGCCGTCGAGCGCGGCCAGGTACGGCTCGAGCTCGGCGGCGCTCAGCAGGTGGATGAAGGCGTTGAACTCGCCGTTGAGCGCGGCGGCCTTGTCACGCAGGCCGAGGATCAGCTGGCGCGGGGTGGTGGTGCCTTCGGCATAGGCGGTGCGCAGGGTGGCCAGGCGCAGGTCGAAATTCGTGGTCATTTCATGTCCCTCGTAGGGTGGGAAACGGCGAAGCCTTTCCCACCGTGATGTTCATTGCCGGCCCGGTGGGCCGGTGGGTGGACAGGTGAAGCGCTGTCCACCCTACGGTCGCTTCGGCCCTCGGGGTGCCGGTTGGCGTAGGGTGGGAAACGGCGCCGCCTTTCCCACCGTGATCTTTGTTGCCGGCCCGGGGGGCCGGTTGGTGGACAGGTGAAGCGTTGTCCACCCTACGGTTGCTTCGGCCCCCGGGTGTGCCGGTTGGCGTAGTGTGGGAAACGGCGCAGCCTTTCCCACCGTGATGATGTTCGTTGCCGGCCCGCTAGGCCGGTGGGTGGACAGGTGAAGCGTTGTCCACCCTACGGTTGCTTCGGCCCTCGGGGTGCCGGTTGGCGTAGGGTGGAAAACGGCGAAGCCTTTTCCACCGTGGCGTTCGTTGTGGCGGCTCACGCCTCCTCGATCACCACCACCCGCTGGCCGGCGCGCACCGGCGAGCCGGGCTGGGCGCGGACTTCCTTGACCACGCCGGCGACCGGCGCGGTGAGCGGGATTTCCATCTTCATGCTCTCGAGGATCACCAGCACGTCGCCGGCCTCGACCCGCGTGCCCTCGGCCACCGACACCTGCCAGAGGTTGCCGGCGATGTGGCTCTCGATGCCGTGCTGGCCGGCGCCGAGCGGGGTGTCCTCGCCGAGGTCGGCGGCGACTTCCTCGCTCTCGAAGTGGGCCTGGCCCGATTCGATCCAGCGCTGGCGCTCGGCGTCGAAGGCGCCGCGCTGCTGGCGGCGGAAGGCGTCGATGCTGTCGGCCTCGGCGGCAAGAAAGTCCTGGTAGTCGGACAGGCGCAGCTCGGTGTGCTCGATCTTCAGCGGGTAGCGGCCCAGCGGAAAATCGCGGCGGATTCTTAACAGCTCCTCGGCCGAGACCGGGTAGAAGCGGATCTGGTCGAAGAAGCGCAACAGCCACGGCTGGCCGCCGAACGCCTCGACCGCGCGGTAGCGGTTCCACATCTGCAGGGTGCGGCCGACGAACTGGTAGCCGCCCGGGCCTTCCATGCCGTAGATGCACATGTAGGCGCCGCCGATGCCCACCGAGTTCTCCGCGGTCCAGGTACGCGCCGGGTTGTACTTGGTAGTGACCAGGCGGTGGCGCGGGTCCAGCGGGGTGGCCACCGGCGCACCGAGGTAGACGTCGCCCAGGCCCATCACCAGGTAGCTGGCGTCGAACACCGTGCGGTACACCGCGTCGAGGTTGGGCAGGTCGTTGATGCGGCGGATGAACTCCAGGTTGCTCGGGCACCAGGGCGCGTCCTTGCGCACCGTGGTCATGTACTTCTCGATGGCCAACTGGCAGGCCGGGTCGTCCCAGGACAGCGGCAGGTGGACGATGCGCGAGGGCACCTTCAGGTCCTGCGCGGCGCACACGGCATCCCACAGGCCGGCGACGATCTCCAACAGATCCTCCAGCGCCAGGGTCTCGGGCTGGTAGTGCACCTGCAGGGAGCGGATGCCGGGGGTGAGATCGATCACCCCGTCGAGCTGCTTGGCTTCGAGGGCCTGCATCAGCGCATGGCCACGGAAGCGCAGCACCAGGTCCAGCTCCGGCGCGCCGATTTCCAGCAATAGGTGGGTGTCGCCGGAGAGGCGGGCGACCAGGCGGCTGTCCGCTTCACCGATATCCAGCACGATGGGCGACTGCAGCGCCACCGGCGTGGCGACCACTGCCGCCGGCGCGAGGCTGGCGCACTCGGCATCGGCGGCCTTGGCCAGCTGGCGTGCGGTCAGCACATCCACCGGGACGAAGCGCACCTTGTCGCCGGCCTTGAGCTGGCCGAGCTGCCACAGATCGGCCTCGATGATGGTCACCGGGCAGACGAAGCCGCCCAGGCTCGGGCCGTCCGGGCCGAGGATCACCGGCATGTCGCCGGTGAAGTCCACCGCGCCGATGGCGTAGGGGTTGTCGTGGATGTTTGACGGATGCAGGCCGGCCTCGCCGCCGCTCTCGCGCACCCACTCGGGTTTCGGGCCGATCAGGCGCACGCCGGTGCGGCTGGAGTTGAAGTGCACTTCCCAGTCGGTGGCGAAGAACTTGTCGATATAGCCTTCGGTGAAGTATTCCGGCGCGCCGTGCGGGCCGTAGATCACCCGCAGCTCGCGCACCGCCGGCAGGGCGCTGCACAGCTCGGCGGCGAGCCTGGCGCCGGCCGACGAGTCACTCAGCGGCGCCAGGTGCAGCACGTCCCCGGCGCGCAGGGCGCGGCCACCGTGGCCGCCGAACTGGCCGAGGGTGAAGGTGCTCTTGCTGCCCAGATACTCCGGCACCTGCACCCCGCCGCGCACGGCCAGGTAGGAGCGGGCACCGGCGCCGGCAATGGTGCCGATGGCCAGGGTGCTGCCGGCCGGGACGAAAATGGCGGTGCACATCGGCTGCGCGACGTCATCGAGCTTCACGGGGATCGCGGCGCCGGTCACCGCCACCACCGCGTCGGTGTTGAAGCGCAGGATCGGTCCGCTCATGGTGATTTCCAGCCCGGCGGCGTCCTCGGGGTTGTCCAAGAGGGCATTGCCCAGGCGCAGCGCGCGGCTGTCCATCGGGCCGGACGGCGGCACGCCCACCGCCCAGTAGCCGAGGCGACCGGGGAAGTCCTGCACGGTGGTCTGGGTGCCGGCGCTGATCACCTCGAAGGTGTTGGCCGAATAGAGCAGACCTTCCAGGCAGCGGGTCCAGGGCGTGCCGAGGGCGAAGGGGGCAAAGCCGAGGATCTGGCGCAGGTACTCGCGGTTGGTTTCCACGCCGTAGAGCAGGGTGTCGCCGAGGGCGGCGTCCAGCGCGACGCGGGCCTGTTCACGGCTCGGCGCCCAGGCGATGACCTTGGCGATCATCGGGTCGAAATACGGCGGGATCTCGCAGCCGGCCTCGACCCAGGTGTCGATGCGCAGGCTCTTGCCGTCGGCGGCCGGGAAGGCCACGGCGGTCAACAGGCCCGGGCTCGGCTGAAAGTCGCGGCCCGGGTCCTCGGCGTAGACGCGCGCCTGGATCGCGTGGCCGCTGGGCTTGAGGTCCTTCACCAGCTCGGCCAGTGGCGGCAGATCGCCGGCGGCCAGCTCGATCATCCAGCGCACCAGGTCCACGCCCCAGACCTGCTCGGTGACGCCGTGCTCGACCTGCAGGCGGGTGTTCACCTCGAGGAAGTAGAAACGCTCGGCTTCGGCGTCGTAGACGAACTCGACGGTGCCGGCGCTGCGGTAGCTGACCGCCTTGGCCAGGGTGATGGCCGCCTCGCACAGGGCCTCGGCCATGCCGGTCGGCAGGTTCGGCGCCGGGGTTTCCTCCAGCACCTTCTGGTTGCGCCGCTGTACCGAGCAGTCGCGCACGCCGAGGGCGATGACTTCGCCGGCGCCGTCACCGAACACCTGCACTTCCAGGTGGCGGGCGCGCTCGATGTACTTCTCGATGAACACGCCCGAGTCGCTGAAGTTGTTCTGCCCCAGGCGCTTGACCGCGTCGAAGGCCTCGGCGAGCTCCGCCGCCGAGCGGCACACGCGCATGCCGATGCCGCCGCCGCCAGCGGTGCTTTTCAGCATCACCGGGTAGCCGACCTGTTCGGCGGCGTTGAGCGCGGCCTTCACGTCTTCCAGCAGTTCGGTACCTTCGAGCATCGGCACGCCGTGCTGTTTGGCCAGCGCGCGGGCGGTGTGCTTGAGGCCGAACACCCGCAGCTGCTCGGGCGTCGGGCCGACGAAGGCGATGCCGGCGGCCTCGCAGGCTTCGGCAAACGCCGCGTTCTCGGAGAGGAAGCCGTAGCCGGGGTGGATGGCCTTCGCGCCGGTTTCACGGGCGATGCCGATGATTTTGTCGACGACGAGATAAGTCTGCGCGGCCGGGCCGTCGCCCAGGCTGTGGGCCTCGTCGGCCTGCTGCAGGTGCAGGCTGGCGGCGTCGGCCTCGGAATACACGGCCACGCCGGCGCAGTTCAGGGCCTTCAGCGTGCGCAGGATGCGGCAGGCGATGGCGCCGCGGTTGGCGATCAGCAGTTTGTCGAACATCAGCAAGACCCTCGGAGGGCTGGGCGGGCCGTCCCGCCTTTATTCATTCATCGCCACGGTCGTCCGTGGTTGTCGTTCGGTTGGGCGGTGGGAGCGGCGCAGCCTGTCCCACCGCCGGGCCCCTTGCGGGGCTTGGTGGGCAATCGCTTCGCGCGTTGCCCACCCTACGGTCGGTAGGGTGGATATCCGCGCAGCGATATCCACCGGACGAGCTTCAGTTTCGTAGGGTGGGAAACGGCGGCAGCCTTTCCCACCGCTGGGCCCCTTGCGGGGCTTTGGTGGGCAATCGCGTTGCGAGTTGCCCACCCTACGGTCGGTAGGGTGGATATCCGCGTAGCGATATCCACCGGACGAGGGTCAGCCCCACACCAGCACCTCGGCCGGCGTCGGGTTCCAGCCGTTGCACGGGTTGTTCAGCTGCGGGCAGTTGGAGATCAGCACGATCACGTCCTGCTCGGCGCGCAGTTCCACGTACTTGCCCGGCGCGGAGATGCCGTCGGCGAAGGTCAGCCCGCCTTCCGGGGTCACCGGCACGTTCATGAAGAAGTTGATGTTGGCGCCGATGTCGCGCTTGGTCAGGCGGCCGTCATGCAGGCTGGCGCGCAGGAAGTTGTCGCGGCAGCTGTGCATGTAGCGCTTGTCCAGCGCGTAGCGCACCACGTTGCTCTCCTGGGCGCAGGCCCCGCCCAGGGTGTCGTGCCGGCCGCAGGTGTCGGCGACGATGGTCAACAGCGGATTGCCGAGGTTCGAATAAAGCACCGTGCCGGTGGTGAGGTAGACGCGGTTCTGCCGGCGCAGGGTGCGCTGCGGGTCGTAGCGCTCGCGCGGGTTCTTCGCGCTGAAGAACAGCGTGTCCACCGCCTGGTTGCCTTCGAGGTCCAGCAGGCGCAGGGTCTGCCCGGCCTTGACTTCGAAGAGGTACGGCTCGCCGGCCGGGATCACGTGGCGGAAGCTGGCGGTTTCCGGGTGCAGGCTGCTTTCGGTGAGAGTCATCGCGGCAACCTCCTCAGATGTACAGCCGTTCGGTGTTGTGGAAGGCGCGGCCGTTTTCCGGGCGCGAGGTGCGGCAGAGCACGCTGATGCCGTCGCTGGCCACCTGATGCCAGGTGAGCTGCACGGGCTTGGGCGCGTACGCCGGGTTCGGGTCCATCGGGTGCTGCAGGGCGGTGAGGATCACCAGGGTGTCCATCGGCGCGTACAGCTCCACGTAGTCGCCGGCCTGGGAGTTGCCTTGGTGGAAGGCGAAGGCGCCGTCGGCGGTGACGTCCACCCGGCTGAACAGGTTGAGCACCATCAAGAGGTCCTGCAGGTTCAGGTCCCACTTGCCCATCTCGACGAGCAGATTGTCCGTGCCGTTGCGAAAGAAGCCGTTGCGCAGTTCCTGATAGCGGCCGATGCCGTACTTCTCGGCGACTTCCTCGGCGTTGAGCACGCCGCCGAAGCTGTCGTGCCAGCCGCAGGTGTCGGCGGTGATCGCCGCCAGCACCCGGCCCATGTCCGAGTACAGGCAATGGCCGGCGGTCAGCTTGGCGGTGTGCTGGCCCTTCAGGGTGTCCGGCAGGTTCAGCCGCTCGCTCTTCTCGGCGGCGTTGAGCAGCATCAGGCTGACGTTGGCGCCGCCTTCGAGATCGGTGATGCGCAGCAGCTGGCCGCGCTTCAACACAAAGGAGGTGTGGCCGCCGCCGGGGACGGTTTCCTCGTAGAGGGTCGGACGCAGGGTCGTCTCGGTGTTCATCGGGTACCTCGGTTTCGGCAGGACGGCGCCAGCGCGCCGTCGAAAAAGGGGCGGATCAGAGCGTGCCGTCGGCGGCCATCTGCACGTAGCTCGGGTCGAAGCGCAGTTTCACGTTGGCTTCGTCGCCGACCACGGTGTTGCCGGGGAACTGCATGCCGATCACCTCGGGGCTGGCGGCGCCTTCGCCGAGGATGCCGTGGTCGAAGCTGAACTGGGCGACCTTGGCCATGGTCTTGGGCAGCGACGGGTCGGTGACGAAGGCCAGCGCGTCCTTGGGCGTGTAGAACAGCTCGGTGGCGGCCAGCTGGGCCTGGTAGCCGGCGAGATCGGTGCCCGAGGCCTTGGCCATCTCGGTCAGTGCGGCGGTGGCTTCCGGCGTGCCGGCCTGCATCAGCGCCATGATTTCGAACCAGGCACCGACCAGCGCCTTGCCGAAGGCGGGGTTGTCGGCGAGGGTCTGGGTGTTCACCACCATCATGTCGAGGATTTCGCCGGGGATCTTCGAGGAGTCGTAGACCAGGCTGACCTTCGGCTGCGCGGCGATCTCGGCGAGCATCGGGTTCCAGGTGGCCACCGCCTTGACTTGCGGGGTGGCGAAGGCGGCGATCATGTCGGCGTCGGAGGTGTTCACCACCTTCACGTCACGCTCGCTCATGCCGGCCGACTCCAGCGCGCGGGCGAGGAAGTAGTGCGACACCGACAGCTCGACCAGGTTGATCGGCTGGCCCTTGAGGTCGGCCAGGGTCTTGCCCTCGCCCTTGATCACCAGGCCGTCGTTGCCGTTGGAGTAGTCGCCGACGATCAGCGCGGTGGAGTCCACGCCACCGGCCGCCGGGATGGTCAGCGCGTCCATGTTGGTCATGCCGCAGCCGTCGAACTGGCCCGCGGTGTACTGGTTGATCGATTCGACGTAATCGTTGAGCTGCACCACGTCGATCTTGATGCCGTACTTGTCGGCCCACTTGTCGATGATGCCGGAGGTGGAGGCGTAGCCCCAGGGCATCCAGCCGGCGTAGATGGTCCAGCAGACGCTGAACTGGTCCTTCTTTTCGGCGTGGGCGTTGACGCTGAGGACCGCGGCCAGGGTGGCGGCGGCGAGGGAGAACAGACGGCGCTTTTGCATGGGAAATCTCCGTTACGAGGTTGGATGCAAGCAGGAGTCGCGGCACGTTTCGAATCGCTTCGAAAGGCGCGTTCTCCCGGGCTTTTATCCCGCCGTGTAACCCCGCTCGGAGGTCGACGACTCTCGGACCAGTCGTTCGCTGAGCGAACCGGAACCCTAGTCGTCCATTTACAGATTGTGGTGCCGTATCCGGGATGAGCCGGATAGCTCCTGCACGCTACAGACAAAGCGAATTGTGTGCCAGTTCGGGGGAGGGGGCTGTGAGGCGGGTTTGGCGCCTTGTTGCTTCCTGGCGTGCCAAGGGATGGGGCGTTTGGCGGTGGTTGTGCACGGTATTGGGGCGGGCCGGGAGCGGAGCGCCGACCCTTCTGGATCTCGCCGACTACTTTCCCCGCGGCGGGCGACAGGTTGCGCCTTGCACGGCGCCTCACTTTTCTTTGTTTGGGCAAAGAAAAGTAAGCAAAAGAAAGCCCACCCCGACATCCGGGTCCGGGCGCTTCGCCCCCGGACTCCCCTCGCTCCGGTGCCGCTCCGGGGGTCGGTCTGAAGGGGCGTCCCTGCCTCGGCGGCCCCGCCCCTTCATCCCTCGCTCGGCGTCCATGCCTCGCGCCCCCCTGCGCAACACCTCCGCTCGGCCTCCTGACGGGACTCGCGTCCGTGCAGGCCGATAGCACGGTGCCCCGTAGGGTGGTCAACGGCGAAGCCTTGGCCACCATGGGCGGGCTCCGGGATTCACAATTCTCCACTCGACCTCCTGACGGAGACTCGCGTCCGCGCAGGCCGGTAGCACGGTGCCCCCTAGGGTGGACAACGGCGAAGCCTTGGCCACCATGGGCGGCTCCGGGATTCACAATTCTCCACTCGACCTCCTGACGGAGACTCGCGTCCGCGCAGGCCGGTAGCACGGTGCCCCGTAGGGTGGACAACGGCGCAGCCTTGTCCACCATGGGCCCGCTGCGGCGGTTCTGGTTCAGTACTGCGCCGTCCCGCGCCACTCCCACTGGCACAAAACTCGCTTCCCCTCACGCTCGCTGGGGCCATTGCCATGGCCTTCGGGACGACCCGACCCGCCGCTTTTCTGGACGACCAGGTAACTCATCTATTCAGAGAGGTTGCCATGTCGCATACCGACTTCACCGCCATCCCCGTCATCGACATTGCCGGCCTGTATGCGTCGGACCCGGCCGCGCGCCAGGCGGTGGCCGAGCAGCTCGGCCGCGCCGCCCGCGAGGTGGGGTTTCTGATGGTCACCGGCCACGGCATTTCCCGCGCGCTGCGCGACGGGTTGCTGGAGCAGGCCCGCGCCTTCTTCGCCCGGCCGCTGGACGAAAAGATGCGCGTCTACATCGGCCAGTCGAGCAACCACAGCGGCTACGTGCCGGAGGGCGAGGAGCAGTTCGCCGGTGGCAGCAAGGACCTGAAGGAAGCCTACGACGTCAACTACGACTACACCGACGGCCCGCAGCGTTTTCCGCTGCTGGGGCCGAACCAGTGGCCGGACTCGCCGGCCTTTCGCGAGCAGGTCGGCGCCTACTACCGCGCGGCGCTGGCGCTCGGCGAGCGGCTGTTCGCCGGCTTCGCGCTGGCGCTCGGCCTGCCCGAGGACACCTTCGTGCCGATCACCCGCCAGCCCACCAGCCAGCTGCGGCTGATCCACTACCCGCTGGATACCGACCCGGCCGCCGACCGCCCCGGCATCGGCGCGCACACCGACTACGAGTGCTTCACCATCCTGCTGCCCACCGCCGAGGGCCTGCAGGTGCAGAACGGCGCCGGCGAGTGGATCGACGTGCCGCTGGTGGAGGACGCCTTCGTCATCAACATCGGCGACATGCTCGAGGTGCTGAGCAACGGCCAGTTCGTCGCCACCGCGCACCGGGTGCGCAAGGTCGCCGAGGAACGCTTCGCCTTCCCGCTGTTTTGCGCCTGCGACTACGACACCCGCATCGCGCCGATCGAGGGTCTCGCCCCGCGCGGCGAGCGCCAGTACACCCCGGTGATCTGCGGCGACCACCTGTACGCGCAGACCGCGCAGACCTTCCGCTACCTGCGCGAGCGCCTGGAGGCCGGCGAGCTGAAACTGCCCGAGGGCAGCCTGGGGCTGTCGAGCTTCGGTCCCGGCCGCCAGGGGGTGAACGCATGAACCTCTTCGAACTGGCCAGCCGCCATCCGCAACGCGCCGAGGGTGGGGTGCCGGAGTGGATGCTCGGGCATTTTCGTCGGCGCACCATCAGCTTCGCCGACGGGCGCAGCGATGAGCGCACCCAGGTGCACTGGCTGCAGAGCCGCACCTTCACCATCGATCTGCGCCTGCCGGACGGCCCGGCGCTGCCAGTGCGGCCGCTGGCCGATTACAGCGCCGAAGAGCGGCGGGTGCTGGCCAACCACGAGGGCTGGGTGGCCGACAGCGTCTGGGCCGAGGGCCGGCTGAGCTGGCAGGGCGGGGTGTCGCTGCAACTGCACAACCGCTGGCCGGAGCCGGCGCTGCTGCAGCGGGTCGGTAACTGCATGATCGAATTCGCCCCCAGCGGCATCTACGTCGAGGACTGGCGCCTGCAGGCCAGCGGCGGCCCACTGCTCGGCCTGCGCCTGATCGACGAGCGCGACGCACAGAGCGGCGAGCTGCTGCATCAGGGCGGCGGGCTGATCGTCTGCGGCGCGCATGCCGGCTGGGTGCACGGTCGGCCGGCGGCGTTGCCCGACGCGCCGCTGGGCTTGCGCGAGCGTGCCGAGCACGCCGATGCGCCGGCGCTGGCGGCGCTGTTCGATTTCGAGACTTCGCTGGCGCTGGGCGATGCGCAATCGGGCTACCGGGTGGCGCTGTCCACCGTGCCGGCGCGGGTCGGGCAGGCGCTGGTGCTCGATGGGTTCGAGCGGCTGGCCGACGGGCGCCTGCGCCAGTGCCTGGAAACGCCGGAAGGGCGGGCGGTGGTCAGGCTGTTCGAGGTGGACACCCTGGAGCCGGAATGGCGGCCGGTGGTGGTCACGGCGGCTCCGGCCGAGGCCCAGCGGTGGTTCGAGGCGGAGGCGGAGACGTTGGGGCGGTATCTGGAGGTGCTGGAGTAGCGGGGCGCCTGTCACGGCGGTGCTGGCCGCGTGGTGGGAAAGGCTGCGCCGTTTCCCACCCTACGGTCTGGTGCAGCAGCGATAGGTGCTTGAGCCAACCACGTTTGCGGCGGTGGGCGACAGGTTGCGCCTTGCACGGCGCCTCAATTTTCTTTGTTTGCGGATCGCCGCCCGGCGCAAAGAGAAGTAAGCAAAAGAAAGCGCCCCCCGACATCCGGGTCTGGCTGCTGCACAGCCAGACTGCCCTCGCTCCGGCGCCGCTCCGGGGGTCGGTCTGAAGGGGCGTCCCTGCCTCGGCGGCCCCGCCCCTTCATCCCTCGCTCGGCGTCCATGCCTCGCGACCCCCTGCGCGCCCACCTGCACTCGGCCTCCTGACGGGGACTGAGAGTCCGTGCAGGCCGGTGGCTTGCGGTTATCGCCTAAACGCGGCGGCCGTAGGGTGGACAACGGCGCAGCCTTGTCCACCATGGGCGCTAGCTCGGGGAATGGCTGGCGGTCGGTGCGCGGGATAGTGCAACGGCGCAGCCACCCGCGCCGCACGGTGTTCGGCCAGGTTCACCGCCTACGCGGGAACGAATGGTGGACAACGCTGCGCGGTTGTCCACCCTACACAAGCACCGCGGTGCCGCCCGCTTCACCTCTCCTGCACGCTCTCCAACCGCTCCACCACCTGCGCCGGCAACACCGCGTCGGCCGCGCGCGCGGCGCGGCGCTGCTCGTTAAGCGGGATGTCATAGGTCACCCGCGCGCCGTAGGCGCCGGGGGCGTGGGGGTCGAGGCGCGGCTTGTCGAATACCAAGAGGCGCGTGCCGAGGGTGAAGCCTTCGGAGAGGTCGTGGGTGACCATGAACACGGTCAGCCGGGTCTCGTTCCACAGCTCCAGCAGCAGGCCGTGCATGTCCTTGCGGATGCCTGGGTCGAGGGCGCCGAAGGGTTCGTCGAGCAGCAGCACGCGCGGTTTCATCACCAGCGCCTGGGCGATGGCCAGGCGCTGCTGCATGCCGCCGGAGAGCTGCGCCGGGTATTTGTTCAGCGCGTGGCCGAGGCCGACCTTTTCCAGCATCGTCGCCGCCTCGTCGCGGGCGCGGCGTTTGGCGCCGCCGAGCAGGCGGCCGAGCAGCGGGGAGCGCGGCAACTCCAGGCCGAGGGCGACGTTGTCCAGCACCGACAGGTGCGGGAACACCGAGTAGCGCTGGAACACCACGCCGCGGCTGGCGTCGGGTTCGTTGGCGATCGGCGCGCCGTCCAGCAGGATCTCGCCGCGGCTGGGGCGCTCCTGGCCGAGCAGCATGCGCAGGAAGGTGGACTTGCCGCAGCCGGAGGCGCCGACCAGGGTGCAGAACTCGCCTTCCTTCACTTGCAGGTTCAGGCGCTCGAGCACGATCTGGTCGCCGTACTCCTGCCAGACGTTTTTCGCCTCTATAAAACTCTTGCCGGAGCCGGTGTGAGGGATGGTCATGCCTTGGCTCCTTCGTACCAGGGGAACAGCGTGCGGGTCAGGCGGCGCAGGCCGTAGTCCATCGCCCAGGCCAGCGCGGTGATCCACACGACATAGGGCAGGATCACGTCCATCGCCATGTAGCGGCGCACCAGGAAGATGCGGTAGCCGAGCCCATCGGTGGAGGCGATGGCCTCGGCGGCGATGAGAAACAGCCAGGCCGAGCCGAGCACCAGGCGCAGGGCGATCAACAGGCGCGGCAACAGCTGCGGCAGCACCACCCGCAGGATCAGCGTCCAGGTGTTGGCGCCCAGGGTCTGCGCCTTGATCAGAAGCTCGGCCGGAATCTGCCGCGCCTGCTGCTCCAGGTCGCGGGCCAGCACCGGGGTGATGCCGATGACGATCAGCATGATCTTCGACAGCTCGTCGAGGCCGAAGACGATGAACAGGATCGGCAGGATCGCCAACGGCGGCACCATCGACAGCACGGTGAGCAACGGCGAGAGCGAGGCGCCGAACAGCGGCAGGGTGCCGGCGGCGATGCCCAGGCACAGCCCGGCGACCGCGGCGATGCCCAGGCCGATGCCCAGGCGCTTCAAGCTGGCGGCGGTGTCCTGCCACATCAGGTAGTCGCCGGAGCGCTTGTCCGGGGTGAAGGCCATGCGCTGCACGGCGTCTGCCATCTGCTCCATGCTCGGCAACAGCTTGTCGCGCGGGTTTTCTGCCAGGCGCTGGGCCGAGCCGCCGAGGTAGAGCATCAGCAGCAGGGCGAACGGCAGGATCGCCAGCATCAGCGCGCCGGGGCGGCCGGGGCGGCGGTTGATCAATCGCATGCGGTGGTCTCCCGAGCGGTGAGGGCGGGCACCGGAAGGCGGGATGACGGCCGGCAGGCCGGGGCAGTGGGGCGTTTCATCGATGACCCTCCAGTTTTCGCGAAGACAGGCGTAGGAGCTGCGGGTGCGTCCGCGCAGATCTCCCGGGCTTTTATCCCGCCGTGTAACCTCGCTGGAGGTCGCCAACTCTCGGACCAGTCACTCGCAGCGCGAGCCGGAACCCTAGTCGGCCATTGTGGATCCATGGCTCATCCATAAGCCGCAGCGTCCTGTGCCTGAGGCTTTGCAACTGCCGGGCCAGATCCGCGCAAGGCGTTGGCCGGGGCGTGCAAGCGGTGCTGGCGTACCGAGCCTGCACATTTATAGTGCGCTGGCGTTTCGCTTATGCCCCATCGCAGCGCGGCTGGCCCTGGGCAGGCGGCTCGGGGCACCATTGGCCGTTCTCATTCGATACAAGGAGCTTTCCATGACCGCGCAGATCGCCTTCATCACCGGCGCCACCTCGGGCTTCGGCCGCGCCACCGCCCGGCGTTTCGCCGAGGCCGGCTGGGCGCTGGTGCTCACCGGCCGGCGCAGCGAGCGACTGGAGGCGCTGAAGGCCGAGCTCGAGGCCAGGGTGCCGGTGCACATCGCCACGCTGGACGTGCGCGACGCGGCGGCGGTGCAGCAGGTGGTCGCTGCGCTGCCGGAGGGCTTTCGCCGCATCACCTGCCTGGTGAACAACGCCGGCCTGGCGCTGGCGCCGCAGAAGGCCCAGGAGGTCGACCTGGCCGACTGGCACTGCATGATCGACACCAACTGCACCGGGCTGGTGAACGTCACCCACGCGCTGATCAATACCCTGATCGAGACCGGCCGCGGCGCCAGCATCGTCAACATCGGCTCGGTGGCCGGCTACTACCCGTACCCCGGCAGCCACGTCTACGGCGCCACCAAGGCCTTCGTCCGCCAGTTCTCCCTGAGCCTGCGCTGCGACCTCTTGGGCACCGGCGTGCGCGTCACCGACATCGAGCCGGGGCTGGCCGAAACCGAGTTCACCCTGGTGCGCACCAAGTGGAACCAGGAAGCCTCCGACGCGCTGTACCGCGGCACCGAGCCGCTGTCCGCCGAGGACATCGCCGAGCAGGTCTACTACGTCGCCACCCTGCCGGCCCACGTCAACATCAACCGCCTGGAAGTGATGCCCACCCGCCAGGCCTGGGCCGGTTTTGCCATCGACCGCGACCAGTAAACCGCCGCCGGTCCCGCCGGCGAAACTCCCCCCGCGGGGCTCCGTCGACAGAAAGAGTGCCTGGCCATGCCGGGCGCCTTCTTTCACTGCCGAAGGAGACCCCCATGCTCGATTCCGCCTTCCAAGCCTGCATCCGCGCCTGTAGCGATTGCGCCCTCGCCTGCCACACCTGCGCCGCCGCCTGCCTTGGCGAAGACGACGTGAAGAAGATGGCGCGCTGCATTGCCCTCGATCTCGACTGCGCCGCGATCTGCGAACTGGCCGCCGGAGCCATGGCGCGTAACAGCGAATTGGCCCGACAGATCTGCCAACTGTGCGCCGAGGTCTGCCGCCAGTGCGGCGAGGAGTGTGGCAAGCACCCGCACGAGCACTGCCAGCAGTGCGCCAGAGCCTGTCAGGCCTGCGCCGAGGCGTGCGAGCGCATGGCCGCCTGAGCCGGTGGCGGGCAGGAAACGGGCTGCGGCCCGTTTTTTTCAGGCTGTACACAAAAAAAGATTTGTACAACTCTTGTAATAGTCTAGTGTAAGAAAAAGCTTACACAACAAGACAGGGCAAACCTGCGTCGCACCCCGGCTTATCCGTCGAAACGGCGGTCATTTTTTTCCAAAGGTATTCAACATGCTGCGAAACATGAAGATTGCGGTGCGGGCGACTGTGGGCTTTGCGCTGGTCGCGCTGATGGTGTTCATCCTAGGCTTCTTCGCGCTTACCGAGATTCGGCAGATGCGTGATGCCAGCGATGAGATCGAAAAGACCTGGTTGCCCAGCGTGGTCACCGCCGGGGAGCTGAGCCAGCATTTTTTGCTGGTGCGCATCGCCACCCTGCGCCTGTTGCTGTCGCCTGACGAGGACACGCTGAACCAGGGCCAGACCGAGATGCTGCGCGAACGCGAAGAGCTGCAGAAATATCTCGGGCAGTACAAGGCGCTGGTGACGTCGGCCGAAGAGCAAGCGGTGTATGAACGTCTGCAGCGCTCGATCGGCCAGTATTTCGACCAGCAGCAGCAACTGATCGCCAGCCTTCGCCAGGGCAACGCCGACACCGCCCGCAGCCTTGCCAATGGATCTTTGCGCCTGTTCGCCAGCGAAACCAGCAAGGCTTTGGATGAGCTGGTGGAAATCAACCAGGCCGGTGCGGGCAAGGCGGCCCAGTCCACCCTGCAGGCCTTCAACGAGGCCTTCTACGGGGTGATCAGCGTGATGGTGCTGGCGACGCTGCTGACCGTGCTCCTGGCCATCCTGCTGACCCGCTCCATCGTGTTGCCGCTCAACCGCGCGGTGCAGGTGGCCGAAACCGTGGCCAAGGGCGATCTGTCCGACATCATCCAGGCCGATGGCACCGACGAGCCGGCGCGCCTGCTCGGGGCCCTGCATGGCATGCAGCAAAGCCTGCGCGACACTCTGCAGCGCATCTCCGATTCCTCCAATCAGCTGGCCTCGGCCGCCGAGGAGCTGCACGCGGTGACCGAAGACTCGACCCGCGGCCTGCATCAGCAGAACCAGGAAATCGAGCAGGCCGCCACCGCGGTCAACGAGATGACCACGGCGGTGGAAGAGGTGGCACGCAACGCGGTGAGCACCTCGCAGGCCTCGCGCGATACCGACCAGACCGCCCGCCGCGGCCGCGAGCAGGTGCTGCGCGCGGTGGACTCGATCAACGCGCTGGCCGGTGACGTCACCGCCACCTCGAGCCAT
>JAUVZY010000009.1 GCA_030602315.1 Pseudomonadaceae bacterium | reverse complement strand
CGGGGCGGCCAGGGACAGGGCCAGCAGAGAAGCGGTGAACAGAGACTTGCGCATGGATGACGCTCCCATCGATGTGTTCGAAAGTACGTTTCTTGACGACGTTTGGTATTAGCCTGACGGGACGAATGGTAGGTGTTTGTCCCGGTCGGTGACGTTGACTTGGCTCAATAAACGCAGCGCGTCGGCCCTCGGGCGTTGACCTGGCTCAAGAGGTGTGAAGAAAGGTAACGGTGTGGCGGGGTTGTTTGCTTCTGGTGGAAAGTTGATAATGCTTCTCGTTATTTGGCCTTCCCCGAAAGGATCTCCCATGCCGTTTCCCCTCACTCGCGCGCTTCGCCAGGCGGCATTGGCCTCGGCCATGCTGGGCGCAGCCCCCGCGCTGCTGGCCGCCTCGCTGGACGACGCGCTGAATGAAAGCCAGCGTCTGTCCGAGCAGGCGCAGGCATCGCAAGCTCGTATCGACACCCTGGACGATGCCACCCGCCGGATGCTCGATGAGTACCGCAGTGCCTTGCAGCAAAGCGAGGCGCTGAAGGCGTACAACGAGCAGATGCGCCAGTTGGTGGCGGCGCAGCGCAAGGAGCTGGAAGGGTTCGAACGCCAGCTCGCCGGTATCGAAAGCACCCAGGAGGCGGTGACCCCGCTGATGGCGCGCATGGTCGAGGTGCTCGGCCAGTTCATCGAGGCCGACCTGCCTTTCCTGCCCCAGGAGCGGGCCGATCGGCTGCTGACCCTGCAAGAGTTGCTGCCACGGGCGGATGTGAGTCTGGCGGAGAAGTACCGCCGCATTCTCGAGGCCTACCAGATCGAGAGCGATTATGGCCGCACCCTCGAAGCCTGGCGCGGTGAGCTGCAGGAGGGTGACGAGCTGCGCAGCGTGGAGTTCCTGCGCCTGGGCCGCACCATGCTCTATTACCAGACCCTCGATGGCCACCAGAGTGGCTGGTTCAGCCCGCAGACCCGAACCTGGGAGCCGCTCGATGCCAGTGCGCGGCGGACCATCGCGCGAGCCATCGCCATCGCCCGCCAGCAGCAGGCCCCCGTCATGCTGGAGCTGCCGGTCAAGACCCTGGCGCAGGAGAGTGCCCAATGAAGCGGCTGTTTGCCTCACTGTTGTTCGGCTGCTTCACGCAGGCGGCCATTGCGCAATCGGTAACCCCGGATCAATTGCTCGAGCGCCTGCGCAGCGAGCGCGTTGCCGAAAGCGCGGCGATGGCCGAGCGCGAACAGGCGTTTCTCAAAAATCGTGACGAGCAGGCCCGCCTGCTGGCGCGCGCCAAGGCGGCGCTGGGCGAGCAGCAGGCCGAAGCCAGCCGGCTCAAGGCACTGTTCGATCGTCAGGAAGCGGAGCTGGCCGAGCAGGAGAAGCGACTGGCACAGCGGGTCGGTCACCTCGGTGAGCTGTTCGGCGTGGTTCGCCAGAGTGCCGGCGACGTCGCAGGCCAGTGGCAGGACAGCCTGCTCAACGCCCAGTACCCCGAGCGCCTGGCACGCCTGAAGGTGCTGGCTGAAAGCCGAACGCTGCCGGCTGCCGGCGATCTCGAAGGCTACTGGATGACGCTGTTGGAAGACCTGGCCGCCAGCGGGCGGGTCGAGCGGGTGACTCTGCCGGTGGTCGGTGTCGATGGTACGCGCCGAGAGCAGCCGGTGTTGCGCGTCGGCAGTTTCTCGGCCTACGGCAGCGGTGCCCACCTGCGCTACGACGCCGACACCGGTCAGCTGATCGCGCCGGCTCGTCAGCCGGGCGGTCTGGGGCAAGTCGCAGACTTTGTCGACAGCCGCGCAGCGCTCGCCGTGCTGCCGGTGGATCCGACCCGTGGCACGCTGCTGGCTCAGCTGCAGTTGCAGCCGCAATTGTGGGATCGCGTGCAGCAGGGCGGGCTGGTTGGCTGGGTGATCATTGCCCTGGGCGTTGCCGGTCTGTTGCTGGCCGTGGTTCGCTTCATCTACCTGACCCGCGTCTCCCGCGGAGTGGCCCGCCAGGCCCGCGAGCTGGCTTCGCCGCGCGCCGACAATCCGCTGGGCCGGGTGATCGGCGTGCTGGGGCCGAATCCGCAGCTGTCCGATCTGGAAACCCTCGAGCTCAAGCTCGACGAGGCGATCCTGCAGGAAACACCGCCGTTGGAGCGTGGTCACGGCTTGCTCAAACTGCTCAGCGCGGTAGCACCGTTGCTCGGGCTGCTGGGTACCGTGACCGGCATGATCGTGACGTTCCAGGCCATCACTCAGAGCGGTGGCGGGGATTCGCGACTGATGGCCGACGGCATCTCCCAGGCGCTGGTGACCACGGTGCTCGGTCTGGTGGTGGCCATTCCCCTGCTGTTTCTTCACAGCCTGCTGGTCACGCGCAGCAAGGCGCTGATCCAGTTGCTTGAGCAGCAAAGCGCTGGCCTGGTGGCCATGCACTTGTCCGGAGCGCCGCGCCGTGACTGACCTGGCCGCCTTCAGGCTGAGCCTGGCCGACAGCGCTCACGCGCTGCTCGACTTCATGGCCGCCGGTGGGCTGGTGATGTGGGCGCTGGCTGCGCTGTGCGTGCTGTACTGGACGCTGGTGTTCGAGCGCCTCTGGTTCATGCGCCGGGTGTTCCCGCGCTGGGCGGCCGAGCGCCGCCGGCGCTGGGATCAGCTCAATCATCTGGCTGGCACCTGGCAGCGCTCGGTACGCCGCTGCTGGCTGGCCGAGGCCCGCCAGCAGCTGGCCGCGCCACTGCGCCTTGGCAAAGCAGTGGTCGCACTGTATCCGCTGTTCGGCCTGCTTGGCACGGTCAGCGGCATGATCGCCGTGTTCGATGTGCTCGCGCTCAATGGTACCGGTAACCCGCGCGGCATGGCCGCCGGGGTCTGGCAGGCCACCCTGCCGACCATGGCCGGCATGGTGCTGGCGATCACCGGACTGTTCAGCCTGGCGCGTCTGGAACGGATCGCCAATCACGCGCTCGAGCGGCTGGCCGACCAGCTGCGCCACGACTGAGGACTCGCGCATGCGGATGCGTCGCCATGCAAACCAGCTGGATGAAGACACCGGCATCGACCTGACGCCGATGCTGGATGTCGTATTCATCATGCTTATCTTCTTCATTGTCACCAGTTCCTTCATCAAGGAGTCAGGGATCGAGGTCGCGCGCCCCGAGGCGAGCACCGCCAGTACCCAGGACAAGGGCAACATCCTGATCGCGGTGACGGCCGGGGGCGAGGTGTGGATCGACAAGCAGGTGGTCGATCCGCGCAGCGTGCGGGCACACGTCGAGCGCCTGCGAGTCGACCAGCCCGAGGGCGCGGTGGTGGTTCAGGCCGATCAGGATGCGCGCACCGGCCTGGTGGTTCAGGTGATGGACCAGGCGCGCCAGGCGGGTGTGAGTGATGTGGCCCTGGCGGCCACCGGCGGGGCGCGCTGATGGTTGCGCTCGACGCGCCGCCGAGCCGGCCGGGCCGCTGGTTGCTCGCCTTCCTCGGCGCCTGTCTGATGGCACTGGCGCTGTTCGCGCTGATGCTGAGCATGGTTACGCCGCCGCGCAACAAGCTGCCGCCGGACCCGCTGAGCGTGGCGAATTTCGTCCGTGTCGATGGACGCAACGAGACCACCGCCACCCGCAGTCGCCAGCAGGCGCCCGAGCCGCCTCGGCCGGACACGCCTCAGCCGCCGACCCCGCCAACGCCTGTGCCGGCCACGGCCCAGACCAACCTGCCCAAGCTGGATCTGGCGCTGCCGTCGCTGGACATGGGGATCGCCGTGTCCGCTGCGCCGACGCCCAGCCTTGCCGGACTCAGCGCCGCGCCGCCGGCGGCCGCCGGCCCCCAGGGCGCTGCGGCCGGCGGCCCGGACAACGAGGTGGTCCCGCTCAACGACGTACCGCCGCAGTACCCCGAGCAGGCGCGGCGGCGGGGCATCGAGGGGCATATCAAGCTGGCCTTTACCATCACTGCTCAGGGGCGGGTGGAGAACATCCGCGTGCTGGAGGCTTCGCCGCCCAACGTGTTCGACCGTGAAGCCCGTCGTGCCGTGTCGCGCTGGCGCTTCGCCCCGCGCATGGAAAATGGCCAGGCGGTTGCGCGCGAGGCCACCAAAACGCTGCAATTTCGCCTGAGATAGCCGGAGGTCGCATGTCGCGTCTGTTGTTCGTTCTGCTGTTCGTCACCGCTGTCGGCCAGGCGGCGCAGCGTATCGATCCGGCGGTGCTGCAGGCCCTGCAGACGGCACAGGCCGCCCAGAGCAAGGGCGACCACGCGGCCGCGCGGCGCGCCCTGGCGCAGGTCAAGGCACCAGACAGCAGTCTTGAGGCGGCTCTGCTGGCTCGCAGCCTGGGTTATCTGGCGTGGGCTGAGGGCGACCGCCGCAAGGCGCTCGCTGAGCTGGAAAAGGCACTGGGCAGCGGCTTGCTGGGGGCGGAGGAGCAGGCCAACGAAAAACTCAATATCGCCCGGTTGAGCCTCGCCGAAGGGCGTTACCTGCGGGTTGTCGAGCTGCTCGCGCCGCTCCCGGCCGCAGCACCCGAAGAGCAGCTGAAGATGCTGGTGCAGGCCTATCAGGGGCTTGGTCAGCATGAGCGCGCGCTGCCGCTGGCCGAGCGTTATGTGAAGGCCAATCCGCGGGCCGAGGATGCCTGGCTGCAGCTACTGGTGGCCGGCAACGCCCAGCTCAAGCGTTATGCCGAGGCCGAGCGTTGGCAGCGTGCCCTGCTGGCACGCCATTCAGAGCGGGCCCAGGCCTGGTGGCAGCTGGCCGGGCTGCAGCAGATGGCCGGTCAGGAGCAACGCGCGCTGGCCACCCTGCGCGCCGCCCGCGCCAAGGGGCTGGCGTTCAGTGAGCGCGAACTGGACAACCTGGTGCTGATCGCCGCGGCCGCCGGTCAGCCCTGGCAAGGAGCCCGGATGCTCGAGGCGCTGCTCGCCGAACGGCAGCTGCCGAGCAATGCGGCGCGCCAGGAGCGTCTTGGCCAGCTGTGGTGGCAAGCCCGCGAGCGCGGCCAGGCGGCCTCGGTCTATCGTCAGCTGGCGCGTCAGACCGGCCAGGCCAACCACTGGATGGCGCTCGCCCAGCTCGAGTTGGAGCAGGAGAACTGGCAGGCCGGACTCGAGGCGCTACAGCTTGCCGAACGTGCCGGCGCGGACCGGCGCAAGGTGCGCGACTGGCGCGAATGGGCGCAGGGCCAGCTGGAGCAGCTGCGCGGGCCCCAGGTAGCGCAGCTGCGCTGAGGCGCGGGTGCCAGGCGCTCAGCCGATCCAGCGGTAAACCGCCGCATCTGCCTGCTGCTCGATCCGTACCTGCGGGCAATGCCGCAGGCGTACCAGCAGACGCTTGGCGGCCTCGATGCCGCCGGCCAGCGGCTCCAGTTCAGCCAACAATTGCGGCCCGCTCAACGTGCCGGCGCGCTGCAGCAGTTGCTGGGCGGCGCTCCAGCGCGGATCGTCGGCCTGCGCGCGCACGGCCGGCGGCGCGCAGGTCGCTGCCGGGGCGGCGTTGTCAGGCTCGCTGCGGTGCTGGGCCAGCTGCGCCCAGTCGGCTGCGTTCAGTTCGATTTCCAGATCCACCGGCCAGGGGCCGATCTGCCCGCGGATGCGCATCTAGTAAATCGCCTGATAAAGCTTGCGGCGGTAGGTGGTCACCAGCGGATGGTCATTGCCCAGCAGATCAAACACCTGCAGCAAGGTCTTGTGCGGCTGGCCTTCGTTATAGCCGCGGTTACGGCTGAACAGGCGCAGCAGGCCGTCCAGCGCAGCCTCGTATTGCTGGCGCGCCAGTTGCTGAATCGCCAGCTGGTAGGCCGCTTCGTCGTCTGCCGGGTCTTGTGCCAGGCGCGATTTCAGCTCTGCCGGGTCCGGCAGGTCATTGGCTTGGCGCAGGAAGGTCAGCTGGGCGCGGGCACCGGCCAGGGCCTGCTTGTGTTCGTCGCCCTTGACCGCATTGAGCACGGTTTCCGCCTCGCCCAGCTCGCCGCGTTCGGCCAGGCAGCGGGCGTACAGAATCAGCGCCCGGGCGTTCTCGTTGTCTTCGCTAAGCAGGGCGACCAGTGCCTTTTCCGCCGCGGCGAACTCGGCGGCGGCGAACAGCGCCTCGGCCTGCTCCAGCGGGTCGCCGGCCGGCGCTGGCGGCGCCTGCACGTGCGGCTCTAGCATGGCGCGGATCGCCGTTTCGGGCTGCGCACCGGCAAACCCGTCGACCGGCTGACCGTCCCGGAACAGCACCACGGTGGGCAGACTGCGGATGCCCAGCTGCATCACCACGCCTTGCTCGACGTCGCAGTTGACCTTCGCCAGCAGCAGTTCGCCCTGGTATTCCTCGGTGATCTTCGCCAGCACCGGCATCAGTGCCTTGCACGGTGCGCACCACTCGGCCCAGAAATCGACCAGCACCGGCTTGTGAAAGGAGTTCTCGATGACCAGTTGCTGGAAGGTGGCATCGGTGGCATCGAAGATGTACGGGCTCTGGCTCATCGCGGCTCTCGCAAGGGGCGGGTAGAAAATCGGTGGATCTTATGTGGGGGCGCGCAGACTGGGAAGCAAGTGGCCGCGCGGCGCTATTGCAGGGGCCATTCGCGTAGCGTGCGGTAGCGTACCCCACCGGGGATGCTGTCCGAGCGGTACAGCGCAAAGCGGTCGACCAGCCAGCGATACGCCGGCGGTGCGGCGCCCGGTAGCGCCGCGCCGTCGCGAAACACCGTCAGGTGCGGGCGAAACGCCTGGCTGTCGAAGGGGATGGCGACATCGGTGAGCCCTGCGCGCAGCGCGTCTGCCAGTTGCAGCAGCGCGCCCGGCGACTGGGCGGGCTCTAGCCAGAGCAGCCCGCGGGGGGTGCAGTGCAGCCGTTCGAGCGTGATTTCAAATGGCTGGCTGCGCACTGATTCGGCGACCTGGTACAGCGTGCTCAGCCGTTCGGCCGGCTGCGCCCCGAGAAAGGCCAGGGTCAGATGCAGGTTCTCGGCAGGCACCGGGCGTCCCGGCAGATGCTGGTCCGTACGCCAGCGGACGATGGCTTGGGCGATCGACACGGGGCAGGGCAGGGCGAAGAACAGGCGCAGCGAATCGGTCATGTGGGCTGTCCGAGCGTGATCAGCGTTGGACCTGTGATCGGCACGGGAGCTCCCGGTTCAGCGTAGTTCGGCATCGCCGCGATAGAGCGTCACCCGGCGAAACTCGTCCGGCTCGGCCAGATCCGGCCAGGTGCAGGCCTGCAGGTGGGCCAGCGGACGATAGCCCGGGTGCCTGAGGTCCCGCACCCGCGAGTCGGCGAGCAAGACCTGGCGACCGCGAGTGAGCAGGGCGTCGAGCCAGGGCAGGTTGGCGCGGTCGTAGAGCACATCGGCTACGGTGATCAGATCGAATGCGCCGGGCGCGGCGGACAGGTCGCTGGCGTAGTCCAGGCCCACCTGATTCAGCTGTGCGTTGGCGCGCACCGCGGCCAGCGCCAGGGGGTCGATGTCGCAGGCGACCACCTGCGCCGCTCCGGCCTGCGCGGCGGCGATGGCGACGATCCCGCTGCCACTGCCGAAATCCAGCACGCGCTTGCCGCGCACCTGTTGCGGATGCTCCTGCAGCCAGCGAGCTAGCGCCAGGCCACTGGCCCAGCCAAAGCACCAGTAGGGAGGCGCTTCGAGGATGCGGCGGGTTTCCTCGGCGTCAAAGGCACGGGCCATGTTGTCCGGGTCCAGCAGCCACAGGCGCTGGCTGCACCCAGGGGGGCGCTGGACGCTCAGTCGCGCCTCGCCCAGGATCGCGGCGAGGGCCGTCTGCAGGCCGGCCGGCGGCGTCACGGCGTGGGGACTACCTGCAGGGCGCCGAGGGACTGGTTGTCGCCGGTGGCGATGCGTCGGGCTGGCAGCACCATGGTCAGGCGGTCATCCTGGGTCACTCGCCCGCGCAGCTCCACCGGTTGGTTGGTGTCGAAAATCTCGGTATTGAAGCGCAGCAGGAAGGGCAGTGGTTGGCCATTGCCGCGCAGACGCAGGCTGCCCAGCAGGCGCTCCGGACGACGCTTTTCGTCCACATGCAACAGGGCCAGCTCGACTTCGGCGCCGGCCGGGACGCCGAGCAGCGTGCCGGTGACGGCATGCAGCTCTGTCTCGATCGGGGCGTGGGCCGGCGGGCCCGGGGGGGCTATGGGGGTCGGTTGCTCGGCAGGTTGGCTGGCACAGCCGGCCAGCAGCACGGTCAGGCAGGCGAGAGAGGCGACGAGGCGCACCGTAGATCCTCCAGTTGACGATGCGCGCTGTATAGCAGCATTGCGCAGGCGTGTCTCGCTTGCCGGACCGCGGGCTGGCTCATGCACGCGCGGGGCGGCTTGGAGTACCATGCGGCAACTGTTCAGGACCTTCCCGCCATGCACTGTCCGTTCTGTGGAGCTCACGACACCAAGGTCATCGATTCGCGTCTGGTCGCCGAGGGCGATCAGGTGCGCCGCCGGCGCGAATGCCTGGCCTGCGGCGAGCGCTTCACCACCTTCGAAACCGCCGAACTGGTGATGCCGCGCCTGATCAAGCAGGACGGCAGCCGCCAGCCGTTCGATGAAGACAAGCTGCGCGCCGGGATGCAGCGGGCGCTGGAGAAGCGTCCGGTCAGCGTCGAGCGCCTGGAGGCGGCCATCGCGCACATCAAGCATCAACTGCGCGCCACCGGCGAGCGCGAGGTGAAGTCGCGGGTGGTCGGCGAGCTGGTGATGGAGCAGCTGCGCAAGCTGGACGAAGTGGCCTACATCCGCTTCGCCTCGGTGTACCGGCGCTTCCAGGATCTGTCCGAATTTCGCGAGGAGATCGACCGGCTGTCCCGCGAGCCGTCGAACAGCCAATGAGTGCCGCCGATCACCGCTACATGGCCCGCGCGCTGCAGCTGGCGCGCCAGGGGCTGTACTCCACCCATCCCAATCCCCGGGTCGGTTGCCTGATCGTCGCCGGCGATGAAATCGTCGGCGAGGGCTGGCACGTGCGTGCCGGCGAGCCGCATGCCGAGGTGCACGCCCTGCGCCAGGCCGGCGAGCGGGCGCGCGGTGCCACGGCGTATGTGACGCTGGAGCCGTGCAGCCATTTCGGGCGTACCCCGCCCTGCGCCGAGGCGCTGGTGCAGGCTGGCGTGGCGCGGGTGGTGGCGGCGATGCAGGATCCCAATCCGCAGGTGGCCGGACGCGGTCTGGCGCGCCTGCGTCAGGCCGGGGTCGCGGTCGACTGCGGGGTGCTCGAGGCCGAGGCGCGTGCGCTCAATGCCGGCTTCATCAAGCGCATGGAAAGCGGCCTGCCCTATGTGCGGGTCAAGCTGGCCATGAGCCTGGACGGGCGCACCGCCATGGCCAGCGGCGAGAGCCAGTGGATCACCGGGGCCGCCGCGCGGGCCGACGTACAGCGGCTGCGCGCGCAATCGAGCGTGGTGCTGACTGGCGCCGACACGGTGTTGACCGACCAGGCGCGGCTGACCGTGCGCGGCGACGAGCTGGGCCTGCCGGCTGAGTTGGCCGCGCTGGCCCTGTCCAGGCCACCCCTGCGGGTACTGGTGGACGGGCGCCTGCGGGTGCCGCTGGATGCGCCGTTCTTCCAGGCCGGTGCGGCGCTGGTTGCCACCGCGCAGAGCGGCGCGCAGCTGCGCTATCAAGTGGCGGGCCATGAGTTGCTGTGCTTGCCGGGCAGCGCGGGGCAGGTTGACCTCAAGGGATTGCTCGAGGCACTGGCGGCGCGCGGCGCCAATGACGTGCTGATCGAGGCCGGCCCGCGCCTGGCCGGCGCCTTCGCCCAGCAAGGACTGGTCGATGAGTACCGCATCTATATGGCGCCCAAGTTGCTGGGCTCACTGGCCCGTCCGCTGCTGGATCTGCCGCTGGCCTTCATGCGCGAGGCCCAGGAGCTGCAGATCCTTGATATTCGTGCGGTCGGTGCTGACTGGTGCATCACCGCTGCCCCTCGTTGAGTGCCTGCCGCGCGCGTGCTTGCCGTCGGCGGTTGTGATAAAAACGCCCCCGGACCCGTACGCTGGGTCTTCGTTCTCAGGGCGGGGTGCAATTCCCCACCGGCGGTAATGGCCTGCACGGCCTAGCCCGCGAGCGCTTGCGTTGCAAGGTCAGCAGATCCGGTGCGATTCCGGAGCCGACGGTCATAGTCCGGATGAGAGAGAACGGGATTGCATCGCACGCCATTCGGCGCGCGGTCCCCTTCGATCTGCATGCCCTGTTTTTTTACCGAAAACAGGAGTTCCACCCATGCTTCAGACCATTCGCGTGACCGGAGAACCGCCATGTTCACCGGCATAATCGAAGCCATCGGCACCATCCGCGCCCTCACCCCCAAGGGCGGCGACGTCCGCGTGCTGGTGGAGACCGGCAAGCTCGACCTTTCTGACGTCAAGCTCGGCGACAGCATCGCCGTCAACGGCGTCTGCCTCACCGCGGTGGAGCTGCCCGGCAACGGCTTCTGGGCCGATGTCAGCCGCGAGACGCTCACCCGCACCGCCTTCCACCAGCTCAAGGCCGGCAGCCAGGTCAATCTGGAAAAGGCGCTGACCCCTACCAGCCGTCTGGGCGGTCATCTGGTCAGCGGTCACGTCGATGGCGTTGGTGAAATCGTCTCGCGCGAAGATAACGCCCGTGCCGTGCAGTTTCGCGTGCGCGCGCCGGCAGAGCTGGCCAAGTACATCGCGCTCAAGGGCTCGATCACCGTCGACGGCACCAGCCTCACGGTAAACGCCGTGAATGGCGCCGAGTTCGAGCTGACCATCGTGCCGCACACCCTGGCTGAAACCATCATGGTCGACTATCGGCCGGGGCGGCAGGTGAATCTGGAAGTCGACCTGCTGGCGCGCTACCTGGAGCGCCTGCTCCTGGGCGACAAGGCCGCCGAGCCGACCTCGGGCGGTATCACCGAACAATTTCTCGCCGAAAACGGCTTCATGAAGTACTGACGGAGAAGCCCATGGCCCTCAACAACATCGCCGAGCTGATCGAAGACATCCGTGCCGGCAAGATGGTCATCCTGATGGATGACGAAGACCGCGAGAACGAAGGCGACCTGATCATGGCCGCCGAATGCGTGCAGCCCGAGCACATCAACTTCATGGCGCGCTTCGCCCGCGGCCTGATCTGCATGCCGATGAGTCGCGAGCGCTGCGAAACGCTCAAGCTGCCGCTGATGGCGCCGCGCAACGGCTCGGGCTTCGGCACCAAGTTCACCGTCTCCATCGAGGCCGCCGAAGGCGTCACCACCGGCATCTCCGCCGCCGACCGCGCGCGTACCGTGCAGGTCGCCGCCGCGCGCAATGCCAAGGCTGAGGACATCGTCAGCCCCGGGCATATCTTCCCGCTGATGGCCCAGCCAGGCGGCGTGCTGGCCCGCGCCGGACACACCGAGGCGGCCTGCGACCTGGCGCGCATGGCCGGCTTCGAGGCCACGGGGGTGATCTGCGAGATCATGAACGACGACGGCACCATGGCCCGCCGTCCGGAGCTGGAAGTGTTCGCCGAGCAGCACGGGCTGAAGATCGGCACCATTGCCGACCTGATCCACTACCGCCTGCTGCATGAGCGCACCATCGAACGCGTTGCCGAGCAGCCGCTGGATACCGAACTCGGCCAGTTCAACCTCGTCACCTACCGCGACTCGGTGGAAGGCGAGGTGCACATGGCACTGACGTTGGGCGCGATCTGTGCCGAGACGCCGACCCTGGTGCGGGTACACAACATGGACCCGTTGCGTGACCTTTTGATGGTGCGCCAGGCCGGGCGCTGGAGCCTGCGGGCGGCGATGGCCAAGGTGGCCCAGGAGGGCAGTGGTGTGGTGCTGCTGCTGGGTAACCAGGTAGACCGCGAGGACCTGCTCGCCCATGTGCGCGAAGGCACCGTAGGCCAGGCCGCCCGCTCGCCGGGTACTTACAGCACGGTGGGCGCCGGTTCGCAGATCCTGCGCGACCTCGGCGTGCGGCGCATGCGGCTGATGAGTACGCCGATGAAGTTCAACGCCATATCCGGCTTTGATCTGGAAGTTGTAGAATACCTGCCCGCCGAATGAACGATGCCAGGCGCCGCCGTTGTGCGGCGCCTTGTTCTTTAATCTGAAGAGTCCATGTCATGTCCCTGAAGACCATCGAAGGTACCTTCGTCGCCCCCAAAGGAAAGTTTGCCCTGGTGGTCGGCCGTTTCAACAGCTTCGTCGTCGAGAGCCTGGTCTCCGGCGCCGTTGACGCGCTGGTTCGCCACGGCGTCAGCGAAGACGCCATCACCATCATTCGTGCGCCCGGCGCCTTCGAGCTGCCGCTGGTGGCCCAGCGTGTGGCGGGTCTCGGGCAGTTCGACGCGATCATCGCCCTGGGTGCGGTGATCCGCGGTGGCACCCCGCATTTCGAGTACGTGGCCGGTGAGTGCACCAAGGGCCTGGCCCAGGTGTCCATGCAGTTCAACGTGCCGGTTGCCTTCGGCGTGCTGACCGTCGACTCCATCGAGCAGGCCATCGAACGCTCCGGCACCAAGGCCGGCAACAAGGGTGCCGAGGCTGCCCTGTCTGCGCTGGAAATGGTGAGCCTGCTGGCTCAGCTGGAGGCCAAGTGAGTCTGAACCGCGACGACGACGGCCACGCGCCGAAGCCGGCGAAAGGGAAGATCGCTACCCGCCGGGCTGCTCGCAGCCTGGCCATGCAGGCCCTGTATCAGTGGCACATGGCGGGTCAGTCGCTGAACGAGATCGAGGCCCAGTTCCGGGTCGACAACGATTTCAATCACGTCGATGGCGCCTACTTCCATGAGCTGCTGACCGGGGTCGCCCGGCACAAGCCGGAAATCGACGGGGCGATCAAGCCGCATCTGGACCGCCCGCTCGACGAGCTCGATCCGGTGGAGCTGGCGGTGCTGCGCCTGTCGACCTACGAGATGATGCAGCGCATCGACGTGCCGTATCGCGTGGTGATCAACGAGGGCATCGAGCTGGCCAAGGTGTACGGCGCCACCGACGGGCACAAGTTCGTCAACGGCGTGCTGGACAAGCTGGCGCCCGATCTGCGCGGTGCGGAAGTTCGCCGCGGCAAGGCCTGATCCACCCGCTGCATGGGCGAGTTCGAACTGATCCGCCGCTATTTCGCCGCCGCTGCCTGTGCCCGGGCCGGCGGCGAAATGCTGTTGGGCATCGGTGACGACTGCGCATTGTTGTCCTTGCCGGCCGCTGAGCAGTTGGTGGTCTCCACCGATACGCTGGTTGCCGGCGTGCATTTCCCCGAGCCGTGCGACGGCTTTCTCCTTGGTCAGCGCGCGCTGGCCGTATCGGTCAGCGACCTGGCCGCGATGGGCGCCACGCCGATCGCATTCACCCTGGCCCTGACCCTGCCGGCGGCCGAGCCGGCCTGGCTCGAAGCCTTCGCCCGCGGGCTCGACGTCATGGCCGCCGCCTGCAGCATTCGCCTGGCCGGCGGTGACACGACCCGCGGCCCCTTGAGCCTCACCCTCACGGTACTCGGGCGCGTGCCCGCCGGACAGGCGCTGACCCGTGCGGGGGCACGGCCGGGCGATCTGCTGTGTGTCGGCGGAACCCTGGGCGAGGCCGCCGGCGCGCTGCCGCTGGTGCTGGGGCAAGCGCAGGCTCCGGAAACTACCGCCCTAGAGCTGCTGGCGCGCTACTGGTCGCCACAACCCCAGCTGGCACTGGGCCAGGCGCTGCGCGGACGCGCCAGCGCCGTGCTGGACATTTCCGATGGACTGCTGGCAGATTGCGGGCACATCGCCGAGGCCTCCGGCGTCGCCCTGCTGGTGGAGCGCGATGCGGTGCCGCTGTGCGCCGCGCTGGTGGAGTGGCTTGGCCCGGCGCGGGCGCTGGAGTGCGCCCTGGCGGGTGGCGACGATTACCGTCTGGCCTTCACGCTGCCGCCGGCCGATCTGGCGCCGTTGCGCGAGGCGCTTTGGCCGATCACGGTGATCGGCCGGGTCGAGGCCGGCAGCGGCGTCCACGTGCTGGACGCATGCGGGCAGCGGCTGGCGGTGGCCCGGCGCGGCTACAACCATTTCGCCAGTGACTGACGGCTGGCCAAACGAAGGACTGCACGTTGACCGAGTTCACTGAGGCGTCGGCCCGGCCGGTGCCGGCAATCTGGAGCAATCCCTGGCATAACCTGGCCTTTGGCTTCGGTTCCGGCACCCTGCCCAAGGCGCCCGGTACCTGGGGCTCGCTGGTGGCGTTGCCGTTCGTGCCGCTGCTGCAGTTGCTGCCAACCTGGAGCTATGCCGCGCTGCTGCTACTGGCGGCGCTGTTCGGCTGCTGGCTGTGCGGCAAGGTGGCCGACGATCTGGGGGTGCATGACCACGAAGGCATCGTCTGGGACGAGATGGTCGGCATCTGGATCACCCTGTTTCTCGCGCCCGCCGGCTGGCTCTGGCTGGTGCTGGGCTTTGTGCTGTTTCGTCTGTTCGATGTCCTCAAGCCCTGGCCGATCAGCTGGGTCGACCGGCACGTGCATGGGGGCACCGGCATCATGCTCGATGACCTTCTGGCCGGTGTGGCGGCCTGGGGGGCGTTGCAGGCGATCGTGTTGGCGACGGGGTGATGATCATGCGTGTACTGCTGCTCTGGTTGTTTTGCTGCCTGCCGGCGTTGGCCCAGGTGCCGAAGGAAGTCCGCCTGGCCAGCGAGATCTGGGAAGGGCATACCGAGGCCGATGGCAGCGGGCTGGGCTGGGAGGTGCTGCGGCTGGTGTTCGAGCCGGCGGGGGTGCGGCTGAGCTACGAGTCGGTGCCTTACACGCGCTCGGTCGGGCTCGCCAGGAGCGGGCGGGTGCATGGCTGGGTCGGTGCCTACCGCGACGAGGTGCCTGGCATGCACTATCCGCGCTGGCATTACGACGCCGACGAAATCCATGCCTTCGGCCTGCGCGATGCGCCGGCCCTGAACCTGCAGAACATTGGTCAGTATCGGTTGGCCTGGATGCGTGGCTACGGCTACGAGCAGATCTTTCCCGGCATCCGCCATTTTCGCGAGATCGACCGGCGCGTCGGCGCGATCGGCATGCTCGATCGCGGGCATATCGACTATTTCCTCGAAGATCACGAGGACATGCGCCTGATGTTCGAGGCCGCCGGCGAGCAGCCGGAGCGCTTCAGGAGCACACCGCTGGGCCGCGTGCCGCTGTTGGTCGGCTTTGCCAACACGCCCGAAGCGCTGGCTCTGGCAGAGCTCTTCGACCAGCGCATGGAGCAGCTGGTCCGCGACGGTAGTCTGCGGCCGATCTTCGAGCGCTGGCAGCAGGCCTATCCTTTCGACAACGAATAAGGACGTTCTCATGCTTCGTAGCAGCCTGGCGGCGCTCGCCGTGCTTTTGTCGACCCCGTCGCTGGCCGCGCCGCAGGTCCAGGTGGTCGGCCTGTTTCCCGGCGCGGCGGTGTTGCTGGTCGACGGCCAGCGGCAGCTGGTCAAGGTCGGTCAGACCGGGCCGGGCGGTGTGGGCGTGGTGAGCGCTGACAGCCAGGCCGCGGTATTGCTCATCGAGGGCCGTCAGCAGCGCGTCGGGCTCAGCCGTGACTTCAGCCAGAGCGGCGCGCCGGGCCAGCAGCGCCGGCAGGAAACCAGTGCCCGCGACGCCGACGGCCATTATCGGTTCTTCGGCGCGATCGATGGTCAGATGGTGCAGTTTCTGGTGGATACCGGTGCCACATCGGTGGCGATGAACGAAGGGCAGGCCCGTCGCCTGGGGATCGATTACCGAGCCAAGGGCCGGCCGATCACCGTCGCCACCGCCAGCGGCAGTGCCCAGGCCTGGCGCGTGCCGCTCAATCGGGTGGCGATCGGCAGCCTCGAGGTGCTGGGTGTCGAAGGCGTGGTGGTGCAGGGCGACTCACCGCGCGAAGTGCTGCTTGGCATGAGCTTCCTGAGCCGTGTGCGCTGGGCCGAGGAGCAGGGAATGCTCAGGCTCGAGCCGAAATTCTAGCCAGTGGCGGCGCCGGGCCTGCAACTTTGGTCCAATCCGGACGGCAGGTGTTAAACTCGCGGCTTTCCCCGCTTCTGGAGCCCCCCGGTGTCAGTCGTTTTCGTCGCTGCTTCGCAACTGCCGACGCCCTTTGGCGTGTTCACCATGCACGGCTTTCTCGACCAGGATACCGGCAAGGAGCATGTGGTCCTGACCATGGGGAAGGTGGACGATGGCCAGCCGGTCCTCGGGCGCATTCACTCCGAATGTCTGACCGGCGATGCACTGTTCAGTCTGCGCTGTGACTGCGGCTTTCAGCTGGAAGCGGCGCTGCAGGCCATCGCCAAGCAAGGTCGCGGCGCGCTGCTCTACCTGCGTCAGGAAGGCCGCGGCATCGGCCTGCTGAACAAGATCCGCGCCTATGCGCTACAGGACGAGGGTGCCGACACGGTCGAGGCCAACGAGCGCCTCGGTTTTGCCCCGGATCTTCGTGACTACGCCATCTGCAAGCCGATGCTGGAGCATCTGGGCATTGCCGAGGTCCAACTGATGACCAACAACCCCCGCAAGGTGAAGGCGCTGGAAGGGTTCGGCATTCGTGTCGCGGAACGCAAGCCGTTGCAGTTCGGTTTGAATCCGCACAACAGCCGCTACCTGGCGACCAAGGCCGGCAAGCTCGGCCACCTGTTGGGCGAGATCCATCAGGGCGAAGCCGAGCAATCCTGAGCACTCGGTCGGCCGATCACGCAGGGAGCCGCATGGCCGCAGTGCGTTTTCTCGATCAGACGCTGTTCGCGCAGCTGGCGAGCGATGCCAAGGCATCCGGTCGCCAGCGCTACCATCACCTCCTGCATCGCGCCGATGAGCCCTGCCAGCGACTGGTGGCGGGCTTGCAGCCGGACACCTATATCGCACCGCATCGGCATCTGGCCGAAGACAAGGCCGAGCACCTTATCGTGCTGCGCGGCCGGTTGGGGCTGGTGCTGTTCGAGGCCGATGGGCAGATCCTGCGCGCCCGCGAACTGAGCGCCGCCGGCGATTGCTGCGGCGTCGACATTCCGCCCGGGCTCTACCATGCCCTGGTGGTGTTGACGCCTGACAGCATTCTTTTCGAATGCAAGGCCGGCCCCTACCAGTCGCTGAGGCCGGATGAGCGGGCGCCCTGGGCGCCGGGCGAGGGCGATCCGGCGGCCGACGAGTATCGCCAATGGCTGTGCAGTCTTTTCGCCCGCTGATCGCCGGCCTCGCCGGGCTGGCCTTGCCCTGCGCCGAGGCGGTCCCGGTGAATCTGGACGGCTGGCAGGGCCAGTTCGAGTCGCGCCTGACTTACCTGACCGCCTGGGCTCTGCAAGACCCTGACAACGCCTGGGTCGGCGCGGCCAATGGCGGGCGAGCCAGCGGCCAATGGCACGATGATGGGCGGCTGGCCTATGCCTCGGGGGACACGGTGCGCCGGCGCTTCGAGGGCGAGCACGCGCTGGAGCTGCACGACGAGCGCCAGGGCGTGTTTTTGCGCGCGCGCTACTGGCATGACCAGGCCCTGCGCGATCCCGAGCAACGCCCCTGGCCGCAGGCTGCGCAGGCTTCCGGCGGCGAGTGGCTCGATGCGTTCTATCACCGTGAGTATGCGGTTGCCGAGCGTGCGGGGTTGATCCGTCTGGGGCGTCAGCGCGTCAACTGGACGGCGGCGCGCTGGCTCGACGTCGATCCGCTCAACCCCCAGGACCGCACCGGCCTGCCCGATCCGTTCGTGCCGTTGGCCGAGCGGGCCCGACCAAGCGGCATGCTGTTTGTGTCCCAGGCGCTTTCCGAGCGCTGGGCGCTGGAGGGCTTTCACGCCTGGGACTGGCAGCCCGACCTGATGCCCGGGTGTGCTGATTTCGTGTCGTCGAGCGATCTGTTGCCGGGGCGCTGTGCGGGCTTCGATGTCGGCGTGCCGCCGCCGGCGGCGGCCATGTTGCACTCAATCGCGGCGGATGCAGGGCACGGCTATGCGTGGGGAGCGCAAGGGCTGCGGTTGCCCCGGCAGGGGGTGCAGCGCCCGAGCGGGGCGGGGCAGTTCGGATTGGCCTTGCGCTGGCAGGCCGCTGCCAGCGAATACCGCCTGCAGTTCAGCAATACCCACAGCCGCCAGGCGTTCGTAACGGTCCGGGAAGCATCGGCAGGCACCTGGGCCGCGCTCCCGTCGATTCTGCAGGCCAGCGCCAGCCAGCTGGAGCCGGCGCAGGCAGCGCCGGCGCTGGAGTGGCAACGCGCGGCGGTACTGCTGGGTGACGCCGGCTATCGCCTGAGCTACCCGGACGATGTCAGGCGCTGGAGCGCCTCTGCCAGTGGGCGAATCGGCAGCCGGCTCGGCTGGTCAGGCGAGCTGTCCTATCGGCCCAACGCCCCGGTGCAGCGGGGGCTCGGCGTTCAGCTTGGCGAAACGCTGGCCGGCCAGGACGGCGAACAGGGTTATCAGCGTCACGGGATCACCCGGTTGGTGTTATCGCTGCGTGGCGATACCGGTGCGTTGGCCGGCGCCAGTGACAGCGGCTGGACGCTCGAGGCCGGCCATGCGCATACCTCGAGCGCGCGGGGAGCGGTCGCTGGCCTACAGGGCCGCGAGGCGCCGGTCAGCGCCCATGCCTGGGGTTATCGGGTGCTGGCCGAGGCCGAATATCGCGATCTCTGGCCACGGCTGGATCTGCTGCCTCGCCTGGGCTTTGCCCACGATGTGCGCGGCGTTGATGCTGACGGGTTGCTTTCGGAGGGCGCCCGGACGGCGACCTTCGGTGTCGGGCTGCGTTATCTACGCAGTTATCGGCTGCAGATCGACTACACGCTGCATCAGGGTGGACGCTACAACCGTCATGTCGACCGGGACTATGTCAGTGCGGCGTTGAGCGTCGCGTTCTGATCGCGTCTTGCAGTCAGAGCGCGAGGTTGTCCTGGGGGAGCGCCACGGGTTGCGGCATTTTGACGCTGATTTCGCCGCGCTCGATGGCGACGCTGAAGCAGAGACTTTGAATCAGCCGCTCCAGCTTGTCGCGGTCGCGCCACTGGTCCGCGCGGATATAGCGTTTGACCACCACGCCCTGGGCGTCCGACAGGGTCAGCAGAATGCTGCCGTCGGGCTTCTCGATGCAGAAGTTGACCCGATAGCGGGGCTGGAATACGTCACTGATCCTCTTGAACGGGCTGCTGTTCATGCCGCTGACCTCCTGTTGGGCTGTGCAGCATGGACTGCGCCACCGTCGGCGAGTTCTGCAGCGGAGCGGGCCTGCCGACTGCTGGGTCAATCGGCGAAGCGTCCCTCCAGCGCCTCGGCACGAAAACGCAATGTGGCGGGTCGGTAGCCAGGGCGCAGTTCTGGCAGCGGCAGGCAGCTCTGCCAGCTTTCCCCCGGCTTCAAGGCCTCCGGGGCCTGGTAATGGGAGCCGCGTACGCCGCGACGGGCAAGATTCAGGTCGCTGCCGCTGGTATAGGCGGCGATCTCCCAGCGCAGCGAACGCAGCGGCACGTCGCTGCCGTTGTGAAGGTACACCTGCAGCGGCCGGTCGGCCGGGCAGTGAGCGGGCTGGAATTCCAGGCGCAGCTCGAGGCGCGCCAGACGACTGCGCTCGCGGTGTTCCTCCCAGAGCAGCCAGCTGCCGACCAGCGCCAGGCCGAGCAGGGCGCCAAGGGAAATCGGCAGGGCGCGGCCCGGGTAGCGGATCAGCAGCACCAGCCAGGAGATTGCCAGCAGGACGCCGATCAGCATGGCCCTACTCCCGCTTTGCAGGTCGTCATCGGCTCAGTGCTCCTTCTCATCGGTGTGGGCATTGCGCGCCAGGCGCTCCAGGGCCGCCCGCAGGCGCGGGTCGGCGATGCCCTCGGCGGCGCTGCGCAGACTCTCGGCGGCCTGCGACGACAGCTCCGGCGTCTGGCGTGCCGGGCGCGCCGATCCGGCCACCGGGGCGACCTTGAAGGCGATGCGTGTCAGAGCGCTGAACTCCGGCAGCTTCTGCAGGCTCTGCTGCAGGCGGCGTTGCTGATAGCGCAGGCGGGTCGCCCAGTTGCCATCGCTGACGATCAACAGCAGCGTGCCGTCGCGCCAGGACGCCAGCCGACAGTGCTCGCGCGCGGCCGGCGGCAGCTGGGCGTCAAGCAGGTGTTGCAGATGGTCGAGCCGCTGAGCCTCGCCGAACAGGGTCTTCAACGGCTTGGCCTCGCGCAGCAGAGCGGCGGGCGTGCGGGCGGTGAGCGGACGAAATGACATGAACGGAGCCTGGCGCGATTTGCACTGATCTTAGCAAAGGCCGGAGGGGTGAGCAGGCTGCGCCAAGGCTTGCCGCCCGTCCGAAAGCACTGGCGCAGCGAGCCGCGGACGTGGAAGAAGGTCGACTTTTCTCCCCGACGTTTCCGAGTAGAATGCCCCCTTTGCGCGCGTCTGTGGCCTGCCGCAGCCTGCCGTCCAGCCTTTAAATGGAATCGTTGCCTATATGTTCGCCCCTTTGTTGAAGAAGCTCTTTGGAAGCAAGAACGAGCGTGAAGTCAAACGCATGCTCAAGGCGGTCAAGGCCATCAACGCGCTCGAGGAGCAGACGCTGGCGCTCTCCGACGAGGCGCTCAAGGCCAAGACCACTGAGTTCAAGGAGCGTATCGGCAAAGGCGAAACCCTCGACCAGATCCTGGCCGAGGCGTTCGCCGTGTGCCGCGAGGCTGGCAAGCGGGTGATGGGCATGCGTCACTTCGACGTCCAGCTGATCGGCGGCATGACCCTGCACGAAGGGCGCATCGCCGAAATGCGTACCGGTGAAGGCAAGACCCTAGTGGGTACCCTGGCGGTGTATCTCAATGCACTGTCGGGCAAGGGCGTGCACGTGGTGACCGTCAACGATTACCTCGCCCGCCGTGACGCCAACTGGATGCGCCCGCTGTACGAGTTCCTCGGCATGAGCGTCGGCATCGTTTCGGCGTTCCAGCCGCCGGAGGAAAAGCGCGCTGCCTATGCCGCCGACATCACCTACGGCACCAACAACGAATTCGGTTTCGACTACCTGCGCGACAACATGGCGTTCAGCCTGGAAGACAAGTTCCAGCGCGAGCTGAACTTCGCGGTAATCGACGAAGTGGACTCGATCCTGATCGACGAGGCGCGCACCCCGCTGATCATCTCCGGCCAGGCCGAGGATAGCTCCCAGCTTTACGTGGCGATCAACGCGCTGCTGCCGCGCCTGAAGCGCCACATCGAGGAAGAACAGGGCGTGGTCACCCAGGAGGGTCACTACAGCGTCGACGAGAAGACCCGCCAGGTAGAACTCAACGAGCAGGGCCACCAGTTCATCGAGGAGATGCTCACCGAGGCCGGCCTGCTCAAGGAAGGCGAGAGCCTGTACTCGCCGCATAACCTGGGCCTGCTGACCCACGTCTATGCGGCGCTGCGTGCGCACGTGCTGTTCCACCGCAACGTCGAATACATCGTGCAGAACAACCAGGTACTGCTGATCGACGAGCACACCGGCCGCACCATGCCGGGTCGCCGCCTGTCCGAAGGTCTGCACCAGGCCATCGAGGCCAAGGAAGGGCTGCCAATCCAGCCGGAAAGCCAGACCCTGGCCTCCACCACCTTCCAGAACTACTTCCGTCTGTACAAGAAGCTCGCCGGCATGACCGGCACCGCCGATACCGAAGCCTTCGAGTTCCGCCAGATCTACGGCCTGGACGTGGTGGTCATCCCGACCAACAAGCCCATCGCGCGCAAGGATTTCAACGACCTGGTCTACCTGACCCAGGACGAGAAGTTTTCCGCCATCATCGAAGACATCAAGGAATGCCAGGCCAACGGCCGGCCGGTGCTGGTCGGCACCGCGTCGATCGAAAGCTCCGAGTACGTCTCCCAGCTGCTCAACAAGGCCGGCATGGAGCACAAGGTGCTCAACGCCAAGCACCACGACAAGGAAGCCGAGATCATCGCCCAGGCCGGCCGGCCGGGCGCGGTGACCATCGCCACCAACATGGCCGGCCGCGGGACCGACATTCTCCTGGGCGGTAACTGGGAAGCCGAAGTCGCCGCGCTGGAAGAACCCACCGACGAGCAGATCGCGGCGATCAAGGCGGACTGGCAGAAGCGCCATCAGCAGGTGATCGAGTCGGGTGGCCTGCACGTGATCGCCACTGAGCGTCACGAATCGCGCCGTATCGACAACCAGCTGCGCGGTCGTGCCGGTCGTCAGGGTGACCCGGGCTCCAGCCGCTTCTACCTGTCGCTGGAAGACAACCTGATGCGCATCTTCGCCTCCGATCGGGTGAAGAACTTCATGAAGGCCCTCGGCATGGAATCGGGCGAGGCCATCGAGCACCGCATGGTCACCAACGCCATCGAGAAGGCCCAGCGCAAGGTCGAAGGCCGCAACTTCGACATCCGCAAGCAGCTGCTCGAGTACGACGACGTCGCCAACGAGCAGCGCAAGGTCATCTACCACATGCGCAACGGCATCCTGGCCGCCGATCACATCGGCGAGACGGTCGCCGATTTCCGCGACGAGGTGCTGGCCGAAGCGATCACCCTGCACATTCCGCCGCAGTCGCTGCCCGAGCAGTGGGACGTGGCCGGTCTGGAAGCCATGCTGTACAGCGATTTCGGCGTCAGCCTGCCGGTCCAGCAGTGGCTCGACGAGGACGAAAAGCTCTACGAGGAAACCCTGCGCGAGCGCATCGCCCAGGCGGTCAACGAGGCCTATCAGGCCAAGGAAGAGCTGGCCGGGCCGGAGGCACTGCGCAGCTTCGAGAAGCAGGTGGTGCTGCGCGTGCTCGACGATCTCTGGAAGGAGCACCTGACCACCATGGATCACCTGCGCCACGGCATCCATCTGCGCGGCTACGCGCAGAAGAACCCCAAGCAGGAATACAAGCGCGAGTCGTTCAACCTGTTCCAGGAACTGCTCAGCAACATCAAGCGCGACAGCATCCGGGTGCTGTCGCATGTGCAGGTCCGTCGCGAAGACCCGGCCGAGGAAGAGGCGCGCCTGCGCCGCGAAGCCGAAGCGCTGGCCCAGCGCATGCAGTTCAAGCATGAGGAAGTATCCGCACTGGGCGAGCCGCAGCCGCAGACTGCGCCGGAAAGCGGCGAGGCCGTCGCGCCGACGCCGGTGCGCAGCGAGCCGAAGATCGGTCGCAACGAGCCGTGCCCCTGCGGCTCGGGCAAGAAGTACAAGCACTGCCACGGCCAGATCAACTGAGGTCCGGCCGTCATCGGTTCGCCGATGACGGCCGGATGTCTTGCTGATCCGACGCGGACCCGCCAGGAAGGGCCAAGCCCATGCCTGGCGGGTCCGTGGCAGTTGGGCCTGGCGGTTTCCGCTGGGGCCTGCATAACGAACCATCCGGCGCAGCCTGCGCCACGTCCCCATCCCTCTATCCTTTCAGGAGCGTCTCCATGGCAGTCGGTCTTGGTCCTCTTCCCACCCTGCATCCGGTTCCCGGCTTCGAGCTGGGCATCGCCTCGGCCGGCATCAAGCGCCCGGGCCGCAAGGATGTGGTCATCATGCGCTGCGCGGAAGGTTCGCGCTTGGCCGGTGTCACCACCACCAACGCTTTCTGCGCCGCGCCGGTGCTGATCACGCGCGAGCGCCTGGCCGGCGATGTGCGCTATCTGCTGACCAACACCGGCAACGCCAACGCCGGCACCGGTCCGCAGGGCCTGGAAAACGCCCGCCGCACCTGCGCCAGCCTGGCGGCGCTGACCGGGGTCAGCGAGCAGGCGATCCTGCCGTTTTCCACCGGCGTGATCGGTGAGCCTTTGCCCGTGGAAAAGATCGAGGCCGCCCTGCAGGCCGCTCTGGACGACCTGGCACCGGACCACTGGGCCGAGGCGGCCACCGGCATCATGACCACCGATACCCTGCCCAAGGGTGCCAGCCGGCAGTTTGAGCACGCTGGCGTCACCGTCACCGTGACCGGTATCAGCAAGGGCGCGGGGATGATCCGGCCGAACATGGCCACCATGCTCGGTTACATCGCTACCGACGCCAAGGTCGCCCGCGAGGTGCTGCAGGATCTGGTGCGCGATGCGGCGAACAAGTCGTTCAATCGCATCACCATCGATGGCGACACCTCCACCAATGACTGCTGCATGCTGATCGCCACCGGCCAGGCGGCCCTGCCGGAAATCACCGAGGCGGCCGGCGAGCTGTTCGGCAAGCTCAAGCAGGCGGTGTTCGAGGTGTTCATGGAAATTGCCCAGGCCATCGTCCGCGATGGCGAAGGCGCGACCAAGTTCGTCACCGTGCAGGTCAACGGCGGCGCCACCTTCCAGGAGTGCCTGGATGTTGGCTATGCGGTGGCCCATTCGCCGCTGATCAAGACCGCGCTGTTCGCCTCCGACCCGAACTGGGGGCGCATTCTCGCCGCCGTCGGCTATGCCGGCGTGGCGAACCTGGATGTCAGCAAGATCGACGTGTTCCTCGGCGAGGTCTGCATTGCCAGCCAGGGCGGCCGCGCCGCCAGCTACACCGAAGCGCAGGGCGCGGCGGTGATGGCCCGCGAGGAAATCACCATCCGCATCGAGCTGGGGCGCGGCAACTGCAGCGAGACGATCTGGACCACCGACCTCTCCCACGAGTACGTCAAGATCAACGCCGAGTACCGGACCTGAGCACGGCAACCGGCACGGCCGCGCCAGCGGCCGTGCCCGCTCCGATTGTTTGAAGACACCCATGAGCAAACGAATCCATGTCGCCGCGGCGGTCATCCGGGATGATGGCGGGCGTGTGCTGATCGCCAAGCGCCCGCCAGACAAGCATCAGGGCGGGTTGTGGGAATTCCCCGGTGGCAAGGTCGAGGCGGGCGAGGGTGTTGAGGCGGCGCTGGCGCGCGAGCTGCACGAGGAGCTCGGCATCGGCGTCACCCGTGCCGGTCCGCTGATTCAGGTTCGTCATGACTATCCGGACAAGCAGGTGCTGCTGGACGTCTGGGAAGTGCTGGCCTTTACCGGTGAACCGCACGGTGCCGAGGGCCAGCCGCTGGCGTGGGTCGCGCCCGAGCAGTTGCCGGCTTACGAGTTTCCCGCGGCCAACCGGCCGATCATGGCGGCCGCGCGATTGCCCGAGCGTTATCTGATCACCCCCGATGGCATACCCCCGGCGCGGTTGCTCGCGGGTCTTTCACGGGCGCTCGAAGGCGGTATCCGCCTGGTGCAACTGCGCGCGCCGTCGCTTGCGCCAGCGGCTTATCGGTGCCTGGCGGAGCAGGTGCTGGCGCTGTGCGCCGGGCGTGCCCGGTTGATGCTCAAGGGGCCGCTGGAATGGACGGCCGATTTTCCCGACGCGGGCTGGCATCTTACCGCCCCGCAGTTGCGCGAGCTGGCCGGACAGGGCCGCCCGGTGCCCGCCGGGCAATGGCTGGCGGCGTCTTGTCATGATGCCGCCGAGCTGGAACTGGCCACGGCGCTGGAGGTGGATTTCGCCACGCTGTCGCCGGTGCAGGCCACGGCGAGCCATCCGGACGCCTCGCCGTTGGGCTGGTCGCGCATCAGTCCGTTGCTGGCCGGGTTCAACCAGCCGGTTTACCTGTTGGGCGGGCTGAGCGCAGCCGATCTGGCGCAGGCACGCCAGGCCGGTGCCCAGGGCGTGGCGGCGATTCGGGCCTTCTGGCCTGATTGAACCGTGGCACCGATTGCCGGTCTTTTGCCGATGCCGCCTCGGCGGGCGTGGATCGATAGTCAAAACATATTCAGACGATGGCCTTAATCAATTACGTTAGGCTTCGGGCTGCGCTATCGTTAGCCCCGTCTTAGTTCCGAACCCTCTAAAGGAGTTAGCTGATGTCGTTGATCAACACCCAGGTCCCCGCGTTCAAAGTCAACGCTTTCCACAATGGCAAGTTCATCGAAGTCACCAATGAGTCGCTGCTCGGCAAGTGGTCCGTGCTGATCTTCATGCCGGCTGCCTTCACCTTCAACTGCCCGACCGAGATCGAAGACGCCGCCAACAACTACGCCGAGTTCCAGAAGGCCGGTGCAGAGGTCTACATCGTCACAACCGATACCCACTTCTCGCACAAGGTCTGGCACGAAACCTCGCCGGCGGTTGGCAAGGCCCAGTTCCCGCTGATCGGTGACCCGACCCACCAGCTGACCAATGCCTTCGGCGTACACATCCCGGAAGAAGGTCTGGCCCTGCGCGGCACCTTCATCGTCAACCCGGAAGGCGTGATCAAGACGCTGGAAATCCACTCCAACGAGATCGCCCGCGACGTGGCCGAAACCCTGCGCAAGCTGAAGGCTGCTCAGTACACCGCTTCGCATCCGGGCGAAGTCTGCCCGGCCAAGTGGAAGGAAGGCGAAGCCACTCTGGCTCCGTCCCTGGACCTGGTTGGCAAGATCTAAATCGACCACGCAGGCGCCTTGCGCGCCTGCGATCGTCGGGTGTTGAGCCCAGGCGATCGTCGAGCCGGCCTTCAAAACCGGCAGAAAGCGGCGCCCGGCGGGTTTCCCGACCGGGCGCCGCTTTTTTATGTGCGTTCTGCAGCCAGCGACTCCTGGCATGGGCGTCGGATAGTTGCCCATCGATACGTGTCGTAGTGAGTAACTGGCCGTGGAGCGACACGATGAGCAACAGCCCTCAGGCGGCGGGGGTGGTGCTGACCTACCCCAACCGCCGGCACGAACCCGAGCACGAGCGCGTGGTGCATCAACAGCTCGCCCGGCGCCTGGCGGCGCTGCGCGGGCTGGTTTTCGGCGGAGACTTCGACCCCCAGGCCGTGTATCCGGGGCCGCGCTACCTGGTGCCCTCGGGAACCATCGTCGGTCTCGACCTGGCGCACGCGCTCGGTCTGCGCCATGAGGACGATCTGTTCGGCGGCGTGGTGCCCAGCCCCTTCATCGAAACCAAAGCGATCACTCACCCGTTGATCAGTGCCGATGCGCACGCGCCGGCTGGCTGGTCCGCTGAGTTTTGCGCGCGTGTGCGCGACAGCGTGCTGCCGGGCTTCACGGCTTTTTCCCCGGCAGACGCGCGGCAGGCGGCCGCTCGACTGCTGGCGGACGGACCGCTGCGGCTCAAGCCGGTCCTGGCCACCGCCGGACGCGGGCAGCGCTGCATTCGCGCGCTGGATGAGCTGGACGAAGCCCTGGCAGCGCTCGATCCGGCCGATTTCGCCAGCTGCGGCGTGGTGCTCGAGGCCAATCTGGACGAGGTCGAGACCATTTCAGTGGGCCAGGTGCGTTTTGCCGGACGGCTGATCAGCTATCACGGCCGCCAGCGGCTGACCCGCGACAATCAGGGGGAAGAGGTGTACGGCGGCTCGGATCTGGTGGTGGTGCAGGGCGATTTTGCCGCCCTGCTGGCGCTGGCTCTGCCCGAGCCGGTGCGCCTGGCCGTGGCGCAGGCGCAGGTCTATGACCAGGCGGCGGCAGAGTGCTTTCCGGCCTTTTTCGCCTCGCGGCGCAATTACGATGTTGCGCGTGGCCGCGCTGCCGACGGGCAGTGGCGCTCGGGCGTACTGGAGCAGTCCTGGCGAATCGGTGGGGCGAGCAGTGCCGAGGTCGCCGCGTTGGAAGTGTTCGCCGCAGAGCCTACGCGCCAGGTGGTGCGTGCCGCCTCGCGCGAACTCTATGGCCGGCAGCCGCGTCCGGCAGGGGCCAGCGTGTTGTTCGAGGGTGAGGATGCGCAGGTGGGGCTGATCGGCAAGTACGTACTGGTGCAGGGCTATGCTGGCGAGCTGTGACGCGGTGCGGATCCACGTGGACGGCGAGCAGATCGCCGGCACCTTTCTCGAACCCCAGGCGAAGATCCCGGGGGTGCTGTTCATCCACGGCTGGGGCGGCAGCCAGGAGCGCGACCTGTCCCGCGCGCGAGGACTGGCGGGGCTTGGCTGCATCTGCCTGTCGTTCGACCTGCGCGGGCACGCCGAGACCGTCGCCCAGCAGGAGACGGTCAGCCGCGAACACAACCTGCGTGATGTGCTCGCCGCTTACGATCGGCTGGTGGCTCATCCCCACGTGGATCGCTCGTCGATCGCGGTGATCGGCACCAGTTATGGCGGCTACCTTGCCGCCATTCTGACCAGTCAGCGGCCGGTGAAATGGTTGGCGCTGCGGGTGCCGGCGCTGTACCGCGACGCCGAGTGGGACAAGCCCAAGCGGCGGCTGGATCGCGAGGACCTGCAGGTGTACCGCCATGTGCGGGTGCCGGCCGAGGATAACCGTGCGCTGGCGGCATTGACCGATTTTCGCGGCGACGTGCTTCTGGTGGAGTCCGAGCATGATGCGCTGGTGCCACACGAAACCATCATGAGCTATCGCGCGGCGCTGCAGAAAAGCCATTCGCTGACCCATCGCATCATCGACGGCGCCGACCATGCGCTGAGCAGCGAGGCCTGCCAGCAGGCCTACACGACGATCCTGGTGAACTGGGTCACCGAGATGGTGATCGGCGCGCGTCTGGGGCCGCGCTGAATCAGAGCGGTTCGGCCGGCTCCGGACCGACGAAGCCGCTCCACTGGCGCTCGACGATCTGCTGCTTGAGCACTTCGATGATGTCCACCAGGAGCTCCTCGAGGGCGAGGTCCGATTGCTCGCCCTGGCTCAGCCAGGCCTCGAACAGCTGTTCGGACAGGCGTTGCGCCAGGGCCTGGAACTGCGGCCCGCGCAGCCCGGCGACCGCTGCCTGGATCAGCCGCGCGGCGATATCCGCCAGCGCGCCGTCGAGGCTGTCGGCGACCCGTCCACCCAGCGGCAGCCGGCGCAGGTTGCGCATCTCGGCGTTGTCACGCAGCGCCTGGTGAATCAGCCCGCCGACATAGCCTTCGATGGCGCCGCGGTTGTCCCGATAGCCGGCCTCGAGCATCGCCTGCAGGCGCAGCGACAGGTCGTCGAGCAGACGCTGCTTGCGCGGACGGATCACCTCCTGCACCAGGCGTTCGGCCAGGTCATGGCTGGTGCCGATCTCCTGCTGCAGGCGGGAAAACATCTTCACCATCACCCGGTTCGACAGCTCGTCGAGAAAGCGCTGGTAGTACTGGTTGAGGAACTGGTAGCTGTCCCAGCGGCGCACATCGATCAGCCCGAGGCGTTGCAGGCGGATCAGCAGCGACACCAGGCGCAGCGCGCGCAGCCAGCGCAGACCTGCCAGCGGGATGCAGCCGAGCACGTCGTACCAGTGGGCGAAGGGGTAGTAGTACCAGTGCCGGTAGCGCCGCTCGGCGATCGAGACGATCCAGCCCAGCAGCACGTCCGCCACGAAGATGGCGACGAAGCCAAGGTCGATCAGCGCGAAGCGCGCGTGGATGCGGCTGTCGTACCAGGCGGCGAAGTCGGGGGCCAGCCGCTCCAGGGTCGCGCGCAGTGGATCGACGGCGAACAGGCTGTCGAACACGATCAGCGTGAGGTTGACGCAGACCAGGAGGACGATGAAGCCCTCCCAGGCCGCGTGCAGCCCTTCCCGGCGGCGCATGCGCCGCGCGTCGCGCCGGTCAAGCACGGGCGGCGGCCGCCTGCCAATGCACCTCGGCCTGGCCCTCGCGGCGGGCGATCAGGCGCGCGGCGACAAACAGCAGGTCCGAGAGGCGGTTCAGGTAGGCCAGAAGCTCTGGGCGCAGCGGCTCGCGGGCATGCAGGGTCAGGCAGCGCCGTTCGGCGGTACGCGCCATGGCGCGGCACAGGTGGGCCTGGGCGATCAGCCGTGAGCCGCCGGGCAGGATGAATTCCTTGAGCGGCCCGAGTTCGGCGTTCCAGCGGTCGATGGCCGCCTCCAGACGCGCGATCTCCTCGGCGGCGAGTGCCTGGTACTCGGGCATCGCCAGTTCGCCGCCCACATCGAAGAGGCGGTGCTGACACGGCGCCAGCACGTGGCGCACCTCGGCGAGCGCCGGCAGGCGGGGGCAGGCGGCGTCCAGTTCGGCGAGCAGCACGCCGAGTTGGCTGTTGCAGGTGTCCAGCTCGCCCATGGCTTCCACCCGCGGGTGATCCTTGGCCACGCGGCGGCCGTCGGCAAGGCCCGTCTCACCGCCATCGCCGGTGCGTGTGTAGATTTTCGAGAGTCGATTGCCCATGGCGGCATGCGTTCCGTCAGCGGTTGGTGGCGCGTGGCGCACCCAGTGGCAGGCGCAGGGTAAAGGTGGTCCCGTGGCCCGGCCGCGAGTGCACCTCCATCTGCCCCTTGTGATTGTTGGTGATGATGAAATACGAAACGGACAGGCCGAGCCCGGTTCCCTGACCGACCTCCTTGGTGGTGAAAAACGGCTCGAAAATCCGCTGGCGCACGTGCTCGGGCATCCCGGCGCCGTTGTCTTCCACCTGGATCTCCGCCCACGGCGGATTGAGCCGGGTGCGCACCGCGATGCGCCCTGGCTGGTGGTCGCCGCGCTGGTGGATGGCCTGGGCGGCGTTCTTCAGCAGGTTGAGCAGCACCTGCTCCAGCTCGTTGGCAATGCAGGGAATGCGCTCGAGTTCAGGGTCGAGGTCGCGCTCGATATGCATGGCGCGAAAGTCGAAGCCCTCGGCCAGGTCGAAATCGCTGCCGGCGATCTCCAGGGCCTGTTCGATCAGCGCCGGCAGGTTGCACTCGCCCATCTGCCGCCCGCTCATGCGGCTGAAGCTGAGCATGTGGCTGACGATGCGCGCGGCGCGGCTGCCGGCTTGCTGGATGCCATCGAGCAGCTGGGGGATCTCGCGCTGGGCGAGGTACTGGTTCACCGCCTCCAGGCTGATGCCGGTCGCCAGAGCCACTTCGCGGTTGCGCTCGAGTTCCGGCGACAGCCGCCGGCGGATGTTCTGGGCGTTGTGCAAGATGGCGCCCAGCGGGTTGTTGATCTCGTGCGCCATGCCGGCGGCGAGGCTGCCTACCGAGCGCATCTTCTCCGACTGCACCATCAGCTCCTCGAGGTTGATGCGTGCGGTGATGTCGTCGATACGCAACACCACGCCACGCCCGCCGCCGCCGACCAGCGGATAGAAGGTCAGTTCGTAGTGGTAGGGCTGGTCGCCGCGCAGCCAGGTCACCCGCTCCACGCGCGAGACCTCCTGTTCGTTGGCGCAGCGGCGCAGTTCGGTGATGAACGGTTTGAGCGGGGCGAACGCCTGCAGCAGCGGGCGCCCGAGCGCGTCTTCGAGCGCCGTGCCGGAGAGCGCGCTGGCTTCCTGATTCCACTGCGTCACCTGCAACTCCTCGTCCACCGCGATCAGCGCCGAAGGCATCGAGTCGATGATGTTGTTGAGGTAATTCTGAAAGCCGGTGAGCTTCTTCTCGATCTTGCTGCGTACCTTCACCTCATGCTCGAGCAGGCGGTTCGAGCGACGGGTTTCCTCGGCCAACGCCTGGGATTCGTTCAAGGCGCGCTGCGCGTCGTCCCGCGCCCGCTCCAGCTGGCTCTCGCGAGCCTGCATGCGCGAGAGCATGGTGTTGAAGGCGTCGGCCAGGTGGCCGATCTCGTCATCGGTGCGGGCACGGGCGCGCAGTGAATAGTCCTCCTCGCGGGTCACGCGGCGCGAGAGTTCCTCCAGGCGGCGGATCGGTTTGGTGATGAAGCGGCGTATCTGCCGCGCCACCAAGCCCCAGAGCAGCAGGCTGACGGCGAGGATCGCCAGGCTGGCGGTCAGCGTGCCGGTGAAGAAGGCGCCGGGCAGCTCGCTACTGGCCACCAGCAGCAATTGTCCCGGCGGGCCGGCCGGCTGCGGCAGGTCGATCAGCAGGTTGGCGCGAAACTCGGCGAGCCGCCAGTCGGCCAGTCCGTCCACATGCGGCGGAACGCGCAGGTCGCTGCCGCTGTAGAGGTGCGCCAGGCGCCGGCCTTCGGCGTCGTAGATGGCGGCCGCGCGCAGCGGCACGTAACTCTTGAGCCGGCTGAGCAGCCACTGCGCATCGGCTGGCGAGGCCAGGGCACGCTGGCTCAGTTCGGGCGTCGCCAGCAGCTCGCCAATGCTCTGCATCGCCTGAGGGGCGGTGCTCTGGCGGGAGATCCAGTAGGCCGCGCTGATGAACACCAGATTGGCCACCAGCAGTACGGCACTGAGCAGCACAATCAGCGCGACCAGCAGTTTGCGGCCGACCGGCAGGTTTTCGAGACGCTGGCGCAGGGGCATGGTGGGAACGTGGCGACGGTCGGTACCGGCAGGTTAGCCGTGCTTCAGTCGGTCGGCAAACCGCGGCGGGTCAGCTCGGCCTGCAGGCGTGCGTGCAGGTCCTGCAGCCGCGGCAGCTCCAGGCACTGTATGGCGGCGCGGCGGCAGGCATAACCGAGCAGGTAGCGGATCTCGGTGCGACGACCGCGGCTGACATCCTGGTGCATCGAGGAGAAGTTGTTCGCGGTGGCGCGGATCACGCGCAGCACTTCGTCCTCCAGCCCTTCGGCGGCCGCGTGCTGATCACTTGCCACCAGCAATTGCGCCAGTTCGCGGGTGATCGCCTGTACCTCGCCGAACCGTTCCAGCAGGCCGCCGTTGCGGCAGTCGTGCAGCACGGTGAGCGGATTGATTGCGCAGTTGAGCGCCAGTTTGCGCCACAGGCGACCGAGGATGTCGGCCGACCACTGGGCCGGAATGCCCGCCTGGGCCAGCTCGGCGAGCCAGGCGGGCGCCTCGGCGGACTGGCCATCGCCCAGCCAGTTGTGTCCGGCGCCGGCGAACACCACCTCGAAGTCGGCCTGGCGGTACGCGCCTTCGGTACTCGAGAGCTGGATGCAGCGTGCGTCGGGCAGAAGGTCGGCCGCGGCCTGCTGGCTGCCGAGGCCATTCTGCAGCAGCAGGACCTCGGCGCCCTGCAGGCGCGGCACCAGCGGAGCGAGGGCGGCCTCGACGTCATAAGCCTTGCAGGCCACCAGCAGGCGCTCGATCGGCCCGACCGTTTGCGGGGTGACGGCCTCAAGGGGATAGAGAGCAGCCCGGCCCGCCTCGATGAGGGTCAGGCCGCCGGCCGCGTGGTAGGCGGCCAGACGCTCGGCGTTGCGCAGCAGCAGCTCTACCGGTAGGCCGGCGCGGGCCAGCCGCACGGCCCAGAGCGTGGCCAGGCTGCCGGCGCCGAGGACGTGCCAGGTCATCAGACGGTGGCGGTGTTAAGGCGTAGCGGCGCGACGCGTCCGGCGTGATAGGCCGCCGGCAGCAGCTTGCGTGCGCTGTCCATCACGTCGCGCGGGGTCTTGGGCAGGGCGCTGGCGTCGAGGCAGACCATGGCGACCCCGGCCTTGAGGTTGACGAAGCCTTCGCTGGTCTGGAACGCCTTGAGGTTCAGGCAGTCATGCAGACGGCGGAACGAGGTCGGCGTGGCATCGGTGAGTTCGTTGAGCAGCACCAGCAGGGCGAAATGGCTCTCGTCGAGGCGAAACAGCATATCCATCGGCCGCACCGTCTGCTGCAGGCGGCGGGCGATGGCGCGCTGGATTTCCTGGAAGGCGGCCTCGCCCTGCTCGCTGCGCAGGGAGTCAACCTGCTGGATGCCGATCAGCAGGTAGCACAGCGCGCTGTCGCGGGTTTGTACATGACGCAGGCTGTCGGCCAGCTTCTGTTCGAGATGGCGCAGGTTGCCCAGGCCGGTCAGCGGATCGACCAGCATGCGCTGCTCGAGGTCGGACAGGCTGGCGGTGAGGCGGCGCTTCTCCTGCAGCAGGCGTTGCAGCGTGCCGCACAGGCGGTCGGCGGCGAACACCCGTGGCACCAGTTGCTCGTTCATCACGCCCTTGCTGATGAAGTCGTCGACGCCCTGATCGAAGGCATGTGCCAGGGCGCGCTCGCCCTCATGGCCGGTGAGCAGGATGACGTAGCTGTAGTTCTCGTGCAGTTCGTCCTGCTGGCGAATGCGGGCGGTGAGTTCCAGGCCGTCCACCTCCGGCATCATCCAGTCGGCCAGCACCACGTTGGCCGGACGCTGCTCGAGTTGGGCCAGGGCATCCAGCGCGCTGGTGGCATAGCGGATGTCGCGATAGCCGGCGTTGGCCAGGGTGCGACCGATCATGGTGCTGGAAAACTTGGCATCGTCCACGACGAGGATGCTGAGGTCGGGGTTCGGCATGACTGCTCTGTATGACCGCCCGGCAAGCGGAGGGGTGGGGTGGAGTGGTTATAATGAGCGGGCCTTTGAATCGTCAAGCAGGCGCAGCCGACTAGTCGGCATCTTGCGCCAATCATTCTGGAGAGAGCCCATGCCTTCGTTTGACGTGGTGTCCGAACTGGACAAGCACGAAGTCACCAACGCCGTGGAGAATGCCGCCAAGGAAGTCGATCGTCGCTACGATCTGCGCGGCAAATGCAGCCTGGAGCTGAAGGATCTGACCATCAACCTGACGGCCGAGGCCGACTTCATGCTCGAGCAGATGCTCGACATCCTGCGCGGCAGCATGGTCAAGCGCAAGGTCGACATCCAGTGCCTCGAGTACAAGGACCCGTATCCGTCCGGCAAGGTGGTCAAGCAGGAAGTGGTGCTGCGCGAGGGCATCGACAAGGACCTGGCGAAGAAGATCGTCGCGCACATCAAGGACACCAAGCTCAAGGTCCAGGCTGCGATCCAGGGCGAGCAGGTGCGGGTGACTGGCAAGAAGCGCGACGACCTGCAGGAAGCGATCGCCGTGTTGCGCGCGGAAAACTTCGGCATGCCGCTGCAGTTCAACAACTTCCGCGACTGACCCACGGTGCGCGGCCGGCTGGCCGTCAGCCTGCCGGAGGACGCCGTCGGCCCGCCAGGCCAGGCGTAACCCTCCGGCCTTTGCCCTGAAGGAGTAGGCGCATGGAACTGGACATCAACTACCTGGTGCGCGCTTCCGAAGCCTGGTTGCCGCTGGCCATGCAGTACGGCGCGCAGTTATTGCTGGCGCTGATCACCTTCGCGCTAGGCTGGTGGCTGATCAGCCTGCTGATGCGCAAGGTGGCGGAGATGCTCAGTCGCCGCCAGGTGGACCCGAGTCTGCATGGCTTCATCGGCAGCGTCGCCGGCGTGGTGCTCAAGGTACTGCTGCTGATCAGCGTCGCCTCGATGATCGGCGTGGAAACCACCTCGTTCATCGCCATGATCGGCGCGGCGGGCCTGGCCATCGGCCTGGCGCTGCAGGGCAGCCTGTCCAATTTCGCCGGAGGGGTGCTGATTCTGACGTTCCGCCCGTTTCGGGTCGGTGAGTTCATCGAGGCGCAGGGTGTGGCCGGCACCGTGCAGAGCATCCAGATCTTTCACACCACCCTGCGCATGCCGGACGGCAAGCTGGTGGTGATGCCCAACGGCAGTCTGTCCAACGGCAATATCACCAACTTCTCCCGCGAGCCGGCACGCCGTGCCGAGATTGCCGTGGGCATCAGTTATCGCAGCGATATCCAGCGCGCCCGCGAGGTGCTGTTGGCGATCGCCGAAGACCCGCGAGTGTTGGCCGAGCCGGCGCCGGTGGTGGTGGTCACCGCATTGGCTGAGAGTTCGGTGAACCTGGCGTTGCGGGTCTGGGTGGCCAACGCCGACCTCTGGCCGGTGACCTTTGCCTTCCTTGAGCGAGCCAAGCATGAGCTGACGGCCGCTGGAGTCGAGATTCCCTTCCCGCAGCGAGTGGTGCATCTGCAGCGCAGTGAGGAGTGACTGGCTCTGCCCCCGGCCATCGCCGGGGCGTTCAGCTGTTGGTCGGTGGCTCGGCGGCGGCGCCGGGGCTGGGCTCCGCGCGGCCTCGGCCCCACTGCAGGCCGATCAGAATCAGCGTCGGAATGCCGATCAGGGCGGTGACCAGGAAGAACTGGTTGTAGCCGAGCTTTTCCACCATCACCCCGGAGTAACCGCCGATCAAGCGCGGCAGCAGCAGCATGATCGAGCTCAGCAGCGCGTACTGGGTAGCGGAGAACTGCAGGTTGGTCAGGCTCGACAGGTAGGCGATGAACGCCGCAGTGGCCAGGCCGCCGCTGAAGTTGTCCACCGAGATGGTCACCACCAGCATGTGCAGGTTCGGTCCCATCCCCGACAGCACGGCAAACAGCAGGTTGGTCGAGGCCGACGCCAGGCCGCCGATGAACAGGATCGGCATGATCCCGAAGCGCACGATCAAAAGGCCGCCCACGCCGGCGCCGAGCAGGGTCATCACCAGGCCGAACAGCTTGCTGACGCTGGCGATTTCGTCCTTGGAAAAGCCAAGGTCGACATAGAACACGTTGGCCATCACGCCCATCACGGTGTCCGACATGCGGTAGGTGGCGATCAGGCCGAGCAGAATCAGCGCCTGCCAGCGGTAGCGATGGACGAAATCGGTGATCGGGGTGAGCACCGGCGCCAGGCCGCGGCGGCCGAGCGAAGACAGGCAGAGCACGGTGAGGATGGTATAGAGGAGGGCCCGCAGGAAGGCGCGGTCCTCGACGAACAGGTCCATCAGTGTCACCGAGCTCAGCAGCACGCCGTGCACGTCGCTGCGGTAGAACTGGGTGAACATCGCCGGCACCGAGATCAGCAGGATGATCAGCACCAGCACCGAGACCAGCTGGTGGGTCAGTCCGTAGCGGGCGGCGGCCTGCTGGGTCTGCAGCGGGACCGCCGGCTCACGCATCCACAGGGTGGTCAGCAGGCCGGGAATCATCAGCGCGGCGAACAGTACGTAGGTGCCGGCCCAGGCGCTGTGCAGGTAGTTGCCGCTGACCGAGCCTAACCCTTCGGCGACGAACAGCGCGCCGGCGCTGGCCAGTAGCATGGCGACGCGATAGCCGGTGGTGTAGCAGGCGGCCAGGGCGGCCTGGTGGTTGTTTTCGGCGATCTCCAGGCGGTAGGCATCCAGGGCGATGTCCTGGGTGGCGGACGCGAAGGCCACCAGTACCGCCATGCCGATCAGCCAGGCCAGGTGCGTCTGAGGGTTGAACACGGCCATGCCCAGCAGGCCCGTGGCGATCGCCAGCTGGGACAGCGCCAGCCAGGAGCGGCGCCGGCCGAGCCGGCCGAGCAGCGGCAGCCGCCACTGATCGAGCAGTGGCGACCATACCCATTTGAAGGCATAGGCGAGGCCGATCAGGCTGGCGAAGCCGATCGTCTCGCGGGACACGCCAGCCTCGCGCAACCAGACCGACAAGGTCGAGAACACCAGCACGGCCGGCAGGCCGGCAGCGAAGCCCAGGAGCAACAGTGCCAGAGACGCAGGGCTGGAATAGGCGCCCAGTGCTTCACGCCAGGAACGAACGGACATAGGGAAAACAGCGAGGGAGGCGAACGAAGGCTGCACTCTAACCGCAGCGCTCGGCCGATTGCCAGCGATGGCGGCGCATATCCACCCGATCGGCGACCAGTAGTAATCCCTCCTGTCGCAAACGCTCTCGCTGGCAGCTTCCGGCCGGCGAATCGGCGCTCAGGCTAAGCCGCCCGTTGGCGGCCACTACCCGGTGCCAGGGCAGCTGGGTGTCGACCGGCAGGCGCGACAGTTGCCGGCCGACCCAGCGCGCTGCGCGGCCGAGCCCCGCCAGTTCGGCGAGCTGGCCATAGCTGACCACCTTGCCGGGCGGTATCTGCGCCAGCACCAGATACAGAGCCTGGCAGCGTGCCTCGGCCGACCGTCCAGCCGTTTCGTCTTGTCTGGCTGGCGCTCGTCCGGATAATGCCCGGCTCAATTTTTTTGACTGGGCGTCTGCATTTCCCATGTTTTCCCGAACTCTGCTTTGTCTGGCCCTTGCGGGCGGCGCCGGTGCGGCTGTGGCCGATACCGTGTGGATGAAAAACGGCGACCGACTCACCGGCCGCGTAGTGCTGCTCGAACGCGGCAAACTGGTGATCGAGACCCGCTACGGCGGCGACATCCAGCTCAAATGGAGCGAGGTGGCAACGCTTGAAACCGATCGGCAACTGCTGATCCGCAATGGCGAAAGGGACAAATCGGTCGGTTACTGGCTGCGTCCGGCCGAGCAGGGGCAGGTAACCCTGGTGCAGGGCGAGCAAAGCCGCGTCGAGCCGCTGGAAGCCATTTCGCAGATCATCGCACCCAAGCCCTTCGTCGAAGACCTGCGCTTCAAGGGTAACGTCGATCTGGGACTCAACTACAAGCGCGGAGAGGCGGACACCGACGACTACAAGGTGCGGGTCAACACCCAGGCCTCTCACGGCCAGTGGCGCCACAACGCCAAGGGCGGCTACAACCGGGCCTACACTAACGGCCAGACGGTGACCAACAACTGGAATGCAGAGTACGCCATCGACCGCTTCATCGATGATCAGTGGTTCTGGCAGAACCGTCTGAGCTATCGGCGCGACACCATCGAAGAAGTGCGCCGCCAGCGCAGCATCGGTACCGGCCCCGGTTACCAGTTCTGGGACAACGAGCTAGGCGCCTTCTCGCTCGCCACGCTGCTCAACCACAGCACCTACGAATTCGACACCGGCACGAGCAACAGCTTCCAGCAGGTGACCCTGCGCTGGGACTACAACCGCTACCTGCTGGGCAAGTCGTTCGAACTGTTCAGCAACGGCGAGGTCGGCAAGCCATTGTCCAACATCGCCGACTACACCCTCGCCGCGGCCGCCGGCCTGCGCTACAAGGTGACCGACTGGGCCTCGCTGAACATGCGTGCCGAGAAGGACGTGGTGTCAGGCGCCGAGGGCGAGCTTGATGAAACCAGTTATCACGTCGGTTTCGGCATCGGTTGGTAAGCCCGCCTCACGCATCCGGTTACAGGGGCTTGGCGCCGGCGCGCTTGCAATCGCAGGTGGCCGGCGTCACCGTGCACTTAGCGCAAGCCGGTTCTTTTGCCCTGGGGTGATGATGCGTATCTTTCTACTGGTTTTTCTGCTCTTTCCGATTGCCGAGCTGGCCCTGCTGATTCGCGTGGGCGGCTCGATCGGCGTGCTGGCCACGCTGTTTCTGCTGGTGCTGGCCGGCGTGGTGGGCGTGCTGCTGATGCGCCTGGCCGGTTTTGCCACCGCCTGGCGGGTCCGCGAGCGCATTGCCCGCGGCGAATTGCCGGACCGGGTCATGCTCGACGGGCTGATGATGGCGTTCGCCGGCGGCCTGTTCATCCTGCCTGGCTTCATCAGTGATGTCCTGGCGCTGCTGGTGCTGTTCCCGCCGGCCCGGCGGTTGATGTTCGGCCTGCTGCAGCGCCGGCTGGAGGCGCGGGTCGAGCGCCAGCGTACCTTCTATCAGAACAGCAATCCGCCGCCCGGCGGGGCGCCCCAGCGACCCAACGTCATCGAAGGGGAGTGGGAACGGCGCGACCGCTGACCGGTCTCTTGCGAGCCGGCCTGTCCTGGAGGACAGGCCGGCTTTTTGTTCTAAGGCCGACAAAAAAAATTCGCGGCATGCCCTTGAAATCCCTTTTGCCGGCCACATCTAGCGGTCACCGCAAGGTTACTGTCGCGTAGACAGTCCGTCTCTGGCGAGACGCGCAAGCGGCTCGCCCCCGGCACTCGCCGGAAACGCCAACCCCACCGGTGCCAGTCGCACCGGGATGGAACAACCCTGTTAGGAGAGATCGACAATGAAGCTTCGTCCTCTGCATGACCGCGTCGTGATTCGTCGCAGCGAAGAAGAAACCAAGACCGCAGGCGGCATCGTGCTGCCGGGTTCCGCTGCCGAAAAGCCGAACCGTGGCGAAGTCGTCGCTGTCGGCACTGGTCGCGTGCTGGACAACGGCGAAGTGCGTCCGCTGGCCGTCAAGGTCGGTGATCAAGTGGTATTTGGCCCGTACTCCGGCAGCAACACCGTGAAGGTCGACGGTGAAGACCTGCTGGTCATGGGCGAGAACGAAATCCTCGCCGTCATCGAAGCCTGATTCCGGCCCATCTCCGACTAACCGACAAGATTGAGGAACGATCAAATGGCAGCTAAAGAAGTCAAGTTTGGTGACGCCGCGCGCAAGAAGATGCTGGTGGGCGTGAACGTCCTGGCTGACGCGGTCAAGGCCACCCTCGGCCCGAAAGGCCGCAACGTGGTGCTGGAAAAGAGCTTCGGCGCTCCGACCATCACCAAGGACGGCGTCTCCGTCGCCAAGGAAATCGAGCTGAAGGATCGCTTCGAGAACATGGGCGCCCAGCTGGTCAAGGACGTTGCGTCCAAGGCCAACGACGCGGCCGGTGACGGCACCACCACCGCCACCGTGCTGGCCCAGGCCATCGTCAACGAAGGCCTGAAGGCCGTTGCCGCCGGCATGAACCCGATGGACCTCAAGCGCGGCATCGACAAGGCCACCGCCGCCATCGTTGCCCAGCTCAAGGAGCAGGCCAAGCCGTGCGCCGACAGCCGCGCCATCGCCCAGGTCGGCACCATCTCCGCCAACTCCGACGAGTCCATCGGCCAGATCATCGCCGAAGCGATGGAGAAGGTCGGCAAGGAAGGCGTCATCACCGTTGAAGAAGGCTCGGGCCTGGAGAACGAGCTGTCGGTCGTCGAAGGCATGCAGTTCGACCGCGGCTACCTGTCGCCCTACTTCATCAACAAGCCGGACACCATGGTGGCCGAGCTGGACAACCCGCTGCTGCTGTTGGTCGACAAGAAGATCTCCAACATCCGCGAACTGCTGCCGGTGCTCGAAGGCGTGGCCAAGTCCGGCCGTCCGCTGCTGATCGTCGCCGAAGACGTGGAAGGCGAAGCGCTGGCCACCCTGGTGGTCAACAACATGCGCGGCATCGTCAAGGTCGCTGCGGTCAAGGCGCCGGGCTTCGGCGATCGCCGCAAGGCCATGCTGCAGGACATCGCCATCCTGACCGGCGGCACCGTGATCTCCGAGGAAGTCGGCCTGAGCCTGGAAACCACTACCCTGGAGCACCTGGGTAACGCCAAGCGCGTCGTGCTGAACAAGGAAAACACCACCATCATCGACGGCGCCGGCGCTCAGGGCGACATCGAAGCCCGCGTGGCGCAGATCCGCAAGCAGATCGAAGAGACCTCGTCGGACTACGACAAGGAGAAGCTGCAGGAGCGTCTGGCCAAGCTGGCCGGTGGCGTTGCCGTGATCAAGGTCGGTGCCGGCACCGAAGTCGAGATGAAAGAGAAGAAGGCCCGCGTCGAAGACGCCCTGCACGCGACCCGTGCGGCCGTTGAAGAAGGCGTGGTGCCTGGCGGTGGTGTGGCCCTGGTGCGCGCGCTGCTGGCCATCGAAGGCCTGACCGGCATCAACGAAGACCAGAACGTCGGTATCGCCCTGCTGCGTCGCGCCGTCGAAGCGCCGCTGCGCCAGATCGTCGCCAACGCCGGCGGCGAGCCGAGCGTGGTGGTCGACAAGGTCAAGCAAGGCTCGGGCAACTACGGCTTCAACGCCGCGACCGACGAGTACGGCGACATGATCGAGATGGGTATTCTCGATCCGGCCAAGGTCACCCGTTCGGCCCTGCAGGCTGCGGCTTCCATCGGCGGTCTGATGATCACCACCGAAGCCATGGTTGGCGAGCTGCCGGAAGACAAGCCGGCCGCCGGCATGCCGGACATGGGCGGCATGGGTGGCATGGGCGGCATGATGTAAGCTGTCCCCCGCCGCTTGAGGAAAAGCCCCGCCCCGTGCGGGGCTTTTTCATGGGCCAGGGAAAAGTCGCGGCGAAAAAAAAGGCCGCACAAGGCGGCCTAGGGAGCGTACAGGGGTAATGATTCCAACGTCACAGCACGCAGCGCAGTCCGGTTACAGGCTCCGGCTTGCCAAGCGTTGAACAAATATTCGCAGCCGGGGCGTAAACGCCGCGTGAAGCGATTGTGAAAAAAACGTCAATGCCACCGGTTCTTTCGGCTTATTCGCAAGCGGTACCGGGGGGTCAGAAGGACCATGCCATGCGTATCTTGCTGGTGGAGGACAACCGGGACATCCTGGCCAACCTCGTCGATTACCTGGAACTCAAGGGCTATGCGGTCGACTGCGCGCAGGACGGCCTGAGCGGGCTGCACCTGGCAGCCAGCAACGATTACGACCTGATCGTGCTGGACGTGATGTTGCCCGGCCTGGACGGCTACAGCCTGTGCCAGCGCCTGCGCGAAGAGGCGCGCAAGGACACCCCGGTGATCATGCTCACCGCCCGTGACGCGCTGGATGACCGCCTGCAGGGCTTTCGTTCCGGTGCCGACGACTATCTGGTCAAGCCCTTTGCGCTGTCCGAACTGGCTGCGCGGATCGATGCCGTGACACGTCGCGCGCTGGGCGGCGGTCGACGCGAGCTGAAGGTCGCCGATCTCGCCTACGACCTCGATACCCTGGAAGTCAGTCGCGCCGGCAAGCCGCTGCGGCTCAACCCGATCGGGCTGAAGCTGTTGGCGGTGCTGATGCAGAAGAGCCCGCACCTGGTGCGGCGTGAGGCGCTGGAGGATGCCCTGTGGGGCGATGACTGCCCCGATAGCGACAGTCTGCGTAGCCATGTGCACCAGTTGCGTCAGGTGATCGACAAACCCTTCGGCCGGCCGTTGCTGCACACCGTGCACGGCCTGGGCTATCGCCTGGCGGAGAGTGACGATGCTGAGTAGGCCGAGCCTGGCCCAGCGCATCGTCATCGCCTTCGTGCTGATGACTCTGCTGGTGGCCGGTGCCTTCGCCATGGGCACCGTGCTTACCGTGCAGTTCGTCGAGGAGCGCCTGCTGTCCGCCGAACTGGGCGGCGATCTGGATCGTTTGCTGCTGATGGAAAGCATGGACGATTGGCGGCCGCAACCGCAGGCCAACCAGCTGTTCTATTTCAACGATGGGCCGGAGGAGTTCGCGCTGCCGGCGGATCTGCAGTCGCTGACCGAAGGCTTTCATCAGGTGTTTCGCGGCGACGCGTCCTACCATGCCATGGTGCGACAGGTGGACGACCGCCGCTATGTGCTGCTGCAGGACCAGAGCGATTTCGAGCGCCGCGAGCGGCTCATGTACATCGTGGTCATCGTCGGCTTCTTGCTCAGCCTGCTGACGGCGGGGCTGCTCGGCTGGCTGCTGGCGCGCACGGTGCTTTCTCCGGTGGTTCGGCTGGCGCGACAGGTTCGCCACCGTGACCAGCTGCTCGCCCTGGCGCCGCCACTGGCGCCCGATTATGCACCGGACGAGGTGGGCGAGCTGGCGGCCGCGTTCGACCAGACCCTGAGCCAGCTGCGCGAGGCGCTCAAGCGCGAACAGCTGTTCACCAGTGACGTCAGCCACGAATTGCGCACGCCGCTGATGGTGCTGGCGACCTCCTGCGAGCTGCTGATGGAAAGCCCCACGCTGGACGCGCGTGCGCGCAAGCAGGTGCAGCGCATGGCGCGTGCCTGTGCCGACATGCGCGATCTGGTGCAGACCTTCCTCCAGCTTGCCCGCGCCGAGTCGGGGCTGCCGAGCCTGGCGCCGGAGGCGACGCTCAAGGAGGTGGCCGACGAGCTGGTGCAGCAGTGGCGCGAGCCGATCGAGGCCAAGGGGCTGGTGCTCGAGTATGACGCTGGCTGCTCCGCGGCTACCCGCTACAACGCGCCCTTCTTGCGCGCGGTGCTGGGTAACCTGCTGCGCAATGCCTGGCACTACAGTGAAGCCGGGCATGTGCGGGTGACGCTCAGCGAGCAGGGCTTCTGTGTGGAAGACAGCGGCGCGGGTATCCCCGAATCGCTGCGCGAAATGGTGTTTGAGCCCTTCGTGCGCGGGGCGCCGGAGCGGGGCGATGGGTTGGGCCTCGGGCTGTCGCTGGTGCAGCGCATTTGTGCGCACCAGGGCTGGACCATCCGCCTGTTGCCAGCCGAACCGCACGGCTGCCGTTTCGAGGTCTGCCTGCAGCGGCTGGCGGTTTGACACTTTTTTGACGAAGGCTTGACGCGCCCATCACATGCCGGGCGCGAGGATCGCGGTCTGTTCCCGGGAACTGGAGTCGGCCCGTGTCACGCTGTCTTGATTCGATCACCCGTCCGCTGCGCAGAATGGCCCGGCAGGGTGGCTGTCGGTGCCATCGCGGGGCAGTGCCACGATGATTCGGCGCCGGTTGTCCTGGCGGCGGGCGGTCGCGGTGCTCGGCGCCGCCGCCCTGTTGTCTTCGTTCAGTCACCCCGGACGTGCGCCCGAGCGGCCCGCGGCGCAAAGCTTGCTGCGCACGGGCGAGATGCTGCAGGCGCCGCGCCGGCTGACACCGCCTGCCCAGCCAAGCCTCGAGCAGATCCTGCTGATGATGGGCGTGCTGCAGCAGCTGGGCGGTTAGCGCACTCAGGCCAGCCGAAGGTGGTTGTCCCACAGGCCGGCCGGCAGGCTCAGCGATTCGAGGCGGATCTGCCGCTGGCGGCAGTCGACCAGCCGGCAGCGTCCCTGCCCGGAGGTGACTACAAAGCCTTGGGCCACCGCGCCGACACCGGCGCAGTCGGGCAGCGGTACATCCAGGCGCAGCCTGGCGCTATCCAGCTCCCAGATCAGTAGCCGATTGCCACGCGGCGCGGTAAGCGCCAGCAGGCGCAGCTCGTCGTGGATCGCCAGGCTGGCGGTGTACTGGTTCATCATCGCGCGCTGCGCTTCGTCCACCGGGAACGGCTCGAACGGCTGACCGGGGCGCTTGATCGCCAGCAAGGGCACCCGGTGCGTCGGGTCGCCCTCGTACTGCTGGCCGGAGACGATGGTGCCGTCCGCCGCCACCGCCAGATGGCGCACGCTGTTCATCTGCTCGGGCAACTGTTCCTTGCTCACCAGCGTGCCGTCGCGATGCAGCAACACCAGGCTGGGCTCCATGTGCTCGAGGTTGCGTGCCTCGCGGCTGTCGGCCTCGGTGCGGATGCCGCCGTTGGCGACCACCAGGGTTTCACCATCGGGCATCCAGAGCAGCTGATGCGGCCCGATGCCATAGCTCGAGCGTTCGCCGACCCGCTCGAGGTGCTGCGCGTGGACCCGGTAGACGCCGATCACGCCGCGGCCGGGGTCGCGGGTATCGTTCTCGGTGGCATAGAACCACTCGCCGCTGCGATGGAACACGCCATGCCCGTAGAAGTGCCGGTCGGGCGGCGAGGCGAGCACCTGCAGCAGGCGGCCATCGCGGCTGTCGAGCAGATAGCTTTCGCGGCTCGGCCGGCGGCCGACGAAGACCACCAGCGGCAACGTGGGGTGCGCGTAGATGTCGTGGCAGCGCTCCTTGACCAGGGTGGCGAAGACCTGCTGGCCGTCCAGCCGGTAGCCCACCGCGTAATGCCGGCCCTGGCCATCATCGCGGGCCGACAGCAGCAGCGGCGCACCGTTGGAGCGACCAAGGGTCCAGCCGCCGACGGCCGCGGCCGCCAGCAAAACGCCGCCGGCGGCCAGGAAGGCGCGGCGCTGCATATCAGTCACCGTCGTGGGCGTTGAAGCCGATCTGGATGTTCAGCGCGGCGGCCAGCTCGCTCTGGTGCAGGCGATGCAGGTTGTCGAGCTGGCCATAAAGCGCATCGAGACGCTGGCGCCCGGCCGGGTCGGCCAGCTGGTCGGCGATCGGCCCGGGCAGGGCGTCGAGCTGCTGGCGCACCTCGGCGTAGGCGGCGTCCAGGCGGCGGGCGAGCTCGGCGTGCTGGCTGCCGAGCAGGCTGCGCACGCCCTTGCCAGCCTGGCCTTGCCAGATCCGCTCGGCGCCCTCGATGGTGGCGGCCACGCTGGCAAGCGTCGCCCCGCTGCGCCAGGCCTCGGCCTGGTAGGGCTGCGCGACGCCCTGGCCGGGGCGGCCCAGCGGTGCGCCGAGCTTTTTCTTCAGGCCATCGAGCGCGGTGATCTGCACCCGCAGGATGTCGCCCAGCGCCTCGCTGGCGTCGGCGTAGCGGTCGTTGGGCTGCTTGGCGAGCTGCGCCGCCATGCCGTCCTGCGCTTGCCACTGCTCGACCACGCGCTGGGCGAGGCTCTGCTGATGCTCGCCGATGGCGGTCAGCAGCGGGCAATAGCGCTCGCGGCCGGCGGCATCGTTCAGGTTGACGCTCGCGTCGAACAATAGGTACTCGTAGGCGGTCAGCCCCTGCACCACCACGCTGGCGGACTCGACCTGGGCAAGGGTCGGCTGCGGATGCTGCTTGAGCAGGGCGTTGACCTGGCGGGCGACCAGGTTCTTCTTGTCCGGCCAGAACTGCACCTGCCAGGCCAGGTTGCCTTCGCCGAGCGGGCCGAGTGCCAGGGGCTGCAGATGCGCCCAGGCGCGGTGCGCCTGCAGATAGCTGGCGCGGGCCTGATCCAGCGACTGCTCGCCGGCACAGAAGGCTTGCGCACTGGCCAGCAGCTCACGGTCCTGCGTCAGCCACTGTTGGTGTGCGGGCAGCAGGACGTCGCGTGCCAGGGCCGCAGTGACATCGGCCATCGGGTCCTTCGGTGCGCAGGCACTGATCGATAGCGCGGTCAGGCCGATCAGGCCGAGCAGGCGAGGGGAAAAACGGCAACGCATGGTGCCTCCAAAGGGGGGGTCGACCCGTCGGTTCAAAGGGATTCGAGAAACGCCAGCAGGGCTTCGCGCTGGCTCTGGTTGAAGCGCAGTACGCGCTGCTGGGCCGCCTCGGCCTCGCCGCCATGCCAAAGCACGGCCTCGAGCAGCGAGCGCGCCCGCCCGTCATGCAAGAAGAAGGTGTGGCCGCTGACCGTGCGCGTCAGGCCGATGCCCCACAGCGGCGGCGTGCGCCACTCGCTGCCGCTGGCCTGGAACTCGGGGCGGCCGTCGGCAAGGCCCGGCCCCATGTCGTGGAGCAACAGGTCGGTGTAGGGGCGGATGGTCTGACTGGCCAGCTCCGGCTCGGCGGCGTCGGCCCGGGTGACGAATTTCGGCGTGTGGCAGCTCGCGCAGCCGGCCTGGTTGAACAGCGCCTGGCCGGCTTGCACCTTCGGATCATCGAGGTGGCGGCGGGCGGGCACGGCGAGGTTGCGGGTGTAGAACAGCACCTGCGCCAGGATGTGGTCGCTGACCTCCGGATCACCGCCAGCGGGCAGCTTCCGGCAGTCGGCCTGGGCGGCGGTGCAGCTGGTGCCGCGAAACAGGCTGGTGGACAGCCCCATGTCGTTGAAGAAGGCGTCGGCGTTCTGCTGGTTGAGCGTCGGCTGGCCGGCCTTCCAGCCGAAACGGCCGATCGCCTCGGTGCCGCTGGCGTGGTCGAAGACGCGGTTGGCGCGACCGGAGATGCCGTCGCCGTCGGCGTCTTCGGGGTCCTCGGCGGCCAGCAGGTCGGCGTCGGCGATCGCTTCGAGCAGGCCCAGGCCGATCATCATCGGCGCCACGCGCAGCGAGAACTGGGTGTCCGGGTGCAGCGGTCCGTAGGCGAGCTGATCGAGCTGGATACGCGGCTTGCGCAACTCGACGGTGTAGCCGTCGGTGAATTGCACCGTATGCGTCTGGTAGTCCACCCGCAGGCGCGCCTCGGCTGTGGTGCCGGGAATCGCCATGTCCTGCAGTTGGCCGCCATAGGTGGGCTCGGGTACCAGGCCTTGGCGCTTGAGCCGTCCGGCATCGCTTGCGTCGGACGGAATCGACAGACGCAGCAGCGAGGACACCGCGTTGTCGGTGAAGGCGCCCGGCGGATGGCCGCGGCCGTCCTTGATGTGGCAGTTCTGGCAGGCGTTGGTATTGAACAGCGGGCCCAGGCCGTCGCGGGCGGTGGTGCTGGCGGGGGCGATCACCCAGGGGTTGCGAAAGAAGCTGTTGCCCACCGAGAAGTCCAGCCGGCGGGACGGCGAAAGGTTTGCCGATGGCATCGAATAGGCATTGGCGTCGGCTTGGCGAACGGTTGCCTTGCCCCCGGAAAAGGCTTCGCCGGGCTCGTTGGCTGCCAGCGCAGGGGTGTGCAGCGCGCCGAACAGCAGCAGCACGCTTAGCAGCGGGACGGGGCGTACGGGCATCGGGGCTCACCTATCCGTGGGACGGACAAAGTTTACCAGATGTGTCGCCGTAAATAAGACTGGTTTTCATTATTGAGGTGTCTGCCGGCGGGCCCGAAGCCCCAGCAATTGCTGGGGTTCGGGCCCGCGGCGGCAAGGCGCGGCATCACGCCGCACCCGGCTTAGAACGTGTGGTCGGCGGTGTCGGGGTTCAGCTCGGTGATGCCCAGCGCACGTGCCGCCGCTTCGATCGAGGCGGTTTGGGCGACCAGCGCGGCGATGGCTTCGCGTACCAGAGCCTGGCCCTCGGCGTTGTCTGCGGCGATCAGCTGGTCGAAGGCCTGGCCGTTGTTGGCGCTGTCCACCAGTGCCTGCAGGCGGGCCTCGGTCACTTCGAGCTTGGCCTTGAGTTCGCCGTCGAGCTGCGGGGCGCTCTTGGCGACCAGCGCAGACAGGCTCGGACCGCTCAGGGTGGAGCCGTCGATGCGGCGGTATTCGCCGAGGTAGACGTTGCGGATGCCCTTGGCGTTGTAGAAGTGCGAGTTGTGCGTGTTGTCGCTGAAGCAATCATGCTCGTCTTCGGTGGAGTTGGCTTCCAGCGCGACCTTCATGCGCTCGCCCGCCAGCTCGCCCAGCGACAGGCTGCCCATGCCGAACAGCATCTTGCGCAGGCCGTTGTCCGCCGGTTCGGCCACCAGCGTGGCGCGGTAGTTGTCGGCGACCTCGGGCTTCCACTCCTCGACCATGGCGGCCAGGTCGCTGACCAGCAGCTCGGTGGCCGCGCGCAGGTAGGTGCTGCGGCGATCACAGTTGCCACCGGTGCAGGCATCGCCTTGCAGGTAGTCGGTATACGGACGGTCGCCGGCACCCGGGCCGGTGCCGTTCAGATCCTGGCCCCAGAGCAAGAACTCGATGGCGTGATAGCCGGTGGCGACGTTGGCTTCGGAGCCCGCCAGTTCGTTCAGCTCGGCCAACAGCTCGGGGGTGATCTGGCTGACGTCGATCTGATCTTCACCGACCTGGATCGTCTGGTTGGCGATGATGTTGGCGGTAGCGCCGGGGTTGCCCAGCGCATGGTCGTATTCGTCGGCCACGTAGTCGATCAGGCCTTCGTCCAGCGGCCAGGCGTTGACCTGACCTTCCCACTCGTCCACCACCGGGTTGCCGAAGCGGAACACTTCGGTCTGCATGTAGGGCACGCGGGCGGCGACCCAGGCCTCGCGCGCGGCTTTGAGGGTGTCGGCGGAGGGCTCGGCAAGGAAGGTTTCGATGGCCTGCTGCAGGGTCAGCGCGGCGCTGTGGGCGTCGCTGAAGGCTGCCAGGGCGAGGTCGGCATAGTGGTTGACCACCGCCTGCGCCTCGGCCTGCTCGACGGCCCCGCTCTGCGGCTGGCTGGCGGCGACGGCCGGTGCACTGGCTTGCTGGGCGGTGCTGTTGGACTTGTCGTCGCCGCAGCCGGCGAGCGAAATAGCGATGGCCAGCAGGCTGGCGGAGGCCCAGTAAGGGGTACGGCGCATGGCGGAATCCTTCTGCGTGAGGTAGGCGAGCGGTCCGTTTGTCGGACCAAGCCTGAATAATGCGAAAGATTTGCATTTTTGCAAAGGGTGGGCGTGAGCGCCGTCCTCTCCCCACGGCATCGGTCGCTCGCTACACTGCCGGCTCGATAACCGGCACAGGGAGCAGGGCTGATGGAACTGCGATGGGTAGCGTTCGTAGTGGTGGTGGGGCTGCTCGCAGCCTACGCGGTGATGCTCTACAACGGCCTGGTGCGGCTCAAGCACGGGGTCAGCAAGGCCTGGGCCAATATCGATGTGCTGCTGCGCCAGCGCCATGAGGAGTTGCCCAAGCTGGTGGAAACCTGCCGGCGCTACATGGAATACGAAGGCGCGACGCTGGAACGCGTGATTCAGGCGCGCAGCGCCGTGTCCAGCGCGCGGGAGAGCGCCGATGTCGCGGCCCTCGGCAAGGCCGAGAGTCAGCTGCGCGCCGGCCTCGGTCAGTTGTTCGCGCTGGCCGAGAACTACCCCGAGCTCAAGGCCAATGACAGCTTCCACCACCTGCAGCTGCGCATCAGCGGGCTGGAAAGCGGCATCGCCGATCGCCGCGAGCTGTACAACGAAGCGGTGAATCTCAACAACGTGCGCATCGAGCAGTTCCCCGATGTGATCTTGGCGCGGATGTTCAACTTCCGCGAAGCGACGCTGTTGCAGTTTTCCGAGGCGGAAAAGGCTGACGTCGATCTCAAGGCGCTGTTCGGGTGAGTGCACCGATTCCCTGGGATCACGTGGTGGTCGCCTCGGCCTTCTCGCTCTACGGAGCCTGGTTGTTCGTGCACAACTGGTCCAAGGCCCGCCATGTGGCCGATACGCCGACCTCGAAGATCCGTTCGGCCGCCCAGGGTTTTACCGAACTGTGTGGTGTGCTGCAGGAGGACCCGCGGCAGCCGCTGTTGGAGGCGCCGCTGACCGCATCGCGCTGCCTCTGGTGGCACTACCGGATCGAGGAGTACCGCCGCTCCGGCAAGAGCGGGCGCTGGCACCTGCTGGAGAGCGCCAGCAGCGAGCAGCCGCTACGGCTGCGCGATGCGACCGGCGAGTGCCTGATCGAGCCGAAGGGCGCGGAAGTCATCACCGCGCATCGGCGTGTCTGGACCGGCAGCGCACGTCATCCACGGGGCCTGGCGCAGCAGAGCCTGCTCGGGCGGCTGATGTCCAGCGGGCGCTATCGCTACACCGAGGAGCGCCTGCATCCGGGTGATCCTTTGTATGCGCTCGGCGAGTTTCTCAGCGTTGGTGGCGGTCGGGATGCCCATGCCGGAGTCGGCAAGGGCCAGGTCATCCGCGAATGGAAACAGGACTACCCGAATCTGTTGCAGCGCTTCGATGCCGATGGCAACGGCCAGCTCGACCTGGATGAGTGGGAAGGCGTGCAGCTTGCCGCCGAGCAGGAAGTGCAGAATCGCCGGCGGCAGGCTGCCCTTGCGCCCGTGCAGCACCGCCTGGTCAAGCCGGGGGAGGGCCGTCCATTCCTGCTCTCGACCCGCGGCGAGGAAGCACTGGTGCAGCGCTATTACTGGAAGGGCATCGGCTCGGCGTTGCTGTGCCTGGTCAGCGCACTGGTCGCGGCCGCGTCGCTGCTGGGCAAGCTCTAGGCAACCGGTTCGCTGAGCAGTTGCTCGTTCTGGACGCCCACCAGCGCTGCGAGTTCAGCGGCGGGCAGCGGTCGGGCGTACAGGTAGCCCTGGGCTTCGTCACAGCCCTGGGCGATTAGATAGGCTTCCTGCTCGCGGGTTTCCACGCCTTCGGCGATCACCTGCATGCCCAGGCTATGGCCGAGCTGAACCACGGCGCGCACGATGCTGGCGTCTTCCTCGTCGGTGCTCAAGTCGCTGACGAAGCTGCGGTCGATCTTGATCTTGTCCACCGGCAGGCTTTTCAGGTAACTCAGCGAGGAGTAGCCGGTGCCGAAGTCGTCGATGGCAATCAGCGCACCGGACTGGCGGATGCGATGCAGGATTTTCGCCGCGCTTAGGATGTCATCCATCAGCACGGTTTCGGTGACTTCCACCTCCAGGCACTCGGGGGGCAGCGCATAACGCTGCAGCACGTCGCTGATCAGCAAGGGGGTTGATTCGTGGTAGAGCTGTACGGTGGACAGGTTGACCGCCATGCGCAAGTCATCGAGCCCCTGCTCGCGCCAGTCGCGCAGCTGGCGGCAGGCCTCTTCCAGCACCCACTCGCCGATGGCGATGATGCTGCCGTTTTCCTCGGCTAGCGGCACGAACTGATCCGGCGGAATGTAGCCGCGCTTGGGCACGTTCCAGCGCAGCAGCGCCTCGACGCCGACGATGCGCCGCTGGGCCAGATCCACCTGCGGCTGATAGACCAGCTCGAATTCGCGGCGCTGCAGGGCGATGGTCAGGAGTTCCTGCAGTTCGCGTCGCTGACGAATCTTGCAGTCGATGTCGGCGACGTAGAACTGGTAGCGGCTGCGCGCGCGCTGCTTGGCCAGGGTCATGGTCTGCTCGGCCTTTTGCAGAAGCTTTTCGGCGTCCTGGTCGTCGTCGGGGTAGAGCGTGATGCCGATGGTGGCGCGCAAGCGCACGCTGCGCTTGTTGAGCACGAACGGCAGTTCGAAGTCCTCGAGCAGTGCATCGGCCAGCGCCGCAGCCTGGTGCGGCTCCTCGACGTTGGAGCAGATCAGCGCGAAGGCATCGCCGCCCAGGCGGGCCAGCGCGTTGTGCTGGCCGGCGCGCGAGCGCAGGCGCTGGGCGAGCGCTACCAGCAGCTGATCGCCGAACAGGTAGCTGAAGCGCTCGTTGATGCCCTTGAAGTCGTCCAGGCCGATACACAGCACCGCGACGTGGCGACCATGACGGCGTGCCTCGTCGAACAGCGGTTGCAGTTGCTGTTGCAGCTGCTGGCGGTTGGGCAGCCCGGTCAAAAGATCGTACTGCGCCAGCCGCTGCAGGTTGTTCTCCGCTTCGCGGCGCAGCACCAGGTTGCGCTCGATGGACGCCAGCAGGCTGTTGGCGGTCCTTACCCAGGTGCCCAGTTCGTTGTCTTCATGCCCGCGCGGCAGCGGCAGCTTGTAGTCGCCGGGATGGTCGGGGTCGATCTGCGCAAGATCGTCGACCAGGCGCTTGAGCGGTCGGGTCAGCAGCCACTGGTAGACCAGATAGAGCACCAGGCCCAGGGTCAGGGCCCGGGCGATGCCCACCAGAATGATCACCAGCGAATTGCGCACGAACGCCTCGCCGTAGGTCGCGGTATCCAGGGTGATCAGCAGGTCGCCGTAATGCTCTGCATGCGGCGGGCGGCCGACCAGTTCGATGCGAAAGTGCTGCTGGCGGCCGAGAATGGGATCGGTGAGCCAGCGCGTCGACAGCTCGCTGAAGCGGCGACTGCGCTGCGCCAGCGTCGACGCGCCCGGATGCAGGATGGCTGCGGTGCGGATGGCCTCGTGCTGAAACAACCCCTCCATTACCTGTTCGCCCATTTCCGGATCGAGGCTGTAGATGGCCTGGGTCGCCGGGCCCTGGGTCATGCGCAGGATTCGCTGGGCATCGGCCTCGATCAGCTGGCGGGTCTGCTGCGCGTCGAAAACGATCTGCACGAGGCTCAGGATCAGGCCGACCGTCAGCGTTGCCAGCAACACGGCGCGCAACAGCTTCCAGGACAGCCGACTTTGGAAAACTTGCCTCAACGTCGTTCCTTAACGCATGGGTGGGATGGGGGAAAGGGAGGCTGTGACGGGGTGCACATCTTGTTACCAGCTTCGCCCGGCCGCTGCAACCGGTTGCCGTTTGCACGGCGGTGGATGCGCCGCGGCGTGCCAGGCCCTATGTGGAATGAAAACGCCCGCGCAAAGGCGCGGGCGTTTTCCAAGCGAGAGCCCTGGGGCGGGGATCAGGCGGCGAAGTTCTTCGCCACGAAGTCCCAGTTGACCAGGTTCCAGAACGCTTCGACAAACTTCGGACGGGCGTTGCGGTAGTCGATGTAGTAGGCGTGCTCCCACACGTCGCAGGTCAGCAGCGGCTTGTCGGCGGTGGTCAGCGGAGTGGCCGCGTTGCTGGTGCTTACCAGGCCCAGGCTGCCGTCGGCTTTCTTCACCAGCCAGGCCCAGCCGGAGCCGAAGGTGGTCACGGCGCACTTGGTGAACTCTTCCTTGAACTTGTCGAAGGAGCCGAAGGCGGCGTTGATCGCGTCGGCCAGTTCACCGGTCGGCTGACCGCCGGCGTTCGGTGCCAGGCAGTTCCAGAAAAAGGTGTGGTTCCAGACCTGGGCCGCGTTGTTGAAGATGCCGCCGCTGGAGGTCTTGACGATGGTTTCCAGATCCTTGCCTTCGAACTCGGTGCCCGGCACCAGGTTGTTCAGGTTGGTGACGTAGGTCTGGTGATGCTTGCCGTAGTGGTACTCCAGGGTCTCGGCAGACATGTGCGGCTCGAGGGCGTTCTTCTCGTAGGGCAGCGGCGGCAATTCGAAAGCCATGGGTATTCTCCTGATCAGCTGTTTTTTCTAGTGGTACCTGCGCCAGGCAGACAGGCCGTAAGGTGGAGCGACCTGTCGACAGGCAGGGCCGGAGAGGTTCCGGGCGCCGGCCCTGGTTCGCTTGGGCGCGAGTGGACTTTGAGCAGTCTTGGCCGTGGCAGCGGCCGAACAGGCGGCTGGAGCGTTGCCGCTCCTGGCACGCGAGCGTTCGATCATAGCATCGGGCCTGCAGCAAAACCACGCGCCAGAGCTGTGGGCAATCGCCCCTCGACGGCGCGTTGCGTGGTGTGCAGCAAAGCGTGGACCGCGCGTGGCGAGCGCCGTTCCCCCCGCCGCCAGCGGCCGGGGGTGTGCGCCTGCCTGGTCAGCCGTACACCCGCTGGCCACGATAGATCCGCACGCGCCCATCGGTGCTCGGCGTGCCCGTCGGCGCGGCGGCGGGAGAGGGGCTTTCCACGTGGTTGGGGTGCTGCCACAGCACGCTGTATTCGGCTAGCTGGCGGCCCAGCTGACGGGTCTCGTCGTCGTTGGATTTCAGGCACGCGGCGAGCATCTGCGTGATGACGTCGGCATCGCTCAGACGGATGACCAGATTCTGCTCGGCCCGCAGCTTGCGCTTGAGTTGTTGCATGCAGTCGAGCATTGCTTTGTTCAGTTCCATCTTGTGCTTCTCCTTCGCTGAGCCGTCGATCCGAAACGGCTGGCGGACGGCAACTGCGGTCTCGATTTGCAAGATCGATGCCTGTATCGTCGGCTGCCGTGGGCTGCGCCGCCTGGCGCCTCGGATGATTATCGCAGTCATGCGGGCGGGCTCTAGTTCGCGCTTTTTCGGCTCACGCCTGCTCATAAGTGGTGCATTTTCGCGCCTCGCCTTGTCGCTATACTGCGCCGGTCTTTTTTCCACGGTGGGAACCCATGCGTAACGATGCGTACGACGCCGACCCAGACAACGTCCCCAGCCTGACCGCCAAGCGCGAGCATGACGAGCCGTATCCTGAGCCGGATCTGCAACCGCTGCCGCAGCCGCCCCGCGAGGCGCGCAGCAGCGTGCGTGCGCGCCGCCGAGGTGTGGCCGGGGCGGTGCTCTGGGTATTGGTGCTCGCGCTGTTGATCGCACTCGGCGGCTTGGCCTGGTGGGCCCATCGGCAGATCATCCAGCTCGAAGCGCAGCTGGTGGCCACCCAAGAGAGCTTCGCCCGCGTCAGCGAGGATGCAGCCGGTCGGCTGAGCGATATCCGCGGTCAGGTGGTGGCCACCGAATCGAACGTGACCACCGAAAGCGAGGCCTTGAAGCTGCGCTTGAAGCAGCTGGAGCGCCAGGTGGCGGAGCTGGTCACCCAGCAGCAGCTGTTCAGCAGCCAGCAGCGCACTCTCGAAGACCAGCAGAGCGGACAGGCCGGGCGCCTGGAGAAACAGGACGCACGGCTTTTCGAGCTGGCGCGCGAACAGCAGGCGCGCGCTGCCGAACTGAAAACGCTGGATGAGCGCACCAAACGCCTGGCCGAGCGTGACGATGCCCTGGCCAGCGCGCAAACGGCACTGCAGGGTCAGCTGGAACAGCAGGCCAAGTTGACGGCCGGTCTGGCGGGGCTGCGCGAGGATGTCTCGGCGCTGCAGAAACGTGGCGATGGCAGCCAGGCGCTGCAGCGTCTCGAGCAGGATCTGCTGGTGCTGCGCAGCCAAGTCGACAACCGTCCGGCAACCAGCGCCGCGAGTACCGCCGAGTTCGATGCGTTCAGGGCGCAGATGACCCGTAGCATCAATACCTTGCAGAGCCAGATCGCCCACCTGCAGGCACAGCTCGATGCCCGCTAGGAAACGGTGACTACTTGGGATTTGGCGGTGCCGCGGCGCGCTCACTATGCTGGGATTAGGCCCAGGCCGGACAAGCCGGCGAGCGCCGGCATCAAGCGTTTTTGTGACTCGAAGCGCACTGCGCCGGCTCGCTCGGCGTGACCTGGTGTTTTCGGTGCGCTTCGCAAATACGATGAGTCGCCCCGGTGAGCGGGGCGCATTTTAGGAGCTGTATCGCCATGACTAACCTCACTCGTCTGTTTGCAGCTGCCACCGCCGTGGCCGTGCTCTCGGGCTGCGCAGCCAACAATCCCTATCAGCAGCAGCCCGCTGGCGGCGACCAGGCTGGCATGAGCAACACCGCCAAGTACGGCGGTATCGGTGCTCTGGCCGGCGCTGCCGCCGGTGCGCTGATCAACCATGACAACCGCGGCAAGGGTGCCCTGATCGGTGCCGCGGTAGGCGGCGCGGCGGGCGCCGGCTATGGCATGTACGCCGACAAGCAGGAAGCCCAGCTGCGCCAGCAGATGGCCGGCACCGGTGTCGAGGTTCAGCGCCAGGGTGACGACATCAAGCTGATCATGCCGGGCAACATCACCTTTGCCACCGACTCGGCCGACATCGCCAGCAACTTCTACAACCCGCTCAACGAACTGGCGCGTACCTTCAAGCAGTACGACCAGAACTCCATCGAGATCGTCGGTCATACCGACAATACCGGTAGCTACCAGTACAACCAGACCCTGTCTCAGCGTCGCGCACAAAGCGTGGCCAGCTATCTGATCTCCCAGGGCGTGAACGGTATGCGCGTCTCCACCCGTGGCATGGGGCCGGATCAGCCGGTCGCCAGCAATGCCACCGCCGCTGGCCGTGCCCAGAACCGCCGCGTGGAAATCAACCTGCGTCCGCTCTGATCGCCACGCCGCGCCATCGATCGACGGGGCCGCAAGGCCCCGTTTTCGTTTCCGACCGGGGAGGAACCTCTGGCGCTGCCCGCGTATCAGAACGTGGATGAATGAACGCAGTCGCACCCGGTAGCTTCGATGGACGCTCATCCCGTGCCGATGGCCCGCAGACCCTGGCTGCCGTTACTGGTGATGCTGGGCTTGCTGTTTGTGCTGGGGGGCTGGGTAGGCTGGCAGTGGCAGACGCTGACCCAGGGCGCCGAGCAGGAGCATGAGCGACTGTTTCAGACCGAGGTCGACTACATCGAGCACCGCCTGCGCGAGCGCATGCAGGCCTACGAGATGGTCCTGCGCGGCCTGTCGGGGCTGACCGGGCTGACCTCCCAGGTCAGCCCCGAGGAATGGCAGCAGGCCACCGATCGGCTGCTGCTGCAGGAAACCTATCCGGGCATCCAGGCCCTCAATTACGCCCGTTATGTCACCGATGCGGAGCTGCCGCAGCTGGTCGACTACGTGCAGTCGTACCGTCCCGATTTCCGGGTCTGGCCGCCGAGCAACACCCACGAGCATGTGGTGGTCAAGTACACCCACCCGCCGCTCTGGCGCAACCGCCAGGTACTGGGCTACGACCTGTTGAGCGACCCGATCCGTCGCCAGGCCCTGCTGCGCGCCCGCGACACCGGCTATCCGACCCTCACCGGGCCGCTGCGGCTGTTGCAGGAAACCACCCAGAGCGTGCAGCCGGGGGTATTGCTGGTGCTGCCGATCTATCGCGGTGGGGTTTCGCTGGCGACGTTGAACGACCGGCAGGGCGCCTTCATCGGCACCCTGTACGGCGCGTTTCGCCTCAATGACCTGATCGAGGGGGTGCTCAGCGAGCGGCTCGATCAGTTCGACATTCAGCTGTTCGACGCCGCCGAGCCGAGCTTGCCGTTGTTGCAGGGCAAGACGCTGCAGCGCAACGCGCTGTTTCAGACCAACCGTGCCCTGGAGTTGTACGGGCGCCACTGGCGGTTGTCGATTGCCAGCACGGCCGACTACGAAGCCACGCTGAAGGACCGCAACCGCACCTTCGGGTTGGTCGCCGGCCTGCTGGCTGCGGTGCTGTTCGCCCTGATGGTGGGGGGCTATCTGTGGCTGCGCGAGCGCGCCCTGGCCGGCAGTCGCGCCCAGTCATTGCAGTTGCAGGAGCGCGAGGCGCGTTTTCGCCTGCTGATCGAGCGCTTGCCGGTGGCCACCCTGCTGGCCAATCGCACCGGCCAGATCGAGCTGGCCAACCAGAGCGCGGCGGACCTTCTGGGCAGCACGGTCGAGGAGCTGTTGGGGCATCGTGTCAGCTACTACCTGCCGGGGGTGATGCACGGCGCCGAGGTGGTGCCGGACGATCTGGAAGTGCAGGCCCAGCTCGCCGATGGCACCAAGGTGCCGGTGACCCTGCATGTCACGCCGCTGAGCCAGCTGGAGGCTTTGCACTATCTGATCAACCTGGTCGACCTGCGCGCATTCAAGCGCGCCGAGGAGCGCTTTCGCCAGGTGGTGGAGGGGCTGCCCAACGCCTTCTTGCTGGTCAACGGTGATGGACGGATCGTCATGGTCAATCGCCAGACCGAGGTCCTGCTCGGCTACCCGCGCGAGGAGCTGCTCGGCGAGCCGATCGAACGCCTGCTGCCCGAAACGATGCGCCAGGCGCATGTCGCGCTGCGCAGCGCATTCTTACGCCAGCCGGAGCCTTCGCGCATCGGCAGCAATCGCGAGGTGTACGGGTTGCACCGCGATGGCCGGCAAATTCCGCTGGAGATCGGGCTGGCGCCGCTGCAAAGCGGCGACGAGGTGCTGGTGCAGGCGGTCCTGATCGACGTCAGCCATCGCCGGGCCGCGGAGCTGCGCCTGCGTGACCAGGCCGACCAGCTGGCGGTGGCCAACCGCTACAAGTCCGAGTTTCTCGCCAACATGTCCCATGAGCTGCGTACGCCGCTCAACAGCATCCTCATTCTCAGCGACCAGTTGCGGCGCAATGCGGCGGGCAATCTCTCGGACAAGCAGGTGCGCCACGCCGACATCATCCATCACGCCGGAACCGACCTGCTGCAGATGATCAACGATGTGCTGGATCTGTCGCGTATCGATGCCGGACGCCTGCAGATCGTCGTTGCGCCGGTAGAGCTCGAAGGGCTGCTGCAGGAGGTGGCCGATAGCATGCGGCCGCTGGCGGAAGACAAGGGGTTGCGTCTGGAGGTGCATATCGAACCGGAGGTGCCGGCGTCCTTCGTTAGCGACCGGGCGCGCCTGCATCAGGTACTGCGCAACCTGGTGGCCAATGCCATCACCTTCACCGAGCGTGGCTCGGTCAGCCTCGTCGCCCGCTGTGCGCCGCCGCTCGAGCCGCAGGCTGCTGGCTGTCGCTATCTGCGCCTGGAGGTGCGCGATACCGGCATCGGCATTCCCGCGGACCAGCACACGCGGATCTTCCAGGCGTTTCAGCAGATCGACGGCTCGATCAGCCGGCAGCACGGTGGTGCCGGGCTGGGTCTTGCCATTTCGCGCCAGCTGGTCGAGCTGCTGCGTGGACGGATCTTCCTGGAGAGCACACCGGGCGTGGGTTCCTGCTTCACCGTGGAGCTGCCTCTCGAACTGGCCGACGATGCGAGCGGCGATCCCGATGCGGGCGCGGGTCAGCTGCTGCTGCTGACCCGCGATCCGGACTGCGCCGAGCTGGTCGCGGAGGTGGTCGAGGCCCAGGGCTTCGGCACGCTGCGCCAGGCGGATATCGAGCCGGCGATCGAAGCCATGCGCCAGCGTGCCTTCAGGGCGGTGCTGATCGATCTCGAGCACGTCGATGGCGACGGCTGGCAACTCTATCGCAGCTTGCGTCGGGATCCGGCGCACCATGATGTGCCGGTGATTGTCCTATCGGGTACGCCGCCGGCCGGCAACTGGCATGACGGGGCGCTCTATCACCTGCGCCAGCCGGTGTCGCGGGTGGAATTGCAGCGCTTGTGCCTGCAGCTGTTGAGCCGCGAGGCGGGCGGTCGGCGCCTGCTTCTGGTGGAGGCAGACCCCGAGCGCGCGCGCCGTTTGCGCAATCATTTCGAGCAGCACGGCTACAACGTGACGCTCACCGGTCAAAGCGATGAGGCCCGCCTGGCCTTCGCCGCGCAGGACTATGCGGCGGTGGTGGTGGATTTCGACATGCCCGGAGGAGAGGGGCGCGACCTGTTGTTCGCGCTCAATCGCCTGCGGCCTTTCAACAAGGAAAACCAAGTGATCGTCTACAGCCAAGAGCCCGTTTCCGAACTGGACCTGGAGCAGCTGCCTTTTCCGGTTTCCGCCTTGTCGCGCAACGATGTCGAGGAGCGTCTGGAGACGCTGCTGCAACAGGCCGAGGGAGCGGTACCGGCTCCGGCGGAGGCGGTCGGTGAGCCGCTGCTGGGCCGGCGGGTGCTGCTGTTCGACAGCGAGGTGCGCAGCATCTTTCTGCTCAGCGGGCTGCTCGACACGCTGGGCCTGCAGAGTGTGGCGGCGACCACCCTCGACGAGGCGCTGACGCGCTTCGAGGAGTCGGCGTTCGACCTGGTGCTGCTATCGGTGGAGCGGCCGCAGGACGCCCGGCAGCTGATCGAACAGCTGCGTGAGGAGCACGGCTGTCAGGTGCCGATCCTGTGCCTGGTGTCGGCGCCCTGCGACGACCAGGCGCTCAGTGGCGCGGACGATTGCTTGCCCAAGCCGGTCGAGGGGGCGGGCCTGGGGGCGTTCATCCAGCGCTGGATCGGCCGTTCCCCAGGCGCCGGCGGCGCGTGAGCGACCGGGTTGGCAGGTTACATATTTCTTGTCCTGGGCATGCATCAGAAGCTTTCAGTGGTGGTCCATTGCTAGTCATCGGCAGGTGGCACAGGCTCTACGACAGGGCTTCTGCCTCCGTCGGCACAGGTGAGAGGAACTATGGGTCAGGCACAGTTCAGGACGTTGCCGCGTACGCGAACACTGCTGGTTGTGGACGACCGGGAGTCCAATCTGGTGGCCATGGAGGCGCTGCTCAGTGACGGCGATTGGCAGGTACACACCGTCAGTTCCGGCGAAGCGGCGCTCAGGGCATTGCTCGAACTGGATGTCGAGCTGGTACTGCTGGATGTGCAGATGCCAGGCATGGATGGCTTCGAAGTGGCGCGCCTGATGCGCAACAATCCGCAGACGCGCTACACACCAATCATCTTCATCTCGGCCAATACCCACAGCCGCGACGCCGTGTTGCAGGGCTATGCGACAGGGGCGGTGGATTTCATCCTCAAGCCGTTCGATCCGCAGGTGCTGCGGCACAAGATCAACACCTTGCTGAGCCACGAGCACAACCGGCGCAACCTGCAGCTGCTCACCCAGCAGCTCGACAGCGCCCAGGCGTTCAACGCCTCGGTGCTCAACAATGCCGCCGAAGGCATTCTGGTGGTGGGCGAGGACGGGCTGATCTACTTCGCCAACCCGGCCATCGCGCGCATGCTGCACACCCGTGTCGACGACCTGCAGGGCACCGCGCTGCTCGGCCACCTGGCGGTGCCGGAGATTCTCGTGCCGTGGCGCGATTGCGAGCTGTACCAGGCCTGGCGGCGTGGCTCGACCTATCGCATCCACGAGGCGCAGCTGCGCACTGGCCTGGGCGACACGTTGCCGGTGGCGCTGTCCTGCTCGCCGTTGCCGCGCCAGCAGCGCTCGATGGTGGTGATCGCGCTGGACATGTCCGACGTTCGCAACCTGCATGCCCAGCTCGAGGCGCAGGCAGTGACCGATTCGCTCACCGGACTTTTGAACCGGCGCGGCTTCCATCAGGCGCTGGAGTCGGCGCTCAAGCGACACGAACGCAGTGGCGATCACAAGGAGATGGCGGTTCTCTACATCGACCTCGATGGCTTCAAGCGCATCAACGACTCGCTCGGCCACGAGGCCGGCGACGAGATCCTCTGCAAGGTGGCGCGGCTTCTGGAAACCTGCATGCGCTCCTACGACGTGCTGGCGCGCATGGGCGGCGACGAATTCACCGCGCTGCTCGATTCGCTGGAGCATCCCGAAGATGCCGCGCGCGTCGCCGAGAAGCTCATCGAGCTGATTTCGGTACGCCACACGGTGCACGACACCGAGGTAACCCTCGGCGCGAGCATCGGCATCGCCTCGTTCCCCGAATGCGGCGGCAAGGTCGAGGACCTGCTGCGCGCCGCCGACATGGCGATGTACGAGGCCAAGCGCGCCGGCCGCCAGCAGTTTCGGTTCTTCTCGGCGGAAATGAACGAGCGCGCCCACGCCCGGCTGATCATGGAGGAAAACCTGCGCAGTGCTACCGAGCACGGCGATTTCCGTCTGGTGTATCAGCCGCAGGTCTACCTCGAAAGTGGCCGTCTGCGCGGCTTCGAGGCGCTGCTGCGCTGGGATCGCGAGGGCACCGAAGTGCAGCCGGGCGAGTTCATTCCGCTTCTGGAGGAGACCCGCCTGATCACCCGCGTAGGCCAGTGGGTGATGCACGAAGGGATCTCGACCTGCCGCAACTGGCGCGAGGTGTTCGGCAGCCAGTTGGTGTTCAGCATCAACGTCAGCCCCGTTCAGTTTGCCAGTGGCGGCCTGCTCGACAGCCTGGCCCGGCTGCTCGAGGACAACGACCTGGAGCCCTCGCAGCTGGAGCTGGAAGTCACCGAGGGCACGCTGATGCAGGATCTGCAGAACAGCACGGCGAAGCTGGAGAGCCTGCGCCGGCTGGGGGTGAAAGTGGCCATCGATGACTTCGGCACCGGCTATTCGTCGCTGGCGTACCTGCGCCACTTTGAAATCGACACCTTGAAGATCGACCGGCTGTTCATTTCCAACATGCTCGATTCGCCGCGCGATGCGGCGGTGGTCAGCACCATCATCGAGCTGGGACGCAACCTGGAGCTGGAGGTGATCGCCGAGGGCGTGGAAACCATGGCCCAGCGCGACTGGCTGGTCGAACACGGCTGCCAGATCATGCAGGGCCATCTGGTCGCCGCGGTGCTGGATGCCGAGGCCGCCTGCGAATTCCCGTTGCAGATCGACTGGGCGCGCCTGCAGCGCTGATTGCGGCCTCAAAACGCACGAAGCCCCGGCTTGTGGCCGGGGCTTCGTGCGTTTGCGCAGGCGGGCGGTCGCCCGCTGCGATCAGGCGCCGCGCTTCTGGCTGGCGGCCTGCAGAGCGGTCAGGGCGATGGTGAAGACGATGTCGTCGACCAGCGCGCCGCGGGACAGATCGTTCACCGGCTTGGCCAGACCCTGCAGCATCGGACCGACGCTCAGGCAGTTGGCGTTACGCTGCACCGCCTTGTAGGTGGTGTTGCCGGTGTTCAGGTCGGGGAACACGAACACGGTGGCCTGTCCGGCGACCTTGCTGTTGGGCGCCTTCTGCTTGCCGACGCTGAGCACCGAGGCAGCGTCGTACTGCAGCGGGCCGTCGATCGGCAGCTCCGGGGCGCGCTCCTGGGCGATGCGGGTGGCTTCGGCGACCTTTTCCACTTCGGCACCGGCACCGGAGGTCCCGGTGGAGTAGCTGATCATCGCCACGCGCGGATTCACGCCCAGCGCCACGGCGGACTCGGCGCTCTGCAGGGCGATTTCGGCCAGTTCGGTGGCGCTCGGGTTCGGGTTCACCGCGCAGTCGCCATAGACCAGTACCTGGTCCGGCAGCAGCATGAAGAACACCGACGACACCAGGTTGTAGCCCGGTGCGGTCTTGATCAGCTGCAGCGCGGGGCGAATGGTGTTGGCGGTGGTGTGCACGGCGCCGGAAACCAGGCCGTCGACCTCGTCCAAGGCCAGCATCATGGTGCCGATCACCACGGTGTCCTTGAGCTGCTCGCGGGCCTGCTCGGGAGTCAGGCCCTTGGCCTTGCGCAGTTCGCACATCGGCTCGACGTAACGCTCGGCGATCACGTCCGGATCGAGGATTTCCAGGCTGGCCGGCAGGGTGATGCCCTGCTCCTTGGCCACCGCCTGCACGGCTTCCGGCTTGGCCAGCAGCACGCAGCGGGCAATGCCGCGCTCCTGGCAGATGGCCGCGGCACGTACGGTGCGCGGCTCGTCGCCCTCGGGCAAGACGATGCGCTTGTTGGCGTCCTGGGCACGCTTGACCAGCTGATAGCGGAACGCTGCCGGCGACATGCGCAGCTCGCGCGGAACCGCGCAGCGGGTCTGCAGGGTTTCCGGACGCACATGCTGAGCGATGAAGTCGGTCACGCGGTTGGCGCGCTCGATGTCATCGGCCGGGGTTTCCTTGTTCAGGCTCGACAGGCTGGTGGCGGTTTCGAACGAGCCGGTGTTGATGCTGGCGACCGGCAGACCGGCGTCGAAGGCCGCCTTGCACAGGTCGAGAATGCGCTGATCGGCTTCGAAATCGCCGGTCAGCAGCACGCCGGCCAGCTTGATGCCGTTGAGCGAGGCGAGGGCGGCGGCGAGGATCACATCGTCGCGGTCGCCCGGAGTCACCACCAGCACGCCCGGCTTGAGCAGGTGCACCATGTTCGGCACGGTACGCGCCGCCAGGATGATCTTGTTCACCCGGCGCTGGTCGGCCTCGCCGGCGTTGAGCAGGCGTGCGCCGAGCGCTTCGGCCACGTCACGGGTGCGCAGCGCGTTGAGTTCTTCTTCGAACGGCACGGCGCCGAGCAGCTGGAAGTCGCTGCTGGCGAGCAGCGGCAGGTGCTGCTTCAGGCGATCGACGAAAGCGTCGACGCCGTCTTCCGACTGAACCTTGTTGAGAATCACGCCGAGAACCTTGGGGTCCTTGGCACCGCCGAACAGCTGGGCCTGGATCTCGATGCGCTCGGCCAGCTGCTTGAGGCTGTCGTTGCCCTGGGCGGCAATCAGGATGACCTCGGCGTCGAGGCTCTTGGCCAGGTGGTTGTTGATGCGCGCGGTGTAGTCGGCGTCGCGGGTCGGCACCATGCCTTCGACGATGACCACGTCATGGCCCTGGGCCGCCTGCTGGTAGCGGCTGACCACATCCTCGAGCACCAGGTCCAGCTCACCGGCGGCGAGCTGGCGCTCGACCTGCTCCAGCGCGATCGGCTCGGGAGCGGTCTTGCCGAGGGTGCGCTCGACCAGCATGCAGGAGCGTTCGCGGCCCTGATCGACGGGGAAGGGCTGGGCGATCGGCTTGAAGAAGCCGACCTTCAGGCCACAGTTTTCCAGGGCGCGGATCAGGCCGAGGCTGACGGAGTTCAGGCCGACGCCATAACCGGTGGGGGCAAGAAAGATCGTATGCATGTTTTCTCCTGAGGGGAGCAGCAGACAGGTAAAAGCGAAGGCCTGAATACCCGCCGCAGACGCGAAAACCCGACGCCGTCAGGCGGTCGGGTTTCGCGGGCGGGCACTCAGGCCGGCATTAGGCTCAGGCGTCGAGCAGCGCGAGGGCGTCCATGGCGATCTGGCGCTCTTCGTTGGTCGGCACGACCAGTACGCGCGGGCTGCCAGCGGCCTGGATCTCGCCAGCCACGCCGCGGGTGCAGCGGGCGTTGGCGGCGTCGTCGACCTTGATGCCCAGCAGCTTCAGGTGGTCGAGGGTGCGGGCGCGAACCACGGCCGAGTTCTCGCCGATGCCGCCGGTGAACACGATGCCGTCCAGCTGGCCGAGGGCGCAGGCCATGCCGGCCAGCGACTTGGCCAGGCGGTAGCAGAACACTTCGAAGGCCAGGATGGCGCCCGGATGACCAGCCTCGCGGGCCTCGGTCAGGGTGCGCATGTCGTTGGACAGGCCGGAAAGCCCCTTCAGGCCGCTTTCCTTGTTGAGCATGTTGTCGATCTTGGCCAGATCCCAACCCAGGGTGTTATGCAGGAAGTTGTGCAGGCTGGGGTCGACGTCACCGCTGCGGGTACCCATCACCAGGCCTTCCAGCGGGGTCAGACCCATGGAGGTGTCGCGGGATTCGCCATTGACCACGGCGCAGGTGGAGCAGCCGTTGCCCAGGTGGGCGACCAGCCAGCTGGAGTTCTCGACCGGCACGCCGGCCAGCTCGGCAGCACGCTTGCTGACGAAACGGTGGCTGGTACCGTGGAAGCCGTAGCGACGCACGCCGTGTTCCTTGTAGAGGAAGTCCGGCACCGCGTAGCGGTAGGCATGCTCGGGCATGCTCTGGTGGAAGGCGGTATCGAATACGCCGACCTGCGGCAGGCTGGGGAACAGGTTCATGGCGGCATGGATGCCGCTCAGGTTGGCCGGGTTGTGCAGTGGCGCCAACTGGATGTTGGCTTCGATGCCAGCCAGGGTTTCTTCGTTGAGCAGGGTGGAGGCGAAGAACTTCTCGCCACCGTGCACCACGCGGTGACCGATGCCGTCCAGGTGGCCACCGGCGGCTTCCTCGACGCGCGGCAGGATCTGGGCCAGGGCTGCCTGATGGTCGGCATCCGCTACGTTGACGCTCTCCTTGCCAGCCGCAGTTTCGAAGTGGATGACGGCTTCGGGGCTGCCCAGGCGCTCGGCCAGGCCTTGCAGCGGGAAGGTCTGCTGCGCCTCGTTCACCAGAGCGAACTTGATCGACGAGCTGCCACAGTTGATCACCAGGATGTTGCGACTAGGCATCGGTGCTCCTTTGGACTAATAGATGAAGTTATAGGAATCGTTATCGAAGGCTGTCTGGTCAGGGTGCGACGAAGTGCCCTATTGCGGTAGATGCAGCTTGTCGGATGGGCGTTTCATTTACGCCAAAGACGGCCATTTGGGCGGATTCTTACACTTTTTCCGGTGTCAGGAAGTCATCCAAAGGTTGTATTCGGACGAACCAATCGTTCAGGTCCAGTACTTGTCCATAGCTCTTTGCGCGGTTTTTCCGGTAGCGGCCCTTCGCGTATTTTCCGGCGCGCAGTTACAATTTTCGATTCATTCACGAAGAAAGGTCGCACCCATGCAGATCGCCGCGCAGAAAGCCGTAACCATCGACTACACCCTTACCAACGACGCCGGTGAGGTGATCGACTCTTCGGCCGGTGGTGCGCCGCTGGTCTACCTGCATGGTGCGCACAACATCATTCCGGGTCTTGAGCGTGCGCTCGAAGGCAAGCAGGCCGGTGATCGCGTGCAGGTCGCCGTCGAGCCGGAAGACGCCTATGGCGAGTACAGCGCCGAGCTGGTCGCGACCCTCAACCGCTCCATGTTCGAAGGTGTCGACGAGCTGGAAGTAGGGATGCAGTTCCATGCCTCGGCCCCCAACGGCGGCATGCAGATCGTCACCATCCGCGAGCTGGAAGGCGACGACGTGATCGTCGACGGCAACCACCCGCTGGCTGGTCAGCGCCTGAACTTCGATGTGACCGTGGTCAGCGTGCGCGAGGCTGCGCCGGAAGAGATCGCCCACGGCCACATCCATGGCGAGGGTGGCCATCAGCACTGATGGCTGAAGCGGTTTTCGCTTCGCCATAAAAAAGGGCCATCCGGTGCCTCGGGGAAGGCGAAAATTGGATGGCCCTAGGGAAAGCACGCAAGTTGTTGAGCGCATGCTACGCCCAGGCCCTTCGGGGCGAAAATCGGCTTGTTGCATGGCTGCGATAGTATCGGCCTATAACACGCCGATCTCGCTCTGGAGTGCCCCATGTCTGTTCCTGCCCTTGCCGGCCCGCATTGTCTTATAGCCGGGCTGCGCCTCGTTCTGCGTCCGGGCCTGCGACGCTTCGTCATTCTCCCGCTGTTGGTCAATCTGATCCTCTTCGTAAGCGTGGTTTGGCTGGCGATCAGCCGCTTCGGCGCCTGGGTCGAGATGTTCATGCCGACCTTGCCCGACTGGCTGGCCTTTCTCGAATACCTGTTGTGGCCGCTTTTCGTGCTGCTGGTGCTGTTGATGGTGTTCTTCAGCTTCACCCTGGTCGCCAACCTGATCGCCGCGCCGTTCAACGGCTTTCTTTCCGAAAAGGTAGAAGGCGTGCTCAAGGGCGCCGACAGCTCTCCGCCGTTTCGCTGGGGTGAGTTGCTGGCGATGGTGCCGCGTACCCTCGGCCGCGAGTTGCGCAAGCTGGCGTACTTTCTGCCGCGCGCACTGGGCCTGTTGCTGCTTTCGCTGATTCCGGTGCTGAACCTGCTCGCGCCGCCATTATGGCTGCTGTTCGGTGCCTGGATGATGGCGGTGCAGTACATCGACTATCCGGCCGACAACCACAAGCTCGACTGGAACCAGATGATGGACTGGCTGCGTGAAAGGCGCTGGAACAGCCTCGGCTTCGGCGCGGTGACCTACGCGGGGTTGCTGATCCCCGGTCTGAACCTGCTGATCATGCCGGCGGCGGTGGCCGGAGCGACGCTCTTGTGGGTGCGAGAAGGCGGCGCACTGGAGCGGCAGGCGGCGCCGTGACGCGGCAGAGACGTCGGCGCCGGTGGCCGGACAGGGTGGCTGTCCGGCCGCTGGGGCGGCTCAGCCAGCCTTGCGGCTGAGCGGCGGCTGGTCGAAGTGCACGCCGGGCAGGCCGGTATCCATCAGCGCTCGGATGTTCTTGTGATCGTCGCCGCCGGGGTTGGCCAGCACGGCCTGGTAATGCTCGCCGAACGCCAGCAGCGCCTCCTCGGTGGAGAAGTCTTCCAGCAACGCAAGGCCAAGGGTCTTGCAGGAACCTTCGTTCTCTCCGGCAGCGCTCTTGACCGAGCCGTTTACGAAGGATGTCGGCTGATAGTCATAGTGCCCGGCGATGAAGGCCAGCGTGTCGCTGAAGGCATGGTCGGGGTTGCGCAGGCTGGCGCGAAAGTCTTTCAAGCTGCTCATGGGGTCTGGTTCTTCTCGAAGGCGGCAAGCTGTTCTGGCGTGGCTTCCTTCTGGTGCCGCGCCTTCCATTCGGCATAGGGCATGCCGTAGATCTCTTCCCTGATCTGATCCATGCCCATCTCGATCTCCAGGTCGTCGGCGGCGGCCTTGTACCATTTGGCCAGGCAATTGCGGCAGAAGCCGGAGAGGTTCATCAGGTCGATGTTCTGCACATCGGGGCGACTGCGCAGATGTTGTACGAGGCGGCGAAACACGGCGGCTTCGACTTCCAGGCGCTCCTGTTCGGTCATGGCGGTAGCTCCGGTAGGTCAGGGAATCCGGCGGCGATGATACCCGCGGCGGCTGAGGCGGGCCACCGATGGCATGGGCCGTGGCGGTGGAACTTTCCCAGGCCACCCGCCTCACCTTTTAGGAAGCCGTCGCTTTCGGGAGGTCGTGCATGAACATCGGAAAACGCCACTGGGTCATCGCCGAGGGCTACCTGCCTGAACCGGGTCCGCGAGCCGACGACCGCACCCTGCGCAGCCATGAAACCGCCTGCATTTTGAATGCCTCGGATCAGGCCGCGCACATCGAGCTGACGCTGTATTTCGCCGACCGCGAGCCGGTGGGCCCTTATCGCCTGCAGGTGCCGGCCCGGCGCACGCTGCATCTGCGTTTCGACGATCTTGCGCAGCCGGCGCCGGTGCCGCGTGAAACCGACTACGCGAGCCTGTTCGTTTCGGATGTGCCGGTGGTCATCCAGCACACGCGCCTCGATGCCCGCGCCGGGGATCTGGCGCTGCTGAGCACCATGGCCTTCGGGGGCGACGCATGAGTCGGGAGTTCGACGGCCAGGTGGTGGTGGTCACCGGCGCCTCGGCCGGCATCGGCCGCGCCGCGGCGCTGGAGTTCGCCCGGCTGGGGGCGAAGGTGGCCATCCTGGCGCGCGGCGCGCCCGGGCTTGCCGGCGCCTGCCGGGAGATCGAGGCGCTTGGTGGGCGTTGCCTGGCGCTGGAGGTCGACGTGGCCGACCCCGCGCAGGTGGATGCCGCCGCCGAGCGCATCGAGCGCGAGCTGGGGCCGATCGAGGTCTGGGTGAACAACGCGATGGTGACCATGCTGGCGCCGGCCGAGACGATCAGTCCGGCGGAATACCGGCGGGTCACCGAGGTGACCTACCTGGGGACGGTCCACGGCACCCTGGCGGCCCTGCGTCACATGCGCCCGCGCAACCGCGGCAGCATCGTTCAGGTGGGATCGGCACTGGCCTATCGGGCCATTCCCCTGCAGGCCGCCTACTGCGCCGCCAAGTTCGCCGTGCGCGGCTTTACCGACGCGCTGCGCGTGGAGCTGGCACATGACGGCCTCGAGGTTCGGTTGTGCATGGTGCAGCTATCGGCCTTCAACACGCCGCAGTTCGACTGGGCGCGCACCACCCTGGCGCACCAGCCTCAGCCGGTTCCGCCGATCTTTCAGCCCGAGGTGGCGGCGCGGGCGATCGCCTGGGCGGCGCTGCATCGGCGGCGCGAGCTGTGGGTGGGGTTTCCGGCGGTGAAGACCATCGTGGGCAACGCGCTGGCCCCCTGGTTCGCCGACCGTGTCCTGCGCCGGCAGGGCTATGACGGCCAGCACACCGATGAACCGATCGCCGCCGGGCGAGTGGACAACCTGTTTTCGCCCGTACTGCGCAACGCCGGTAGCCATGGGCGCTTCGATGCCCGGGCCAAGGACTTCAGCTACCAGCTGTGGGCGGCGCAGAACCGCCATTGGCTGGCGGTGGGGGCGCTGGTGCTGGCCTTGGTGCTGTGGCGCTGACGCTCAGTCGCGATGCGCGGTGAGGGTGATCGACACCGATTCGGCGAAGCGCAGCGCATGCGGCTTGTCCACTTCCACCTCGGCGTAGCGCACGCTGGGGTTGATCATCACCAGGTCGAGGATTTCCTGGGTCAGGCGCTCGAGCAGGGCGAAGCGGTTGCCCTCGACGTGCTGGATGATGGCCTTGGTGATGGTGCGGTAATTGAGCGCGTGCTCGATGTCGTTGACCGTCACCGCCTCCGAAGCGGGGTAGAGGATGGTCAGGTTGATCAGCACATCCTGCCGGTTGAGGATTTCCTCTTCCTTGATGCCGATGTAGGTGCGCAGGCTCAGATTCTTCACGCGAATCCGCGCCATTCCGGGGTCCAGTCGCGGCATGGGTACTCCGTCAGATCAGGTGGCGGCCGCCATTGAGCGGCAGGGTGGTGCCGGTAAGGTACGGATTATCCAGCAGAAAGCGCAGGCTCTGATAGACCACCTCGGCGCCCGGCTCCATGCGCAGGGCGGATTTGGCCAGCGCCTGGGCCTTGTAGGCGTCGTCGTCTTCCGGGCGGAAGGCAATCAGCGCCGGTGCGATGCCGTTGACCTTGATGCCCGGCGCCAGCCGGGCGGCGAACGAAAGGGTGAGGCTGTCCAGGCCCGCCTTGCTGGCGGCATAGGCGATGTGGCGCGCACTGCCCTTGCGCGTCACGTCATCGCTGATGTGCACGATGTCGGCGGGCCCGCCGTGGGCCAGCAGTTCGGCGCAGTGCAGGTTGATCAGGTAGGGCGCCAGCATGTGCACGCTGAACAGCCGGGTGAAGGCCTCGGCTTCCTGGCCGGGCTGTTCTTTGAGCCAGTCCGAGGCGTTGTGCACGATGGCGCGCAGCCTGGGCGTGCGGTGCTTGAGCTGCTCGATGAAGGCGAGCACGCCGGCTTCGCTGGAGAAATCGGCCTGCAGCCCGATGGCGCCCAGTTCACGCAGCGCCTGAACGCCTTCGCGCTCGCGGCGGTAGCTGAAGATCACCGGGTGGCCGTCTTCGATCAGTCGGCGGGCGCAGTGCAGGCCGAGGCGCTGGCCGGCGCCGGTAATCAGAATCGGATCGGGGGAGGTCATCGCGTAGGGTTCGCCTGCCGGAATGCGGCGGACAGCTTACACGAGGTGGGCAGGAACGTCGGGGCGCAGTTCGGGGTGCAGGCGCAGGTGCTGGGTAAAGATGAAGCGGCGCAGGCGCTCGGTATCGGCGGCCTCGGCGAACTCGACCTCGTAGGCGGTCAGGCCGTCTTCGCGTACCCGCACGCGATGGGCCGAAACCGGCAGGGCCTCGCCGTCGGGTAGCGGCAGGTGCAGATGAAAGTGTTCGGGCGCCGGTTTGCGCCGCAGCGTATCGACCACCAGGCCGTTCGGGCTGAGTTCGCGCACGCGCAGGCTGCTGCGTCCGCCGTCGGCTTCCAGCAGCGGCAGGGGTTTGCTCAGCTGCAGGCGCCAGACTCTCGATTTGGGGCCGTCTTCATAGATGGTCGGCGGCGAGAGTTCCAGATGCAGGCTGTGAAACTCGTCTTCGACCACCGTCAGCGGGAAGGACAGGCAAAAGCGACCGAACGCGGCATCAAGCGAAAGCTGGCAATTGGCAGCCAGCCGGGTCAAGAGCTCACTGGCCTCCCAGTTGCCTTCGACGCGAAAGCTGGGCGATGCGTGCGCCTGCTTCTGTTTTCTCCCAGCCGCGTTGCTGGTCACCTCGGTGAGGTAGGCCAGCTCTTCGGCTGTCAGGAGATGTTCACCGGCCATCTGTCTTCCCTCCAGGAATCATATGCATCAGTCGGCCTTGACCACGTCGCTAGGAGTGATGCGCCAGCGCAAAGTTCCGCCCGCCAGGCGCGTCTGGCGGCGGCGCACCATACCCTTGGAGGTATCGGGAAAAATGCGTCGTGTTTGGCGGATCGCAGCGTGCTCGCGGGAAATCCGGCGAAAGCGTGCGCCAGTTCAGCTGACGTGATTGCCTGCGGCAAAACGCTGGAGCAGCGGGTAGAACGCGGCGAAATCGGCCGTCAGCGGCGCATACAGCGACTCGAGCTGTGCGAAGCCCTCGCGCAGCGGCAGCGGGCGCGACAGGCGGCGCTGCATGCCGTCGAGTACCTGGGCGAGGGTGTCGAAGTGCTGGTAGCTGCCCAGCCAGTCGTCGCTGGCCATGCGCGGTGCGATGCTTTGCAGTCGGCCGGGTAGCGCCTTCTGCTGCAGCAGCAGGTGGTAGACCTCGGCAGTGAACTGACCAAGCGGCTGGTCCGCATAGCGGCTCCAGTGGCGTGCCAGGCAGTGGTCGAAGAACAGGTCGACGAGAATGCCGGCGGTGCGGCGATGCGGCGCGGGCAGGCGCGCCCGGGCCTGCAGGACCAGCGGGTGGCTGTCGGTGAAGGCGTCGATCTGGCGATGCAGGCGGATGCCGGCCTCGATGCCGGCAGGCCAGCGTCCGTCCAGCGGACCCTTGACGAAGTCGCCGTAGAGCCCGCCGAGGCGGGCCTCTGCGTGCGGCCCGGCCAGATGCAGGTGGGCGAGGTAGTTCATCGGGCGAGCATAACAGCGGCGCCGCGTCATGCAGGTTCCGTGCGTCGCGCCAATATTGCGGATTTGTGGTCAATGCACGCTGGCAATTTGATCCAGATCATCGAGTGTGCGCGGACTGGTCGAGGATACTGATCCGGTTTTCTTGACGAGGTATGTCCATGCGCCGCGAACCGATCGTGCTGTTCGATAACGGTACTCACCAATGCTTGTTGTTCGATGACCTGGTCAGCGGCGACGGGGTTCAATCAAACCAGTTTCTGATCACCGACAACGAACAGTACCTGTTGCTCGATCCGGGTGGTGACCTGACCTACACCCCGCTGTCGCTGGAGCTGTCCAAGCACATCCCGGTGTCGGACCTGACCTACATCTTCGCCTCCCACCAGGACCCGGACATCATCGCCTCGCTGGACAAGTGGCTGCTGCACACCCGCGCCAAGGTGATCTGCTCCAAGCTCTGGGCGCGTTTCCTGCCCCACCTGACCGCCAACTACCTGGCGATCAGCCACGGCATCTCGACCTTCGACCGCGTGATTCCGCTGCCCGACCGGGGCATGACCTTCCCGCTCGGTCGCAGCAAGCTGGTCGCCGTGCCGGCGCATTTCCTGCACTCGGTGGGCAATTTCCAGCTCTACGATCCGGTGGCCAAGATTCTGTTCTCCGGCGACATGGGCGCCAGCCTGGTGGACGACGCCTCGCCGGTGACCGATTTCCAGAGCCACATCCAGCACATGGAAGGTTTCCACCGCCGCTACATGGCCAGCAACAAGGTCTGCCGCCTGTGGGCCAACATGGTGCGCAAGATGGACGTGGAAATGATCGTGCCGCAGCACGGCCGTCCATTCGCCGGTCGCCAGATGATCACCAGCTTCCTCGACTGGATCGAAAAGCTCGAGTGCGGCATGGACCTGCTCACCCAGGATGATTATTCGCTCCCGCGCATGGTCTCCTGAAGGCTTGCCCCGGCACCGCTGCGGAACTCATCCCCGCAGCCGGTGACCTATAGCGCATAGCGGCACCTTCTTCCCGGCCCGACTGTTCAGTTGCCACGAACCGTCGGGCCGCTGCATTTCTGGAGGCCGAATGCGCTCTTTGCTGTTTGCCTTGCTCATCCTGCCTGGCCTGGCGCTCGCCGAGTGGCGTGTGGAGCCGGCGTTCTCGCGGGTCAGCTTCGTGTCGGTCAAGCGCGGCGAGATTGCCGACGTGCATCGTTTCACCGAGGTCAGCGGCGCGGTGGATGCCGCCGGTGCGGTGCGCGTGGTGCTGCCGTTCGCTGCGCTCGAGGCAGGCATGGCCCTGCAAGCCGAGCGCATGCGCGAGCTGTTGTTCGAGGCGCAGCGTTTTCCCCAGGCCGAGCTGGAGGCGCAGGTGGATCTAGCGCTGTGGGAGCAACTGCCGGTCGGGCAGGCCCAGGTCGATACGCTGGACTTTCAATTGAGCCTGCACGGTCATCGCCAGCGGCTCAAGGCCGAGGTGCTGGTCAGCCGGCTGGCCGATTCGCGCATCCAGGTCGTCACCACCGAGCCGGTACTGATCAAGGCCGAGCTCTTTGCCCTCAAGGAAGGACTCGATAAGCTGAAACAGGTCGCCAACCTGCCTTCGATCGCCTCGGAGGTGCCGGTGTCGGCGATTCTCGATTTCCAGCGCAGGCCCTGTCCGCCGGACGGTGGCCCTGCCTGTCAGTGAGGACAGTCATGAGGCAAAGGGTGCATGAGGATTGCCGGTCCGGTATTTCCCTGGAGCAGTGACAACACCTTCCGCCTGTTGGTAGATGGTTCCGAATTCTTCCCACGCATGCTCGAGGCGATCGATCAGGCCCGCCGGCAGATCGATCTGGAGTTGTATCTGGTCGAGGACGGGCGCTGCGCCGAGCGGCTGATCAGTGCGCTGGTGGCCGCCGCCGATCACGGCGTGCGGGTGCGGTGCCTGTTCGATGGCTTCGGCTCGATGAAGCTTGGGCCGCTGATGCGTGAGCGCCTGCTCGGCGCCGGGGTGGAGCTGCGCACCTACAACGCCCTGGCCTGGCGCCTGCGCCTGCGCAACCTGCACCGCGATCATCGCAAGCTGCTGTTGGTGGACGGCGCGCTGGGGTTTGTCGGCGGCGCGGGTTTTACCGACGACTTCTGGGATCCCGACACGCAGCAGGCCAACTGGCATGAAGTCATGGTGTGCATGGAGGGGCCGATCCTGGCCGACTGGCAGCGGCTGTTCGACGCCCAGTGGGAACATTGCCTGGAGCGGCACATCTGGGAGTTTCCGCTGCCCCAGCGCCTGCCGCGCATCCCGCCGCGGCCGACCTCGAGCGTCGGCATGGGCCGGGTTGCCTATGCCGCGGCGCGCCAGCATCGCGACATCCTGCACAGCCTGATGCGTCAGATCCGCCGGGCCGAGCAGCGCATCTACCTGGCCACGCCGTATTTCCTGCCGACCGGCAAGATCCGCCGCGCGCTGATCCACGCGGCACGGCGCGGCGTGGATGTGCAGCTGCTGCTCACCGGGCGCGATACCGACCATCCGCCGGTGCGCTACGCCGGGCAGCGTTTCTATCACCGTCTGCTGCGCGCGGGGGTGCGCATCCACGAATACCAGGCGGGCTTTTCGCACATGAAAGTGGTGCTGGTGGACGACTGGGTGACCCTTGGCTCGTGCAACTTCGACCGCTGGAACCTGCGCTGGAATCTGGAGGCCAATCTGGAGGCGACCGACACCGCGCTGGTCGGCCAGGTGGTGGACTGCTTCATCGCCGATTTCCAGAAGAGCCGAGAGGTGAGCCTGGAGGAATGGCAGCGCCGGCCGCTGCTCAAGCGGGTTCGCCAGCACGTCTGGGGCTGGCTCGACCGGGTGGTGCTTTACTTTCTCGATCGCCGCGTGTGATCGGTAGTAGCCGGCTGTTACCCCAGGTCGCGGCGGATCGCCCAAGCTAGGGCTCTCACTCATCAGGAGGTGGTTCGATGGCTGCGAAGAAGATTCTCATGCTGGTCGGCGATTACGCCGAGGATTACGAAACCATGGTGCCTTTTCAGGCGCTGCAGATGGTCGGCCACGTGGTGCATGCCGTGTGTCCCGGCAAGTCCGCCGGCCAGAGCGTGCGCACGGCGATCCACGACTTCGAGGGCGACCAGACCTACAGCGAGAAGCCCGGGCACAACTTCCAGCTCAATGCCGACTTCGCCAGCGTGGCCGCCGAGGACTACGATGCCCTGCTGATCCCCGGCGGTCGCGCGCCGGAGTACCTGCGTCTGAATGCCGAGGTGCTCGAACTGGTGCGTGCCTTCGATGCGGCGAAAAAACCGATCGCCGCCGTCTGCCATGGTGCCCAGCTGCTGGCGGCGGCCGGGGTGTTGGCCGGGCGCCAGTGCAGCGCCTACCCGGCCTGCGCGCCGGAGGTGCGTCTGGCGGGCGGCGAATATGCCGAGGTGCCGATCGATCAGGCGCATGTCGAGGGCAATCTGGTCACCGCGCCCGCCTGGCCGGCGCACCCGGCCTGGCTGGCGGCCTTCCTCGGCCTGCTCGGCACCCGCATCGAGCTGTAAACGGAGACTGCCAGCATGTGCGAGCTCTATGTGAAGGCCGACCCGATCCTCTACGAGTATCGCTCGCGCTCGCTGCGCATCCGTGGCGTGGTGACCACCCTGCGGCTGGAAAACCAGTTCTGGGACATCCTGCAGGAGATCGCCGAGGTCGATGGCATGACCACCAACCAGCTGATCACCAAGCTGTACGACGAGGTGATGGAGTACCGCGGGGAGGTGGTGAATTTCGCCTCCTTCCTGCGCGTCAGCTGCACGCGCTACCTCAGCCAGGGACGGCCGGCGGCGGGCGCCCTGCCGGCCAGGGTGGTCGCCGTCCGCTGATGGCATGGTGCGTGCTATGGTTTTTGCCTCTTGACCGAAACCCGTTCCCCGACCATGCAGCTACGTGCTCTTCGCGGCGCCGAGATTTCCGCCCATCTGGATGATCTGGCGCGCCTGCGCATCCGTGTCTTTCGTGATTTTCCCTACCTGTACGACGGTGAACCGGGCTACGAGCGCGAGTACCTTTCCACCTACGCCGCCTCGGCGCGCAGCCTGTTCGTGCTGGCGCTGGACGGAGCGCAGGTGGTCGGCGCTGCCACCGGCGTGCCGCTGGCGGACGAGCCCGAGCCGCTGCAGCAGGCGTTTGCCTTGCAGGGCTTCGATCCGGCGCGGGTGTTCTACTTCGGCGAATCCGTGCTGCTGCCGGCCTACCGTGGACGCGGTATCGGCGTGCGCTTTTTCGAGGCGCGCGAGGCGCACGCCGCCCGGCTGGGCGGCATGACTCACTGCGCGTTCTGCGCCGTGCAGCGTGACCCTGCCCACCCGCGCCGGCCGGCCGACTACCAGCCGCTGGACGAGTTCTGGCGCCGGCGCGGCTACCGGCCCCAGCCGGGGCTGGCGACCTCGTTCGTCTGGAAGGACCTGGACGAGCCGGAAGCGAGCCCCAAGCCCATGGCGTTCTGGCTCAAGGCACTGCCGGCATGAGCCTGCGCGTGGCGGCGTGTCAGTACGCCATCGAGCCGCACCGTTCGTTCGAGGCCTACGCCGAGCACCTGCGCGGCCTGTGCGGCGAGGCGGCCGAGGCGGGTGCGCAGCTTCTGCTGTTGCCCGAATACGCCGGGCTCGTGCTCAGCGCGTTGCTCGCGCCGGCCGCCCGCGGCGACCTGCTCGCCAGCATCCACGGCATCCAGCCGCTGCTGCCGCGCTGGCTGAGCTTGTGCCAGTCGCTGGCTGCCGAGTTCGAGGTGCTGCTGCAGCCGGGAAGCGTCCCGGTCCGAGCCGCCGACGGGCGCTATCACAACCGCGCCTGGCTATTCGATGCCAAGGGCTGTCTTGGCTATCAGGACAAGCTGATCATGACCCGCTTCGAGCGCGAACACTGGTGCATCGCCGGCGGCGAGGGATTGAGGCTGTTCGATACGCCGCACGGTCGGCTCGGCATTCTGATCTGCTATGACAGCGAGTTTCCCCTGTTGGGCCGACGCCTGGCCGAGGCCGGGGCCGACCTGCTGCTGGTGCCCAGCTGCACCGACAGCGAAGCCGGCTATCACCGGGTGCGGATCGGCTGCCAGGCGCGGGCGCTGGAGAACCAGTGCGCCGTGCTGCAGGCGCCGACCGTCGGGCTGGCGCCCTGGTCGCCGGCGCTGGACGAGAACTACGGGCGCGCCGGGCTGTTCGTGCCGCCCGATCACGGCCTGCCGGCGGACGGCGTGCTGGCGCTGAGTCCGGCGCTATGCCCCGAGCAGAGCCAATGGCTGATCGCCGATCTGGATCTCGACGCGGTGCGCCGGGTGCGCCGGGAGGGGCAGGTGTTCACCCGGCGCGACTGGCCCGAGCAGTTCGAGGCGCATACCCGGCGCCTGCCGAGCTAGCGCGAGGGCCGGGGTTTTCGGCCCCATAACGAAAAATGCCCGTATCCGAAGATACGGGCATTTTCTTGTCGACCGGGCCGCCGCGTGTGCGGCTGGCTCAGATCGTCAGGTGGGTCAGATGACCTGAACCTGATCGGCCTGCAGGCCCTTCTGGCCCTTGACCACAACGAAGCTGACCTGCTGGCCTTCGCTCAGGCTCTTGAAGCCGGTGCTTTCGATCGAGCGGTAGTGAACGAACAGATCGGCGCCTTCGGTCGGGGTGATGAAGCCGAAGCCTTTTTCATCGTTGAACCATTTGACGGTGCCAGTTTGACGATTGGACATGGTGTGTCTCCGAGGTTTGGAAAATCGCGGTGGCGGAACGGCCCGTCACCGAGACTGAGAGCGAAGTAAAACGAGCCGGGGAGATGTACGTCCTGAACTAGCCAGAGCATCAAACGGTATCGAGATGACAATCACGCAGCAGTGGGGCGCACTCTACGCGCTTTCGAAGCGAAGTAAACCTTTATTTTTCAAAGCGGCACTTTTTCCGCAAATCGCTTCAAAATCCTTGCGCAGAGCTGAACGATACAAGCCTTTTCTTGTCTGATCGCGCTCGGTCCGAGTGCCGGCGTCAGCGCTGGCGCGCGCGTTTCAACAGTTGCCGCAGCTGCTGGCGCGCCCGCCGGGCCAGGTGCGCACGACTCGCCCGGACCTGCTGCTGCTCGGCGGGGGGCAGGTCGACCAGGTCGGCGTCGACCGCGGTCAGCGCCGCCAGCAGCGCGGCGTGCAACAGCCGTGCGCCGGCCAGCAGGTCGCTGCGGACCACCGCCGCGCACAACGGCCAGCCGTGTTGCGCGATATCCAGTGCCTGCAGGCATTGATGGGCGCTGGCCAGGGGCACGGCACAGGCCTGCCGGCGGGCCGCGTCCTGCTCCAGAGTATCGGCCTGGGCCTTGACCAGGCGCTGGAACGCCGCCTGGTCGGCCATGGCGTAGTCGGCGAAGGCGGGCAACAGATGGTCGGCGCGCTCGAGCAGCGCGACGAGGCGCGGCTCTGGCGCCCGGGCGGCGCTGACGGCCAGCGCCTTGCGTACCAGGGCCAGGCCACTGGCCGCCACCAGGGCGGCTGCGGCGCCGCAGCCGGGCGTCGGCCGGGCAGCGCCGAGGTCCTGCAACAGCTGGTTCAGCGGTCGCTCGAAGAGTTCGCCCATGACAATGCCCGATGCGGGGCGCAGGCCCCGGTTGCGGCGTTGGGCAAGCCGCTGTGCGTGCGGTTCCCTCAGCGGTTGAAGCGCTCCACCAGCGCCCGCAGCGATTGCGACACCTGATGCATTTCGTGGCTGCGCAGCGCCGAGGCGTTGGCATTGCCGGCGGTTTCCTCGACGGTGACGGCGACGTTGCTGACCTGGCGGGCGATGTCTTCGGCGACGTGGGTCTGTTCTTCGGAGGCGGCCGCCATCTGCTGGCTCATGGCACTGATCTTGTCCACCGCCGCGCGGATGCCGAGCAGGGCCTGCTGAGTTTCCAGGACCTGCGCGACACCGTGGTCGGCTTCGGCCAGGCCGGTGCGGGCGATTTCCACCGCGCCGTCGGCCCCCTTGGTGAGCGAGGCGATGATTGCGCCGATCTGCTCGGTGGATTCACGGGTCTTGCTGGCCAGTGCGCGCACCTCGTCGGCCACCACGGCAAAGCCCCGGCCGTGCTCGCCGGCGCGTGCCGCTTCGATCGCCGCATTGAGCGCCAGCAGGTTGGTCTGCTCGGCGATGCCCTGGATGATCGAGGCCATCTGATTGATCTGCTGGGTTTCGCTGGCCAGGCGGTTCACCGCGTCGCTGATCTGCGAGACCGTGTCGGCCAGCACCTCGATGGCGGCGCGCGAGGTCTGCGACACCGCTTCGCAGCGCTCGGCCAGGCGGGTGGCGGTCTGCGCTTCTTCGGCGGTGTGCTGGACGTGATCGGCCACTTCGCTGATCGAGGTGGCCATCTGGTGCACCGCGGCGGCGGTCATGTCGGTTTCGCTGCGCTGGTGTTCCAGCGCCTGTTCCATGTCCTGCGACAGGCTCGAGGAATGCTCCGCGGCTTCGGCCACCTGCTGGGCCAGATCGCCCAGGCGGGTCAGCACCGTGCGCAGCCGGGCGCTCTCGCTGATGGTCATCATCTCCAGGCGCGCCGCCGGGCCGAGCCGGTCGGTATAGGTCAGCGCGCTGAGCGGGTCGGCGTACACCTGCGGCGAGGCTGCCAGCAGCTGCTCGACGCTGCGTTGTTCACGCCGGTCGCCAAGCCAGCCGGCCAGCAGAAACAGTGCCAGTACCGCGCCGGCCGCCGGCCACGCCGGCAGCAGGGCGACCGCCGCCCCCGCCAGCGCCGCGCTGGCCAGCGGCACGGCGAAACGGCGCGAGGCTTCGGCCAGTCGGCGCGCCAGCGGGACCGCCGGCCGGCCGGCGCGGATACGCTGGTAGAGCGCCTCGGCCCGGGCGATCTGTTCGCGGGTGGGCTTGACGCGCACCGACTCGAAGCCGGTCACCTGGCCGTTTTCCACGATCGGGGTGACGTAGGCGTTCACCCAGTAGTAGTCGCCGTTCTTGCAGCGGTTCTTGACGATGCCCATCCAGCTCTTGCCGGCTTTCAGGTAGCGCCACATGAGGGCGAACACCGGCGCGGGCATGTCCGGGTGGCGGACGATGTTGTGCGCGCTGCCGATCAGCTCCTCGCGGGAGAAACCGCTGATGGCTTCGAACTCGGCGTTGCAGTAGATGATCTTTCCGTGGGTGTCGGTGGCCGAAATCAGGCGCTGCTGCGCCGGAAACGTCCGTTCGACGCCGTTGCTGGAGGAATTGCGCACGAAGGAAGGCCTTTTATTGTGGTCCTTGTTGTGCGCGGCAGCGTACAGCGGCGGCGGTGTGAGGCAATCGCCATCTGCCGCCTGCCCGTGTAAGCATTTTGCCATTACTGACCGCGGACGCACCGGTCGCCTGGCGCTGTGCAGCCGTTAGCCGAACAGGCCCAGCAGCATACCGGCCAGCACCAGGTAGCGACCGCCCTTGGCCAGCGTCACCAAGAGCAGAAAGCGCCCGAGCGGCTCGCGCATCACCCCGGCGATCAGGGTCAGCGGATCGCCGATCAGCGGCACCCAGGACAGCAGCAGCGACCACTGCCCCCAGCGCCGGTAGTGATCCTGGGCGCGGGCCAGTTGCGCCGGCGTGAAGGGAAACCAGCGCCGTTCACGAAAACGCTCCAGCGAGCGGCCCAGCCACCAGTTGATTACCGAGCCCAGCACGTTGCCGACGGTGGCCACTGCCAGCAGCGTCCACAGCGAATAGTGGCCGCTCAGCAGCAGGCCGCTGAGCACCGCTTCGGACTGCGCCGGAAGCAGCGTGGCGGCGACGAGGGCGGCCATGAACAGGCCGAAATAGGCGGTGAGCGCGGACATGCTGGAGCCGGAGGGGATGGGCCGGCGATGGTAGCAGCCCGCGCGCGGCCGGTCAGGCGAGTCGCGCCTGCCAGAGCAGTGCGTAGCCCAGCGCCGCCAGTGCCCAGCCCGCCAGCGGATGGAACACCCAGCGCCAGAGCCCGCGCGGCACAAAACCCACGCCGTGGATGAAGCCGGTGGAGATCCCCAGCATCACCGCCATCAGCAGCGCGTGGCTGTAGCGGCCCTGGCCGTCGAGAAAGGCCGCCGGGTGGATCAACAGCAGCAACGCCAGCGGCGAGGCCAGCGCCAGCGACAGCGCCCGGCTGGCGCCGCCGGCCAGCGGCCCGCGCTCAACGGCGGGCGTCGTCATCGCCGAACTCCGGGGTGGTTTCCAGCCACAGCGCATTGATGATGCCGAAGCTGCAGGCCAGCAGTACGCCGAGTACCCAGGTGAAGTACCACATGCTTGATCTCCTCAATACAGGCCGTGGGGGTTGGCTTCGATGGTCTGGTCGTTCAACCGGCCCCACATGCGCAGGTACGACCAGAGGGTGTAGAGCAGAATCAGCGGCACGAAGATCAGCGCCACCACCAGCATGATGCCCAGGGTGCGCTGGCTGGATACCGCGTCCCACAGGGTCAGGCTGGACGCAGGGTCCAGGCTCGACGGCAGCACGAAGGGAAACAGCGCGAAACCGGCGGTGCAGAGCGTGCCGACGATCGCCAGGCTGCTGCCGAGAAAGGCCAGTGCGGCGCGCCCGGTGAGCGCGCCGAGCAGCGCCAGCAGGCCACCGGCCAGCCCGGCCAGCGGCGCCAGCTGGGTCAGCGGATAGCGGTGGTAGTTGCCCAGCCAGCCGGGGTTGTCGGCCAGCACCTGCTTGTGCAACGGGTTGAGCACCGCGCCGGCGTCGAACCCCTCACCCAGCGACAGCCCGGTAACGCCCAGCGCCAGCCACACCCCGGCACCGGCGAAGCTCGCCAGAAATACCAGCGTGCAGAGGCGGGTGGCGTGGCGCGAGCGGCGCCACAGGTCGCCCTCGGTGCGCAGCATCAGCCAGGCGCCCCCGTGGGCGCAGAGCATGCTCAGGCTGACCACCCCGGCGAGCAGGGCGAACGGATGCAGCAGGCCGAACAGGTTGCCCTCGTAGGTGGAGCGCAGGGTGTCGTCATAGCGAAACGGCAGGCCGAGGAACAGGTTGCCGAACGCCACGCCGAACAGCAGCGCCGGCAGCGCCCCGCCGGTGAACAGCGCCCAGTCCCAGGCGCGGCGCCAGCGGGTGTTTTCCAGCTTGCTGCGGTAGTCGAAGCCGACCGGCCGGCAGAACAGCCCGAACAGCACCAGCAGCATCGCCCAGTACAACCCGGAGAAGGCGGTGGCGTAGACCATCGGCCAGGCGGCGAACAGCGCACCGCCGGCGGTGATGAACCACACCTGGTTGCCGTCCCAGTGCGGGGCGATGGTGTTGATCGCCACCCGCCGCTCGTTGTCGGTACGGCCGACGAAGGGCATCAGCGCCATGGCGCCCATGTCGAAACCGTCGGTGAGGGCGAAGCCGATCAGCAGCACGCCCACCAGCACCCACCAGATGAGCTTGAGAAATTCGTAGTCGAACATGGCAGCGTCCTCAGACAGTCGCCGGAGCGGGGGCGGGTTTGGCGGCCGGGATGTGTTCGTTTAGCGGCGCGGGTTCTGCCGTCTGCTCGAAGTGGTAGCGGCCGGTATGCAGGCTCGAGGGCCCGAGTCGGGCGAAGCGGATCATCAGGTACATCTCCACCACCAGCAGCAGGCTGTAGAAGGCCACCAGGGCCAGCAGCGAGCCCCACAGATCGCCCGCCGAGAGGCTGGAGGCGGACAGATGGGTCGGCAGCACCTCGCCGATCGACCAGGGCTGGCGGCCGTGCTCGGCGACGTACCAGCCGGTCTGCGCCGCCAGCCACGGCAACGGCAGGCTGAACAGCGCCCACTTGAGCAGCCACGGCTTGCGCTCGGCGTTGCGCTTGGCCGAGGCGTAGAAGGCGCAGACGAACAGCGCGAGCATGGCAAAGCCCGAGGCGACCATGATACGGAAGGTCCAGAACAGGCTCGGCACGTGGGGGATGGTGTCCCGCGCGGCCTGGGCGATCTGCGCGTCGCTCGCATCCACCACCGCGTCGGTGTACTTCTTCAGCAGCAGGCCGTAGCCGAGATCGCCCTTCAGCGCGTCGAACGCGGCCAGGGTGTTCGCGCTGCGGTCGCCGCCGCGAATCTGCTGCAACAGCGCATAGGCATTCATGCCGCGGCGGATGCGCTGCTCATGCTCGGCGATCAGGTCCTTGATGCCGATGACCTGTTCATCCAGCGAGCGGGTGGCGATCAGGCCGAGCGCGAAGGGAATCTTCACCGCGTAGTCGGTGCGCTGCGCCTCCTGGTCGGGCAGGCCGAACAGGGTGAAGCTGGCCGGCGCCGGGTGGGTATCCCACTCGGCCTCGATGGCGGCGAGCTTGGTCTTTTGCACGTCGCCGATCTCGTAGCCCGATTCGTCGCCCAGCACGATCACCGAGAGGATCGATGCCAGGCCGAAGGCCGAGGCGATGGCGAACGAGCGGCGGGCGAACGGCAGGTCGCGCCCCTTCAGCAGGTAGTAGCTGGAGATCGCCAGCACGAAGATCGCCCCGGTGACATAGCCGGCCGCCACGGTGTGCACGAACTTGACCTGCGCCACCGGGTTGAAGATCAGCGCGCCGAAGTCAGTCAGCTCCATGCGCATGGTGTCGTAATTGAATTCGGCACCCACCGGGTTCTGCATCCAGCCATTGGCGATCAGAATCCACAGCGCCGAGAGGTTCGAGCCGAGCGCCACCAGCCAGGTCACCGCCAGGTGCTGCAGCCGGGTGAGCCGATCCCAGCCGAAGAAGAACAGGCCGATGAAGGTCGATTCGAGAAAGAACGCCATCAGCCCTTCGATGGCCAGCGGCGCGCCGAAGATGTCGCCCACATAGTGGGAGTAGTACGCCCAGTTGGTGCCGAACTGGAACTCCATGGTCAGCCCGGTGGTGACGCCCAGGGCGAAGTTGATGCCGAACAGCTTGCCCCAGAACTTCACCATGTCCTGGTAGACCTGCTTGCCGGTCATCACATAGACCGACTCCATGATCGCCAGCAAAAAGGCCAGGCCCAGGGTCAGCGGCACGAACAGAAAGTGGTACATCGCGGTCATCGCGAACTGCAGCCGCGACAGATCGACTACTACATCGGCACTCATTCAGGCGCCTCCTCGGAGGTTGTGCGCAGGGAAAGTGACGGCCGTTTCGCCTCGCCGAGCAGCCGCTCGCCAACCCGCGCGCTGCCGTTTTCCGGCCGCGTCGGCGCGTCGAACCAGATCGCGCGGATGCCCAGCAGCAGCACCAGCTTGATCGCCAGAATCACGGCAAGCTCGCGCACCAGCGGCAGGCGCCAGGGCGAGGGAGCGGTCGGTTCGGGCATGGCGGGGCTCCGGCGAAGTGAGAGGGCTGTCACATTTGGTAACGTGCCTATCAGACGCCGAGCGCTGGCCCCTCGCTAGTGACGGGCTGTCGCACGCGGCAATCGACCGCATACGGGTCGGGGTATGGGATGGCTGCGGTGCGGCAGCGCGGGCGCATCTTGCGGTGGGACGCGGCGGTGGTGCCGGGGGTTGGTGGACAAGGCTGCGCCGTTGTCCGCCCTGCGGGGCTGAATCAGGGCCGTAGGGTGGTCAACGACCGCAGGTCTTGGCCACCTTTGCGCGGGTGCGGCAGGCGTTGGTGGACAAGGCTGCGCCGTTGTCCACCCTACGGGGGCGGCTGGTCGGGTCGATCGCGCTGTCGCGATCCACCAAGTGGCTTGGGCCGGCGGTTGCGTGGAAGGGCGCGCGGCGAGGTGCCCCGGGCACGGGTGTGCCGTTGTCCGCCCTACGGGGCTGCAACCATGGCGTAGGGTGGTCAACGACCGCAGGTCTTGGCCACCTTTGCGCGGGTGCGGCGGGCACTGGTGGCCAAGGCTGCGCCGTTGTCCACCCTGCGGGGGCCGCTGGTAGCGATCCACCAACGGCCCCGTGGGCCGGTTGGCGTTCAGCCCAGCAGCGCCACGGTCTTGATCTGTGCCCACACCACCTTGCCGGGGGCGAGGGCGAGCTGGTCGGCGGAGCGGCGGGCGATGCGCGCCAGCAGCGGCGTGCCCTCGGCGTCCAGGCGCACCAGCACGTGGGCGGGGGTGTCGGCCGGGGCGATTTCGCAGACGCTGGCCTGCAGCGCATTGCTGATGCTGGTGTCGTCGTGCCGCTGCAGCGCCAGGCTCACGTCGCGCGCGTGCAGGCGAAAGCGCAGGCGCTGGCCGAGCGCCTCGGGGCGGCGCGCCACCAGCACCGCGCCGCCGGGAAACACCAGGCGGGTGAGGTGGTAGTGATCGTCGTGTTCGGCCACGGTCGATTCGATGACCACGCCGGCATCGTCGGCGAACGCGGTGGGCAGATCGAGCCGCGCCAGGGTCTCGCGCAGGCCGCCGGCGGCCACCACCCGGCCCTGGTCCAGCAGCACCAGGTGGTCGGCCAGACGCGCCACTTCATCCGGCGAATGGCTGACGTACAGCAGCGGAATGTCCAGCTCGTCATGCAGGCGTTCGAGGTAGGGCAGGATCTCGTTCTTGCGCTTGAGATCCAGCGCCGCCAGCGGCTCGTCCATCAACAGCAGGCGCGGGCTGGTCAGCAGCGCGCGGGCGATGCCGACGCGCTGGCGCTCGCCGCCCGACAGCCGACTGGGCATGCGTTCGAGCAGGTGCTCGATGCCCAGCAGCTCCAGGGTGTGCTGCCAGTCCACCCGCCGCTGGCGGCGTTCGACGCGCTTGAGGCCGAACTCCAGGTTGCGCCGCACCGACAGGTGCGGGAACAGGCTGGCCTCCTGGAATACATAGCCGATGGCGCGCTGGTGCGGGGGCACGAACAGCCCGCGTGCGCTGTCCTGCCACAGCTCGCCGTTCACCTCCAGCCGGCCTTCGGCGCGCTCGAGGCCGGCGACGCAGCGCAGGCAGGTGGTCTTGCCCGAACCGGAATGACCGAACAGCGCGGTGACGCCGCGCCCGGGCAGGGCCAGTGCCACGTCCAGGGCGAACTCGCCGAAGCTCAGCTGAAAGTGCGCCCGGATGCCGCTGCGGGTGTCTTGCAGGTCAATGGCTGCGGTCATCCGCGCCTCCTCAGTTGCCCAGTCCCGGCTTGAAGCGCCGGCTCGAATACAGCGCCAGCAGCACCAGGAAGGAGAACAGCACCATGCCGCCGGACAGCCAGTGCGCCGGCGCGTAGTCCATCGCTTCGACGTGATCGAAGATCTGCACCGCCACCGTGCGGGTCTTTTCCGGGATGTTGCCGCCGATCATCAGCACCACGCCGAACTCGCCGACGGTGTGGGCGAAACCGAGAATCGAGGCGGTGACAAAGCCCGGCCGCGCCAGCGGCAGGATCACCGTGAAGAACGAATCCCAGGGGCCGGCGCGCAAGGTGGCGGCCACCTCCAGCGGGCGCTCGCCGATGGCCTCGAAGGCATTTTGCAGCGGCTGCACCACGAACGGCAGCGAGTAGAACACCGAGGCCACCACCAGCCCGGCGAAGGTGAACGGCAGAGTGCCGAGGCCCAGCGCCAGGGTGAGCTGGCCGACCGGCCCGTTCGGGCCCATCAGCAGCAGCAGGTAGAAGCCCAGCACGGTGGGCGGCAAGACCAGCGGCAGGGCGACCACCGCACCGATCGGCGCCTTCCACGCCGAACGGGTACGCGCCAGCCACCAGGCGATCGGCGTGCCGATCAGCAGCAGCAGCACGGTGGTCACCGTGGCCAGCTCCAGGGTCAGGCGGATCGCCGCCAGGTCCAGGTCGCTGATCGGCATGGGCTCACTCCAGTCCGTAGCCGTAGGCGGCGATCACCGCGCGGGCCGTGTCGCTTTTCAGGTAGTCGAGCAGCGCGCGGGCGGCCGGGTTGTCGCGGCCCTTGTTCAGCAGCAGGGCGTCCTGGCGGATCGGCTCGTAGAGTTCTTCGGGGACGATCCAGGCCGAGCCTTCGCTCAGCACGCCATCCTTGGACACCTGCGACAGCGCGACAAAGCCCAGCTCGGCATTGCCGGTGGAGACGAACTGGTAGGCCTGGGTGATGTTGGCGCCCTCGACCAGGCGCGGGCGCAGCGCGGCCGCCCGCTCCAGCTTCTCAAGCACCTGCAGCGCGGCGGTGCCGTAGGGGGCGATCTTCGGACTGGCGATGGCCAGGTAGCGGATGTCGGCGCGGTCCAGGCTCTGCGGCCCCTGCACGAAGTCTTCGCGTGGCGACCACAGCACCAGCTTGCCGATGGCATAGGTGAAGCGCGAGCCGGGTACGCTGTGGCCTTCCTGTTCCAGGCGGGCCGGGGCGGCGTCGTCGGCGGAGAGAAACAGCTCGAATGGCGCGCCCTGGCTGATCTGCGCATAGAGCCCGCCGGTGGGGCCATAGGCGCTGATCACCTTGTGCCCGGTGTCGCGCGTGAAGGCGCTGGCGATCTCCTTCATCGGCGCGGTGAAGTTGGCGGCGACGGCGATCTGGACTTCCCCGGCCCAGGCCAGCGGGGTGCACAGCAGGCCGGCGAGGGCGAGCAGGGCGAGCGGGCGTTTCATCGGCAGATCCTTCTAGGTTGGGTTATTCGTAGGTGGCGAGGATGACGCTGGAGGACTTGAAGAACGCGCAGGCCGAGCCGCCGACTTCCAGCCCCAGGCTTTCGCAGCTTTCGCTGGTCAGCGTGCTGGTGACGTTGCGCCCCGAGGCGAGGGTCAGGCTCACCTCGCTGGACACCGGCCCGTGGCGTATCTGGCTGACCTCCCCCCACAGCTGGTTGCGCGCGCTGAGCTTGAGCGAGCGGTAGTTGGCCAGCATCACCGACGAGGACTTCACCAGGGCGAACACCTCCTTGCCGATGGCCAGGCCGAGGTTTTCCGCGCTGGCCTTGGTGATCACGGCGACGATCTCGTGCTGCTCGTCGAGGCGGATGCGCACCTCGTAGTCCACCCCGCCCAGGCGCAGCCCGGTGATCGGCCCGGAAAACTGATTGCGCGCGCTGGTCTTCATGCTCATGCGGTGCATCAGCTTCTGGAACGACGGGATGTCGGTGCCGTCGATCTCATGCAGGCGCAGGGCGAGGCGGTCGAGGGTCTGCTGGTATTCCAGCTCCAGCGCCCGGTACATGGCCACGATGCGCCGACCGTAATCGGTCAGCTGGGTGCCGCCGCCCTGCCGCCCGCCGGCCACGCGCAGCACCAGCGGTTCGGGCGACAGGTTGTTGAGCACGTCGATGGCGTCCCAGGCGGCCTTGTAGGACAGCGGCACCGCCTTGGCCGCCTGGTTGATCGAGCCCTTGCGACCGATTTCCTCGAGCAGGCGGATGCGCGTATCGGAGAGCGCGGCGCCCGTCTCGGTGTCCAGCGACATGCGGGCAAGAAAGCGGGTGGCGGTCATCGGGGCCTCGGGCGTTTTCTATGTAGCGTGATTTATATAAAGCAAGCGCAGTGCCAAAGCCCGCTTTCTTGCGGTTTCCGCGCTATACAACCCTGCGCTAGGGTGTCGGCGTGGTGTCGTTGTGGGGAAGGCGACACGGCTATACAGACCGGTAAATAACGTTTGTGCGGTTCCGGACAGCCCAGGGAGAGCTCCATGAAGGTCAGTGCGCGCAATCGGTTCAACGGGCGGGTGGCGTCGATCGTCCCCGGTGCGGTCAATGCGCTGGTGGAGGTGGCGCTGGCCGGCGGCGACCGCCTGGTGGCGGTGGTCACCCTCGACAGCATCGCCTCGCTCGGGCTGGCCGAAGGCGGCGAGGTGGTCGCCCTGGTCAAGGCGCCGTGGGTGATGCTGATGGCCGCTGACGAGCCGCTGAAACTGTCGGCGCGCAATCAGCTGCGTGGAGTGGTCCGGGCCGTGCAGAGCGGGCCGGTGAACGCCGAGGTCAGCCTGCAGCTGCCCGGCGGCAGCCTGATCACCGCGCTGGTGACCCGCGAGGCGGTCGCCGAGCTGGGCCTGACACCCGGCGCCGAGGCGGTGGCGGTGGTGAAGTCGTCGCAGGTGATCCTCGGCGTACCGGCCTGAGCGGACGGTGACGGCGCCGCCGGGGGCCAACGGTCAGCGCAGCGGCAGCGTGTAGCTGACGATCAGCTGGTTCTCGTCCTGGTCGCGCTGGTCGTTGCCGCGCAGCACGCCGTTGCGCCAGGTCAGGCCGAGCCCCTTGAGCGTGCCGGAGGGCTGCAGGTAGTCCAGACGCAGGTCGCGCTCCCACTCGCGGTTGCTGCCCGGGCTGGCGTCGATGTCGTCGCTGTGAAAGTAGGCGAGGCTGGCCTTCAGCCCGGCCAGGCCGAGGGGCGTGAAGTCAAAGGCGTAGCTGGCCAGCCAGGTGTCTTGCCCGGCGCTGAGGAACTTGCCGATCTGCGCGTTGGTGATCAGGTACACGGTACGGCCGGCGCCCTGATTCAGGTGCGGAAAGTCGCTGTGGCCGCTGACCGTCTGGTAGCCCAGCCCCAGGGCATGGCCACCGAGGCCATAGCTCAGCAGTACGCTGGCCACGCGGTTGTCCACCTTGCCGGTCGCGGGGTCGCCGTCTGGCCAGTCACCGGCGCTGCGGTAGCCCTCGCTGCGGCCGGCGAGGCTGGCGTTGTGGCCGGCGGCGCGGCTGTCGAAGTAGCGCAGGTCGGTTTTCAGGCTGCCGCGCGGCAATGCCTGGGTGTGCAGCAGGCCGACGAAGTGCTGGCGGTAGAAGTCCTGCAGCTGACCGAGGTAGTACTGCGCCAGGAGGTTGGGGGTGACGCGGTAGTCCGCGCCGGCGAAGACGAACCGGTTGCTGGTCTGGCCAGGGCCGGCGCCGGCGATGCTCAGGCCGCTGTCACTGTCGCTGGAGTTGCGCTCGGCCGAATGCTTCAGCAGGCCGCCGGTCAGCGTCAGGTCGTCCCGTTCGCTGACCGTCAGCTGGCCACCCTCGAAGGTCTGCAGGGCCAGCCGGTCGGTGTGGACCAGCACCGGCATCTTCGGCAGCAGCGTGCCCACCTGCAGCAGCGATTTGGACAGCCGCAGCTTGCCGGTCAGGCCCAGCCGGCCGAACTCGTCGACCGGGCTGCCGTCGTGCGCCAGCGGAAACATCGCCCCCGGGCTGCGGCTGATGTCCGGCTTGCCGGCCCGCCCGCCGGCGTCCAGGCGCAAGCCGTAGAAGGCGTTGGCGTCCAGCCCGAAACCGAGCGGACCATCGCTGAAGCCGGACTGGAAATTGAACACCAAGCCCTGGCCCCACTCCCGCGCCGAGGGCGCTGATTGATGGCGGATGTCCTGGCTGTAATAGACGTTGCGCAGTTGCAGTGTGGCCTTGCTGTCTGCGACCAACGCGGCGCTGGCGGGCAGGCTGGCCAGGGCCAGCAGGCTCGCAGGCACGAGCAGGGTGGCACGGGGCGTTGGCATGGGCAGTCTTCCTGTAGTGGGGTATACAGCGGTGTCATTCCGCTAGCATCCGCTTCAGCAAAACCGTGGCCAGTCTCGGTCAGTGGGTTATATAGCCCGCTATTCAAAGGGTTGCTGTAGAGGGTGGCGCCGCTGGCGGTGTTCTGTTGCGAACGCTCCGCGCACTGCGCCGGGCTCTTTGTATAGTTCGCTACATAGCGTGGCGGGCGGCGCGCCCTGGCGCTATCCGTTCAGTGCTGCCCCCAGCGCCCGGAGCGCTTCATCGCGCCCCAGTGCCGGCGGCGGCGGGTGAACCATTGCCACAGGCCGCGGCAGCGCCAGAGGGTGTTGAGCTGGCGGTAACCGAAGTTCTCCAGGATCGCCAGCAGGAACAGGCGCAGCACGTCGCGGCGGCGCTGGTAGACGCGAAACGACAGGGTTTCCAGCAGCAGGCCGTTGACCGACAGCAGGATGCCCATGCCGATGGCCACCAAGAGGAACACCGCCAGGGCGCTGGTCGACACCCGGCCGAAGGCGAAGCCGCCGAGCATGAACAGGTAGCCGGCCAGCTCGATCAGCGGCCCCAGCCATTCGAACAGCGCCATGAATGGCCAGGCCAGCCAGCCCGGCGCGCCGCCGTGGCGGCTGAAGCACAGCCGCCAGTGCCGCGCCAGGCTCTCGGCCAGGCCGCGCTGCCAGCGGCTGCGCTGGCGGCCGAGGGTGCCCAGGTCCTCCGGGCATTCGGTCCAGCAGATCGGGTCGGGCAGGTAGCGGATGCGGTAGGGCAGCTGCCGCTCGCGGTGGTAGCGGTGCAGGCGCAGCACCAGCTCCATGTCCTCGCCGACCGTGTCGCTGCGGTAGCCGCCGGCCGCCATCACCCGCTCACGGTCGAACAGGCCGAAGGCGCCGGAGATGATCAGCACCGCGTTGAGCGGCGACCAGCCGACCCGGCCGAACAGAAAGGCGCGCAGGTATTCGACGATCTGGAAGGCGGCCAGCGGGTTGCCCGGCAGCCCGGCGCGCAGCAGAAAGCCGCCGCGCACCTGCGAACCGTTGGCGATGCGCACGGTGCCGCCGGCGGCCACCGTGCGTTCGTCCTCGAGAAACGGCTGCACCACCCGCAGCAGGCTGTCGCGCTGCAGGATCGAGTCGGCGTCCACCCCGCAGAACAGGGCGTGGCGCGCGGCGTTGATGCCGGCGTTGAGGGCATCGGCCTTGCCGCCGTTGGCCTTGTCGATCACCCGCAGGTTGGCGTAACGGCGCGAGCGGTAGATGGCGTGCACCGGCTGGTGCGCCACCGCCTGGCGCAGGGGTTCGGGGTGGGCGGACAGTTCGAACTCCTCGATCAGCAGCGCCAGAGTGGCGTCGGTCGAGCCGTCGTTGATCACCAGTACCTCGAACTCGGGGTACTGCAGCTGCAGCATCGAGCGCACCGAGGTGCGGATGGTCGCCGCCTCGTTGTACGCCGGCATCAGCACCGAGACCGCCGGCTCGACGCCCAGGTAGCTGGCCTGTTCGCCCAGCTCGGCGCGTTCGCGCATGTAGCGCCCGAGGCTGAGCATGGACAGGCCGTTGAGCAGCAGGTAGCCGCCGTTGAGCAGGACGAAGTAGACGATGAAGCCCAGCTGCAGCCACCACAGCCCGTCGCCGTTCACGCGCGGCGCTCGGCTAGGGCGCGGCGCAGGGCATCGCGGCCGTAGCGGTCGGCCAGCTGGTCCAGCGTGCCGGCGAGCGTGCCCGCGCTCATCCCCGGCAGCTGCACCAGCGCGTCGGCGGCGGCCTGGCGCACCCACCAGTTGCTGTCGCAAAGACAGGTTTGCAGCGCCGCGGCGTCGCTGTGCCGGGCCTGGCGGCGCAGGGCCTGCAGGGCGGCCAGGCGCACGTTGGCGTCGCTCGCCGCCAGGGCGCGCAAGAGCCTTGAGTGGTCGCGCGGGTCGGCCAGCTCGGCCAGGCAGGCCAGGGCGATTTCGCGCTCCTCCGCCGGGCTGTCCTGCTCCAGCCGCTGGCGCGCCCAGGGCGCGGTGTGGCGCGGTTCGGCGTGCACCAGCAGGGCCACCAGGCGGGGGCGCGAGGCCTCCGGGGTTTCCAGCAGCGTGGCCAGCAGCGGGCCGGTGACGGCCGCGGCGCCGGCCTGCTGGCAGAGCGCGCTGACCCTGGGCAGCGCCCAGTCGGTGCGGCGCAGCGCCAGCGGTATCAGCACCTGCATGGCGCGGCTGGGGTGCATGGCCACCAGCGTCTGCGCCGCGCTCAGCGAGAGCACCGGGTTGCGCGCCTGCAGCAGCGGCAGCACCGCGCGCCAGTGCGCCGGGTCGCCCAGATGGCGCAGGCAGGCCAGGGCGATCAGCCGCTTGCGCACCGAGCGACTGCGCAGCAGGCGCAGTACCGGGCGCTCCAGCTGCAGCTCGCGCAGCAGGGCGTTGAGCCGGTTACGCGGCTCGCCGCGCAGCTGGCGCTGGGTGCGGTTCCACAGCAGCAGGAACCACAGGCGCTGTTGGCGCTTGAGCGGCGGCAGCGCGCCGCGCTCCTCGCTGAGGCTGCGCAGCGCCAGACAGGGGCGCCAGGCGGCATCGAAACGCTGGCGGCGGCGCTCGCGGTAGGCGGCCAGCTCGGCCAGTGCCAGCACCTGCAGCATCACCAGCAAGGTGGCCAGCCCCAGCGCCAGGGCGGTAAGCACCGCCAGGCGCAAGACCGGGTCGTCGGGTTGCTGGGCCAGCCACCAGCGCCAGAGGTCGGCGCACAGCGGGCAGTGGCCCCACGCCGGCCCGTCAGAAAACATGCCGGATGCCCAGCATCACGCCATCGCGGCGGTAGTAGTCGCCCTGGCGCAGCCGGCCCAGTTGCCAGGACAGCGCCCAGCGCGGGCCGAACCAGTGGCGCCCCTGCAGGGCGACGCCGCGCACGCGGCTGGTGATCACCCGCCCGGCCTCCAGCCCTTCCTCCTCGCCGAAGTTCAGCCGCAGGCCGAGATGGCTGAGCCCCTGGTAGTAGCGGTCCAGGCCCAGGGCGTGGCCGAGCGGATGGCCGGCGCCCTCGACGCGCGACAGGTTCAGGCTGTAGCTGGCGCGCCAGTGGCTGAAGTAGCGCTCGGCGGACAGCGCCAGGCGGTCGATGCGGCTGTCCTGGTACTCGGTGTGGCGCAGGCTGAACGCGCCGACCCAGCCCGCGGGCAGCCGGCGTTGCAGGCGCAGGTCGGCGTAGCCCTTGGGCAGAAAGGCGGGCGAGGGCTGATAGCCGAGTTCCGCCTGGAGCGCCCAGTGCCCGTCCAGCGGCAGCACCGCGCCCAGCTCGATGCCCTGGTCGCGCTGGCCGAAGCGCTGCTCCTGCAACAGCGCGCCGTACCAGGCGACGGCCTGCGGGCGGGTGGAGGCATAGTCCAGGCGCTGGATCAGCCAGTCCTGCGAGCCGCTGTCCAGATCCTCGTGGCGCAGCGACAGCTCCAGCTCATGCCGTCGGCGGTGGTCGGCGACCGGCAGCGCGGGCTCGCCCAGCGCCGGCTGCTCGAGCGCGGCACGCGCCTGGGCGATCAACCGCTGCACCTCGGGATAATCCGGTGCCCGTTGCGCGGCGCGCTCAAGCGACACCAGCGCCGGCTGCGGGCGGCCGGCCCAGAGCAGCGCCTGGCCCTCGCCGAGCAGGTAGTCGGCGTTGTCGGGTTCCCGCGCCAGCAGCCATCGATAGTGGGCCAGCGCCGCGTCGGGCCGGCCCTGCCAGGCCAGCACCCGGGCGAGCAGAAAGCGCGCCTCGGCATCCTCCGGCGCCTGTGCCAGGTGCCGCTCGAGGGTGGCCTGGGCGCCGGGCAGATCCTGCGCGGCGACCTGTCGCTGTGCGCGGGCCAGATCGGCCTGTGCCGGCGGCACCAGGGCGCCGAGCAGCAGCGCCGCGAGCAGGGTGGCGACACGCGCTGGCGTCACCGCGGCTTTCTCGCGGTCAGGCGGCGGATGCGTGCCAGCAGTTCCTCGGGCTGGAACGGCTTGGTCACGTAGTCGTCGGCGCCCAGCTCGAGGGCGCGAACGATGTCGCGCTCGCGCGCCTTGGCGGTGAGCATCAGCACCGGCACCTGCGCCCAGGCCGGCTCGGCGCGCAGGCGTTCGACCAGCTCCAGGCCGTCGTGGTAGGGCAGCATCACGTCGAGCAGCACCAGGTCCGGCGGCGGCGCCTGCAGGCGGGCGAGGGCCTGGCGGCCGTCGGGCAGGTGCTCGACCTCGATGCCGTTGCGTTCGAGCAGAAAGCGCACGAGAAAGGCGATGTCCTCTTCGTCTTCGACCATCAGCAGGCGAGTCGGGGCATTCATCGGGGCTCCTTGGCGGGACGGTTGTGGCTGGCGGGCCAGTGCTTTAGGTAGTCGCGGATCAGCGCGGCGAGGTCCTCGCTGTCGTGGCGCGACTTGACCAGCTGGCGCAGCACCAGCTCGCTGTCGGCGCGTTGCGGATCGCGCGCGCTGAAGATCACCACCGGCGTCGGTGGCCGGGCGGCGGCCAGCTCGGGCAGCAGCTCGCCGCCGTCGCCGTCGGGCAGGCCCAGGTCGAGAATCACCAGGCCGTGGCGCCGGCGGGTCAGCGCGGCGCGCGCCTCGGCCAGGCTGCCGGCGCCGTGCAGCTCGACGGCGCTGCCCTGCAGCAGTCGGGCGACCAGCCGGCGCAGGTCGGGGTCGTCTTCCACATGCAGGATGCGTAGCGGCTGGCCCTGGCCCAGGCCGCTGTGCACGGCGCTGAGCAGGCGCTGCTGATCCAGCGGGGCGTCCAGCCAGTCGACCAGCCCCAGCGCGTTGCCTGCCAGGCGCTCGCCGGGTTCGCCGCCGGGCGCCTGCAGGCTCACCACCAGCACCGGCAGGTGGGCCAGCGCCGGCTGCTGGCGCAGGCCGGCGAGAAACGCCAGGGCGTCCTCGTCGGGCAGTTGCGGACTCAGGGTCAGCGCCTGTACCGCGTTTTGGGCCAGCCGCTCGCGGGCCTGGGCGGCGCTGTGGGCCACCAGGGTGGCGTAGCCGTGGGCTTCGAGCAGTTCGGCCAGGCTGGCGGCGGCCGCCGGCTCGGCCTCGAGCACCAGAATCAGCGGGCGCCGCCGCGCCTGGCGCGGGCTTGGCGGGGCCGGCGCGGCCAGTGGCAGGCGCACGAAAAAGCGGCTGCCGTGCCCCGGCTGGCTGGCAAAGCCGATCGCGCCGCCCAGGTGCTGCACCAGCGAGCGGGTGATCGCCAGGCCCAGCCCGGTGCCGCCGCGGCGGCGCGCGTCGGAGGCGTCGGCCTGGGCGAAACGCTCGAACACCCGCGGCTGGAAGGCCAGCGGGATGCCGCTGCCGCGGTCGCTCACCGCGACCTCCAGCTGCTCGCCGTGGCGCGCCAGCGTCACTCGCACCTCGCTGCCCGGCGGCGAATGCTTGATGGCGTTGGACAGGAGGTTGGCCATGATCTGCGCGAAGCGGTCGGTATCCAGGCGCACCGGAGCGTCCTCGAGCACCTCAAGCGCCAGGTGCACGCCGTAGTCGCGGGCATAGGGCTCGGTGTTCTCCAGCGCCTGGGAGAGCAGCGGCTGCAGCGGGCCGACCGTCCAGTGAAATTCCAGCCCGCCGGCTTCGAGCTTTTCCATGTCGAGGATGTCGTTGATCAGGCGCACCAGCCGTTCGCTGTTGCGCTGGGCGATCGCCAGCAGCGGGCGCAGGTCGGCCGGCATCTGCTCGAGCAGGCTGCCGCTGAGCATGCCCAGCGCGCTGCGGATGGCGGTCAGCGGGGTGCGCAGCTCATGGCTGACGGTGGAGATGAACTCGGCCTTGAGCCGCTCGATCTGCCGGCGTACCGAGATGTCCACCGCCACCGCGAGGATCTGCCGGCTGCCATCGGAAAGGTGCAGCGGGCGCTTGAGCAGTTGCAGCCAGCGCTCGCGGCCGCCGGTGTCTTCGACCAGCAGCTCGTCGCGGCGCAGCTCCGGCGCGCCGCCGAGCAGGGCGTCGTCGCCGGCCAGCAGGCCATCGAGCCGGCCGGCGTCGGCCAGATCGCGCGGCAGGCGGCCCTCCACCTGGGCCGGGCGCAGGTCGAGCAGCTGGGCGAAGGCCTGGTTGCACAGCAGAAAGCGGCCCTCGGCATCGCGCACGAAGATCAGGTTTTCGTCGGCATCCACCACGCTGCGCAAGAACACCTGCTGGTCGCGCAGGCGGCGGCGGGCGCGCAGCGTCTCGGTGACCTCGCGCACGATCGCCAGGTGCACGCCCGCGCCGGCCGGCACCACGCGAATCTCGAACTCGCGCTGCTCGGCGTCCTGCCAGTGCAGGCTGTGCATCAGGTCGGCCTGAGCCTCGCGCGCCGCCGCCTGCAGCACCGCTTCGAGCGGCGCGTCGGCGGCCCCGGCCGCGCGGCGGGTCAGCTGGCGCGGCGGGCGTTCCGGCGCCATCTCGTAGAGGCGGTCGGGGATCGCCTGCAACAGCGCGCGCAGGCGGGCCTCGCCGGCCTGGGCCTGGCTGGCCAGGCGCTGGCGGATGCGCAGGCTGCGGCTGATCGCCAGCAGCGCGGCGAAGAACAGCACCGCCAGCAACAGACCGCCGAACTGGGCCTGCCAGTGGCCGCGCGCCAGATGCCGCTCCAGCTCGCCGTGCTCGCGCGCCAGGCGCCGCCGCTCGTGCGCCTCCAGCTCGCCGAGCAGCCCGCGCAGCTGATCCATGGTCTGCCGGCCGCCGGCCACCGCCAGCTGGGCCGCCGCGCGCGGCAGGTCGGTCTGGCGGCGGCTCTCGATATTGCCGGCGGCGATCTGCAGGCGCTCGGCGATGCGCTGGTCGAGGCGCGCGAGCCGCTCGGCGCTGGCGGCATCCAGCGGGGCGAGCAGCTCATCGAGCCGGCGGCGCTCGCCGGCCAGGCGTTCGAGCGCCTTGAGGTAGGGGTCGAGGTAGATCGGCTGGCCGGTGATGACGAAGCCGCGCTCGCCGGTTTCCACGTCCTGCAGGCTGGAGAGGATCGCCTTGAGCACGGTGATCACTTCGAGGCTGTGGCTGACCGAGCGATTGGCGTGAAGCAGCGTCTCCTGCATGCGCTTGGCCTGCCAGGCGAGCGCCGCCAGCAGCAGGAAGACCAGCAGGAAGGCCAGGGTGTGCAGGGTGGCGGCGGGAATTCTGCGCATGGCCTTGTTCCGGGCGGAAAGCCAGCGCCAAACGAGCTGGCGACAAGGCATGCGACCACCGCCGGCGCCGAAAGGTCGGCCCGGCGGGGCTCAGCGGCGCGCCGGCGCGGCGTTAGTCGGCGCGTCCGCAGAGCAGGGCGAGCGGCCAGCGGATGCGGCGGCGGTTGGCCGGGTCGCCCCAGCGCGGCGCCAGTTCGGCGGCCAGCGCCGTGACCGGGTCGCTGCCGTGCGCCTGGCGATAGCGCGCGGTGGCCGACCAGCTGCGCAGGTAGCCCTGCAGCTGCTCGAGGGTCCAGTCGGCCTGCATGGCGAAGGCCGGGGCGGCGAGGCGGGGGAAGGGGAAGGGCAGGTCGCGGTAGCCGCTTTCCACGTGGCGGCGCTCGGCCGGCCAGTAGGGGCCGACCACCTGGTGGTAGAAGTGCTGCACCGGGCCGTCCAGCGCGTCACCGTCAAGGTGCAGGATGCCGTAGGTCCAGGCGGCGATCAGCCCGCCCGGCTTGAGCACCCGGCGTGCCTCGGCGTAGAAGGCGTCGAGGTCGAACCAGTGCAGCGCCTGGGCGACGCTGATCAGGTCCACCGAGCGTTCGGGCAAGCCGCTGGCTTCGGCCGGGGCGAGGCGAAACGCGATGCCCGGCTGGGCCGGCGCCTGGGCGATCTGCTCGGCGCTGGCGTCGCTCGCCAGCACCTGGGCGAAATGCCGGGCCAGATCCCGCGCGGCCTGGCCGCTGCCGGTGCCCACGTCCCAGGCCAGCTCATGGCCGGCGCACTGGCCGGCGAGCCAGGCGAACAGTTCAGCGGGGTAGGTCGGACGGTTGTCCGCGTACTGACGGGCGACGCTTTGAAAGTGATCGGCGAACGGGCGGGTCATCGGCGGGCTCCGGCAAGGCTGACCCAAGCCAGTCTTGCCAAAGCGCGCGGACGGGGGAATACGCCGATCGGCGTAGGCCCGTTACAGGCGGAAACGCCCGGTGAGGCTGCGCAATCCGCTCATCACGCCGATGATGCTCTGCCCGCTGGCGGCGGTTTCGCGGGTCGCGGTGGCGGCCTGCTCGGCGACCCCGGCGATGCGGGTCAGCGAGCGGTTCATGTCTTCGGCGACCTGGCACTGCTCCTCGGCGGCGGTGGCGATCTGGTTGGTCATGCCGCGGATGTGCTGCACCGCGCCGACGATCTGCTCCAGCGCGCCCTGCGCCGAGGCGATCTGGTCGACCGCGCGGGCGCTGCCGTCACGCGAGGCGTGCATGGCATCGGCGGCACGGTCGGACTGATGACGCAGGCGCTCGACCAGCTGGGCGATCTCCTTGGTCGAGGACTGGGTGCGCGCCGCCAGGCTGCGGACCTCGTCGGCCACCACGGCGAAGCCGCGGCCCTGCTCGCCGGCGCGGGCCGCTTCGATGGCCGCGTTGAGCGCCAGCAGGTTGGTCTGCTCGGCGATGCCGGTGATCACCTCGAGCACCCGGCCGATCTCCTGGGTGTCCTTGACCAGCAGCTGCATCAGTTCGTCGAGCCCCTCGACATGGCTGGACAGCTGGCGGATCACGCCCACCGACTGCTGCATCACCTCGCTGCCCTGGCGCGTCTCGCGCTCGGCCACGTCGGCGGCGCCGGCCGCCTCCACGGTGCTGCGCGCCACTTCCTGGGAGGTGGCCAGCATCTCGTTCATCGCCGTGGCCACCTGGTCGATCTCGGCCTGCTGGCCCTCGACGTTGCGCACGCTGTCGGCGGCCTGGCGGGCCAGCCGGCTGGATTGGCCATCGGCCTCGTCGGCCGCCTGGCGCACGCCACGGATCATCGCCCCGACCTGCTCGAGCAGGCGGTTGTAGGCGCTGGTAATCTGGCCGATCTCGTTGTCGGGGTACTGCACCGGCAGCGGCTGCGAGAAGTCGCCCTGGCTGACCAGCTCCAGGCGGCTGCGCAGCTGTTCGATCTGCGCCATCAGCCAGTTCATCCCGCCGACCCGGCCGAGCACCACCAGCAGCAGGATGGCCAGCGTGGAGCCGAGCGCGACCCAGGTCTGCACCTTGTCGCTGCGCTTGGCTGCGGCGGAAATCAGCGTCACCACCTGGGCCGATTCGGCGAGGATCGCCTCCGAATCGCGCGCCACCGTCTGCAGATAGCTGCGGTCACCGCCTGCCAGCGCCAGCACCGCCGGGCGGTAGTGCCGCCACAGCGCATCGACCTTCTCCAGTCCGGCGCGCGCCGCCGGCAGGCTCACCGGCGCGATGCCCTGGGCCTTGTCGCCATTGAGCAGCAGGCGGTGCGCCTGCTCGAAGCGCTCCAGGGTGCTTTCCAGGCTGCTCGCCGGCAGCACGCCCTCGGCGACCAGCAGGCTCTCCTTGGCCATCTTCTGGCTGAGCATGCGCTGGGCGCCGGCGCGATCGATCTCGCTGGCATCCTTGCTGGAAAACAGCAGCACCCCGGCGGTGAGCGCCGCGCAGAGGAAGATCAGGCTGTAGGAAAACAGAAACTGGGTGTTCACCTGGCGCAGGCCAATGCCGCGCAGCAGGGTCTGAATCAGAGAGGCGAGGGGAGAAGTCATCGCGAAAGCGTCCTGTGATGAGACCCTACGACTTTTGCCAGGGAAAAACCCCAGGCAATTAAGGGCTTATCTAGCTATCGGACGCGTATCACAGAACTTGAGAATCATTTCGATGAACGGTTGTTGCAAAAAGTGCCGGTGGTCGTGCTGAGCGAAACGCTCGGGTATTGCCGGGCATCCAACGCCACAGGCAGCCAGCGCGAGGTGCTCCATGAAAACCTATCACGTGACCCAGGAAGACGATCGCTGGACCCTCAAGGAAGACGGGTTCGCCGACGCCCTGATCGAAGCCGAGGACCGCGACGAAGTGCTCGAGGAAACCCGCGAATACATGAAGGTGCGCTTTGCCCGGGTGCTGATACACGACGCCAACGGCCAGGTGGTGGACGAGCGCCAGTTCCCTGAAAAAGCCGCCGGTCTCGCGCGGGGGCAATCAAAGGCGACCTGATGGAGGAAAAAGTTTCATCGATCGATGATGAAATTTTTTAATACGAGAGGCAGTTCACAAATCTCCTGATATGTTGGTTCGCGCTCGAGAGCAGTTCTTGTCGGCCGGCGCGGCGCCATCGCTCGCCAATCCCATGACTGGCTCCGGGCCAGAGGGGCGAAGCCGATTGGTGAGCCTCGCACATGCGCACACAGCCGCTGCCTCAGGTCGGCTGCGCCCGGTTTCGCTGCTTCCGAGCTTGTTCGATGACAATAATCAGAAAGACCTGCCAACTGTCCCTGGCCGTTGCGGCCGCCGTCACCCTCACCGCCTGCACCCACATCCAGCCCGATCCGCTGTCGTCGCCTGAGCTGCTCGCCCAGGCGCAGGCCGACCGTGCCCGCGTGGCCGCCGACGTGCCGCCGGTGAGCGGCGCGCTGACCCTCGATGAGGCGCTGGCGCGGGCGCTGAAATACAACCTCGACCGCCGTGCGCGGATGCTGGAAGAGGCGCTGGCCTTCCGTCAGCTGGATGTGAGCAGCTACGACATGCTGCCCAAGCTCTTGGCGCAGGTCGGCTACACCAGCCGCGACAACGACAACATCCGCCAGAGCCGCAACGCCGAGGATGGCTCGCTGTCGCAGTCGCGCTTCATCTCCCAGGAGCGCAGCCATACGTTGAGCTCGCTGGGCGCCAGCTGGAGCCTGCTGGATTTGGGCGTGGGCTACTACAACACCCGCCAGCAGGCCGACCGCGTGCTGATCGCCGCGGAAAAACGCCGCCGCGCCATGCACCTTTTGATGCAGGACGTGCGCACCGCGTTCTGGCGTGCCGTCAGCGCGCAGAAGCTGCAGGCCGACGTGCGCGCCACCATCGCCATGGCCGAGGCCGCCCTGGCCGACTCGCGCACCGAAGAAGCCGAGCGCCTGCGCAACCCGATCGACTCGCTGCGCTACCAGCGCCAGGTGCTGGAAAACCTGCGCCTGCTCGAGGCCATCGACCAGGAGCTGTCCACCGCGCAGACCGAGCTGGCCTCGCTGATCAACGCCCCGCTGGGCCAGCGCCTGACCCTGGTCGAGCCGGAACTGGCAGTCGGCCGCGAGGCGCTGGCGGTGCCGTTGGAGGTGATGGAAGAAACCGCCATGGCGGCCAACGCCGATCTGCGCGAGCAGCACTACAACGCCCGCATCGCCCGCGAGGAAACCCGCAAGACGCTGGTGCGGCTGTTCCCCAACCTGACCTTCAACTACGGCGCGCACTACGACACCGACAGCTACCTGGTCAACAGCAGCTGGAACGAGGCCGGGGTGCAGCTGTCCTGGAACCTGTTCAACCTGTTCACCGGCCCGGCGCAGATGGAACTGGCCAAGGCCGGCGTGACCCTGGCCGACCAGCGCCGCGTGGCGGTGCAGATGGCCGCGCTGACCCAGGTGCATCTGGCACGCCAGCAGCTGTCCAACGCGCTGCACCAGTTCGACCGCGCCGACGCGATCTGGGCGGTCGACTCGCGCATCGCCCAGCACATGGACAACCGCGCCGACTCGCAGACCATGAGCCCGCTGGACCGGGTGGCCAACCAGACCACCGCGATCCTCAGCCTGCTGCGCCGCTACCAGGCGCTGGCCCAGGCGCAGGGCGCCGAAGCCAGGCTGCAGGCCAGCCTCGGCGTGGAGCCGGAAATTGGCAGCGTCGGCGACCTGGCGCTGGCCGATCTGACCCGCGTGCTGGCCGACGGCGAAGGCGTGTGGACGCGCCTGAACGCGGCCAAGCCGGTCGCCCCATGAGGTCGCTGGCGCTCGCCCTGGCCCTGCTGGCGGCCGCGCCGGCGCTGGCCGAATCGCTCGCGCCGGCCAGCGGCGCGCTGGGCCGCCAGGTGATCCGCGCGCAGCTGTTGCCGCGCCAGTACACCACCCTGGCGGCGGAGATCGGCGCCAAGATCAACCGCCTGCCGGTGGCCGAGGGCGGCAGCTTCAAGGCCGGCCAGGTGCTGGTCGGCTTCGATTGCTCGATGCAGCAGGCGCTGCTGCAGAAGGCGCGCGCCGAGCTGAGCGCCGCCGAGCACACGCGCAAGGCCAACCGCCGCCTCGCCGAGCTCAACTCCATCGGCCAGCTGGAGCTGAGCCTGTCCGAGGCCGCCGTGCAGAAGGCCAGCGCCGAGGTCGGCGCGCAGCAGGCGGTGCTCGGCAAGTGCAGCATCAGCGCACCGTTCGTCGGCCGGGTGGCCGAGCAGAAGGTCCGCGAGCAGCAGTACGTGCAGCCCGGCCAGCCGCTGCTGGACATCCTCGACGACAGCGTGCTCGAGCTGGAATTTCTGGTGCCGTCCACCTGGCTGTCCTGGCTCAAGGACCGCCCCATCTTCGAGGTGGAAATCGATGAAACCGGCAAGACCTACCGCGCCCGCTTCACGCGCCTGGGCGCGCGCATCGACCCGGTCAGCCAGTCGCTGAAAGTCGCCGCCGCCATCGAAGGCCAGCACCCCGAACTGCTGGCCGGCATGAGCGGCCGCGTGCTGCTGGCGCCGCCTGAACCCCGTTGAACCCTACGACTCCACCACCGCTCCCCTTCTGAGGTTCGCCATGGACAACAAGAACAAGCCCTCGCAGGACGCTGGAAAAACCGGCTTGATCCGTCGCCGCCCCGCACTGCTGGCGCTGGAACAGCGCTTCGTGTTCGACGGCGCCGCCGCCGTGGACGCGGTGGATATGCTGGCGGTCGACGCGCCGCCGCCGGTCGAGGCGGCGCCGGTGGTGGTGGAGCTGCCGCCGGAGCTGGAGGTGGCGGCGGTTGACGGCAGCCTGCCGGCCAACGTGCAGACGGCGCAGGCCGAGGCGGCGCGGCTGATCGACAGCTTCCTGGCGCGCGACGATGCCCGCGAGCAGCTGGCCGGCCTGTTCGGCGGCGACCTTGCCGATGCCGCCTGGAGCGAGCGTCTCGATAGCTGGCTGGCCGCCTGGCGCGCCGGGGATTTCAGCCTGACTTACCAGTTGGTCTCCCACGACGCCCTGCAGGGCGCGCTGGCCGCCTTCACCGCCAGCGGCCCGGGCGGCGAGCCGACCATCTTCCTGAATGCCGACTGGCTGGCCGACGAAGGCGATACCGCGCTGATCGCCCGGGTGCTGATCGAGGAAATCGGCCATGGCATCGACCATTACCTGAACCAGGGCCAGGACACCGCGGGCGACGAGGGCGAGGCGTTTGCCGTGGCGGTGCTCGATATCGCGCTGGATGACGTCGAGCGCGCACGCATCGCCAGCGAGCGCGACCAGGGCGAGGTGTGGATCGACGGCGTGCGCTACGAGGTGGAGCAGGCCTCGATCACCTTCAGTCAGGTATTCCAGATCAGCCCCACCTCGCGCAGCGAGGAGGCCAACGGTTTCACCACCTTCAGCACGGCGGTCAACGGCAGCAACTTCCGCTTCACCTCCAGCGATCCGTCCGACCCTTACTTCAAGGGCAACAACGTCACCGGCTTTCTGACCTATACCGACAACACCAGCGGCCAGACCGTGACCATCTATGGCGTGGTCAGCCGCCTGGTGAAGACCGGCAGCACGGTCAACGGCCTGTACTTCTACGTGCTCGGCCCCGATGGCATCGAAGGCACGGCTGACGACACTGCCTACGTGCTGCGCGTCAACCAGAGCTTCAACTTCCAGGGCAGCACCTTCTACGGTACCAGCAGCGACCCGGTGGACACGGCGATGAACAAGCTCATCGTCCCCAACCAGGCGCCGGTGGCCGGCAACGACAGCGCCAGCGTGCTGGAAGACGGCGGCCCGGTGACCGGCAACCTGCTGGCCAACGATACCGACGCCAACCTGGACCCGCTGCGCGTCACCCGTATCCAGGTCGGCTCCATGGCCTGGGACATCGCCGCCGGCACCAGCCGGAGCATCGACCTGATGGTGGGCGGCGTGCTCGCCGGTTCGCTCACCGTGCACAGCAACGGCCAGTACAGCTTCACCCCGGCGGCCAACTACGCCGGCGCGGTGCCGACGGTGACCTACACCATCAGCGATGGCCAGCTCACGGCCACCGGCACGCTGGCGCTGTCGATCATCCCGGTGAACGATGCGCCGGCCGGCACCGACAAGAGCCTCAGCCTCAACGAACGCGCCTCGTACACCTTCTCGGCGGCCGACTTCGGCTTCACCGACCCCAACGACAGCCCGGCGCACAGCCTGCAATCGGTGCTGATCACCTCGCTGCCGACCCAGGGTGTGCTGCTGTACGACGGCGTGGCGATCACCGCCGGGCAGATCGCCGCCGGCTTCGAGGTGCAGGCGGCCGACCTCGGCAAGCTCACCTATACCGCCGGCACGACCACCTCGGTGCTGCAGCTGAGCTTCGGCTTTCGCGTGCGCGACACAGGCGGCACCGCCAATGGCGGCATCGACCTCGATCCGACCGCCAACTGGATCAACCTGACCATCCTGCCGGTCAACGATGCGCCGGTCGCCAGCGGCAGCGTCGCCGCCGGTGCCACCGAAGCGGGCGGAGTGAACAATGGCACCACCGCCAGCGGCGACAATCCCAGCGGGCAGCTGATCACCGGCGTGGTCAGCGACCCCGACGGCGACACGCTGAGCCTGACCCGGGTGGCCAGCGCGGTGGAGAGCAAGGCGGTCGCCGCCAGCGGCACCACCGTGATCCAGGGCCTGTACGGCACGCTGACGGTGTATGCCGACGGGCGTTACAGCTATGCGGTGAACAACGACGCAGCGGCGGTGCAGGCGCTGCTGGGCAACAGCGCCAGCGAGACCTTCACCTACACGGTGAGCGACCCGGGTGGCCTGAGTGTCAGCAACACCCTGGTGGTGACCATCGCCGGGCGCAACGACGCGCCGCAGGCGGTGAACGATTACAACGTGGTGAAGGAGTCGGCGCCCAACTACGCCGGCTCCACCGTCGCCACCGGCAATCTGCTGAACAACGACACCGATGTCGACGCCGGCGATACCAAGACCATCGCCGACGTGGTTGCCACGGCCACTGCCGTGTCGCCGCCGGCCCCCGCCAACCAGGTGCTGGTGCTCGCGGTCGGCACGCCAGGAGACACCACGGGCATTGATGTGGGCGACGTGATCCATGTGGTCAGTTCCGGCACTACGCTCTATGACAAGAACGGTACGACGCGCATCACCGTGACCAGTTTCGACCCGGTCACCCGGGTGGTGACGCTGTCGAGCAACGTGAGCATCCCCTCGGGCGCCACCATCGAGTTCTGGACGCCAAACCCGGGTGGCCAGATCCAGGGCAGCAAATTCTTCACCACCACCGGCGGCTCCTACGCGCCGCCGGCGACCACCGTCACCCTGTCCAACGTCTCCGGCACCGTCGCGGTGGGCATGACCGTCACCGGCACCGGCATCCCCAGCGGCACCACGGTGACCGCCATCAATGGCAACAGCGTAACGCTTAGCCAGGCGGTCACGCTGTCCGGCAGCACCGCTCTGAGCTTCAGCCGGGAGGTGACCAGCGGCGGGATCACCCTGGTCGGCGCCCGCGGCACGTTGCAGATCGCTGCCGACGGCAGCTACACCTACACCCTCACCAATATGTCGTTGGAAGCCGGGCAGTCCGCGACCGAGGTGTTCACCTACCGGATGCGCGATACCGCCGGCCTGACCAGCAGCGCGACGTTGACTATCCGCATCGAGGGCACCAGCAACGATACCGAGCCGGACGCGCAGAACCACAGCGGCACGGCGGTGGAAGAGGGCTTCGACGCGCTGGGCAACGCGGTGGGCAGCGATGCCAGCGGCACGCTGTGGGCTGGCGCGGGCAGCGTGACCGCCTGGTCCGAAGCCACCCCTGGCAACGTCGATACGGTGGTTGCGGGGCGTTACGGCACCCTGACCCTGACCGGCGGAACCTACACCTACGTGCTGAACAACAACCTGGCGCAGGTGCAGGCCCTGCAGCTCGGCGAGAGCCTGCAGGAAGTGTTCTTCTACCGCGTCAGCAACGGCGCCGGCAGCGATGTGGCGCGCCTTGTGATCACCATCGACGGCGCCAACGACGCGCCGGTCGCCCATGCCGACGTGGCCGTGGCGGTGGAGCAGGGCGGCAGTGTCGACGGCACCGCCGGGGTCAACCCCAGCGGCAACGTGTTGAGCAACGACAGCGATGTCGACGGCGACGCCCTTCGCGTCAGCCGCATTCTGCTCAGCGGCGGCGGCAGTGAAAGCGTGGCGCAGAGCAGCACCTCGACCAGCAACCCGGCGCGGGTCAGCGGCCTGTACGGGGAGCTGCTGATCGGTGCCGACGGCAGCTACCAGTATCTGCTGGACAACACCAACCCCACGGTCAACGCGCTCAACCGCAGCGAAACCCGCGAAGAGGTGTTCACCTACGAGGTGACCGACGCCTACGGCAAGACCAGCACGGCGACCCTGACCATCACCATCAACGGCACCACCGACCTCAACCCGCCGGTGAACAGCCTGCCGGGCAGCGTATCGCTGCGTGAATACGAAAGCGCGGCCATCGCCCTGGCGGTCGCCGACGTCGATGGCGACGTGGCCTCGGTGCAGCTGACCGTGGCCCACGGCCTGCTGAGCATCGACGCCAGTCATCTGGGGCTGATCAGCCAGGGCGCCAACGGCAGCGCCAACCTGATCCTCAGCGGCACCCAGGCCGAAATCAACGCGGCGCTGGCGACCCTGCGCTACCTGCCGGGCGACCGCTACGTGGCCGCCGACACCCTGCTGATGCGCTCCACCGACAGCGCCGGCAACAGCGACACCGACACCCTGGCCATCAGCATCGAGGCCGACGCCCGGCCGCTGACGGTATCCAGCCCCACGGTCAACGAAGGCTCGGCCTGGGCGGTGTTCAGCGTGACCGGCGAGCCGGGCCAGCGCGTGACCCTGGAGCTCGGCCCGACCGGCACCGCCACCGCCGGGGCCGACTACCTGCCACAACTGGAATATTTCGACGGCACGGACTGGGTCGCCTATCTCGGCGGCAGCGTGCGCCTGCCCGACAGCGGCCCGCTGCTGGTGCGCGTGGCGGTACTGGCCGATGCCGAGTTCGAAGGTGCGGAAACCTTCGGCCTCACCGCGCGCAATACCGCCGGGACCGGCTACCAGGGCACCGCCACCATCGTCGACGACGGCAGCGGCACGCTGTACGGCGATAACGGTCAGCCGGATGCCGGCGGCGTGCTCGACGATGACCGGCCGCTGAGCGTTTCCAATGTCGAGGTCAACGAGGCCTCGCCGTACGCGGTGTTCACCGTCGGCGGCATCGACGGCCAGCGCATCACCCTGGCGCTGGAGAACGAGAGCACCGACGGCGACGACCACAGCGGCGTGCTGCAGGTCTTTGTCGATGGCGACTGGGAGGACTACAGCGGCTCGGTGGCCCTGCAGGGCAGCACCCTGCTGGTGCGCGTGGCGATCAAGCAGGACGGCGTCTACGAAGGTCGCGAAACCTTCCGCCTGGTCGCC
>JAUVZY010000014.1 GCA_030602315.1 Pseudomonadaceae bacterium | reverse complement strand
ACGAAAGCGCCGTCGATCTTCAGGTAGTCCACCGGCAGGGTCTTCAGGTAGCCGAAGGAGGACAGGCCGGAGCCGAAGTCGTCGAGGGCGAAGCTGCAGCCGGCTTCCTTGAGGCGCTCCATGAATTTCATCGCCCGGCTGAGGTTGGCGATCGCCGAGGTTTCGGTGATTTCGAAGCACAGGCAACCGGCGGGGATGCGGTGGCGCTCGAGGGCGGCGAGGATGAAGTCCAGAAAGCTTTCCTCGTTGAGCGAGGCGGCCGAGAGGTTGATCGAGTAGTGGCCACGCTCGCCGGGCTGGCGGCGGGTGAAGTCGCCGACCCAGGCGAGGAAGTTGCCGACCACCCAGCGATCGACCGCGCTGGCCATGTCGTAGCGCTCGGCGGCGGGCATGAAGGCGCCCGGCGGAATGGTGTGGCCCTCGCCGTCGAGCAGGCGCACCAGCACTTCGTAGCGGGCGCCGGCCTCGGCGTGCGCGGCGATGGGCACGATCGGCTGGACGAACAGGCGCAGGCGGTCGGCGTCCAGCGCCTCGCGCAGGCGCTGGGTCCACTGCATTTCGCCGCGCCGCTCGAGCAGTTGCTGGTCGTCGGCCTGGTAGATGTGCACGCGGTTGCGCCCGCCTTCCTTGGCCGCGTAGCAGGCGCTGTCGGCGGCGCTCAGCAGCGGGCCGAGGCTGGTGGCGGTGTCGTCCACCGCGACCAGCCCGATGGACACGCCAACGGCGAAGGTCTTGCCCTCCCAGCTGAAGCGGAATTCATCGACCAGCTCGCGGATGCCTTCGGCGATCTGCACCGCGCGCTCCAGCGGGCAGCCATAGAACAGCACGCCGAATTCGTCGCCCCCCAGGCGCGCCAGTACGTCGGTGGCGCGCACCCGGGCCTTGAACAGGCGCACCAGCTGGCGCAGCAGCTCGTCGCCGGCGGCGTGGCCGCAGGTGTCGTTGACCACCTTGAACTGGTCCAGGTCCATGTAGCAGAGCACGTGCTCGCCACGCTCGCCGGCCGGCTGCTGCAGCAGCGCTTCCACCCGGCGCTCGAAGGCGGCGCGGTTGGTCAGCCCGGTGAGCGGGTCATGCGAAGCCTGAAAGGACAGCTCGCGGGCCAGCTGGCGGGTTTCGGTGACGTCGCGAAAGCTCAGCACCAGGCCGATGATGGCGCCCTCGGCGTTGCGCAGCGGGGCGCTGGCGTCCTGCACCGCGATCGGTTCGCCGTCGCGCCGGCGCAGCATGGCCGGCCCCTGCTCGGGGCGCGGGTAGGCGTCGCTACCGCGCCGCGCCAGGACCTTCTGCACCGGGCCGGGCAGCGGCTGCCCGCTGTCCTCGTCGAACAGCTGGTAGATCTCGGCGAGCGGCCGGCCGACCGCCTCGTCGCTGCGCCAGCCGGTCAGCTGCTCGGCCACCGGGTTGAGAAAGCGCACGTGCCCGGCGCGGTCGGTGGTGATCACCCCGTCGCCGATCGAGGCGAGGGTGACCTGGGCCAGCATCTTTTCCTGAAACAGCTGCTCCTCGACCAGCCGGCGCTCGGTGATGTCGCGGATCATGCAGGTGTAGCTGTCGCCCTCGCGCTCGCCGTGGCTGGCGGTCAGCTCGGCGGCGAAGTTGCGCCCGTCGCGCCCGCGCAGCAGCAGTTCGCACTTGGCCTGGCCGCCGACGTCCGGCAGCAGCGAGCGGTTCCAGTTGCCCGGGCTGGCGACGAACAGCTGCAGCGGCTTGCCCACCAGCTGGTCGGCGGGCAGGCCGAGCAGGCGTTCGGCGCCGGGATTGCAGCTGGTCAGCACGCCCTCGCGGGTGTAGGTGACGATGCCGTCGCGGATGTCGCGCACGATGGCCTGGGTCTTGGCCACCGCGCTTTGCAGCGCGCGGATGACCTTGTTGTACTGCTCGGCGATCTGCCCGACCTCGGTGAACGGCTCCACCTCCACCTCGCGGTGGAACTGGCCCTGGCGCTGGTGCTCGGCCATGGCGTCGAGCAGCTCGATCAGCTCGCTGCGCGCGCCGTGTTCGCTGACGTTGAGCCCGCGCAGCTCGCCGTCCGGATCGACCCGCAGCGGGAACACCCGGTTGATCAGGCGCAGCACGCCGTAGGTGACGCCGAACGCCCACACCGCGCAGACCAGGATGCCCTGCAGCTGCACCAGCAACTGCTCGCCGCGCGACAGGCCGCTGCCAAGCGCCTCCAGGTCGGCGAACAGCGCCACCGCCAGGGTGCCCCAGATGCCCGCCGCCAGATGCACCGGCACCGCGCTGATCGCGTCGTCGATGCGAAAGCGCAGCAGCAGGCGCTCGCCGGCGAACATCACCACGCTGCCGAGAAAGCCGATCAGCACTGCTTCCAGCGCGCCGATGGCATGCACCGCGGCGGTCACGGCCACCAGCCCGGCGAGCAGGCCGTTGAGCGGCAGGGTCGGCTCGATCAGGCGAAAGCGCAGCCAGGACGTCAGCGTGCCGCCGGCGATGCCGGCCATGCCGGCTAGGATGGTGTTGGCCACGATGCCCGGCACCCGGCCGTCGAAGGCCAGGGTGCTGCCGCCGTTGAAGCCGAGCCAGCCGAACAGCAGCAACAGGCCCCCGAGCATGGCCAGCGGCAGGTTGGAGCCCGGCAGGCTGCGCTGCGCCCGGCCGCTGTCGAAACGACCGCGCCGCGGGCCGATCACCATGATCGCCGCCAGCGCGATCCAGCCGCCCACGCCATGCACCACGGTGGCCCCGGCGAAATCCACAAAGCCGCGCGCGGCCAGCCAGCCGGCGCCCTCGGCGAAGGCGCCGCCCCAGGCCCAGTGGCCGAAGATCGGGTAGATCAGCCCGGCGGCGAGCAGCGCCACCACCAGATAGGCGTTGAACTTCATACGCTCGGCGGTGGCGCCGGAGACGATGGTGGCGGCGGTGGCGCAGAACATCGCCTGGAACAGGAAGAACGCCATCGGCCAGGCGTCCTGGCCGGCTTGCACCAGGAAATGACTGTTTCCGAACAATCCGTCGCGGCTGACGCCAAACATGAGTGCGAAACCGAACAACCAGTAGAGCAGCACCGCGACGCTCAGATCGGCCATGTTCTTGATGGCGACGTTGATCGCGTTCTTGCTGCGGGTCAGTCCCGATTCCAGGCAGAGAAAGCCGATCTGCATGTTGAACACCAGCCCGGCGCACAGCACCAGCCAGAGAATGTCGATCGGAGCGGCTTGCATGATGCGTCCCTTCATCATCGAAACGGCGGGAGCGCCGGACTCGCTGCCGGTCACCCCGGCGGCCAGACCGCGCCCGGGAAGTCCTGCCATTTCCGTGCCAGCGGCCGCTGCGACGCCAGCACTGCGCCACTACGCGGGCCGATCCACCGATCGGCGTCGTCGGCTGCACCAAGGCGTGGCAGAGGGCGCAGCACAGGTGCACGGTTCGTGCAGCGAGTCACTGAAAAACTGTCGACCAGCGCACATAGAGGACGCGAAAAAAACACAGTGGCGCTACTATCTGCGGCAAAACCCGGAGGCCTAGCCGTGATCAATGCAAAACTGCTGCAGTTGGTTGTCGAAGCGAGCAACGATGGAATCGTGGTGACCGAGCAGGAAGGCGAGGACAACATCCTGATCTACGCCAACCCGGCCTTTGAGCGGCTGACCGGCTACAGCAACGAGGAAATTCTCTATCAGGACTGCCGCTTCCTGCAGGCGGACGACCGTGACCAGGACGCCCTGCGGGCGCTGCGCGAGGCGATTCGTGCAGGCAAACCGTCGCGGCAGATCCTGCGCAACTACCGCAAGGACGGCTCGATGTTCTGGAACGAGCTGTCGGTCGCGCCGGTATACAGCGAGAGCGACCAGCTCACCTATTTCATCGGCATCCAGAAGGATGTCACCGCCGAGGTCGAGGCCAAGCAGCGGGTGACGCAGCTCGAAGCGGAGCTCAGCGCCCTGCGCGCCGAGCTGCAGAGCCTGCGCCAGGGGCGCTGAGTCAGGTATCCAGGCGCCCGGCCAGCCACTGCGCCAGACGGCTGGCGGCCACCGTGCCGGGCCGGCCGAGACAGGCCACCGGCGTGCCGGCCAGTGCCGCGCGGCCCAGCTCCGCCGCCTCGCCAACCAACGCCACCGGGCATTCCACGCTCAAAACCAGCCGCTGCAGCTGACGGTGCAGCTCACCGCTCGGCGTGTGGTGCGACAGCAGCAGCAGCGCCTGCGGGCGCGCCCGCGCACAGACCAGCCCCAGCTCCTCCAGCGGCTGACCGGCCGCCAGCACGCCGACCGCGAGGTCGTCGCTGCCCAGCAGCAGGCCCGCCAGCAGGGCTTCGAGTTCATGGCACTGCCCCGGCACCTGCGCCAACAGCACCCGCGCGGCGCCAGCCGGCCGCGCCAGCTGCAGGCGCTGCAGCACCCGTGCGCGCAGGAAGGCATCGAGAAACAGCCACTCGCTGGTGCCGCCGAAGGTCTCCCGGCGCACATAAAGGTGCTGCCAGACCGGCATCAGCACTTCCTGGAACACCACCGCGGTGGACCAGACGGCGAACAGCTGGCCGTACAGCTGCTCCAGCCTGGCCTCGTCGAACTGGCAGGCGGCCTGCTGCACGCGCCGCTGCCACTCGGCCCAGTCCGCGTTGCTGGCCGGCGGCTCGGCGCCGGGAGCCGCCTTCGCCGCCGCCGCCCGCGCCAGCAGGTCGCCGACCTTGCTGACCGGCACGCCGCGCTGCGTCCAGGCCTGGATGAGCCGGACGGTTTCCACGTCGGCATGCGAGTAGAGACGGTGGCCGCTGTCCGTGCGGGTCGGCTGAATCAGCCCGTAGCGCCGTTCCCAGGCGCGCAGGGTGACCGGATTGATCCCGGTGAGGCGGGCCACCTCCCGAATTGGAAACAGCTCCTGCCGAGCGAAGAAATCTTCGGACGGCGGGCTATCGATGGCATCGGTCATGGGAGGTCTGGCCTTGGAGAAACCCGGCGATTGTAACGCTCCGCCCCTCGGCTCAGTAGGGGATTTCGCTAGAGTTGCACCGGCGCCCGGCGGCACAGCACGGTCAGCGCCCGCACCCAGGCCTCATGGGTGTTCAGGCACGGCACCAGCACCAGGTCCTCGCCGCCGGCGGCGATGAACTGCTCGCGCCCGCGCGCGCCGATTTCCTCCAGCGTCTCGATGCAGTCGGCGACGAACGCCGGGCACATCACCAAAAGCTTCTTCACCCCCTGCGCGGCCAGCTCGTCGAGGCGCGCCTCGGTGTACGGCTCGATCCACTTGGCACGCCCCAGGCGCGACTGGAACGACACGGACCATTGCTCGGGCTTGAGCCCGACGCGGGCGATGAAGCCTTCGCTGGTGCGGTAGCACTGGGCGCGGTAGCAGCGTGCCAGCACCTCGCCCTGGGCCTTCTGGCAGCAGTCGGGGCCTTTCAGGCAATGGCTGCCGCTGGGATCGGCCTTGTGCAGGTGGCGCTCGGGCAGGCCGTGGTAGCTCATCAGTAGATGGTCGAAGCCCTGCTCCAGGTACGGCCGGGCGCTTTCGGCCAGCGCGTCGAGGTATTCGGGCTGGTCATAGAACGGCTGCAGCACCGACAGGCGCAGGCCGAGACCGTGGCGGTGGATGGCCAGGCGCGCCTGCTCGACGGCGGTGGTGGTGGTGCTGTCGGCGAACTGCGGATACAGCGGGGCGACGGTGACCTCGCGCACCCCGCGCGCGGCCAGCTCGACCAGGCGCCGCTCGATCGACGGCTCGCCATAGCGCATGGCGTATTCCACCGGGCCGTGGTTCCAGTGCGCGCGCACCGCCTCGGTGAGCCGCTCGGTGAGCACCTTGAGCGGCGAGCCCTCAGGCCACCAGATCGAGGCGTAGGCATGCGCCGACTCGGCCGGGCGCTTGGCCAGGATCAGCGACACCAGGAGCCGGCGCAGCGGCCAGGGCAGGTCGATGACGTAGGGGTCCATCAGAAACTGGTTGAGATAGCGACGCACGTCCGGCACCGCGGTGGAGGCCGGGGAGCCCAGGTTGACCAACAACAACGCCTGCTCAGTCATTCGCTTTCTCGTCCAGATGCTTAAGAAGTAACCGTCACGCCGCGTCCCGGCGCTCGAGCAGGTCGGCCAACGCCGTGTCCAGCTCGCGGAAGTGGAAGGTGAAACCCGCCGCCTCGGCCCGCACCGGCAGTGCCCGCTGGCCGCCGAGCAGCAGCTCGGACAGCTCGCCCAGACCCAGCCGCAGGGCCAGCCCCGGCACCGGCAGCAGCGCCGGGCGGTGCACGCTGGCGGCCAGTGCGCGGGTGAACTCGGCGTTGCGCACCGGTTGCGGCGCGCACGCATTATAGGGGCCACGGGCCTGCGGCTCGTGCAGCAGAAAATCGATCAGGCCGATCTCGTCGCGCAGATGCACCCAGGGCATCCACTGCTGGCCGTCGCCCAGCCGCCCGCCCAGACCCAGGCGAAACGCCGGGAGCATCTTGCCGAGCAGGCCGCCATGCTCGGCCAGCACCAGACCGGTGCGGATCAGCGCCACCCGCACGCCGAGCGCCTCGGCCGGCAGTGCCGCCTGCTCCCAGGCCTGGCACAGCTGCGCGGCGAAATCGTTACCGGCCGGGGCATGCTCGTCCACGGCCTGTTCGCCGCTGTTGCCGTAGTAGCCCACCGCCGAGCCGGACACCAGCACCGCGGGCCGCTGCGCCCGGCGCCGCAGCCAGGCCACCAGGTCTTCGGTCAGGCCGACCCGGCTCTGCCAGAGCAGCTCGCGGCGCGCGCGGGTCCACGGACGGTCGGCGATCGGCGCGCCGGCCAGGTTGACCACCGCATCCAGCGGCACCTTGTCCAGCGCGCTCAGCGAGGCCACGCCGCTTACCTGAGGGCCGCACAGGCGCGCCACCTTCTCCGGCGTTCGGCTGAGTACCCACAGCCGGTAGCCGCGCTGGCTCCACAGCCGGCAAAGGTTGCGCCCGATCAAACCGGTACCGCCTGTCAGCAGGATGTCCATGCTCGGACCCTCGGTGATTCGTCGTAAGGATCTTGTTGTGCCAGGCGCGTTCTGCATTGATAGGGAGTGCGCGATCAACGATCGGTGAGCCTGGCCAGTACAATCTTATACAGGGATAATTATTGTACAAGTTTTGTATGCCGGCCACCTGCAGCCAGATCCCGAGAGGTAAGCATGACCACTACACCCATCGCCATCATCGGTACCGGTATCGCCGGCCTTTCGGCAGCCCAGGCCCTTGATGAGGCTGGCGTGACCGTCCACCTGTTCGAAAAGAGCCGCGGCAGCGGCGGGCGCCTGGCCAGCAAGCGCAGCGAGGCCGGCAGCCTGGACCTTGGCGCCGCCTACTTCACCGCCCGCGACCGGCGCTTCGCCGCCGCCGTGCGCGACTGGCAGGCCCGCGGCTGGGCCGCCGAATGGCGCGCCAGCCTGTACGAGCTGCGCAACGGCCAGCTCGGCCCCTCGCCGGACGAGCAGGAGCGCTTTGTCGGCACCCCGCGCATGAGCGCGATCACCCGCGGCCTGCTCGGCGAGCTGCCGGTGACCTTCGGCTGCCGCATCACCGAGGTGTTCCGCGGCGCCGAGCACTGGACCCTGCTGGACGCCGAGGGCGTCAGCCACGGCCCGTTCAGCCAGGTGGTGATCGCCACCCCGGCGCCGCAGGCCTGCAACCTGCTGGCCAGCCTGCCGGTGCTGGCCAGCAAGGTGGCCAACGCGGCGATGGAGCCGACCTGGTCGGTGGCGCTGGGTTTTGCCGCGCCGCTGTCGACCAAGGTGGACGGCTGCTTCGTGCAGAACGGCGTGCTCGACTGGTTCAGCCGCGACAACAGCAAGCCGGGGCGTGACAACCCGCTGGACACCTGGGTGCTGCAGGCCACCAGCGCCTGGACCCGCGAGCACCTCGACCTCGCCAAGGAGCAGGTGGTCGAACACCTGCACGGCGCCTTCGCCGAGATCATCGGCTGTCCGGTGCCGTCGCCGTCGTTCACCCTCGCCCACCGCTGGCTCTACGCGCGCCCGGCGCAGCCGCACCAGTGGGGCGTGGTCGCCGACCCCGAACTCGGCCTCTACGCCTGCGGCGACTGGTGCCTGAGCGGCCGGGTGGAAGGCGCCTGGCTCAGCGGCCGCGAAGCGGCACGGCGGCTGCTCGAACAGCTGCAGCACTGACCGCCGGCGGGCAGCGCGACTGCCCGCCCGAGCGCCCTCTGTCGCGATCTTGTACACCGCGCTTGACCTGTACAACACCTGACTTATCATTACCTCAGGTTGTACAGCAGCACCGCCTTGTACAAACAACGCGCCGAGGTCGCCATGCACCAGCCCCGCATCAAGATTGCCATCAGCGCCTGCCTGCTCGGTCATCCCGTGCGCTACAACGGCGGGCACAAGGAATCGCGCCTGTGCACCCAGACGCTGGCCCGGCACTTCGAGTTCGTGCCGGTCTGCCCGGAGGCGGCGATCGGCCTGGGCACGCCGCGCGAGCCGATCCGCCTGGTCGGCGACCCGAACGCGCCGCGTGCGCGGGGCACCGTGCAGCGCGAGCGTGACGTGACCGCACCGCTGGCCGACTACGGCCGCCGCATGGCCGCCGAGCTGGACGAGGTGTGCGGTTACATCCTGATGCAGAAATCCCCCTCCTGCGGCATGGAGCGGGTCAAGGTCTACCGCGAGGACGGCATGCCCGCCGACGGCAACGCCGCCGGCATCTTCGCCGGCGCCTTCATGGCCGCGCGCCCGGACCTGCCGGTGGAAGAGGACGGCCGGCTCAACGACCCGGTACTGCGCGAGAACTTCCTCACCCGGGTGTTCGCCTATGCGCGCTGGCAACGGCTGCTGCAGCAGGGGCTGACGCCCCGGTCGCTGATCGACTTTCACGCCGCCTACAAGTACCAGCTGCTGGCCCATCATCCGCGCCAGTACAAGGCCCTCGGCCAGCTGGTGGCCGATGCCGGGCGCCTGCCGCTCGAGGAAATCGCGCCGCGCTACTTCAGCCTGCTGATGGCGGCGCTGAAGCAGACCGCCACCCGCGGCACCCACGGCAACGTGCTGCAGCACATGTGCGGCTACCTCAAGCACCGGCTGGACGACGACGATCGCCGCGAGATGCAGAAGGTCATCGACCAGTACCAGCAGGGCACCGTGCCGCTGGTGGTGCCGCTGACCCTGCTCAAGCACCACCTGCGGCGCCATCCCGACCCGTATCTGGCGCGCCAGGCCTACCTGCAGCCGCATCCCGAAGACCTCAGCCTGCGCAATGCGATCTAAGCGATGAACGTCAACGAACCCCTTGCCGCCGCCGAAGCCGGCTGGCTGCCCATCCGCGAGGTCGCGCGGCTGACCGGCGTCAACCCGGTCACCCTGCGCGCCTGGGAGCGCCGCTACGGGCTGATCGTGCCGCGGCGCACCGCCAAGGGCCACCGCCTGTACGACGACCACCAGGTCGAGCGCATCCACCAGGTGCTGGCCTGGCTCAATCGCGGCGCGGCGGTCAGCCAGGTCAAGGCGCTGCTCGATGCGCCGCGCCCGCTGCCGGTCGACCAGCCCAGCCCCTGGCACGAACAGCGCGAGGCGCTGCTCGGGGCGCTGGTGCAGTGCGACGAGCGGGCGCTGGACGAACGCTTCAACCGCGCCATGGCGGTGTACCCGCCGCGCACCCTCTGCGAGCAGCTGCTGATCCCGCTGCTGCAGATGCTGGAACAGCGCTGGCAGGGCCAGTACGGCGCCCAGCTCGAGCGCACCTTCTTCTTCTCCTGGCTGCGCAGCAAGCTCGGCACCCGGCTGTATCACCACAACCGCCAGCAGGGCGGCGCCCCGCTGCTGCTGCTGTCGCTGTCGGGCGAGCCGTTCGAACCGGGCCTGTGGCTCGGGGCCTGGCTGGTCTCCAGCAGCGACTGCCCGGTGGAGGTGCTCGACTGGCCGGTGCCGGCCGCCGAACTGCGCCTGGCCCTGGAGCAGATCCGCCCGCGCGCGCTGGTGGCCTACTCGGCCCAGGCGCTGGAGGGCACCTACCTGCGCCTGCTGCCACGGCTGGCCGAGCAGGCCGAGGTGCCGCTGCTGCTGGCCGGCCCGGCGACCCGCCTGCATCAGGGCGAGCTCGAAGGCAGCCGCCTGCAGCTGGCGGCCGACCCGCTGGAGCTGCTGGACCGGCTCGGCGCACTCGACCTGCTGGGGACCAGCGCGCGATGAACCAGCTGGTGTGGCTGCGCAACGACCTGCGCGCGGATGACAACAGCGCCCTCGCCGAGGCCATGGCCGCCGGCCCCACCGTGGCGCTGTACCTGATCAGCCCCGGCCAGTGGCGCGAACACGGCGATGCGCCGTGCAAGCTGGACTTCTGGCTGCGCAACCTGCACGGGCTGGCCCGCCGCCTGGAGCAGCTCAACGTGCCGCTGCTGATCCGCCACGCCGAGCACTGGCAGGCAGCCCCGGCGGTGCTGGTCGAGGTGTGCCGCCAGCAGCGCATCGCCCAGGTGCACGTCAACCGCCAGTACGGCGTCAACGAGCAGCGCCGCGACCAGGCGGTGAGCGACGCGCTGGCCGCCGAGGGCGTCCTGCTGCAGCAGCACCTGGACGCCCTGCTGTTCGCGCCCGGCAGCGTGCTGACCAAGAGCGGCGGCTACTTCCAGGTCTACTCGCAGTTTCGCAAGGTCTGCGTCGAGCGCCTGCTGTGCGCCCCGCCCGCCTGCCGGCCGCTGCCGCGGGTGCAGGCGCCGCTGGCGATCGCCAGTGATCCGCTGCCAACCGTCCTTGCCGGCTTCGCCAGCCCCGACCAGGCGCTGCGCCAGCTGTGGCCGGCCGGCGAGTTCGCCGCCCACGAACGGCTCAGCCAGTTCGTCGAGCAGGCGCTGGACGACTACGACAGCCGGCGCGACTTCCCCGCGCTGGACGGCACCAGCCGGCTGTCGCCGTACCTGGTCGCCGGCGTGCTGTCGCCGCGCCAGTGCCTGCGCGCCGCCCTCCTGGCCAACCAGGGCGAGATCGACAGCGGCAGCGCCGGGGTGCGCAGCTGGGTCAACGAACTGCTCTGGCGCGAGTTCTACACCCACCTGCTGCACGGCTACCCGCGCCTGTCCATGGGCCGGCCGTTTCGCCTGGAAACCCAGGCGCTGGCCTGGCGCCAGGCGCCGCAAGACCTCGCCGCCTGGCAGCAGGGGCGCACCGGCTTTCCGCTGATCGACGCGGCGATGCGCTGTCTGGCGGCCACCGGCTGGATGCACAACCGCCTGCGCATGGTGGTGGCGATGTTCCTCACCAAGAACCTGTTGATCGACTGGCGCGAGGGCGAACGCTGGTTCATGAGCCAGCTGATCGACGGCGACCTGGCCGCCAACAACGGCGGCTGGCAGTGGAGCGCCTCCACCGGCACCGACGCGGCGCCGTATTTCCGCCTGTTCAACCCGCTCAGCCAGTCACAGAAGTTCGACCCGGACGGGCGCTTCATCCGCCGCTGGCTGCCGGAGCTGGCCGGGTTGAGTACCCGCGAGATCCACCAGCCGCCACGCGGCGGGCTGTTCGGCGCGCCCGACTACCCGGCACCGATCGTCGACCTGTCCGCCAGCCGTGCACGCGCGCTGGCGGCATTCCGTGAGCTGCCGGAGCGGGCGTCGTGAAGATCGCCGTGATCGGCAGCGGCATCGCCGGACTGACCTGCGCCTACCTGCTCAACCGCCGCCACGAGATCACCCTCTACGAGGCGCAGAGCTGGCTGGGCGGGCACGCCCACAGCGTCGAAACCCACCTCAACGGCGCGCCGCAACGGGTCGACATCGGCTTCACCCTGTTCAACGACCGCACCTATCCGAACTTTCTCGCGCTCTTGCGCCAGCTCGGCGTCGGCTGCCAGCCGGCGCTGCCGAGCTTCTCGGTGCATGACCCGGCCAGCGGGCTGGAGTACGCGCTGCGCAACCTCAACAGCCTGTTCGCCCAGCGCCGCAACCTGCTCTCGCCGCGCTTCTGGCGGATGCTGCGCGAGGTGCTGCGCTTTAACCGCGAGCTCAGTGAAGACCTGCAGTGCCGGCGCATCAGCGACACCCTGACCGTTGGCCAGTACCTGCGCCTGGGCAACTACAGCAGCACCTTCATCGACCTTTATGCGGTGCCGCTGGGCGGCGCGCTGTGGTCGCTGTCCAAGCGCGACCTGCTGCAGTTTCCGCTGCTGGCCTTCAGTCGCGTGTTGCGCAATCTCGGCCTGCTGAGCCTCGGCCGCCCGGTGCAGTGGTACGTGGTCGAAGGCGGCAGCCGCGCCTACCTCGACGCCATGACCGGCGACCTTGCCGGGCGCATCCGGCTCAACTGCCCGGTCTGGCGCATCGAGCGCGACGCCGGCGGCGTCAGCGTGATCAGCGCCGACGGCCGCGCGCGTTACGACAAGCTGGTACTGGCCTGCCACGCCGACCAGGCGCTGAAACTGCTTGCCCGGCCGAGCGCGGCCGAACGCGGCATCCTCGGCGAACTGCCCTTCGTCGAGAGCGAGGTGGTGCTGCACAGCGACACCCGCCTGCTGCCGCGCCGCCGGCGCGCCTGGGCGGCGTGGAACTACCGGCTGCGTGCGCGCGACGATCAGCCGCTGGCGCTGACCTACGACATGAGCGCCGTGCAGCGACTGGCCGGCCCGCACCGCCTGTGCGTCAGCCTCAACCAGAGCGAAGACATCGCCCCGCCGCGCGTGCTGGCGCGTGCTCGCTATGCCCACCCGCGCCTCACCCGCCACAGCGTGCCGGCCCAGGCCCGCTGGCAGGAGCTGCACGGGCCGAACCACAGCTACTACTGCGGCGCCTACTGGGGCGCGGGCTTTCACGAGGACGGCGTGGTCAGCGCGCTGCGCGTGGCCGCCGCGTTCGGCGAAGGGCTCGCCGGCAGGCTGCAGGGGGCGGCGCCCGGCGAGGTATCCAGACCGGCGCTTTGCTCGTAAGCTCGACGCATCGCCTGGATCGCGAGGTGCCCTTGCCTGCCCTGTCCCGCCCCGGCCGCCTGCTGGCCTGGCTGTCGCTCCCCCTGCTGCTGCTCGCCTGGCTCGTCTGGCACCACCTGCGCGGCCCGCTGCTGCCCGGCTACGTGCTGCAAAGCCGCCCGCTGGTGCAGCGCGTGGTGGCCAGCGGCGAGGTCAGCAGCACCTCGCTGGCCCAGATCGGCAGCGAGATCACCGGCGTGGTCAGCGCCCGCCATGTGCGCGAGGGCGACCGCGTGCGCCAGGGCGACCTGCTGCTGGAACTTCACGACAGCGAACAGCAGGCGCGCCTGCGCGAGGCCGAGGCGGCACTGGCCCAGCTCGCCGAAGCGGCCCGCCCGCAGGCCGCCGCGGCCCTGCGCGAGGCGCAGACCAACCTCGAGCAGGCCAGCCGCGAGCGCGCCCGGCGCGAGGCACTGGCCGAGCGCCGGCTGGTCTCGAGCGAAGCGCTGGAACAGGCCCGCCGCGCCGAAACCGCCGCCCGCGTGGCGCGTGACCGCGCGCAGCTGGCCGCCGCCGCATTGGCCGAACAGGGCAGCGAAACCCGCCTGCTCGAAGAGCGCCTGGCCGCCGCCCGCGCCGCGCTGGCGCGCACCCGCATCCATGCCGCGGCCGATGGCGTGGTGCAGTCGCGCCAGGTCGAGCCCGGCGATCTGGTGCAACCGGGGCGCACCCTGCTGACCCTCGCCCGCGACCACAGCCGCGAGATCCTCCTGCCGCTGGACGAGAAGAACCTCGCCCCGGTCGCACCCGGCCAGCGCGCCACGGTGATCGCCGATGCCTTCCCCGAGCGCCCGCTGGCCGCGCACGTCGACTGGCTGGAGCCGAAGGTGGACAGCGCCCGCGGCACCCTCGACGTGCACCTGGCGCTGGACGAGGACGCCGCCTTCCTGCGCCAGGGCATGACCGTTTCGGTGAGCATCGAGACCGCCCACCGCGACGCCGCGCTGGTGATTCCCAACGACGCCCTGCAAGCGCGTCACGGCGCGCGCGCCCAGGTGCTGCGCCTGGACGCCCAGGGCCGCGTCGAGGCGGTCGAGGTGCACCTGGGTTTGCGCGGCACGGCGCTGTCGGAAGTGCTCGAAGGCCTGGCCGAGGGCGACCGGGTGCTCGCCGCGCCGGCCGAAGCCGGCACCCGGGTGCGCCTGGCCGTGCGCGAGCTGCCGCCGGACGCCGGAGCCCCCTGATGCGTGCAGCGCTGTGGCTGGAGTGGAAGATCGCCCTGCGCTTTCTGCTCGACAACCGCCTGCAGACCCTGCTGATCCTGTTCGGCATCAGCGTCGGCGCCGCGGTGATCGTGTTCATCACCGCACTGATCACCGGCCTGCAGCGCAACGTCATCGAACGCACCCTGGGCACCCAGTCGCACATCCACATCGAGGCACCCGACGAGCGCAACCTGCAGCCCTCCGCCGACGGCGCCGTGGCGCTGGTGCTGGAGAGCCCGCGCGCCCAGCGCCTGCGCTCGATCCCCAACTGGCAGGCGGTGCTCGCGGTGCTCGATGCCGAGCCCGAGCTCACCGCCGTGTCGCCGCTGATCAGCGGCCCGGCCATCGCCCGGCGCGGCGCGGCGCGCGCCTCGGTGGCACTGATGGGCGTCGAGCCGGCGCGTTACGCGAAGGTAGTGGACATCGCCGCGCACCTGATCGCCGGACGCTTCGAGGTCGGCGCCGGCGATGCGGTGATCGGGCGCCAGCTGGCCCGCGACCTCGGCCTTGCGATCGGCGACAAGCTGCGCCTGGAGGCCGGCGAAGGCCACGCGGTGGTGGTCAGCGTGGTGGGCATCTTCGAGCTGGAGGTGCAGGAGCTGGACGCGCGCTACGTGTTCCTCGACCTCAAGCAGGTGCAGACCCTGCTCGAGCTGCCCGGCGGCGCCACCCGCATCGACGCCACGGTGGCCGAGATCTTCAGCGCCGAGCGCATTGCCGAACGGCTGGCCCGGCTCACCGGCCTCAAGGCCGAGAGCTGGATGGAAACCAACGGCCAGCTGCTCAACGCGCTGCGTTCGCAGAGCATGACCACCCAGATGATCCGCACCTTCGTCGGCATCTCGGTGGCCTTCGGCATCGCCAGCGTGCTGGCGGTCAGCGTGGTGCAGCGCACCCGCGAGATCGGCATCCTGCGCGCAATGGGCAGCCCGCGCGGGCAGATCCTGCGGGTGTTTCTGCTGCAGGGCGGGCTGCTGGGGCTGCTCGGCTCGGGCCTTGGCGGGCTGGTCGGCTGGGGCCTGATCGGGATCTTCAACCGCTTCGGCGCGCAGCTGTTCGAGATCCGCATGGAGCCGTCGCTGATCCCGCTGGCGATGGCGGTGGCCAGCGTCGCCGGGGTGGTCGCCGCGGCGCTGCCGGCGCGCCGCGCGGCGCGCTACGACCCGGCCGAGGCGATCCGCTATGTCTGAACCGATCCTGCGACTTGAAGGTCTGCGCAAGGCGTTCAACCGCGGCACGCCGCTGGAGAACGAGGTGCTGCACGGCATCGACCTGGCGCTTTCGGGCGGCGAGCTGACCGCGCTGATCGGCCCCTCCGGCTCGGGCAAGAGCACCTTGTTGAACCTGATCGGCCTGCTCGACACCCCCACCGCCGGCGAGCTGTGGCTGGGCGGCCAGCCGACCCGCGCGCTGGACGACGCGGCGCGCACCGCACTGCGCAACCGCTCGCTCGGTTTCGTGTTCCAGTTCCATCACCTGATTCCGGCGTTCAACGTGCTGGACAACGTGCTGATGCCGCTGATGATCCGCCACGGCAAGCCCAACGCCGAATCGCTCGACCGCGCCCGCGCCCTGCTCGCCGAGGTGGGCCTGGACGGTTTCGCGCAGAAGAAGGCCGGCGAGCTGTCCGGCGGCCAGCAGCAGCGCGTGGCCATCGCCCGCGCGCTGGTCACCCGCCCGCCGCTGCTGCTGGCCGACGAGCCCACCGGCAACCTCGACACCCGCACCGCCGATACCGTGTTCGAGCTGTTCGAGCGCTTCAACGCGCAGTTCGGCTGCGCGGTGCTGGTGGTCACCCACGACCCGCGGCTGGCGGCGCGCTGCACCCGGCAGATCGAGCTGGTGGACGGGCGCCTCCAGCGCGACGGCTGAACGCAGCGCCTCAGAGCAAGGATTCGAGCCCGAACACCCGCGCGAACCAGGCATTGAAGCGGCGCCAGGCGCTGCCCGGCTCGCGCGTGAGCACCTGCTGGCGGCCGTTTTCCTCGAATGACCAGAGCAGCCGGCGCTCGCCGTCGTGCTCGAGCAGGCTGACCCGGTAGCTGACCGCCGCCTGCATGCCTTCGCGGATCAGCTGGTTGACCTGGGCGGCCAGCGCCTCGCTGTCCACCAGGATGCCGACCTCGCTGTTCCACAGCACCGAGCGCGGGTCGAAATTGGCCGAGCCGATGAACACCCGCTGACCGTCGAGCACCAGCGCCTTGCTGTGCAGGCTGGAGTCGGAATCGCCGTCGAAGCTGTACTGGGTCTGCTGGCCAGGCCGCGGGCGCAGCTCGTAGAGTTCGACCCCCGCCTCGAGCAGGCGCTTGCGGTACGGCGTGTAGCCGCCGTGCACCGCCGGCACGTCGGTCGCCTCCAGCGAGTTGGTCAGCACGCGCACCGCCGCCCCGGCCTGCACCCGCGCGATCAGCCAATCGGTGCCGCGGGCGGTGGGCACGAAGTACGCCGAGACCATCATCAACTCGTCGTCGGCGGCCTCGAGCAGCGGCAACAGTTCGCGCGCCATCAGCAGGTCGAGCGGCGGCCGGCCCCGCGCCAGCAGCTTGTCCGGGTGATCCCAGAAGGCCCGGCCAGGCGCCCAGATCAGGCCACCGAGCAGCCGGTCGATGGCCGGATCGGCCAGATAGGCGGCCAGTTCGGCGTAGCGCTCGGGCTGCTCCTCGCGCAGGCGGCCGAGCTGGCTGTCCAGGCGCTCGCGCAGGCCGCGCAGGGCGTCGCCCGCCGGGGCGCGGGCCAGCGCCTCGATGGGCACGGCCAGGCGGTGATTCCAGTACAGGTCAAAGCTCTCGCCGAGCTGCGCGGCCACCGGGCCGGCGGCGATCAGGTCGAGATCGGCGAAGTTGAAGCTCTGATCGGCGGCGAAGTATTCATCGCCCAGGTTGCGCCCGCCGACCACCGCCAGGCTGCTGTCGGCCAGCAGCACCTTGTTGTGCATGCGCCGGTGCTGGCGCGGCAGCTGCACCGCGCGGGCCAGCAGCCGGCCCGGCGCCAGCGCCCGCCCCCAGTGCACCGGGTTGAACAGGCGCACCTCGATGTTCGGATGCTGCGCCAGGGTGGCGGCCAGGGCGTCGTGGCCGTCGCTGGCCAGGTCGTCGAACAGCGCGCGGATGCGCACGCCGCGGTCGGCCGCCTGCAGCAGCTCGTCGAGCAGCACGCGGGTGGTGAGGCCGTCGGCGACGATGTAGTACTGCAGATCGAGGCTGCGCTGGGCGGCACGGATCAGCCGGGTGCGCGCCTCGAAGGCGTCGAGGCTGGCGCCCAGTACGCCAAAGCCCGAATGGCCGGCCGGCTGCCCGGCCGCCAGCGCCTGCACCTGCCGGCCGAGCGGCGACTCGGCGGCCGGCAGCATGTGGGAGAGCTCGCGCACGGGTGGCTGGCCGGCACAGCCAGCCAGTAGCAGGAACAGCAGCAGGACGACGGGCACGGCGGCTTCCTGACGGGGGATTCCGCCATTGGACCGCGCGCCGCCGCCGCCGACTCAGCGCCGCTCGAGCAGGCGGTGGTAGAGCATGCCCAGCGCCAGCAGTGGCGAGCGCAGACGTGCGCCGCCGGGGAAGCTGGCGTGGGGCACCTTGGCGAACAGGTCGAAGCCGCCGCCTTCCTGTCCGGCGATGGCCTCGGCCAGCAGGTTGGCGGCCAGGTGCGTGGTGTTCAGGCCATGCCCGGAATAGGCCTGGGCGTAGTAGACGTTGGCCCGGCGCGGCAGGCGGCCGATCTGCGGCAGGCGGTTGGCGCCGATACCGATCATCCCGCCCCACTGGTAGTCGATGCGCATGCCGTCGAGCTGCGGGAACACCGCCAGCATCTTGGGCCGCATGTAGGCGCCGATGTCCTGCGGGTCGCGTCCCGAGTAGTGGCAGGCGCCGCCGAACAGCAGGCGGCGGTCGGCGGTCAGGCGGAAGTAGTCCAGGGCGATGCGCTGGTCGCACACCGCCATGTTCTGCGGCAGCACCTGCTGCGCCAGCGCCCGGGGCAGCGGCTCGGTGGCGATCAGGTAGCTGCCGGCGGGCATCACCTTGCTCGACAGCCACGGCTCCAGACGGCCGATGTAGGCGTTGCAGGCCAGCACCAGGTTGCGTGCATGCACCTCGCCGCGCACGGTGCGCACGCGCAGCTCGTTGCCGTAGCGGATGTCGGTGACCGGCGAATGCTCGTACAGGTGCACACCCAGGCGCTTGGCCAGCACCGCTTCGCCGAGCGCCAGGTTCAGCGGATGCAGATGGCCCGAACCCATGTCCACCAGGCCGCCCCAGTAGCGGTTGGAGCCGATCACCTCGTGCAGCTGCTCGCGTGGCAGCAGGCGCACCTCATGGGGGTAGCCCAGCTCCTCGAGGTCGGCCTGCTCGCGGGCAAAGCGCTCCAGGTCGCTCGGCCGGTTGGCCACGTCGCAGAAGCCCCAGGTCAGGTCGCAGGCGATGTCGTGCAGCTCGATGCGCTCGCGGACGATCTGCATCGCTGCGATGCCCATGCGCTTGAACGCGCGCACGCCGTCCTCGCCCACCCAGCGCGCGAAACGCTCGACATCGTGACCGATGCCGCGAATCAGCTGGCCGCCGTTGCGCCCGCTGGCGCCCCAGCCGATGCGCCGGGCCTCGACCAGCGCCACGGAAAAACCGCGCTGGGCCAGCTCGATGGCGGTGTTGATGCCGGTGAAGCCGCCGCCGATCACGCAGACGTCGACCTTCACCTCCCCTTGCAGGGGTGGGTAATCCAGCGCCCGGTTGGCGGTGGCCGCGTAGTAGGTGTCAGGCGGGCTTTGATGCGCGCCGGGTTCAAATCGGGAAGGGTTCATAGCTCATGTCCGCAGGGCTCATTGTCAGGGTAGGCAAGCCCGCCGAGGGCTGCCAGCGCTCGGCTAGTCCGCCGGCGCCTCCGGCACCACCAGCGCCAGCGATTCCTTGACCTCCTCCATGACGATGTAGCTCTTGGATTCGCGCACGTGGGGCAGCTTGAGCAGGATGTCGCCCAAGAGCTTGCGGTAGGAGGCCATCTCGGCGATGCGCGCCTTGACCAGGTAATCGAAGTCGCCGGAGACCAGGTGGCATTCCAGCACCTGCGGCAGCTTGAGCACCGCGCGGCGAAACTCCTCGAAGATGTCGCCGGACTTGGCCGCCAGGCTGATCTCGACGAACACCAGAAGGCCGGCCTGCAGCCGCTGCGGGTTGAGCCGGGCGCTGTAGCCCATGATCACCCCCTCGCGTTCGAGGCGGCGCACCCGCTCGGTACAGGGGGTGGTGGACAGCCCCACCCGCTCGCCCAGCTCGGTGAACGGCAGGCGGCCGTCGGCCTGCAGTTCACGCAGAATCTGCCGGTCGATCCGGTCCAGTTCGCGCTGACTCTGATGACGGGTGCGCATAGGGGAAAAAGCTCCAAAAAAGCCTTCGACGGCGTGAATTCCTTTTGAGAATAGCCATAACTATAGGCAATTCCTCCCTGCGGCTCTTTTTATACTGAAGTCATCTTCAGAGCCTTAGTGAGCGGGAGGTTTGCCATGCGTGTGCTGATTCTGGGCAGCGGCGTGGTCGGGGTGACCAGCGCCTATTACCTGGCGCGGGCCGGTTTCGAGGTGGTGGTGGTGGACCGCCAGGGCGCCCCGGCGCTGGAAACCAGCTACGCCAACGCCGGCCAGGTGTCGCCCGGCTACGCCTCGCCGTGGGCCGCCCCCGGCGTTCCGCTCAAGGCGCTGAAATGGCTGCTGCAGCGCCACGCGCCGCTGGCCATCAAGCTCACCGGCAACCCTCGCCAGTACCTGTGGATGGCGCAGATGCTGCGCAACTGCACCGCCGCCCGCTATGCGGTGAACAAGGAGCGCATGGTGCGCCTGGCCGAGTACAGCCGCGACTGCCTCGACGAGCTGCGCGAGGAAACCGGTCTCGACTACGAGGGCCGCCAGCTCGGCACCACCCAGCTATTTCGCACCCAGCAGCAGCTCGATGCCGCCGCCAAGGACATCGCCGTGCTCGAGCGCTCCGGCGTGCCCTACGAGCTGCTCGACCGCGCCGGCATCGCCCGCGTCGAACCGGCGCTGGCCAAGACCGCCGACAAGCTGGTCGGCGCGCTGCGCCTGCCCAATGACGAAACCGGCGACTGCCAGCTGTTCACCACCCGCCTGGCCGAGCTGGCCAAGGGGCTTGGCGTGGAATTTCGCTTCGGCCAGAACATCCAGCGCCTGGAGCGCGACGGCGACCTGATCGGCGGCGTGTGGATCGACGGAGTACTCGAGCGCGCCGACCGCTACGTGCTGGCGCTGGGCAGCTACAGCCCGCTGCTGCTCGAGGACATCGGCCTGTACGCGCCGGTCTACCCGCTCAAGGGCTACTCGCTGACCATCCCGATCACCAACCCGGCAATGGCGCCCACCTCCACCGTGCTCGACGAGAGCTACAAGGTGGCGATCACCCGTTTCGACCAGCGCATCCGCGTCGGCGGCATGGCCGAGATCGCCGGCTACGACCTGTCGCTCAACCCGCGCCGGCGCGAAACGCTGGAGATGGTGGTGAACGACCTCTACCCCGAGGGCGGCGACCTGCCCAAGGCCGAATTCTGGACCGGCCTGCGCCCGGCGACCCCCGATGGCACGCCCCTCGTCGGCGCCACGCCGTTTCGCAATCTGGTACTCAACACCGGCCACGGCACCCTGGGCTGGACCATGGCCTGCGGTTCCGGCAGGCTCTTGGCAGACCTTCTGGCCAACCGGCGCACACAGATCAGCACGGCGGGCCTGGACATCTTCCGCTACGGCAAACTCAAGGAGATCATCCGGCATGCCCATCCGGCGCCTGCACACTGAAGCCCGCTACAGCGAAGCGGTCATCCACAACGACACGGTCTACCTCTCCGGCCAGCTGGCCGAAGACCTGTCCGGCGACATCCGCGCGCAGACCCGCGAAACCCTCGCGGCCATCGACCGCCTGCTGGCCGAGGCCGGGACCGACAAGTCCAAGCTGATCAGCGCGCTGATCCACCTCAAGGACATCGACCGCGACTACGCGGGGATGAACGAGGTGTGGGACGCCTGGCTGCCCGCCGGCAGCGCCCCGGTGCGCACCACCGTCGAGGCACGGCTGTACGCGCCGGAGGTGCGGGTAGAGATCACGGTGATCGCCGCGCTGAGCTGATGGCGAGCCGTTGCCCGGGCTACGCCATTGGCGTAGCCCAAGGGCATGATATTCAACGAAACCCCAATATTTACCCGCCGCCTGCACGAACTGCTGGATGACGACAGCTATGCCGCGTTTCAGCGCATGCTCGCCGACCGGCCCGAGTGCGGCGATGTCATAGAAGGGACAGGCGGGATCCGCAAGGTACGCGTGGCAACCAGTGGGCGTGGGAAACGGGGCGGATCGAGGGTCATCTACTACCACTTCGCGACGGCTTCGCAGATCGCCTTGCTGCTGATCTATCCGAAGAATGAGAAGGATGACCTGACCCCCTACGAGCGCAAGGCACTCCGGCAAATCATCGAGCGGTGGAGGTAATCACCATGAGCAAATTCTTCGAAGAGCTGCTGGAGAGCGTTCAGCAGATGGACGAAATCCAGCGTGGCGAACGGCAACCTTCGCGCGAATTCCGCGTGGATGCACTGCAGGTAAAGAAGATTCGCCAGGCCACTGGCCTGACCCAGGCCCGGTTCGCGGCGATGATCGACGTTCAGCTCGGCACCCTGCGCAACTGGGAGCAGGGGCGCCGCGAGCCGACCGGGCCAGCCAAGGCCCTGCTGCGAGCCATCCACAACGATCCCGAGCATGTGATTCAGGCGCTGGCCAACTGAAGCATGCCCGCTGACAGCACAAGGCCCCGCCACCTTCGCAGGTGGCGGGGCCTTGGCGTTTCAGGGCCGGATTACTCCAGATCGAAGCGGTCGGCGTTCATCACCTTGGTCCAGGCCGCGACGAAGTCGCGGACGAACTTCTCGCGGTTGTCGTCCTGAGCGTAGACCTCGGCGTAGGCGCGCAGGATGGCGTTGGAGCCGAACACCAGGTCGACCCGGGTGGCCGTCCACTTGAGCGCGCCGCTCTTGCGCTCGCGTACCTCGTAGAGGTTCTTGCCGACCGGCTTCCAGCTGTTGGCCATGTCGGTGAGGTTGACGAAGAAGTCGGTGGTCAGCGCGCCGACCCGGTCGGTGAACACCCCATGCCGGCTGCCGCCGTGGTTGGCGCCGAGCACCCGCAGGCCGCCGATCAGCACGGTCATTTCCGGGGCGGTCAGGCCCAGCAGCTGGGCGCGATCGAGCAGCAGCTCCTCGGGCATGCTGCTGTAGTCCTTCTTCAACCAGTTGCGGAAGCCGTCGTGGATCGGCTCGAGCGGCGCGAAGGAATGCGCGTCGGTCATCGCCTCGGTCGCATCGCCACGACCGGGGGCGAACGGCACCTCGATGGCCACGCCGGCCGCCTTGGCCGCCTGCTCCACGCCGACATTGCCGGCCAGCACGATGGTGTCGGCAATGCTCACGCCCTGCGCCGCGGCGATGCCGCCGAGCACGTCGAGCACCCGGGCCAGCCGCTCGGGCTCGTTGCCCTCCCAGTCCTTCTGCGGGGCCAGGCGAATGCGCGCGCCGTTGGCGCCGCCGCGCATGTCCGAGCCACGGAAGGTGCGGGCGCTGTCCCAGGCGGTGGTGACCAGCTCGCTGACGCTGAGGCCGCTGGCGGCGATGGCCGCCTTGACCTTGGCCACGTCATAGTCGGTGCGGCCGGCCGGCACCGGGTCCTGCCAGATCAGATCCTCGGCCGGCACATCCGGCCCCAGATAGCGCACCTTCGGGCCCATGTCGCGGTGGGTGAGCTTGAACCAGGCGCGGGCGAAGCAATCGGAGAAGTACGCCGGGTCCTTGTGGAAGCGCTCGGCGATCTTGCGGTACTCCGGGTCCATCTTCAGCGCCATGTCGGCATCGGTCATGATCGGGTTGTGGCGGATCGAGGGGTCTTCCACATCCACCGGCCGATCTTCTTCCTTGATGCTCACCGGTTCCCACTGCCAGGCGCCGGCCGGGCTCTTCTTCAGCTCCCAGTCGTGGTTGAACAGCATCTCGAAGTAGCCGTTGTCCCACTTCGTCGGGTTGCTGGTCCAGGCGCCTTCCAGGCCCGAGGTGACGGTGTCACGGCCCACGCCGCGGGTGCTGGTGTTGTTCCAGCCCAGGCCCTGCTCCTCGACGTCCGCCCCTTCCGGCTCCGGGCCGAGCAGTGCGGCGTCGCCGTTGCCATGGCACTTGCCGACCGTGTGGCCGCCGGCGGTCAGCGCCACGGTTTCCTCGTCGTTCATCGCCATGCGGGCGAAGGTTTCGCGCATGTCCTTGGCGGTCTTCAACGGATCGGGGTTGCCGTCGACGCCCTGCGGGTTGACGTAGATCAGCCCCATCATCACCGCCGCCAGCGGGTTCTCCAGGTCACGCTCGCCGGAGTAGCGGCTGTGCGGGTTCTCGCTGGGCGCCAGCCACTCCTTCTCCGACCCCCAGTAGGTGTCCTTCTCCGGATGCCAGATGTCCTCGCGGCCGAAGCCGAAGCCGAAGGTCTTCAGGCCCATGGACTCGTAGGCGACGTTGCCGGCCAGCACGATCAGGTCGGCCCAGCTCAGCTTGTTGCCGTACTTCTTCTTGATCGGCCACAGCAGGCGGCGGGCCTTGTCGAGGTTGGCATTGTCCGGCCAGGAATTGAGCGGGGCGAAGCGCTGGTTGCCGGTGCCGGCGCCACCGCGGCCGTCGGCGATGCGATAGGAACCGGCGGCATGCCAGGCCATGCGGATCATCAGGCCGCCGTAGTGGCCCCAGTCGGCCGGCCACCAGTCCTGGCTCTCGGTCATCAGCGCGGTGAGGTCGCGCTTGAGCGCAGCGAAATCGAGTTTCTTCACCTCTTCGCGGTAGTTGAAGTCCGCACCGTAGGGCTTGGTCTTGCTGTCGTGCTGATGAAGGATGTCGAGGTTCAGGGAGTTCGGCCACCAGCCCAGGTTGGACTGTCCGACGGAGGTCATCCCCCCGTGCATGACTGGGCATTTGCCTGTGGCTTTGGGCATTTCCTGGCTCATTGTGATCTCCTCGTTGTCGTCCAGACGACCAGCCGGCATGGCGCGGCTGATCAGGTTAGCGGCGGGCCAGCGCCTGGGGCCGACCACCGATGTGATGGAATCGAGAGTAGGGCTATCGGCGATAAATCGCAGATTGATAATGACTATCGGATCGTTAGGTGCGGCCAGCCCGCATAGCGGGAAAGCGTAGTCTCGACAGGGGATTAATGCCCTGGAATCTGTTTCAAACGCTTAAGCCGCATCTGTCGGGCCTGCGGACCTGCCTATTCGGCAGTGAACTGATCGAGGCCGACTGCACAACCGTGCCCGCCTTTCTGAGCTGCCTATTCGGCAGTGAACCTCACAGCGCGCCACAGGCGCTGGCAGGACCATTTCTAAGCTGCCTATTCGGCAGTGAACAACTGGTCATCGGTCATGGCCACGGCGCCCTTTTTCTGAGCTGCCTATTCGGCAGTGAACAGCACCTTCCCGTCGGCGCCCTTAGCCAGCCTTTTCTGAGCTGCCTATTCGGCAGTGAACGCCTTGCCGGCGATCGCCTGCAGGGCAGCGTATTTCTGAGCTGCCTATTCGGCAGTGAACCCGGAACAGGTAAGCCTGGAAGCCGATCACGACTTTCTGAGCTGCCTATTCGGCAGTGAACGCCGCCCGGCACGCCGGACTAGGAACGTTTGTTTTCTGAGCTGCCTATTCGGCAGTGAACTGGTGATTGGGGTTTTGCGCGCCGAGCCATTTTTTCTGAGCTGCCTATTCGGCAGTGAACATCCGCGACCTGGTCAACCCCGACCGCTGCCCTTTCTGAGCTGCCTATTCGGCAGTGAACGCCCCAGAAGCGGAAGCCCTCGCGGCGGATCAGTTTCTGAGCTGCCTATTCGGCAGTGAACCACCGCGTTGGCCGGCAGGCGCTGGCGTAGCTTTTCTGAGCTGCCTATTCGGCAGTGAACCACACCCATTGAGGAAGAGCGCACAATCGAATTTTCTGAGCTGCCTATTCGGCAGTGAACGGCTTGAACGTCCAGCATGCCGCGCACGTCCATTTCTGAGCTGCCTATTCGGCAGTGAACCGAAAGCCAGGCGTTCCGCTCCGCTACGTCTGTTTCTGAGCTGCCTATTCGGCAGTGAACGTGCGTGCCGCCGCCCGCCGGTTGTCCGAGCGTTTCTGAGCTGCCTATTCGGCAGTGAACGTGGAACCGCGACCTGGCCATCGAGGCTGCGCGTTTCTGAGCTGCCTATTCGGCAGTGAACGCCGAGCCCGCGCATGACGGCAATGCTGATCGTTTTCTGAGCTGCCTATTCGGCAGTGAACCCATCGGCGTGGAACGTCGAGCCGAACCCAACTTTCTGAGCTGCCTATTCGGCAGTGAACGTGATCGTCGCGGCCCCGCCCTCGCTCCCCATTTTCTGAGCTGCCTATTCGGCAGTGAACGCTAGCAGCAGCAGGTCGAGCGCGGTCAACGTTTTCTGAGCTGCCTATTCGGCAGTGAACGCTAGCAGCAGCAGGTCGAGCGCGGTCAACGTTTTCTGAGCTGCCTATTCGGCAGTGAACAACATCTTCCTCGGATGGACCCTTATCGGTTGTTTCTGAGCTGCCTATTCGGCAGTGAACTGTGGATCCAAGGTTCTCCGGCTCGGGTCGAGTTTCTGAGCTGCCTATTCGGCAGTGAACGACATGAGCAGATCCCGTTGCATCGGGATATTTTTCTGAGCTGCCTATTCGGCAGTGAACGAAAGCCGCCCCGTGTGGCTGCTGGGGGCGGCTTTCTGAGCTGCCTATTCGGCAGTGAACGGTTTGTAATCATCGGCACGTGTTGGGCTATTTTTCTGAGCTGCCTATTCGGCAGTGAACATCCGCACCCGCAGTACCAGACGCAGACCGAGTTTCTGAGCTGCCTATTCGGCAGTGAACCTGAGCTATGCCAGCCGCGAGTCGGTCGAGAATTTCTGAGCTGCCTATTCGGCAGTGAACCGGTGCCTGTAACACGTCGAATTTTTCTCATGTTTCTGAGCTGCCTATTCGGCAGTGAACATTTCGGGCGCGGAGGGTGAGCTGTATCAGGCTTTCTGAGCTGCCTATTCGGCAGTGAACAAGGCGAACGAGGTTTTCGGCCCACGCTTGAATTTCTGAGCTGCCTATTCGGCAGTGAACTGTGTCGCGCACCAGGTGCGCGGGTACTTCGATTTCTGAGCTGCCTATTCGGCAGTGAACGAGGTCCAAAATCGAACGGCAGGCGGCCTGCATTTCTGAGCTGCCTATTCGGTAGTGAACTTTATTGGCAAATGGCCAACAAAACGTACAAATTTCTGAGCTGCCTATTCGGCAGTGAACGTCATGCGTCCACAACTGCTGGAGCTGATCCATTTCTGAGCTGCCTATTCGGCAGTGAACCGAGTGCTGACGGCCCGCCTCCCCCGCGGCTGGTTTCTGAGCTGCCTATTCGGCAGTGAACGCAGAACGCCCGACGTCATTGCCGCGCCCACTTTTCTGAGCTGCCTATTCGGCAGTGAACGTTCACCGGCATTAGGAGCGGGCTCAGACGGCTTTCTGAGCTGCCTATTCGGCAGTGAACTGAGCCACCTGCCGTACTGCTCGAACCTCTGGTTTCTGAGCTGCCTATTCGGCAGTGAACCCCCAGCCGATGCCGGCCGGCCCGAACATTTCTTTCTGAGCTGCCTATTCGGCAGTGAACTCGCATTTCTCCAGGAACGGGATGGCTAACGTTTCTGAGCTGCCTATTCGGCAGTGAACTCGTCGCGGTTCATGCCCAGGTTATCCTTGATTTTCTGAGCTGCCTATTCGGCAGTGAACCTGGGCGGCGTTGGCGCGGGCTTCCTTGGCGATTTCTGAGCTGCCTATTCGGCAGTGAACGCTGCCGAACGGCCTTGGCGTCTACGAAGACATTTCTGAGCTGCCTATTCGGCAGTGAACACCACGGGGACAACGATCAGGAGGAAAAACAGTATCTGAGCAGCCTATTCGGCAGTGAACAGTTAATGATATGCGGATACTGAGCACCGGGATTTCTGAGCTGCCTATTCGGCAGTGAACGCTTGGCCTTACGTCGCGGCTTGAGCGTGCCTTTTCTGAGCTGCCTATTCGGCAGTGAACGCTCACTCATCGCGGCCTCCTTGGGGCAGGGCTTTCTGAGCTGCCTATTCGGCAGTGAACTCGCCAGAAGCCCGGCAGACCCAGCCGCCACCTTTCTGAGCTGCCTATTCGGCAGTGAACGCACTCAGGCTCCGGGAATACGATTTTCTTTTTTTCTGAGCTGCCTATTCGGCAGTGAACGAAGTAACACAGCGACAAACTGGATTTGTTCCTTTCTGAGCTGCCTATTCGGCAGTGAACTCGCGCAGCTGGGCGTCGGTCGCATTCGCGGTTTTCTGAGCTGCCTATTCGGCAGTGAACTCCAGCAAATCACCGTTCTTGTCGTTTTTTCCTTTCTGAGCTGCCTATTCGGCAGTGAACAGGAGTTGATTTATGGTTGATGCAATTGTTTCTTTCTGAGCTGCCTATTCGGCAGTGAACCGGGAGCTGCTCGCCGCGTGGCAGGGGTGCGATTTCTGAGCTGCCTATTCGGCAGTGAACGTCTTGTATCTATCCCTATCGGCTGTCACAGTTTTCTGAGCTGCCTATTCGGCAGTGAACGACGAGGCCCGTCGCAGACTGTGTGGCGGACTTTTCTGAGCTGCCTATTCGGCAGTGAACACACAGCTACACCGCGCCCCCGTCCTCGAACGTTTCTGAGCTGCCTATTCGGCAGTGAACACACAGGTGAGGTTTTGGCGTTTTCGTCGTCTTTTCTGAGCTGCCTATTCGGCAGTGAACCCGCTGCCGATAACGGCGCTGCTTTTCAGCCGTTTCTGAGCTGCCTATTCGGCAGTGAACTACAGCATTTTCAGTCTAACTGGCTGATTTTAAACCGCGAATTCGAAACCAGCCCGGGAGACCCTTTTTCTTCGGGGCTATCGTAACTCATTGATTTTCCGTGGCCCTTTGCGGGCCACGGAAAGGAGGGTCAGAACCAGGGGACGGTAGTGCTGGCACTCAGGCCGTAGCTGCTGAAGCGGCCGGGGGTGGCGGTGTCCTGCAACGGGCCGTGGTCGAGGAACAGGCGAAAACGCTGGCCGCTGCTCTGGCTGCGCATTTCCACCCAGGGCAGGCGGGTCAGTTGCATGGCGCTGTCGGGGATGCGCTGGCGGGCGGCGGCCTCGTCGAGGCCCTGGCGTTTCATCAGCCGGCGGCGCTGGCGTTCGGGGTTGCTGTCCACCTGTACCCGGCGCACGACCCGGTGCTGGCAGCCGACGGGAACCGTCGCCAGTTCGCCGAGGCGGGTGTGGTCGCGCATGCCGGTCAGCCATTCGAGCGCCTGCAGCTGGGTCAGTGCGTTCAGGCTGCCATGCAGGCGCAGATGGCTGCCGGTGCCGCGCGCGCTGTGGCCCGGCAGGCTGATGCCCACCGAGCCGTCGCCGAGCTGCACCAGCGCGCGGTGCAGCTTGCCGAACAGCGCCCGCAGCAGCTGATCCGGCGCGAACTCCGGATCAGGCAGCAGGTGGATGTCCAGATAGTGGTCGTGACTCATTTTTCCGCGTCCCCGAACACACCGCCACGGATCAGGCAGGCCATCACGAAGTGCTGCTGCTCCAGCGCCGGGGTGTCGCCCTTCAGCACCCAGTTGTCCAGCAGGTTGTAGAAGTCCTGCTTCTGCTTCGGCTGACGGTAGGCCTTGCCCTGCGAAGTCACCGAGCCGTAAGGCTCCACCGCAATCGGCCCCAGCTCGCCAGCACCTTCGTACCAGGTGTCGATGGTGCGCAGCGCATTGCCGATCTTTTGCGAGTGGATGGCGGCCACGTCGCGCACGGCGTACAGGGTCTTGCTCTTCTGGCCCTTCTTGTCGCCCCGGTCGAGGATCAGTTCCTGCGACGGGAACACCTCCTGCCCGGCGCCAATACGCACCCAGGCCGTCACTTCCAGCAGCACATGACCGCTGCCGCTCAGGCCTTCGGCGATCACAGCGGCCAGCGCATCCAGATCAGCGGTATGCGGAAACTCGCGCAGGCCGATCTGCAGCGCATCGAAGTCCCAGCGCTGTGCGGCCTGACCATCGCGCAGCCGGCTGACGCGCACCACCACCGACTCGGCCCCCACGCGGTTGCGCCACAGGAAGCGTCCGTTGGCCAGGTTGACGGCATAGCGGTGCGCCAGCTCGTCGAAGCTGCCGTACTGCGCGATGGTGGCCAGCAGCGCGGCCTGATAGTCGGCATCGTTGCAGGCGTTCGGCGTGCCGGCCCCGCCGAGCACGCGCAGGGTGAAACGCAGCTGCAGGCTGTCGCAGTCGGCCGGCAGGCTGGCGACATCCACGGTCTGCAGGTTGGGCGACTGGATCGAGGCGTCCAGCTTGGCCGGATCGGCATCCTTGGCCTTCAGCCGGTTGGAGATGGTGCCGCGCACCGACTTGGTCTGCACGGCGACCGGCTGCCAGCTGTCGGCGTTGTCGCGCTGCTCCCAGCGACCGGCGTAGAGCAGGGCATCGGACGGGTCGAGCTTACGCTCGAAGGCGAGGACGGAGGCGGTTTTCAGATCATTCTTGGCCATGACGGATTTCCTTTTCGGTGTCTTGCGGCTGGTAATCGGTGGTTTCGCACAGGTACAGACCGGCATCGGTGTCGGCGCGGTGGTACCAGAACAGTTCGGAGAGATCGCGTACCCGGTGCGGGCTGAGCCACTGCCCCAGGCTGTACAGGCTTTCGGCGAAGCAGAACGGCGTGTCGCGGTCGCGCGCGTTGCGCACGCTGCCGGCAGGCTGCACCTCACCGAGGGCGCGGTAGCCGACCGGGATCGGCACCAGCCAGCCAGCACGCGGGCGCACATGCCAGCCGGCGGCGGGGCTGTCCGCCGCTGCATTCTCCTGCGGCGGGTCGATGTTCATGCGGGTCAGATCCAGCAGCGCGTCCAGGGTGTCGACCTGCGGGTCTACCGCCTGCAGTTGCGCGGTATGTTCAGCCAGCAGATCGCAGCGGCCGACCAGCGCGAAGCCCGGCAGCAGACGGCGACGCAGGCGGCGCAGTTGCTGCGCCTGCTCCTCCGGTGTGCCGCTGCGCCGCAGCAGCTGCGGATACTGACCCGGCCCCGGCAGCAGGCTGCCGCCGGCCAGCCGCATGCCCAGCGCCAAGTCGAGCATGAAGGCGGCGAACTCCTGCTGCACCTCGCGAGTATCCGGGATATCCGCACCACGCAGCCCGATCAGCAGGCTGACCTCAAGATGCGCCCGGCCTTCCTCGACGATGGCGGCGGTGCTGCCGTCGGCATTCACCGGGTTGCGCGTCAGATGAAAGACATGGGTACGCTTGCCGGCCGGCAGGGAAGTCTGCGCCTCGAAGCGGTGGCAGACGATGGCCACGCCATCCAGCTCGATCTCCAGCCCATCGGCCTGCAGGCGGCGCTGCAACGCATGCACGAAGCCGGTGAAGGCGGTGACAGCCGGAAAGCCCCAGCTCAGCGGCCCGGCGATGGCGTTGGCGTTCTGCACCCGCAGGTGCGGCAGCAGCAACAGGGCTTCATGCTTCATCGTCGAGCACCTCGCGCAGCAGTTGCAGTTCGCTGTGCAGGTCGCTTTTCCACTGGGCATGGGCATCTTCATCCAGCCGCAGCTTGTCGCTGCTCAGCACATGGTTCAGCCAGTTGCCGAAGCGGTGGCTGACCTGTTCCTGCCAGTCGGGTACGACCTCCTGCGGATGGCGCGGATCGAGCCAGCGTCGCTCGGCCGGGTGCAGCAGGCAGTCGTCCCGCTCACTCCAGCCCGGTTCCAGCGCTTGCAGGCTGGCGGCGTACTGCAGCAGCTCATCGCCGATGGCCGCGACCATCGCCGCGCGCTTGCGGCGGATATGCACGTTGTTGCGCTCGGTGCCCTGCAGGAACTCGCGCAGCCCGCTGGTCAGCTCACGCACCTGCCGCTGGCCACCGAAGGCGCGGTCAAACACCGAACTCACGCCCAGCGGCAGCCGAACATCGGCCGATTGCCACTGCGGTGGCAGCGCGGCCAGCAGCCAGTTCTCGCCATAGCGTTCGCTGTTGAGCTGGCTGATGTTCTGCGGCTTGGTGCCGCCGAACTTCTGGATCGCCATGTCCGGGTATTCGCAGTAGCCATGCGGCCAGCTTGCTCCGTCCTTGCGCGCCTCGCGGGCCGCCTTCGCCGCATCGCCGAAACGGTCGTTGCGCAGCGTGCGCTGCAGGCGATGGGTCAGGCTGGTGGGGAACAGCGGAGCCAGCAGGTGATAGCTGCCATCGTCCAACGGGAAATACAGTTGGCGAGCCAGGGTGTGCGAAGCCGGCTCGCCCTTGCTGGCGACGATGCCGGCAAACGCCGCCTGCCAGGCTGCGCCCTGCGCCGGGTCGTCCGACAGGGCCGCCGCTACCTGCGGGTCATCAGCCAGCACCCGCTGCAGCAGGCTCTGGCCGGCATGCTCGATCTTCAGCAGCTTGTACACATCGAGCGCAGCCGCGTTGCCCACTACATCGTCATCCGGACTTTGCAGGATGCGCGACGACACCAGCCCGGCCAGCTCCGGCTCGCTGCTGCGCACATGCAGGTTGCTGCCCCGCGCATCGGGATGGATGGGTTTGAGCGTATGGGTCGCCAGCTGGATCTGGCTAACCCGCTTGGCGGCACTCTCCAGCCAGACGGCCGGTCGGTGCTCTTCCAGCAGCTTCGCTCGCTGCTCATGCTCGTCGGCCTTGAGCTTGTCGAGCTTGTCCTGCAGGCGTGAGTCGATGAATGAATGGATACAGGCGCGCAGTGCGCTGGCATCCGGGGATAGGGCAATCGCCATTTAACCTCCTGTAGGGCGTCCCAGCGATCCGGCTAGTAGCCTCAAGATACGCTGTTGATGCGGTGGTGGCTGCCAACCTTGGCAGTGCAGACTGCCAGCCCACGGCGACAGCCTGTGTCGTGTTCACTTACTTGCTGCGCCGAAACCCCAGCACCTCATGCCACTCCCAGCCCTGGCTGCCGTCCTGCGGCACCGCCAGCTGCACCTGCCCGAAGCGGCGGGCGCACTGATTCGGCGAGAGGTCGAAGCGCTCGGCCAGCGCCAGCAGCTCACGGCGGTAGTCGATGCAGGCCAAGGGCTGCATGCGCTGGCCGCAGTGCAGCTCCTGCTGCGTCAGCAGATTGCCCAGCCGGCGCTCCGTGCCGTCGTCCTCCAACTGACAGAACTGCAGTGCGCCGTCCTCGTCATCCTCTTCCAGCTGCAGGATGTAGGGCTGGTCGGGTCGGCCGGCGCGGAACGGTGTCTGCTTCTGCAGCACACCGCAGAGATGCAGGCGTGAGGGCTGTCCAGCGCAGGCTGCCCACCAGTCCGCCACATGCGGATTGATTCCATCGCCACCTGGCAGCGGCCCCTGCTCCAGCAACAGGCCGCTCAGCCGGGCGTGCTCCAGCAGATCCAGCCGCTGTGGCCAGTCCGCCAGTTCGCCCTGCGGGCAGATGCGCGGCGCGGCGTTGACCGCCTGCAACTGCGGCGCTGGCAGCAGCTGGCTCAGGTCATGGCTGGCCAGCCGGGCCTGCTCGTTTTCGAAGCCGGGCCGGGTGAAGGCGACCTTGCTGCCCTGGAGCGCCAGCAGGTTGTATTGCAACAGCAGCAGATTGGTCGCGCCCACCGGCGCGCTGCGGTGGCGGCGGATACGGCCAGCCAGCTGGATCAACGAGCGGCTGGAGGACGGTTCGACGATGGCCCAGTCGTAGTCGTGGTCGCGCCCCACCTCGGCGACCGGCGAGGCCAGCACCACAAACAGCTGATCCGGCTCGGGATGGGCAGCCAGGGCATCACGCACCAACGGATGGGCGAATAGCGCCTGCTCATCGTGGCGATCCAGCAGGCTGTCCAACTCGCGCTCCAGCGCCGAGCGCAGCAGCAGCGGATGACGCGAGTGGTACACGCACAGATGGATGCGCGTGCCCTCGGGTGCATCCAGCGCGAACAGCGCCTGCGCCACCTCGGTCAGCGGCTCGATATTGGCCATGCGCAGCAGGCCGCAGCTGACCCGGCGGCCATCCGGTGCTGCCGTATGATGGACCTGATGCAGCTGCAACATCGCCGGCAGCAGCTGGCGAGCCAGCTCCTGGCTGACCTGCGGGCGCTTGCGGCTGTCGAGTGCCAGCGGCAGGATCGCGGCGCGCCGCCGCACGGCCTGTCCGGCCAGTTGCGGCACGCGCTGAGCAACGAACTCACTCTGCGCGGCCAGCAGGGTTTTCTGGCTGGCATGACGCGATTGCCGGCAGCCGAACTCGTCGAACCAGGCGCAGCAGACTTCCAGCGCTGTGCCTGGCTCGCCCCGGTTGGCCTGATACACGCGGCGACCTGCGCAGTAGGCCTCGAACAGGCCGCCGACCAGTGCTGGCGGCAGGGTGGCGGACGACAGCAGCACCCGACTGCCGAGCAGACCGGCCCAGTACACCAGCCGGGACAATGCCGGCAGGTCGGCCATGTCGAAGTCGTCCACCTCGTCCAGCACCAGGTCGCTGGTGAGCAGGCGCAGCATGGGGGCGATCTGATGACCACCGCGCAGGCTTTCGCAGGCCGGCATCAGGTGGTCGATGGTGCAGGCCAGGATCGGCGCGCTGACCAGTTTGTGCGCCGCAGGATTCTTCTCCAGCCAGCGCTGCAACGGGCCGTCGGCCAGTGCGCTCTCGTAGTGGACGTGCAGGTTGTCGGCCAGCAGCGCCTCGGCCGACTCGCTGCCGCTCTGTGCTGCCTTGCTGGCCTGCCCGTCCTCGAACAGCTGGCGCACCGCCGCACCACCGACCATTACCGCCAGATCGTCTTCGTCCAGCCCGAGGCGTTCGCGGTACACCTGCCCGGTCTGCAGGGTCAGGGTGCGCAGGCCGAGGGCGATGCTGATACGCGGACCGCGTTGCGGGTCGGCCAGACCGTACAGGATTCGCCCATTGGCCAGCGTCTTGCCGCAGCCGGTGGAGGCCATGTTGATGCCAAAGAAGCCGTGGCGACTGCTGGGCGCGTGCAGGCTGCAAGCCAGATCGAAGGCCTTGTCCTGCCAGGCAAAGCGCCGGTCGGCGCTGCGCTTGCGAAAACCGCGATGCGGCGCAAGCCTCGGCAGACGACGTTCCAGCTGTGGCAGCACCTGCGCCACCCGCCGTGCCTCGCGGGCCACGCCGAGCAGGTGCTCGTCGAGGCGCTGCTTGAGCTGGCCAGCCTTGTCGGTGTTGGCGTGCGCGGCAAAACCGGCATCGCCCAGCCCGGTCGAGGCCGGCAGGCTGGAGTAATGGTGGTCGGCCAGCATCAGCGACAGGCGGGCCAGATGCAGCACCCCGGGATTGTCCAGCAGCGTGCCGGCGCGCTGCAGCAGGCCGGGATGGCGCAGCAGGCTGCTGGCACACTCGGCAATCCGCTGCCGCCAGCTGCGGCTGGCAAACGGCAGATGCCCCTCGGCGAATTGCCAGCAGGCGGCCTTGTCCTGCGCGCTGGCATCGCTGCGCGTCCCGCACCACTCGGCGTTGATCGGTGTGGGCAGCGCCGGCAGATCCTGGCGCGATAGTTCGCCCAGCGGCAGCCGGTGATGGCTGACCACCAGCCAGCCGATCACCTGCGCCAGCGCCGGCATACCGCCGGCACGCAAGGGATTGCCGCCCTGCTGTACCGCTTTCTTGAAGCGGGCCGCGCCGGAAGGCCTGGCCTGCTGACTGGGCAGGCCGTCGCGCTGCAGGCGTGCCAGCCAGTCGCCATCCTGACTGCCATCGCCGCAGGCCAGCCGCTCCAGCCACTCGGCATCGCTGGCCGCCGGACCGACGAAGGCCTCGAACAGACGCAGCGATACCCACTCATGGCGGTAGGCATCGGCGATGGTCTGCCGCTGCTTGAGCTTGGCCTGAAACGCCTCACTCGCCTTGCCCAGGTCGTGCAGCAGCGCCGCCATCTGCGCCAGCAGGCGGATGTCCTCGCCGGTGTGCCAGTCGTTTTCGTCGTCGCGGCGCAGGATATCGCGGCTGGTGGTGTTGGTCGGTACCGCGCCGCGTTCGTTGAAGCGGCTGGCGTCGCCGACGATCCACAGCAATTCGCTGTGGTTGAGCCCGCGTATCCAGTGGCAGGCCACGGCGGTGTTGCGCCGCGCGGTCTTCTTCAGCAGCTTGCGCAGGGTGTCGAGGCCGGCTTGGGTGATCGGCGTCTGCCAGCTGCGCTCGCCGCAGCGTTCGGCGAACTGGTCGAGGATGCGCCGGCTTTCCACCAGTGCGCGCTTGTCGCATTGGGAGATCAGCAGGATGTTCATGCGCTCACCCGGCCGAGGCGGGCGGCCACGTCCTGCAGTGTCTCGATCATGAAGTCCAGCGCTTCGCTGCGGGTCAGGCTGTCGATGCAGGCCTGGCGGAATTCCTGCTCCTCGTCGCCGCGCACCGCCGAGACGAAGGCCTGCGGCAGGATGCAGGCGTCCTTGACCAGATCGGCCACGTCGAACACCAGGCCGCCGCGGCGGGTCTTGCCGTGCAGCACGGCAAGACCGTGGGGAATGCCCAGCACCCAGGTGGCGCTGGCGGCCAGGCCGTAGGCCAGGTAGTTGCCGTGGTCGAGAAAGCGGTTGGCCGGGTCGCTGCCGGTGCCGCGCTTGGCGCGGGTGAATTCGCCATAGCCGCTGGCATCGCAGGCCAGCTTGAACAGGGCCTTGCTCAGGCGTGCCTCTTCGGTGAGCAGCGCGGTGTTGTCCGGCAGGCCGGGGATCAGTTGCTGCGAGCGGTCGAGCAACTGGTCGAGGCGCGCCTCATCGATGGCGAATCCCGCTTCGCGCAGGGCGCGGGCTTTCCACAGCGTCCGGATCCGGCTCAGGCGCGCCAGCTGGAAGTGGCGGGCCGCGTCCAGCCTTGCGGCATCATCGAACCAGAAGCTCACCCAGCGCTGCAGGTATTCGGTGGGGCGGTATTCGCTTTGCGGGGCGAACCAGGCCACTTCCACGTCCATCTCGTTGGCACAGAACAGCGGCGTGCCGCCACCGCCGCAGAAGCCGACCATCACCCCGGCCTTGGCCAGCTCGCGCATCGCCGCCTGGGTGATGGAGGTGCCGGTGCCGAGCAGCAACGTGGTGGTGTTGGCGATCGGGATGTTCCAGTAGCGCGAACGCTGGCCTTCGTCGGTGACGTACTCGACCCGACCGCCGTTCACCAGCACCCGGCAGTGCTGCAGGTAGTAGAGGTTGGCGCGCTTGGAGTGGAGGATGGTCTTGAGGTCTGAAGGGGAAAAGTCATCCATGGCTTTCGCTCGACACTTGAGACCCTGGCATTGTGCCACCCAGCCCAAGGCCGACGCCCGGGATTTTCACCCCTCCCAGAACAGCGCCAGCGGCACGGCCACCAGTTGTTCGTCGAAGTGCACCACCTGCTCGCCGCTGTAGAAAATCACACCTCGCCGGAATTGCTGGGGGGCGGTGTCGCGCAGGTGGCGCAAGCCGTTGAAGTCTTTGCCGCCCACCGTAGCGGCAGCTTTGACTTCGACGCCGATCAGCTCGCCTCGGCGGTTCTCCAGAACAAAATCCACCTCCATGCCGGTCGAGGTGCGGTAATGCATGAGCTGGGTGCGCGTTTGGGCCCACGTCTGGTGCTTGCTCAGCTCAGCGTGAACAAACGCCTCCACCAGGCGGCCGGGCAGACCTAGCGCAGCGGAAAGACTGGCCTCGCCGAGCCCTTGCAAATGGGCCATCAGCCCCTGGTCGGTGACAAAAAGCTTGGGCGCTTTCTGCAGCCGCTTGCCGAGATTCGATGACCATGCCGGCACCTGGCGAATCAGAAACAGTGTCTCGAGCAGCGCGAGATAGCGCTTCAAGGTGGTCTGGGGGATGCCGGTCGAGCGCGACAGCTCCGCTGCGTTCAGAAGCCCCCCACTGCGCGCAGCGAGCATCTGCATGAGCCGCGGGAGCTCGGTAAGCCCTTCCAGCTGCGCCAGGTCGCGCACATCGCGTTGCAGGATGGTGTGCAGGTAGCTTTCGAACCACGCCTCTCGGCGCCTTTCGCTGGTCCGGGCCAGGGCCTCGGGGTAGCCGCCGCTGACCAGCCGGCGTACGAAGTCGTCCCGGTCGAAGGCACAGCGATCGGGCAGCTCGCCGGCGAATAGTCGGTCTATCAGGCTCGAAGGCTTTCGCGCGATCTCGCTCTGCGCCAACGGCCATAAACTCAGCACTTCCATGCGCCCGGCCAAGGAGTCGGCGATCTGCGGCAACAAGAGAACGTTCGCCGAGCCGGTCAGCAGGAAGCGGCCGGGCGTGCGGTCGCGATCTACCGCACTTTTGATGGCAAGAAAAATCCCTGGCGCACGCTGCACTTCGTCGAGGCAGACAGGCCCTTTGAGCGCCTGCACGAAGCCGGCGGCGTCAGCCTGGACCGCCGCCAGAACGGCTGGATCGTCCAAGGTAAAGTAGCTGGCCGGCCGCTCGAGCCCCTGAATCAGGGTGCTTTTGCCTGTTTGGCGCGCCCCGTTGAGGAGAACGACCGGCGAATCTTCGAGCGCTTCGTATAGTGCCTGTCGGATCTGTCGTGGGTACATGTAAAAATCACCACATGACGGTTGAATTTCAACCACGTGATGGATGAATTTACACCAATAACAAGTCGAATGCAGTGTCCCCTTTCTGGGACTCTAGCGCTCGGACAGCTCGACGCCCTCCGCGCCAATCAACGCCGCATACCCCTCCCGATAGCTGGGATAGCGCGGCAGCCAGCCCTGCGCGCGGGCGCGGGTGTTGCGGCAGCGTTTGCTGCCAAGGCGGCGGGAGACGCGGGCCTGGGCCTCGGCGGTGACGTTCAGCCGTGCGCGCAGCCAGTCGACCACCTCGTGCAGCGGGGCCGGTTCGTCGTCCACGCCGAGGTAGCAGCCGTCGACCGGCTGGCCGGCGGCGTCGCGCTGCAGGAGGAAGGCGATCAGCCCGGCGGCATCGTCGGCGTGGATGCGGTTGCCGTATTGCGGCGGCTCGGGCGGCACGCGGTAGCCCTGGCGCACCTGGTCGAGCAGCCAGCGCCGGCCTGGGCCGTAGATGCCGGCCAGACGCACGCAGGTGGCGGGCAGGCCGCTGTTGCCAGCCAGTCGCTCGGCTTCCAGCAGGATGCGCCCGCTGAAGGCGGACGGCTCGGTGGGCGAGGTTTCGTCGACCCATTCGCCCTGATCCTGGCCATAGACGCCGGTGCTGGAGACGAACACCAGCCGCCGCGGCCGCTGGCCCTGCGCGGCCAGCCAGTCGAGGGTGCGCGTGAGCCCGTCGACATAGGCGCGCCGGTAGCCGGGTTCGTCGTGCTGGCTGGCAGCGGTGGCATAGACCAGGTAGTCCAGCCGGCCGGCCGGCCAGCCAGCCGGCAGCGCCGGGTCATCGAGATCGCCCCGGACCGGGACGATGCCGGCCGGCAGGACCTGCACCTGCCGGCGCAGGCCGTACACCGCCCAGCCGAGCGCGGCCAGTTGCAGGCCGAGACGGCTGCCGACATCGCCGCAGCCGACGATCAACACGCGTGGGGACGAATTCATGAGAGGGCTCCGGGCAGGTAATCGCCGGCCAGTCTAGCCCGCCGAAGGGCGCGGCTGGCCGCTGGTTTGCCCCCGTGCTTAAGGCTATTCTTCCTCGGAAGCTAATGGATGCTGACTATGACCCTCACAGAACTGCGCTATATCGTCACCCTCGCCCAGGAACAACACTTCGGCCGGGCCGCCGAGCGCTGCCACGTCAGCCAGCCGACCCTGTCGGTGGGCGTGAAGAAGCTGGAGGACGAGCTGGGTGTGCTGATCTTCGAGCGCACCAAGAGCGCGGTGCGCCTGACCCCGGTGGGCGAAGGCATCGTCACCCAGGCGCAGAAGGTCCTGGAGCAGGCGCAAAGCATCCGCGAGCTGGCCCAGGCCGGGAAGAACCAGCTGGCCGCGCCGCTCAAGCTCGGTGCGATCTACACCATCGGCCCGTATCTGTTTCCGCACCTGATCCCGCAGCTGCACAAGGTCGCCCCCGACATGCCGCTGTACATCGAGGAAAACTTCACCCACGTGCTGCGCGACAAGCTGCGCACCGGCGAGCTGGACGCGATCATCGTCGCGCTGCCCTTCCACGAAGCCGACGTGCTGACCAAGCCGCTCTACGACGAGCCGTTCTGCGTGCTGATGCCGGCCGAGCACCCGTGGACCGAGTTGAGTGAAATCAGGAGCGACATGCTCAACGAGGCCAACCTCCTGCTGCTCGGCGAGGGTCATTGCTTCCGCGACCAGGTGCTCGAATCCTGCCCCAGCACGCGCAAGGGCGAGCACCAGCACACCACGGTGGAGTCCAGCTCGCTGGAAACCATTCGCCACATGGTCGCCTCCGGCCTGGGCATCTCGGTGCTGCCGCTCTCGGCGGTGGACAGCCACCACTACTCGCCGGGGGTGATCGAGGTGCGGCCGCTGGCCAAGCCGGTGCCGTTCCGTACCGTGGCCATCGCCTGGCGCGCCAGCTTCCCGCGGCCCAAGGCCATCGAAGTGGTGGCCGACTCGCTGCGCCTGTGCTCGGTGGCGCGCCCGCCCAAAGCCGCGAGCTGATGACCGACCTGTCCACCGTTCCGGTGACCGTGCTCAAGGGCGTCGGCGCGGCACTGGCGGAGAAGCTGGCCAAGGTCGGCCTGGAAACCCTGCAGGATGTCCTGTTCCACCTGCCGCTGCGCTACCAGGACCGCACCCGCATCAGCCCCATCGGCGCCCTGCGCCCGGGCGGCGATGCGGTGGTCGAGGGCGTGGTGGCCGGGGCCGACGTGGTCATGGGCCGTCGGCGCAGTCTGCTGGTGCGCCTGCAGGATGGCAGCGGCACGCTGTCCTTGCGCTTCTACCACTTCAGCCAGGCGCAGAAGGACGCGCTCAAGCGCGGCACCCAGCTGCGCTGCTACGGCGAGGTGCGCCCCGGCGCCTCGGGGCTGGAGATCTACCACCCCGAATACCGCGTGCTGACCGGCAACGAATCGATGCCGGTGGCGCAGACCCTCACCCCGATCTACCCCACCACCGAAGGCCTGACCCAGCAGCGCCTGCGCGCCCTCAGTGAGCAGGCGCTGGCCCGCCTCGGCCCGCGCAGCCTGCCGGACTGGCTGCCGGCCGAGCTGGCCCGCGACTTCCAGCTCGGCCCGCTGGACGAGGCGATCCGCTACCTGCACCGCCCGCCGCCGGATGCGGACCTTGAAGAACTCGCCGAAGGCGCCCACTGGGCCCAGCAACGGCTGGCCTTCGAGGAACTGCTGACCCATCAGCTGTCGCTGCAGCGCCTGCGCGAGAGCGTGCGCGCCCAAGAGGCGCCGGCCCTGCCGGTGGCCAAGGTGCTGCCGCAGCGCTTTCTGCAGAACCTCGGCTTCGCCCCCACCGGCGCGCAGCAGCGAGTCGGCGCGGAGATCGCCTACGACCTGTCCCAGCCCGAGCCGATGCTGCGTCTGGTGCAGGGCGACGTCGGCGCCGGCAAGACGGTGGTCGCCGCGCTGGCCGCGCTACAGGCGCTGGAAGCCGGCTACCAGGTGGCGCTGATGGCGCCCACCGAGATCCTCGCCGAGCAGCATTTCCTCAACTTCAGCAAATGGCTGCAACCCTTGGGCATCGACATCGCCTGGCTGGCCGGCAAGCTCAAGGGCAAGGCGCGCGCGGCGGCGCTGGAGAAGATCGCCGGCGGCTGCCCGATGGTGGTGGGCACCCATGCGCTGTTCCAGGACGAGGTGCAGTTTCGCAACCTCGCGCTGGTGATCATCGACGAACAGCACCGCTTCGGCGTGCAGCAGCGCCTGGCGCTGCGCCAGAAGGGTGTCGACGGACGGCTCTGCCCGCACCAGCTGATCATGACCGCCACCCCCATTCCGCGCACCCTGGCGATGAGCGCCTACGCGGATCTGGATACCTCGATTCTCGACGAGCTGCCGCCGGGCCGCACCCCGGTGAACACCCTGGTAATCGCCGACAGCCGCCGCCTCGAGGTGATCGAGCGGGTGCGCGCCGCCTGCGCCGAGGGCCGTCAGGCGTACTGGGTGTGCACGCTGATCGAGGAGTCCGAGGAGCTGACCTGCCAGGCGGCCGAGACCAGCTTCGAGGAGCTGTCGGCCGCCCTTGGCGAGCTGTCCGTCGGGCTGATCCACGGGCGCATGAAGCCGGCGGAAAAGGCCGCGGTGATGGATCAGTTCAAGGCCGGGCGGCTGCAGCTGTTGGTCGCCACCACGGTGATCGAGGTGGGCGTGGACGTGCCCAACGCCAGCCTGATGATCATCGAGAACCCCGAGCGCCTGGGCCTGGCGCAGCTGCACCAGCTGCGCGGGCGGGTCGGCCGGGGCAGCGCGGCGAGCCACTGCGTGCTGCTCTACCACGCACCGCTGTCGCAGATGGGCCGCGAGCGCCTGGCGATCATGCGCGAGACCTGCGACGGCTTCGTCATCGCCGAGAAGGACCTGGAGCTGCGCGGCCCCGGCGAGATGCTCGGCACCCGCCAGACCGGCCTGCTGCAGTTCAAGGTGGCCGACCTGATGCGCGATGCGCACCTGTTGCCGGCGGTGCGCGAGGCGGCACAGGAGCTCCTGGCCCACTGGCCCGGGCACGTCAGCCCACTGCTGGCACGCTGGCTGCGTCACGGCCAGCAGTACGGACAGGTCTGACGCCGGTCGGCGGCGTGCTCTGCACCGCAACGGCGGCGCTATACTGCCCCAAGCATTCAAAGCAGACCCGTCCACCATGATCCAGCCCGTCGAATCGCCCGCCCTGCCGTCGCCGCCCGTCGCGCTCGAGCACCTGTTCGCCCTGCACGGCATCCCCGACCGCCCCGCCTCGCTGCACGCTGGCCTGCCGCCCGCCCAGTGCGTGCAGGCGGCGCTGCTCGAAGACAGCATCGGCAGCCTGCTGGTGCTGTTCCCGCAGGACAGCCTGCTGGACTTGAAGCGCCTGACCGAGCTTACCGGCCGGCCACTGCGCGCCGCCTCGGCCGCCACCCTGGAGCGTTACCTGACGCGCTACCAGCTCGGCGCCCTGCCGGCGACACCGTTTTCCGCCAGCGTGCCCTGCCTCTACCAGGCCGGGCTGACCGGCCAGGCGCGCCTGTGGCTGCCGGCCGGCCAGCCGGACCTGCTGCTGGAAGTGACCGGCGAGGAACTCGCCAGCCTGCTGGAGAAAGCCAGCGCCGGTCACTTCGCTACGCCGGTCTCGGCGATCCGGCCGAACCTCGACCGCCCCGAGGACGACCGCGAGCAGATCAGCGAGGCGGTCCGCCACTTCACCACCCGGCGCATCCGCCAGCGCCTGGAAGAGACCCTGGAAATCCCGCCGCTGCCGCAGACGGCCAACCGCATCATCAAGCTGCGGGTGGACCCCAACGCCACGGTGGATGACATCACCGACGTGGTGGAAACCGACCCGGCGCTGGCCGCCCAGGTGATCAGCTGGGCGGCCTCGCCCTACTACGCCGCCCCCGGCAAGATCCGTTCGGTGGAAGACGCCATCATCCGCGTGCTGGGCTTCGATCTGGTGATCAACCTGGCCCTGGGCCTGGCGTTGGGCAAGACGCTCGGCTTGCCCAAGGACGAGCCGCAGCAGGCCACGCCCTACTGGCACCAGGCGATCTACACCGCCGCGGTGGTCGACGGGCTGCGCCGCGCCATGCCGCGCGAGCAGCGTCCCGAGGCGGGCCTGGCCTATCTGGGCGGGCTGCTGCACAACTTCGGCTATCTGGTGCTGGCGCATGTGTTTCCACCGCACTTCGAGCTGTTTTGCCGGCACCGCGAGGTCAATCCGCACCTGCACCACAGCGTGATCGAGCAACACCTGCTGGGCATCACCCGCGAGCAGATCGGCGGCTGGCTGATGAACTTCTGGGGCATGCCCGACGAACTGTGCACCGCGCTGCGCTTTCAGCACGACCCGGCCTATGCCGGAGAGCACGCCGTCTACGCCAACCTGATCGGTCTGGCGGTGCGCCTGCTGGCGCAACAGGGAATCGGCAGCGACCCGGCGAGTCCGATCCCCGAGGCGCTCTATGCGCGGCTGGGCATCGATCCGGCCGAAGCGGCGGCGGCGCTGGCCAAGGTACTGGACGCGGAACTGGCGCTGCGCAACCTCGCCGGGCAGATGCAGCCGCCGCGCGTGCGCTGAAGGAAGAAGGAGGGCCGCCCCGAGCGGGGCGGCGAAGGGTCAGACCCTAGGCCCGCGCCCGCGACCGAAGATCAGCGAGATCACGAACAACACCAGAAACACCACGAACAGGATCTGCGCGATACCCGTCGCGGTCCCCGCAATGCCGCTGAAGCCCAGGATGGCGGCGATGATGGCGATGATCAGGAAGGTAATTGCCCAACTCAACATGGTCGTTCTCCTCTTGGTGGGGAAGGTCGGCCTCGACAGGCTGGCCCGCCTGATGGCTTGCGCCTGCATCCCTGCCCTCACGCGAGAACTGCCCTGCCGCGACTGCCACGACGGCAACCTCGGCCGGCGCTAGAACACCCAACGCCGCGTCTCGGCCTTCAGCTCGCCAAGGACCGGCCTCGCAAGTCCCGATCCAGGTTGGCTGGCGTGTATCGGTTGAGCCTGCAGAGGTGCGATTCGTTCCGCGGTTTTTTTCACCGCCTGACCGAACGGTTGTTCCACCGGCAGCGCGCCGCCCAGCGCCAACGCGCAGAGCGCGCCAAGCAGCAGACGCGGAACAAGATGACGCCCGTTTGCGAATGATTTCATCACTGGCCTCCCCTCTTGCGGCCGCTGAACACGGCCGCTGACTGAACCTGGCATCGGAGCGAACCGACGGGTGGGGCTAGTGCAGGCTGTGCTTGAGCCGCTGCATGCGCTCATGGCACGCGCGCAGCCGAGGCAGCTCGCTGGCCAGCAGCGCGCGCGTCTCGGCGTCGGCGTCATCGAGGGCGTCCTCGAACGCCTTGAGGATGCGATCCTCGATCTCTTCGAGCTGATCCACATAGGCCACCCGCGAATCGCCGCCCAGGCGGCTGCGCGTCTCGGCGAACAGCTGGCGCATCTTGCCGGCGAAGGTGCCGCCCTGTGACACCTGCTCGTCGTGCGCCGAGAGCTTGACCGACAACGCCTGGATCACGTGGGTCTTGGCCTGCGCCATGTCGCGGAACACCCCTTGCAGTTCGTTGTCATGCACCTCGTTGGCGGCGCGCTGATAGAAGCGCTGGCCGTCGCGGGTGATTTCGATCAGTTCGTTCAACCGGCTCATGGCGGGATCCATAACCTTCCTCCTGCTGTGCGCAGCGCGCGGTGAAGTTGATGCTGGGGTAGCAAAGCCCACGCCAGTCATCCCCCCGGCTGGCAATGCCCGCGCTAGAGCCATTTACATCGTCTTGCGCTTCGTTGACTCTGTGCAGCCTGCGCGGCGACCGCGCGCGGCACCGTGCAACTTGCAAGCCTTTTAACGGACTAAGCGAGGCGCTGTATCTAAGCTGTCCCCTGGCCGTTCGCCGGTGTCTTGGCTGGCATGGCCCCGTTGTCCGGCGCCAGCCCTTATCATCGCGGGCCAGCCCCCGGCCAGCTGCACACGCCGCGGACGGCTTGGCTCGACCCCCGCTGACCTGGAGTACCCATGGAGCAATCGACGGACCTTGGCGGCCGCATCCTGCTGGTGGATGACGAAGCGGCCATCCTGCGCACCTTCCGATACTGCCTCGAGGACCGCGGCTACACCGTCGCCACCGCCTCCAGCGGGGCGCAGGCCGAATCGCTGCTGCAGCGTCAGGTGTTCGACCTGTGCTTTCTGGACCTGCGCCTGGGCGACGAGAACGGCCTGGACGTGCTGGCCCAGATGCTGGTGGTGGCCCCGTGGATGCGCGTGGTGATCGTCACCGCGCATTCGGCGGTAGATACCGCAGTCGATGCCATCCAGGCCGGCGCGGTGGACTACCTGGTCAAGCCCTGCAGCCCCGAGCAGCTGCGCCTGGCGGCCGCCAAGCAGCTCGAAGCGCGGCACATGGCGGCGCGCCTGGAAGCGCTGGAAGACGAGGTGAAAAAGCGCCGCGACGTGCTCAACTCCAACAGCCCGGCCATGATGGCGGTGCTGGAAACCGCGCGGCAGGTAGCCGACACCGACGCCAACATCCTGATCCTCGGCGAATCGGGCACCGGGAAAGGCGAACTGGCCCATGCCATCCACAGCTGGAGCCGCCGCGCGAAGAAGGCCTTCGTCACCATCAACTGCCCGTCGCTGTCGGCCGACCTGATGGAAAGCGAGCTGTTCGGCCACAATCGCGGCTCCTTCACCGGCGCCACCGAGAGCACCCTCGGGCGCGTCAGCCAGGCCGACGGCGGTACGCTGTTTCTCGATGAGATCGGCGATTTTCCCCTGGCCCTGCAGCCCAAGTTGCTGCGTTTCATCCAGGACAAGGAATACGAGCGGATCGGCGACCCGGTCACCCGCCGCGCCGACGTGCGCATCCTGGCGGCCACCAACCTCAACCTCGAGGACATGGTCCGCGAGGGGCGTTTTCGCGAAGATCTGCTGTATCGCCTGAACGTGATCACCCTGCACCTGCCCCCGCTGCGCGAACGTCCCGAGGACATCCTCGCCCTCGCCGAGCGCTTCCTCGCCCAGTTCGTGAAGAACTACGGGCGCCCGGCACGCGGGTTTTCCGACGCGGCGGCCAGCGCGCTCAAGGCCTACCGCTGGCCGGGCAACGTGCGTGAACTGCGCAACGTGATCGAACGCGCCAGCATCATCTGCCCACAGGCGCTGATCGAGGTCAGCCACCTGGGGATCGGCGAGCCGACCGGCGGCAACCTGCCCCGGGTCGGGGATGCCATGAGCCTGGAAGACCTGGAAAAGGCGCACATCGCCGGCGTGCTGGCCGCCAGCCCGACACTGGAGCAGGCCGCCCGCACCCTCGGCATCGACGCCTCGACGCTCTACCGCAAGCGCAAGCAATACGGCCTATGAAGCTGCAGATGAAGCTCAGAACCCGGCTGTTCATGGGGTTCTCGGCGCTGATGACGGTCGCCCTGATCGGCCTGCTGCTGGCGCTGGTGAGCGTGGTGCAGATGGCCAATACCCAGGAGCGGCTGGTCAAGGACAGCTTCGCGGTGATCGAGACCATTCAGGAGTTGCGTCAGCTGCTGGGCAACCATGTGTTGCTGCTGCTCGGCGCCTCGCCCGAGGACACCGACCTTGCCGGTCTTAGCGCCCGGTTCGAGGCTACCCTCGAGGACAGCCTGCGTCAGACCGCCCATGCGCATGACCGCGCAGGCCTGCAGCAGATCAGCAGCGCCTACCGGACGTTCCTCGATGAAGCGCAGGAACACCAGCACGTGTACCAGGCCCAGGCCCTGTTTGGTGACAGCAGCCTTGGCCTGGCCTTCAAGGATGTGCGCGGGCAGATGGTGGAGATGCAGAAGGATGCGCTGGAGCGCGTCTACCAGGCCGAGGCGCGCAGCCGCGACCGATCGCTGCTGATCGCCGGCGTGCTCGGCCTTACCGGCGTGGCGGTGCTGCTGATCGGCTTCATCACCGCGCACGGCTTCGCCCGGCGCTTCGGCGACCCGATCGAGGGCCTCTCGGCGGCGGCCGACCGGATCGGCCGTGGCGATTTCGACATCACCCTGCCGCATTCGCCGATCGCTGAACTGTCCTCGCTGATCCGCCGCTTCGGGCTGATGGCCCAGGCGCTCCACCAGTTCCAGCAAACCAACGTCGAGGCCCTGGTGAACGGGCAGCAGCGCCTGCAGGCGCTGCTCGACAGCATCGATGACGGTCTGCTGATCCTCGACCGCGAGGGCCGCCTGGAACATGCCAACCCGGTCGCCCAGCGCCAGCTCGGCTGGCAGAACGAATACCTGGGTGTCAGCCTCGGCCAGGCGCTGGGTCAGCCCGAATTCGACGAAGCGGCGCAGCTGGTGCTGCGCGACCGCCCGCTGAACCTGCCGGCCCAGGATCTGGAGGTACAGGCCGATGGCGAAAAGCGCCTGCTCAATTGGCGGCTGAGCCCGGTCAGCCACCATGACGGCCGCATCAGCGGCGCGGTGATGGTGCTGCACGATGTCACCGACCAACGCAATTTCGAGCGGGTGCGCAACGAGTTCGTCCTGCGCGCCTCGCATGAACTGCGCACGCCGGTGACCGGCATCCAGATGGCCTTCAGCCTGCTGCGCGAGCGTCTGCGCTTCCCGCCCGAGAGCCGCGAGGCCGATCTGCTGGCCACCGTGCACGATGAAATGCAGCGGCTGGTACGGCTGATCAACGACCTGTTGGATTTCTCCCGCTATCAAAGCGGCCAGCAGAAGCTCGATCTGGCGCCATGCGACATCGCCAGCATGCTCGGCGCGGCGCGCCAGCGCTTCCTCGGCCAGGCGCGCGAGCGGGCGATCACCCTCGACCTGGACCTGCAGCCGGAGCTGGCCAGCCTGCTGCTGGACCAGGCACAGATGGAGCGCGTGCTGGACAATCTGCTGACCAATGCCCTGCGCCACACCCCCGAAGGCGGCCTGGTGCGCCTGCAGGCGCGCCGCCATGGCGACCGCATGATCATCAGCGTCGAGGACAACGGCGAAGGCATCCCCTACAGCCAGCAGGCCCGGGTCTTCGAACCGTTCGTGCAGATCGGCCGCCGCCACGGCGGCGCCGGCCTCGGGCTGGCGCTATGCAAGGAGATCGCGCAGCTGCATGGCGGACGCATCGGCGTGCACTCGCGCATCGGCCACGGCACGATCTTCTATCTGGCGCTGCCGATCTGAATCGCGCGGCGGCGGGTCAGCGTGGCGCGGCCTGCTCGTCGAGCGCCGCGAGGATCGCCGCGGTTTCGATATCCGGCTCGCCGTCATGGCGCGCCGGCCGGTAGCGCATCTGGAACGCCGCGATCACGTTGCGCGTCGCTTCGTCCAGCTCGCCATGCTGCGGTACCCGGTAGCCAAAACGCGCCAGCGCCTGCTGCCACCAGAAGATGTCCGGCGCGGCCAGGGCGAAGTGCTGCTGCCATAACGCCTGCTGCTCGGGCGCCGGCCAGGGAATCAGCCCGGCATCGGCCAGGCGCTTCCAGGGAAACGCCGGACCCGGGTCGACCTTGCGCTGCGGAGCGATATCGCTGTGACCGATCACGGCACCGGACTTGAGCCCGTGGCGCGCCATGATGTCCTTGAGCAGCACGATCAGCTGGTCGATCTGCTCATCCGGATATGGCTGCCAGATGCGCCCGCCGGGGCTGTCCTGATAGCCGGCGTTGACCAGCTCGATGCCGATCGAGGTCGCATTCAGCCAGGTGCGCCCGCGCCACTCGCTTTCCCCCGCGTGCCAGGCACGGCGGTTCTCGTCGACCAGTCGGTAGATGGTCGGCGGCGCCTGATCGATCAGGTAATGGCTGCTGACATCGCCCCCGCTGAGAATGGAAAGCGAGCGGGCAAAGTCACTCGAGGTGTAGTGCACCACGATGAACTGCACGCGGCTGTCATGGCCGACCGAGCTGTAGCGCGTGTCGATACGCGGACCGCCGGCGCAACCGGCGAGCAGCACGGCAGCACCGAGCACTGCAAGCAGCGACTTCATGAATCAACTCCGTTGGGCGAGCGCCGTCTGGCGGGCCGGCCATTATAGGCCGGCAACTGCCTGCAGCCTGGCTCGCCGCTGGTCGCCTCAGCCGACCAGCAGGCGGTTGCGTCCCGCTTCCTTGGCCCGGTACAGCGCCTGATCGGCGCGCTCGAAAGCCTGCTCGGCATCGTCGCCTTCGCTGAACGCGGTCACCCCGGCCGACACGGTGACCTGGATGCGCTGGCCCTTGAAGTGGAACGGGCACTCCTCGATGCTGCGCAGCAGCTCCTGGACGATGGTGCAGCCCGGCTCCAGCGGTGTGGCCGGCAGCAGCATGACGAACTCCTCGCCGCCGTAACGGGCGATGAAATCGGTCTTGCGCAGGCGCTGCTGCCACTTGCCGGCGATGATCTTGAGCACCCGATCGCCGGCCGCGTGGCCGAACTGGTCGTTGATCCGCTTGAAGTGATCCACGTCCAGCACCGCCAGCAGCAGCTCGCCGCCGTAGCGCTGCCAGCGGGCGAATTCCTGCTCCAGCCGGTCGTTCCACGCCGCACGGTTGGCGACCCCGGTGAGGCTGTCCAGCGAGGCCTGGCGCTGCTGCTCGGCCAGTTGCCCGCGCAACGCTTCGGCCGCCCGCTCCATCCCGGACAGGCGCTCGTTCAGCTCGCGCAGCTGCTCGGTGGTCTGCGCCTCGTGGGCCTGGCGCCGGGCCTGGTACTCGTCCACCGTCTGCGCCAGGCAACTGAGCCGTTCCTCGACCAGCTGCTTGAGCGCGGCCAGCTCGGTGGCGGCGCGCATCGAACTGTGCAGCCCACCCATCTGCTCGCGCAGCGCGCCGTCCAGCGCCTGGGCCTCGGCGCAGCGCAGGCCATGGCCCGAGCTCATCTCGGCCAGGCACTCCTGCACGGTGCCCAGGCGTTGGCTGAGTACCGCCAGGTACTGCTGAAATTCCTCCTGGCCGACACAGGACAGACCACGCAGCAGCTCGGCAAGGTCGTCGAGCACCGGAATCAGCTCGTACCAGTTCAGCCCACCGCGAATCCGCGCGCGCAAGGCCTGGGCGCGGTCCTGGTATGGTCCGGGCAAACGCAGATCGTCCAGCAGCGAGGTCAGGGTGCTTTCAATGCGCGCGGCCACCTGGCTGTAGCGCGGCTCCGGCCCCTGCAGACCGCCGGCCGGCTCGACCGGCGGCTCGCCTTCCGCCGGCGGGGTGCCGGGCGCAACATCAGCGGGCGTCTCGACCGCATCCGCGGCGGCGCCGGTCACCTCGGGCCTGGCGTCCAATACCGCCAGTGCGGCCTCCTGTTCGTCGAGCAGACTGCGCGAACCGAACAGCCGCTGCATCAGGCCCTGGCTCTGCGCCTGCTCGCCCTCCGGCAGGCGCGTGACCTCGGCCTGCAGCTCGGCCAGCTCGCTCAGCAGCCCGTGCAGCTCGTCGAGCTGGCCGACCCGCGAATCCATGCGCAGCACCAGGCGGCGCAGGTCCTTGTCATGCTCTTCGGCGCCGGGCAGCTCGCGTAACTGTTCGGTGATCCGGCGTAGCGCGACGCCGATCTGCTCGACACGCTCCTCGCGGCGCCGCTCGGCCTCCAGCAGGGCCTTTTCCAGGCGCGGCACCAGGTTGCTCAGCCCGACATCCAGCGCGTCGCGGCGCAGCAGGTCGCGCAGCTCGTGCATGCAGCTGTCCACCGCACGGTCGACGCCCTCGGCCGCGATGCTGGTCCGCATCAGGCTGCGACGCAGCATATCGACGCGCCGTACCCACAGTTCCTCGCGCTCCTTGAGCCGCTGCAGGCTGTGCAGGTATTTGCTTTTCCAGTGCTTGACGTCGTCGCTCATCCTAGAGGAACCATGGCTGCCGGCGGCGAGACGCCCCGCAGGGCAGCGGGCAGGCGGATCTCGACGGCCACCGGTAGGTGATCGGAAATGGGTCGGGGCAATACGCCGACGCTCTCCAGCGTCAGGCTGGGGGTCAGCAGAATGTGATCGAGGCAGCGCTGCGGCTGCCAGCTCGGAAAGGTAGCCTCGACCTGCGGCGCGAGCAATCCCAAATCGCGCAGTGGCGAGTGCTCGAGCAGATCGACGGCGTGGGTATTCATGTCCCCCATCAGCACCAGATGCCGGTAGCTGCCGACCAGCTCGCGGATGTAAGCCAGCTGGCGGGTGCGTGTCCGCCCGCCGAGCGACAGGTGCATGACCACCACCGCCAGCGCGTCCTCGCCGTCGCCGAAGCGCATCAGGATCGCGCCGCGTCCCGGCGGACCGGGCAGCGGATGGTCTTCCAGCGCCTGCGGGTCGAGCCGGCTGAGCACGCCGTTGCTGTGCTGGGCGAAGCGCCCCAGGTTACGGTTGAGCTGCTGGTACCAGTAGGGGAACCCGCCCAGCTGGGCCAGGTGCTCGACCTGATTGATAAAGCCCGAACGCAGGCTGCCGCCGTCGACTTCCTGCAGGGCGACCAGGTCGTAGCCGGCCAGCAGTTCGGCGATCCGCGTCAGATTCAGCGCACGGCCCGCATGCGGCAGCAGGTGCTGCCAGCTGCGGGTGAGGTAATGGTGATAGCCGCCGGTACTGATGCCGACCTGGATGTTGAAGCTCAACAGCCGCAGGCGACCGTCGCAGGGCAGGCCGCTCTCGGTCAGGCACTGCACGTTGCGCTGGGCGCGGCCCTGACTGACCGTGCGCGAGGTACGCCAATGGCGCAGCATGGCGCGGCAGGATCAGCGCGCGCGGCGCTCTTTCTCGATCAGAAACTCAGCCAGCTCAAGCGCCCGCTGCGGGCCGCCGGCGCTGCCCAGGTCGAAACGGTACTTGCCCGCCACCACCATCACCGGCACGCCGCTGACTTGATAGGCCATGGCCTGGCGCTTGGCCTTCTCCATGGCGCTCTTCACGCCGAAGGAGTTGTAGGTCTGCAGGAACTGGTTGCGGTTCATGCCCTGCTCGGCGAGGAAATCGGCCATCTCGCCGGGGGTGGCCAGCTTGCGGTTCTGCTTGTGGATCGCCTCGAAGATCGCCTCATGCACCTTCGGCTCGGCACCCATCGCCTCGAGGGTCAGATAGAGCTGGCCATGGGCGTTCCACAGGCCGCCGAACAGCGCCGGCAGCTTGCGCAATGCCACGTCCTCGGGCAGCTGTTCGCTCCAGGGCTTGAGGTGCGCCTCGAACTGATAGCAGTGACCGCAGCCGTACCAGAACAGCTCGACCACCTCGACCTTGTCCGCCGTCGCGGTCGGCACCGGGTTGCGCAGCTCGACATAGTGCTTGCCGGCCTCGAAGGACGGCGCCGCGGCCGGTTGCTCGGCATGGGCGGCCAGACCGAACAGGCTGGCGGTGGTGAACATCACACCGAAAAAGAGTTTGCGCATGACTGACTCCTGCTGGAAACGACCGTGCGGCCCGGGACAGGCCGACACAGAACATGAACTGGCGCGGATTGTAACGGCCCCAGAGACGAAAAAGGGCGACCCGGCCCACAGCCGAGTCGCCCTTTTGTCACCTCGCATCCGGACTCAGTGCAGGCCCTGGATGTAGCTGGACAGCGCTTCGATGTCCTTGTTGCTCAGCTTGGCGGCGACCGAGCGCATGATGGCGGCTTCGCCGTCGTTCATGCGGTTGCCTTCGCGGAAGTCGGTCAGCTGCTTGGCGGTGTAGGCGGCATGCTGGCCAGCCAGACGCGGGTAGGAAGCCAGGTCGTTGCCCTGGCCGTCCGGTGCGTGGCAGCCGGTGCAGGCCGGCATGCCCAGGTCCAGCTTGCCGCCGCGGAACAGCGCTTCGCCGCGCTCGACCAGCGCCGGATCGGCGTAGCCGGTGGTGGGCTTCTGGCTGGCGTAGAAGGCAGCGATGTCAGCCAGATCCTGCTCGCTCAGCGGGTCCAGCAGGCCGGTCATCTCGATGACCTTGCGGCCGACGCCCGGCTGGGCGGTCGGGCTGCTGCCGGCCTTGATGTCCTGCAGCTGCTTGAGCAGGTAGCGCTCGCCCTGGCCAGCCAGTTTCGGGAAGTTCGGCGCGGCGCTGTTGCCGTCCGCACCATGGCAGGCGCCGCACATGACGACCTTGTTCTGACCGGCGGCGGCGTCGCCAGCCGCGTGGGCCATACCGGTGATGCCCAGGGTCAACAGCAGACTCACGAGTGCTTTGTTCATCAGCTAATCCAACGGCTAAGTTTGTAGAAGGAATTAATCCGGGCACCAGCAGCCACCACCTACCAGCCGTGCGGCATTACTGCATACCGGAGCGAATCGCCGCCTGCTCACCCGTGTTCCGCGGCGCTAGTGCATCGCATTGACAGGGCCGTAGGACAGGCCTAAGCGCACATAAAATCTGCGGCATTATATACTGGCGGCGTGGAAACGGAAGCGAACCGTTGCCGCACCCCTGCGCCGCTACCGGAACCCCCATGCCGCTCAAGAATCCCATCGTCCCGCTGTGCCAACAGGCCTCGTTCATCATCAGTGCCGCCAAGGTCGACCAGTGCCCCGCCGACGAGGGCCTGGAAATCGCCTTTGCCGGGCGCTCCAACGCGGGCAAGTCCAGCGCGCTGAACACCCTGACCCACGCCAACCTGGCGCGCACCTCGAAGACCCCCGGCCGCACCCAGCTGCTCAACTTCTTCCGCCTGGATGACCAGCGCCGGCTGGTCGACCTGCCCGGCTACGGCTATGCCAAGGTGCCGATTCCCCTCAAGCAGCACTGGCAGCGCCACCTCGAGGCCTACCTGGGCAGCCGCGAGAGCCTGGCGGGGGTGTTTCTGATGATGGATATCCGCCACCCGCTGACCGACTTCGACCAGATGATGCTCGATTGGGCCCGCGCCAGCGGCATGCCGCTGCATGTGCTGCTGACCAAGGCCGACAAGCTGGCCTTCGGCGCGGCGAAGAACGCCCTGCTCAAGGTGCGCCGCGACATCACCCAGCAATGGGGCGAGAGCTGCAGCGTGCAGCTGTTTTCGGCGCCCAAGCGCATGGGCATCGATGAAGCGCAGGAGGTCATGGCGCGCTGGCTCGGGCTTCTCGAGGAACCCGCCGACGCGGACGCCGGGCAGGTCGACTGAACCGGCCCGGCAGCGGGCGCCTCTGAACAGATCCCTACCCTCGGAGATCCGTTCCATGAACCGCAGCGCATCGGCCGTCTGGCAAGGCGGCCTGAAAGACGGCCAGGGCACCCTCAGCACCCAGAGCGGCGTCCTTAGCGACCAGCCCTACGGCTTCCACACCCGCTTCGAAGACCAGCCCGGCACCAACCCCGAAGAGCTGATCGGCGCCGCCCACGCCGGCTGCTTTTCCATGGCGCTGTCGATGCTGCTCGGCCAGGCCGGCTTCACCGCCGAGCGCATCGCCACCCGCGCCGACGTCACGCTGGAGAAGACCGACGCCGGCTTTGCGATCAGCGCCATCGCCCTGGACCTCGCCGCCCGGGTGCCGGGCATCGACGCGGCACAGTTTCGCCAGATCGCCGAGCAGGCCAAGGAGGGCTGCCCGGTATCGCGGGTGCTCAACGCCCGCATCAGCCTCGACTGCCGGCTGGAAGACTGAGCCGCCAATGAAAACGCCGCCCCTCGGGCGGCGTTTTCATTCCGGCAACGGCCAGCCTCAGGACGGGCTGTAGCGGATGTTGTAGATGTCCTTCTCCGAGACCTCGGCATACTCGACCAGCCGCGCAAGGTACGCCGCAAGGTGCTCGTAGACCTTCCTGGCGGCCGGATCGGCGGCGGCGGCGGCCAGGACCACTTCGGCGGAAACCTCCTTCAGCCGCGCCAGCACCTCGTCCGGCAGACGCCGCACCTGCACGCCCTGGGCGCGCAGCTGCTCCAGCGCTTCCATGTTCTTGGCGTTGTAGTCGTCGAGCATGTCGCCGTTGATCGCGCGGGCCGCCGCGCGCACGATGGCCTTGAGGTCGTTGGGCAGGGTTTCCCAGGCCTTGAGGTTGATGTCCAGCTCGAAGGTGACGTTGGGCTCCTGCCAGCCGGGGGTGTAGTAGTACTTGGCCGCCTTGTGCAGGCCCAGCGCCAGGTCGTTGTACGGGCCGATCCACTCGGTGGCGTCGATCGCGCCGGTCTGCAGCGCGGTGAAGATTTCCCCGGCCGGCATGTTGACCACGGTACCGCCCATGCGCGTCAGCACCTCGCCACCGAGGCCCGGGGTGCGCATCTTCAGACCCTTGAAGTCATTGACCGAGTTGATTTCCTTGTTGAACCAGCCGGCGGTCTGCACACCGGTGGCGCCGCAGGCCATCGGCAGCACGCCGTACTGGGCATAGACCTCTTCCCACAGCTGCATGCCGCCGCCGTGGTGCAGCCAGGCGTTCATTTCCTGGGCGTTGGGGCCGAACGGCATGGCACAGAAGAACTGTGCGGCGGGCACCTTGCCCTTCCAGTAGTAAGGGGCGCTGTGGCCCATTTCGGCGGTGCCGCGCGAGACCGCGTCGAACACTTCCAGCGCGGGGACCAGCTCGCCGGCGGCGTAGACGCGCACCTTCAGCCGGCCGTTGCTCATTTCGTCGACCAGCTGGGCAAAGCGCTCGGCGCCGACGCCCACGCCGGGGAAGTTCTTCGGCCAGGAGGTGACCATCTTCCAGTTGAAGGTCTGCTGTTCGCCGCCCGACTGCGCGGCGCTGCCGGTGGCTTGCTTGTTGCCGCTGTCCTGGCATCCGGCCAGCGCGGTAGCCGCCAGACCGACACCGGCGGCAGTCAATATGTCTCGACGCTTCATGAGCTACTCCTTGTTTCTTCAGCCACGGCGCCGGCCCACCACGGGCCAGGCTGCCGCACGAATGACTCGTCGTCCCGGATGGACGGACCATTTCGAACTATTGTTGTAGAGCGAATCTATTTTTCCCTGGTCGGCGACCGATACGTCCAGCAGACCAAAGTAATAGCCAATCGATTGCCGCCTGCAAGTTGGGCTGCCTAGAATCGAAGCCAAGCAATCAACGGAAAAGACCGCCAAATGCCTACAAAATCTCCGCCATTGCTGCAGCTTGCCGCGCTGATCGATGCGCTGAACCGCCTGCTCGGCAAGGCCTGCGCCTGGCTTACCCTGTTTCTGGTGCTGGGTACCGCGATCGTGGTGGTGCTGCGTTACGGTTTCGGAATTGGCGCCATCGCCCTGCAGGAATCGGTGATGTACGCCCACGCGCTGGTGTTCATGGGGGCCGCCGCCTGGACCCTGCAGCGCAACGGGCATGTGCGCGTGGACATCTTCTATCAGAAGTTCGGCCCGCGCCGGCAGGCGCTGGTGGACGGCTTCGGTCACCTGTTCTTCCTGCTGCCGGTGTGCCTGTTCCTCGGCTGGAACAGCTGGGATTACGTGAGCAGCGCCTGGCGCACCTTCGAGCGCTCGGGCGAATCCGGCGGGCTGCGCTTCGTCTACCTGCAAAAGACCATCATCCTGGTGCTGGTCTTCAGCCTGGGGCTGCAGGCGGTGTCCGACATCGTCAAGTGCATCTACCGGCTGATGGGCCGCCTGCCGGCGCCGGAGGTGAAGCATGGCTGAGTTCATGGCGATCGCGCTGTTCGTCAGTATCTGCATCGCGCTGATGTCGGGCTACCCGGTGGCCTTCACCCTGGGCGGCATGGCGCTGGTGTTCGCCTCCATCGGCGTGCTCACCGGCACCTTCGACATCGGCTACCTGCACGCCTTGCCCAACCGCATCTTCGGCATCATGAACAACCAGACGATGCTGGCGGTGCCGCTGTTCGTGTTCATGGGGGTGATGCTGGAGAAGTCCCGCGTTGCCGAAGACCTGCTGGAGTCGATGTCGCGCCTGTTCGGCACCCTGCGCGGCGGCCTGGCGATCTCGGTGTGCGTGGTCGGCGCGCTGCTCGCCGCCTCCACCGGCATCGTCGGTGCCACCGTGGTGACCATGGGCCTGCTGGCCCTGCCGACCATGCTGCGCCGCGGCTATGACCCGGCGATCTCCACCGGCGTGCTGGCAGCCACCGGCACCCTCGGCCAGATCATCCCGCCGTCGATCATCCTGGTGCTCTTGGGCGACGTGATGTCCAGCGCCTACCAGCAGGCGCAGCTGCGCATGGGCATCTTCTCGCCCAAGACCGTGTCGGTGGGCGACCTGTTCATCGGCTCGCTGATCCCCGGCCTGCTCTTGGTCGGCCTGTACATCCTCTACCTGGTGGTGGTGGCGATCGCCCAGCCGAAGAAGCTGCCGGCGCTGCCCAAGGAGGAGCTCGGCCCGATCGAATGGGGCAAGCTGATCGGCTCGCTGCTGCCGCCGCTGCTGCTGATCGGCGCGGTGCTCGGCTCGATCCTCGCCGGCTACGCCACACCCACCGAGGCCGCGGCGATCGGCGCGCTGGGCGCCACGCTGCTGTCGCTGGCCAAGCGCCAGCTGAGTTTCCAGCGGCTGAAGGAAACCGCCTACGGCACCACCGAAATCACCGCGATGGTGTTTCTGATCCTCATCGGCGCCTCGCTGTTTTCCCTGGTGTTCCGCGGCTTCGGCGGCGAAGCGCTGATCGAGGACATGCTGCGCTCGCTGCCCGGCGGCGTGCTCGGCGCGTTCATCGTGGTGATGCTGGTGATCTTCCTGCTGGGCTTCATCCTCGACTTCATCGAAATCATCTTCGTGGTGGTGCCGATCGTCGGGCCGATCCTCCTGGCCATGGGGCTCGATCCGATCTGGCTCGGGGTGATGATCGCCATCAACCTGCAGACCTCGTTCCTCACTCCGCCGTTTGGCTTCTCGCTGTTCTACCTGCGCGGGGTGACGCCAGCCAGCGTGCCCACCAGCACCATGTACAAGGGCGTAATTCCCTTCATCCTGATCCAGGCGGCGATGCTGGTGGTCGCCTACCTGTGGCCGGAACTGGTGACCTGGCTGCCGAACAAGGTCTACGGCAGCTGACCCACCCCGGCGGCCCACGAGCCCGGCTTCGGCCGGGCTCGTGCGTTCATGGAGCTTTTTCCACGGCACCGCTCTAATGCGCGAGACCTCTCAAGGAGCCTGAAAGCATGTCCACCTCCACCCCCACCGCCCGCCTGCGCCGGGAAGTCGAAGGCGAGCTGATCTGCTGGCGCGCCAGCAACGCCCACGGCGAGTTGCGCATCGCCGAGCAGGGTGCCCAGGTACTGAGCTACGGCACGCCCGGCGCCCGGCCGCTGATCTGGCTCAGCGAGCAGGCCGCCTTCAATGCCGGCCAATCGCTGCGCGGCGGCGTGCCGGTGTGCTGGCCGTGGTTCGGCGACCTGGCGCGCAACCCCCAGGCGGTGCAGGCGCTGCATCCGCAACCTTCCGCCGCGCCGTTCCACGGGCTGGCGCGCACCCGTCTGTGGCAGCTGGAAGACGCCCGCCTGGACGGCGGCCAGATCAGCCTCGCCTTCGCCCTGCCCGAGCCGGAGGCGCCCCTGCCCGGCTGGCCGACCGGGCTGTCGGCGCGCCTGGAGCTGCGCCTGGACGAAGCGCTGGAAATCAGCCTGGTCAGCCTCAACCGCAGCGGGCAGGCGGTGACCATCAGCCAGGCGCTGCACACCTATTTCGCGGTCTCCGCCATCGACCAGGTGCGCGTCCCGGGGCTGGACGGCTGCCGCTACATCGAGACGCTGGAGGACTGGCGCGAATGCCGCCAGCAGGGTCCGCTGGGCTTTGCCGGCGAGACCGACCGCATCTACCTCGACACGCCGACGCGCCTGGACATCGAAGACCGGCCCTGGCAGCGGCGCATCTGCCTGGAGGCGACCGGCTCGCGCTCGGCGATCGTCTGGAACCCGTGGATCGACAAAGCCCGGCGCCTGTCGCAGTTCGCCGAAGACGCCTGGCAGCGGATGCTCTGCATCGAAACCGCCAACGTCATGGACGACGTGGTGGAACTCGCGCCCGATAGCGAGACACGGCTGGGGCTGAAAGTGTGGAGCAGTGCACTTAATAGCTGATGGCCATCATTTAGGCGCGCCGAGTATCGACGGTAGACTGACCGCTCCTTTTTCGTGAGTGCAACGCGTGCCTCCGGCTACCTCTCCCGCCGTTCTGATCGCCAGCGCCGAGCCAGGCACCCTGGAGCTGCTCGCGCGCCTGGTGCGGGACGTGCGCGGTGACGCTCAGCCGCTCACCTACGCCACCGGCGAGATGGCGCTGGCCGCCAGTGCCGCGCAGCCGCTGGCCCTGGCGATCATCGACCTGGATCTGGAAGGCTTCGACGGCCTCACCCTGCTGCGCCGGCTGCGCCAGCAGAACGCCACCCTGCGCCTGCCGTGCATCCTGGTCAGCGACCGGGTCAGCGCGGCCAGCGTGCGCGCCGCCCTGCCCTACGCGCCGGCGGCCTACCTGGCCAAGCCGTTCAACCTCGACGACCTGTGCCAGCGCATCGGCCGCCTGCTGCCGGTGGATGTCCACGCGCCGCTGGCCGCGCCGGAAGAAAGCCTCAGCAACTATCTGGACCGCCGCCGCGAAAGCAATCACGGCGGCCCGGTGCTGGAAGAAGTGCGCCACGCCGCCAGCCTGTCGATGCAAAGCGCCAACCTCGACCTGGCCGGGCTGGAAAAGCTGTTGATCCGCGACCCGCAGATCACCGCCCGGCTGATCAGCGTGGCCAACAACGCCGACCAGCACCGCGAGGCGCCCTGCCAGACCCTGGCTCAGGCGCTGGCGCGCCTGGGCGTGCGCCGCGTGCTCAACCTGGTGCTGCGCATGGCCATCGAACGCAATGCCCAGCTGGCCGACGAGCGCCTGCTCGAGCGCGCCCGGCCGGTCAGCGCGCGCGCCGCGTTCGCCGCGGAAACCGCCGCCTGGCTGGCCCGCCAGCTGCGCCTGGATGCCGAGCTGTGCTACACCGCCGGGCTGCTGCACAACCTCGGCGAACTGGCCGTGCTGCGCTGCCTGCAGGACTGGATCGACATGGGCGGCGAGGTGGACGAGGCGCGCATCGACCAGGCGCTGCGCGAACGCGGCGCCGAATTCGGCTCGGCGCTGCGCATCCAGTGGCGCCTGCCGATCACCCTGCGCCAGCTGATCGGCGCCTACTACGCCTTCACCTCCGGGGTGCTCTCGCGCGAGGCTCTGGTGATGGGCCTGACCCGCGAACTCTTGCACCTGGCGCCGGAAACCGCGCCAATCAGCCTGCTCGGCCACCGCGCGGTGCGCATGCTCGACCTCGACCGGCGTCTGCTCGAACACATCCCGCTAGGTAGCCTGGGCCAGGTCAGTTGAGCTGCCGGTAGGGAAACCCGCACGGCTTGAAGATGCGGTTGAAGTAGCCGCCCGGCGACTCGGCATTGAGCAGGTTCTCCACCAGCCGCGCCGGCACCTGCTCGTAGCAGTAGACCGAACCGTTGACGAATTCCACCTCCAGCAGCCGGGCGCGCGGGTCGTAGCCCAGCGCGCGGATGCTCTGCGAGTTGATCGGAGCGCGTTTCATACCGGGTCCTTCGTGAAGCCGTTGGCCTGGGTGCGCCACAGCGCGTCGAACGCCCCGCCGCGCTGACGCAGCTCCTGCGGGGCGCCGTCCTCGATGATCCGACCGTGCTGCAGCACGATGATGCGATCGAAGGTGGACAGCGTGGACAGGCGGTGTGCCACCGCCAGCACGGTGCGCCCCTCCATCAGGCTGGTCAGCGCCGCCTGGATCTGCGCCTCCGATTCGGTGTCCAGCGCTGAGGTGGCCTCGTCGAGAATCAGGATCGGCGCGTCCTTCAAGAACGCCCGGGCCAGCCCGAGGCGCTGGCGCTGACCACCGGACAGGCTTACCCCGCGCTCGCCCACCAGGGTGTCGTAGCCCTGCGGCAGCTCGCTGATGAAGCCGTGGCAGAACGCGTGCCGGGCGGCCTGCTCGACCTCCGCGTCGCTCGCCTGGGGCCGGCCGTAGCGGATGTTCTCGCGGATCGAGCGGTTGAACAGCGCCGCCTCCTGCGGCACCACGGCGATCCGGTCGCGCAGGCTGTCCTGGCTGACTGCGCGGATGTCCTGGCCGTCGATCAGGATGCGCCCCTGCTGCACGTCATCGAGCCGTTGCACCAGGCCGATCAGGGTCGACTTGCCGGCGCCCGAGGCGCCGACGATGCCGACCTTCTGCCCGGCCGGAATGTCCAGGTCGAAGCCGCTGAACACCGCCGCGCGGCCGGCGTAGGCGTAGCCGACCTGCTCGAAGGTGATGTGGCCCTGCTCCAGCTCCAGCGGGTGGTGCGGGTCCTCCAGCGCATGCGGCTGGTTGATGATCTCCAGGGTGTCGGCGATGGCGCCCAGCTGCTGGGTGGCGTCCACCAGCGCCAGCGCCAGATCCCGCGAGCCGTGCAGGATGCGAAAAGTCAGCGCGCTGACCAGCACCACATCGCCGGCGGTCACCGTGCCGCGCTGCCAGAGCAGCACCGCCCAGATCAGCATGCCGCCGGCCATCAGCGCCAGGCAGACGTCGTGCATCACCCGCGCCTTTTCCAGGTACATCCAGCTGCGCCGCTGCGCCTGTGCCTCGAAGCCGATCTCGCGGGCCAGCCGTTCGCTCTCGCGGTCACGCGCGGCGAAGGCCTTGATGGTCCAGACGTTGGACACCGCATCGACCAGCTCGCCGCCGACCCGCGCCGACTGCGCGGCAAAACGCTGGTGCTTGCGCCGGCCGCGGATGCCGAAGCCGGTGATCAACAGCCCCACCAGCAGCACGAAGGCCACCAGCGCCAGCGCCATGCGCAGATCGACCAGCACCAGCAGCACGATGGCACCGATGAAATCGACGATCGGCGGCATGATCTTCCATGCCAGCCCGCCGTAGATCGCCCCGGCCGAGCCGCCGACGGCGGAGATGCGGTTGCCCAGCGAGCCGGCGAAATGCTCGTGGAAATAGCGCATCGGGTGGCCGGTGAGGTAGCGGAACAAATCCACCCGGATGTCCACGCAGCTGGCCACCACGGTGTAGCAGCCGAGCCAGCCGCCCAGGCGCCAGAGCACGTTTTCCAGCACGATCAGCGCCAGAAACAGCCACAGCGGCGTCCACACGTCCACCGCGCCCGGCTGGCCGGCCATCGCGTCCACCAGCAGCTTCATGCCGTACTGCACCGCCACCGCGCAGGCCGCCGCACCGATGATCAGCGCCAGCAGCCCGCCGAACTGCAGCGGCCGCTGCGCCACGTAATGCCAGAGAAAGGCCAGCGGCCGGCGTGGCAGCGGGCGGTCGCGGCGCAGACGCGCAGCGGCGGCGGCGTTCATGACTGCAACGTCGCCGCGTCGGCGGCACAGGCGCTGGCAAAGCGCGCCTGCTGCAGGCGCAGCTCGTCAGCCAGCCCGGCATGCAGCGGACGCATGCCCTCGCTGTCGGGAAAGCCATAGAGGCCGGTCGGGCAGTGCCGCTCGTTCTCCCAGCCGGGGTAGTCGAGCACCGGGTACAGGCAGATGCCCTCCACCGCCACCCCGCGCAGCATGGCCTGCTCGGCCTGTTCGCTGACATAGCGCAGCCAGTCGCCGCGCAGGTCGCCTTCGGCGCCGGTTTCGGCGATCAGGATCGGTCGACCGTAGCGGCGATGGATCTCGGCGAGAATGCCGGCGAACGGCCGGTAATCGGGGTGGCCGACCTCGATGGTGTCACCGCCCAGATACCACTGGTTGTCCGAGTAATAGTTGATGCCGATGACGTCCAGGTAGTCCGGGCGCCCGCCCAGGCCCGGCCAGACACGCCCGGCGAGCATGTCCCAGGCCTCGTACTGCGCCAGCCGGTAGTGCTCGGCTTCGCGCTGGGGCCCGGGCCGGTCGCTCTGGGCGCGCACGTGGATCGCCGGGTCGACCTGCACGAAGCGCGCCTGCGGGCTCACCGCGCGGATCGCCTCGATCGCCGCGATGCTGGCGCGCACCAGCTGGTGCTTGAGCTCGAAGCCGCGCCCGCGCGCCAGCGGGTTGAAGCGCGCCTGGTCGCCGCCGGCCCAGGCCCAGTAGGAAATCTCGTTGATCGGCGCGAACCAGGGCGACGCGACGCCTTCCTCGGCCAGCAGCCGGGCGGCGGCGGCGCTAAAGCGCGCGAAGCGCTCGACGAACGCCGGGCGCCAGATGTCCAGGTCATCCGGCCAGCCGTAATGGCACAGGTCCCAGATCACCTGCATGTCCTGCTCGCGGGCAGCGCGCACCTGCGCCAGCACGCTGGACCAGTCATAGCGCCCCGGCGTGCGCTCGATCAGGTGCCAGCGAAAGCCGTCGCGCACGCTGAAGATGCCGTGCCGGCGCAGCGCGGCGAAATCCTGGGCCGGCCAGCGGTCGTGCCCGGTGGCGACCAGCAGGTCGAGCCGCCGACCGTCGGCGCGGCGATGGGTCGAGCATTCGAAACCGCCGAGAAAGAAACTGCAAAACTGTGTCGGTCGGTACATGAATTCTCCTGCCGCCCCGCTAGCGCGCCTGCCCGTCCAGGCCGTCGCGGTCCGCTTGCACGGGCTCGCCGCGCTCGGCGGCCTCGATCCGCTTGTACAGCGCCAGCGCCTGCCCCACCACCTGGTCCATGTTGTAGTACTTGTAGGTGCCGAGCCGGCCGAGAAAGGTCACGCCCGGCGTCTTGTCGGCCAGCTGCTGGTAGCGCTTGTACAGCTCGGCATTCTCCGGACGCGGGATCGGGTAGTACGGATCGCCCTCGGCGGCCGGGTATTCGTAGGTGATGCTGGTCTTCGGATGTTCCTGCCCGGTGAGGTGCTTGTATTCGCTGATGCGCGTGTAGGGCACCGCCTCGGCCGGGTAGTTGACCGTGCCCACCGGCTGGAACTGCGCCTGGTCGAGCTGCTTGTGCTCGAAGCGCAGCGAGCGGTAGGGCAACCGGCCGAAGCGGTAGTCGAAGTACTCGTCGATCGGCCCGCAGAAGATCAGCTGCTCGTACTGCACCTCGTCGCGGATCTCGCGGTAATCGGTGTTGAGCATCACCTTGATGTTCGGGTGCGCCAGCATGCGCTCGAACATCCGCGTGTAGCCGTGTTTGGGCATCTGCTGGAAGGTATCGGTGAAGTAGCGGTCGTCGTCGTTGGTGCGCGTCGGCACCCGCGCGGTGACCGAGCGGTCCAGCTGCGCCGGGTCCAGCCCCCACTGCTTGCGCGTGTAGCCGCGAAAGAACTTCTCGTACAGCTCGCGGCCCACGGCGTTGACCACCACGTCCTCGCTGGTGCGGATGTCATCCACCGGCTCGGCGCGACTGGCGAGAAACGCCGCGGCCTGCTCGTCGGTTGCAAGCGCGAGGCCGTAGAGCCGGTTCAGCGTGGTGCGGTTGATCGGGATCGGCACCTGCTGGCCGTCCACCTGCGCCAGCACGCGGTGCTCGTAGGGGCGCCACTCGGTGAACCGCGAGAGATAGTCGACGATCCGCTGCGAATTGGTATGGAAGATGTGCGGGCCGTAGCGGTGGATCAGCACCCCCGACTCGTCGTGGTAGTCATAGGCGTTGCCGCCGATGTGCGGGCGGCGGTCGACCAGCAGCACGCGCTTGTTCAGCCCGGCGGCCAGCCGCTCGGCCAGCACGCTGCCGGCGAACCCGGCACCGACGATCAGGTAGTCGAAGCCACGCTTGCCGCTCCGTCCGCCGCCGCCGGCTTTCTCCGGATGGCTGTCCTGGGGTTTCAGATCGAACATTGCAGCTTCTCCTTCATCAGGCCCCAGGTGTGCTCCCAGGACATGTCGGCGAGGATCTGGTCCGCGCGCTCGTGCAGGGTGTCGGGCGCTTCGGCGTCGGCCAGCGCCTCCTCCACCGCCTCGACGAACGCCTCGGGCCGCTCGGCGATGCGCACGATGCCGGTGTCGCCGTAGGTGCGCACCACGTCGGTGATCGGGGTGGAAACCACCGGGCGGCCGCCGGCGAGGTACTCCGGGGTCTTGGTGGGGCTGATGAAACGGGTCGATTCGTTGCGCGCGAACGGCATGATCGCCACGTCCCAGCCGGCCAGGTAGTGCGGCAGCTCGTCGTAGGTCTTGCCGCCCAGGTAGTGGATGTTGGGAAGGCGCGGCAGGTCCTCGGGGTCGATCTTGACCACCGGGCCGACCAGCACCAGCTGCCAGTCCGGGCGCAGTTCGGCGACCCGCTGCAGCAGGGCAATGTCCAGGCGCTCGTCGATCACCCCGTAGAAGCCCAGGCGCGGGCGGCCGATGGCGGCCTGATCCGGCGGATCGTCCTGCGGCTCGCGGGCGGCGGCGAAGTGCTCGACGTCCACGCTGCTGGGAAACGGATAGACCTCCGGGTGCCTGTCGCGCTTGGCCTCGTACAGGCTGTAGCCGCCGGTGAACACCAGGTCGGCGCGATCGAGCAGCTTCGCCTCGCGCTCGAGCAGCGCAGGCGGAGCGCCGTGGAAGGCCGACAGCTCGTCCATGCAGTCGTACACCGTCAGGCGCGGCGTGAGGTGTTCGGTGAAGGCCAGGCTCATTGGCGTGTAGTACCAGAGCACCAGCCCGTCGCCGACGCCGAGCTTGTCCAGATAGCCGTTGAGCAGTTCGCGCTGCACGCGCTCGGCCGCCTCGCCGGCGCAGCCGTGTGGCAGGCGCGGCACCAGCACCTGCACGCCACTGGCGTCGGGGCGCACTTCCAGCCAGGGCTGGGCGTCGTCGGTGGCGATCGGCTCTTCCCAGAACAGCAGGTTGTATTCGCGGGCAAAGCGCGACATCAGGTGCTGCGGGCGCTGGTAGACGAAACTCCAGCGCAGGTGGGACAGGCACAACAGGGTCGGCAGGTGCTCGTCGAACACCACCTCGACCGGGGCGGCGGGTTCGCGCGACTTGCCGATTTCGTACTGGTAGGGACCGGCCCAACTCATCGATGTTTTCTCCGGAACACTGAGCCCGGCTCCTTGCGGCGCTCAGCGAAGACTGCACGCCGCGGCGTCCTGCAGACGGGGCGCGGCCTCCCCGGAAGAAATGCCCGAGCTTGGGAATCGGGCAAACATGCCGGGCTGTGGACGCCACAACAGGCCACGAGGTTCCCTGCCCCGGCCAGCGCGACGGGTCGTCGGCCCGGCCCGAGCCGACGGGAACTTGACGGCGCGTCAAGGCTTCCTACCCGACAAGGACACAAGGTTTCTTCGCGGCAACGGGCGCCCCCGGCACTGACTTCGCCGGCTTTCTGCGCCCGTTTCGCCGGACTCCCTTTTTCGAACGCTCGCCGGCGCCTTTGCGCCTGCTCGTGCGTGCGTTCGGATCTTTCGAAGCGCCGGAGGGCTGCAGATGATTCTGGTTACAGGCGGAGCGGGTTATATCGGCTCGCATGCGGTGTACGAGCTGCTGCAGGCGGGACATCAGGTACTGGTACTGGACAACCTGTGCAACAGCTCGCGCCAGTCGCTGGCGCGCATCGAGCAGCTGGTCGGACGGCGCGTCGAGTTCGTCCGCGCCGACGTGCGCAACCGCGCCATGCTCAGCTCGCTGTTCGCCAGCTTCCCGGTGACCGCGGTGCTGCATTTCGCCGGCCTCAAGGCGGTCGGCGAGAGCGTCGCCGAGCCGCTGCGCTACTACGAGACCAACGTAAGCGGCAGCATCGCGCTGTGCCAGGCGATGGCCGAGGCGGGCATCTTCCGCCTGGTGTTCAGCTCCTCGGCCACCGTGTACGGCGAGGCGAGCCAGATGCCGATCAGCGAGGACTGCCCGACCGGCCAGCCGACCAACCCCTACGGCCAGTCCAAGCTGATGATCGAAAACGTGCTGCGCGGGCTGGCCGCCTCCGACCCGCGCTGGTCGATCGGCCTGTTGCGCTACTTCAACCCGATCGGCGCCCACGAGTCGGGGCTGATCGGCGAAGACCCGACCGGCGTTCCCAACAACCTGGTGCCCTACATGCTGCAGGTGGCGGTGGGCCGGCGCGCGGCGCTCAACATCTACGGCGACGACTACCCGACGCCCGACGGCACCGGGGTGCGCGACTACATCCACGTGGTCGATCTGGCGCGCGGGCACCTGAAGGCGCTGGAGCGCCTCGAACAGCAGCGCGGGGTGGCGGTGTGGAACCTCGGCACCGGGCGCGGCTATTCGGTGCTGGAGATGGTCCGCACCTTCGAGGCGGTGATCGGCCGGCCGCTGCCGCATGTGATCTGCCCGCGCCGTCCCGGCGACATCGCCCAGTGCTGGTCGGACCCGGGCAAGGCCTGGCGCGAACTCGACTGGCGCGCCGAGCGCGACCTGACCGCCATGCTCGCCGACGCCTGGCGCTGGCAGAGCCGCAACCCGCACGGCTACGCGCAGCCGGCCAAGACCCTGGCGGCCACCGGCTGAGCCGGCTCAGCCGAAGAACTGCTGCTTGCGGCGCAGCCAGCGGTAGCCGTAGGCGGTGAGGCGGATGCGCAGCGGCGAGCCTTCCGGGCGTTCGTAGTCGCAGTTGGCCAGGACATCGACCATCTCCTGCAGGTCCTCGTCGAGGATCTGCACCACGGTCTCGCGGTCGGTGAGGTTGGTCAGCATCAGCACGGTCGAGTCGTTGTCGTGGCGGATGGCGAACACCCCCGGATCGCCCACCTCGAGGGTGGCATGGCGCCCGCCGCCGATCTCGCGCAGGCCGATGCGGGTGCGGATCATGTTGCCGGTGTGCGCCAGCAGCGAATCGTCGCGGGTGGTCTGGGCGTAGACGTTGACCCGGTCGAAGGCGAACGGTCCTTCGGCCACCAACGGCGCGGCCAGGCGCTCGCTCGCGGCGCAGGAAAAGCCCGCGTTGTGCTCGTTGGACCACTGCATCGGCGTGCGCACCGCCAGCCGCTCGGGGCGCGAGAGGTCATCGCCCATGCCGATCTCCTCGCCGTAGCGCACGATCGGCGTGCCGGGCAGCGAGAACAACAGCGCATGCGTCGCCGCCAGTCGCCGCGCATCGCCTTCGAGCATCGGTGCCAGGCGGCGGCGGATGCCGCGGTCGTAGGCGCGCATGCTTTCGTCCGGGGCGAAGGTAGCCATCACTTCGTCGCGCTCGTGGGGCTCGAGGCGGTCCAGGCTCAGCTCGTCGTGGTTGCGCATCCACACCGCGTACTGGGTATGCCCCGGCGGCAGCGGCTGCGCGGCCAGCGCCCGGCACAGCGGCTCGGCCGAGCGGCGCGCCAGGGCGAGGAACAGGTAATTGTTGAGCCAGAAGTTCAGCAGCAGGGTGACCCGGTCGCCCTCGTCGCCGAAGTATTCGAGGTAGTGCTCGGGATCGGCGTCGATCTCGCCGATCAGCACCGTCTCCGGGCGGCGCAGGGTGACGAAGTCGCGCATGTGCTCGAGCAGCCAGAAGCCCTGCGCGAGGTCGCCGCCGCCGGCCTGGCGCACCATGTGCACCGCCGCGTCGACCCGAAAGCCCGACACGCCCAGACGCAGCCAGAACGACATGATCCGCTCGATCTCGTGCAGCACCCGGGGGTTCTGCAGATTCAGATCCGGCTCGTGGCTGTAGAACAGGTGACGGTAGTACTGCCCGGCCTCTTCGTCCCAGCTCCAGATGCTGTCTTCCACGGTGGGGAAGATCGGGCGGATCTCGTCGTGCGGCTCGTCATGCGGCTGGTCGGTCCACAGGTAGTAGTCGCGGTACGGCGAGTCGCGGTCGCGCCGCGCCTCCTGGAACCAGCGGTGCGCGCTGGAGGTGTGCTGCACCACCAGCTCGATGATCACGTGGATACCCAGTTCCTCGGCCTTTTCCATCAGCGCCACCACGTCGGCCAGGTCGCCGAAGCGCGGGTCCACCTGCAGGTGGTCGCTGACGTCGTAGCCGGCGTCGTCGAACGGCGACTGGTAGAACGGCATCAGCCAGATCGCCGTGGCGCCGAGGCCGCGGATGTAGTCCAGCCGCTCGGTGATGCCGCGCAGATCGCCGTAGCCGTCGCCGCTGGCGTCGCGAAAGAGGCTCGGGTCGATCTGATAGATGACCGCGTTGCGGTACCAGAGTGGGCGCATGGCGTCAGTCCTCGTGCGGGCGCAGCAGCACGGCCTGCAACGGCCGCAGGGTGCCGTCGAACGGCTGGCCTTCGCCCGCGCCGTCGCTGGCCACTTGCACCGACCAGCCCAGGCCATGCGGGCAGGCGTGGGCCCGCTCGACGAAGTTGATGCAGATCAGCCGCACATCGCCCTCGCACTGGCGGCGGTAGACCATCAGCTCCGGGTGCGCGGCCAGTTCCTCGAAGCCGCCCAGGCGCAGCGCCGCGCTGGCCTTGCGCGCCGCCAGCAGCCGGCGGTAGAGGGCGAAGGTCGAGTCGGCCGCCGTGCGCTGCAGCTCGGCGGCGCGGCTGTCCGCCTCGGGCGGAAACGGCAGCCACGGCGCGGCGCCCTCCCAGCCATGCGGTGGCGCGGCCTGCCAGGGGATCGGCGCGCGGCAACCGTCGCGCCCGCCCGGATCGCTGCGCGCGGCGGCGTCGATCTGCGCATCCAGCAGCCCCAGCTCCTCGCCCTGATAGATGAACGGCGTGCCGCGCAGGGTCAACAGCAGCACCGCCGAGGCGTGGGCGGCGCCCAGCGAGCCACGGTAACGGCTGCGCTGGCGCGGGTTGTCGTGGTTCGACAGCACCCAGGTCGGCCAGGCGCCGGCCGGCGGCAGCCACTGCTGCACGTCGTGGATGCAGGTGCGAAACAGGATCGGGTCCCACGGCGCATCCAGCGGGGTGAAGTTGAACGCCAGGTGCAGCTCGTCGCCGGCGCCGTAGTAGGACAGCACCCGCTCGGTGGAGCGGATGTTCACCTCGCCGACCAGCACCCGCTCGCCGGGGTAGCCGTCCACCACCCGGCGCAGCCCGCGCAGGATCTCGTGGCTGTAGGGCTGGTCGTTGAAGTCCGACAGCGGCAGCCCGGCCAGGCAGCGCGGGTCGTCGGCGAAGGTCTCGTCCTTGGCGGTGCAGTGGATGACGTCGATGCGAAAGCCGTCCACCCCGCGGTCGAGCCAGAAGCGCAGCACGCCGTGCATGGCCTCGACCACCGCGGGGTTGCGCCAGTTGAGGTCCGGCTGCTGGGGCAGAAACAGGTGCAGGTAGTACTGCTGGGTGGGCTCGTCCCAGCTCCAGGCGCTGCCGGCGCCCAGCGCCGCGCGCCAGTTGTTCGGCTCGTCGCGCCAGATGTACCAGTCGCGCTTGGGGTTGTCCGGTGAGGCGCGCGACTCGAGAAACCAGGGGTGCTGGTCGGAGGTGTGGTTGGGCACGAAGTCCAGCAGCACCTTCAGGCCACGCGCGTGGGCCTCGTCGATCAGCTGCTGCATCTCGTCCAGCGAGCCGAACAGCGGGTCGATGTCGCAATAGTCGCTGATGTCGTAGCCGGCGTCGGCCATCGGCGAGCGGAACACCGGCGACAGCCAGAGCCCGTCGACGCCCAGCTCGGCCAGGTAATCGAGCCGGGCGCGCACCCCTTGCAGATCGCCGATGCCATCCCCGTTGGCATCGGCGAACGAGCGGGGATAGATTTGGTAAATAACGGCGCCTTGCCACCATGGCGGGTTTTGCGGGTTCATGAGCACCTCGCGGGCTGGATGCGCGGGCCGGCAGCGCCAGCCCCGTCTTGATCTGTGACTAAACTCATCCGACCGGGTTCGGGCATCGTCGGCAGACGCTGGCGACCGGGAACACGGATCGACCTTCCGCGCCTAAGCTGAACCCCATCCGGCTCAATCCAAGGAGAAACTCCATGCTGCGTATCGCCATCAACGGTTATGGCCGCATCGGCCGCGCGGTCGTGCGTGCCCTCGAACAGCGAGGCCTGCACGACCAGATCCAGATCGTCGCCATCAACGACCTCGCCGACGGCGAGACGCTGATGCACCTGACCCGTTTCGACTCCACCTTCGGCCGCTTCGATGCGCCGATGTCGCTGGAAGGCAACGACATGAAGATCGGCGAGCGTTCGATCCGCCTGTTGCGCGAGCCGGACATCAACAAGCTGCCGTGGAAGGAGCTGGGCGTGGACCTGGTGATGGAATGCACCGGCCTGTTCAAGAAGCGCTCGCAGGTCGAGCCGCACCTGACCGCCGGCGCCGGCCGGGTGATCGCCTCGCACCCGCTGGACGGTGCCGACCTCACCGTGGTCTACGGAGTGAACCATGCGCTGCTCGGCGAGCAGCAGATCATCTCCAACGCCTCCTGCACCACCAACTGCCTGGCGCCGATGACCAAGGTGCTGCACGAGGCCTTCGGCCTGCGCCAGGGCCTGGTCAACACCGTGCACAGCTACACCAACGACCAGAGCCTGCTGGACAAGCCGCACAAGAACCTCTACCGCTCGCGCGCCGCGGCGCTGTCGATGATCCCCACCACCACCGGCGCGGCCAAGGCCATCGGCCTGGTGCTGCCGGAGCTGGACGGCCGGCTGGACGGCCTGGCGGTGCGCGTGCCGACCCCCAACGTCTCGCTGGTCGACCTGACCTTCGTCGCCGAGCGCGCCCCGGCCAGCGCCGACGAGGTCAACCGCATCCTCCAGGAAGGCGCCGCGCAGATGCCCAAGGGCGTGATGGAATGCAACGCGCTGCCGCTGGTCTCCAGCGATTTTCTCGGCTACCCGGTGTCCTGCGTGGCCGACCTCGAGCAGACCCGCGTGCAGGGCGAGCTGGTCAAGGTGCTGGCCTGGTACGACAACGAGTGGGGCTTCTCCAACCGCATGCTCGACGTCGCCCTGGCCTGGGAAGACAGCAAGATCGCGGGCTGACCGCCTGAGCCGGGCCGCGGGACGCGGCATTGAACGGGGCGAGCGATTCGCCCCGTTTTTCATCTAGCCACTCGATCGTTTCCATCCGCAAAGCCATCCTTTCGCCAGCGGCGGCACGCCTAGCATGGGCCTCCCATTTCCCGGAGGAACCGCCATGAACGTCCTGCACGCCATCGAAAGCCGCCGCGCCATCAAGGCGTTCGATCCCGCCCATCGCCTGAGCGAGGCGGAAAAGGACCAGCTGCTGCGCCTGGCCCTGCTCGCACCCTCGGCCTACAACCTGCAGCACGTGCGTCTGGTCGAGGTCAGCGATCCGGCCCTGCGCGCCGAAATCCGCGCGGTCGCCTGGGATCAGCCGCAGGTCACCGACGCGGCGCTGCTGGTGGTGGTCTGCGCCCGCCTCGACAGCTGGGAAACCCTCGCCGGGCGCATCTGGCAGGACGCCCCCGAGCCGGTGCAGCAGTTCATGGCCGGCGCCATCGACGCCTACTACCGCGACAAGCCACAGGTGCAGCGCGACGAGACCATGCGCAGCTGCGGGCTGCTGGCGCAGAACCTGATGCTCGCCGCGCGCGGCCTGGAGCTGGATTCCTGCCCGATGGACGGCTTCGATTTCGACGCGGTGGCGCGGCTGATCAACCTGCCCGACAACCACCTGATCGGCCTGATGGTGGCGGTCGGCAAGAAGACCGTCGACGCCCGACCGCGCATCGGCAAGCTGCCGTTCGACGAGGTGGTGCAGCGCAACCGCTTCTGAACCGGATGATCGGCAGCCTCGTTCGTCCGCCCGAGGGAGCGGGGTCGCAGCTAAAGGGTCACCATTTAAACCCGCGGCGGCGACTGCAGGCAGGTCGCCCGTCGCCCGTTGCGTGTTCGGCGCAGCCCGGGCCAGGCCCCGTCGGCCGTGGCCAGACGACCCGACAGGAGGAAACGCATGATGACCGAGCGAGTGGTGGCCAGCGCTCATGGCTATTACGTCTTCGAATGCCCCTCGGAACGGGGCGGCACCTACTTCGAAGTACGCAAGGGTGTGGCCTGTATAAAACGCTGCAACAACCTGGGCGAAGCCGAACGCTTCATCCGCACGGCCTACGCCCGTCAGGAGAACAACTACGGCTGAGGGCGGCCGGCGTGCGGGGCCGACCAACTGCCTGAACCACCTCTGCGCGGCGCGCCTCGAAACAGGCAGGCACGCCAACCGAGGTATCGCGTATGCAAGTTCAGGTGAACAGCAGCAACCAGATCGCAGGCAGCGTCGCGTTGCAGGAATGGGTCGGCTCCACGGTGGTGGCGGAAGTAGAACGCTTCGAGGAGCTGCTTACCCGCATCGAGGTCCACCTGAGCGACGAAAACGCGCAGAAGGCCGGCCCGGCGGACAAACGCTGCCAGATCGAATTCCATCCCAAGGGCCACCAGGCGATGTCGGTGACGCACAAGGCCGAGTCCTTCGACCTGGCCGTGGCCGGCGCGGCGACCAAGATGCGCCATGCCCTCGAGCGCCTCGACGGGCGCCTGGACAACACCCGCAAGACCCCGGCCGGCGAGCTGTTCGACCCGCTGGCCGAGCAAGCCCCGCCAGCCGAGACCGACGCCCTGCTCGAGCAAGACTTCCTCGACCGCCAGCGCGAACTCGGCAGGGAATAGACGCCAGCCGCCGCAATCCGTAACGTGATGTCCTTCACGCGGGCCCGCGGCCCGCGCCCCGAACTGCCAAGGAGAGATGCCCATGCGCGTCGCGGTGTTCAGCACCAAGCCCTATGACCGGATCTTTCTCAGCGAGGCCAACGCCAGCCACGGCCACGAGCTGGTGTTTCTCGATGCCCGGCTGACCGCCGAGACGGTATCGCTGGCCGCCGGCTTCGAGGCGGTCTGCGCCTTCGTCAACGACTGCCTCAACGCCCAGGTGCTCGAGCAGCTGGCGGCCAGCGGCACGCGGCTGATCGCGCTGCGCTCGGCGGGCTTCAACCACGTCGATCTGGACGCCGCCGCCCGGCTGAACCTGACCGTCGCGCGGGTGCCGGCCTACTCGCCGCACGCGGTGGCCGAGCACGCCGTGGCGCTGATTCTGAGCCTCAACCGGCACACCTTCCGCGCCTACAACCGGGTGCGCGAGGGCAACTTCTCCCTCGACGGGCTGCTCGGCTTCGACCTCTGCGGCAAGACCGTGGGGGTGATCGGCACCGGCAAGATCGGCCTGATCTTCGCCGCGATCATGCACGGCTTCGGCTGCAAGGTGGTCGCCCACGACCCCTACCCCAGCGCCGAGGCGCCCGACTACCTGCAGTACCTGCCGCTGTCGGAGCTGTTCGCCGAGGCCGACATCATCTCCCTGCACTGCCCGCTGACCCCCGAGACCGATCACCTGATCGACGCGGTGGCGATCGAGCGGATGAAGCACGGGGTGATGCTGATCAACACCGGCCGCGGCCGCGTGGTGGACACCAAGGCGGTGATCGACGGGCTCAAGTGCGGGCGCATCGGCGCGCTGGGGCTGGACGTCTACGAGGAAGAGGAACACCTGTTCTTCCAGGACCTCTCCGCCGGGGTGATCAGCGACGACCAGTTCATGCGCCTGACCACCTTCCCCAACGTGCTGATCACCGGCCACCAGGGCTTCTTCACCCGCGAAGCGCTGACCAACATCGCCAACACCACGCTGGACAACCTGAGCGCCTTCGAGACCGGCGCCGGCACCCTGCACCGCGTGACGCGCTGACACCCAGGAGGGCGAGGTGAACGCGATGACGGTGGCGCTCGCCGCCCTGCCGGTGCTGGCGATCCTGCTGCTGATGGTCGGCCTGCGCTGGTCGGCGGCGCGCGCCGGGGCGGTGGGCCTGCTGCTGGCGCTGGCCAGCGCCTGGTTCGCATTCGGCTTCGGCAGCCAGGTGCTGCCGGAACTGGGTGCCGCCCGGGCCACCGGCGGGGCGCTGCTGGAGGCGGGCTTTCTGGCGTTGACCATCCTCTGGATCATCTTCCCGGCGCTGTGCATCCACGAGCTGCAGCTGCGCACCGGCGCCATCGACGTGCTGCGCCAGGCCATGGCCGGGCTGTCGGACGACCCGCGCATCCTCGCCCTCCTGGTGGCCTGGTTCTTCGTGCTGTTCATCGAGGGCGCCGCCGGCTTCGGCACCTCGGTGGCGCTGGCCGCGCCGTTTCTGGTGACCGCCGGCTTCGGCCGGGTGGAAGCGGTGAGCATCGCGCTGATCGGCCACGCGGTGGGCGTCTCGTTCGGCGCGGTCGGCACCCCGATCCTGCCGCAACTGGCGGTCACCCCGTTCAGCGGCCTGGAGCTGGCGGCAGTCACCGCGCGCTATCACCTGTTGCTCGGCTGGCTGATGCCGCTGGTGGTGATGCTGCTGGTCACCCGCGCGCTGCCCGGCGGCCAGGGCCTGTCGCTGCGCCTGCTGGGCTGGACGCTGTTCGCCGCGTTTGCCTTCTTGCTGCCGTTCTTCCTGATCGCCACCTTCGTCGGCCCGGAACTGCCGACCCTGGGCGGCGCTCTGCTCGGCGCGCTGGCCTTCGTCGCCCTGCTGCTGACCATGCGCCGGCGCAGCCGCGCCCGCGCCGGGGTGCCGACGGTGGCGGCCGGCGCCCTGCTGCGGGCCGCGGCGCCCTACCTGGCGCTGGTCGCGCTGGTGCTGCTGACCCGGCTGATCGCCCCGCTCAAGACGGCGCTGCAGGGCCTGACCCTGGACTGGCAGCTGGCGGCCTTCGGCGGCAGCGTGGCACCGCTGTATCACCCCGGCAGCCTGCTGCTGGCCGGCTTCTTCCTCGGCGCCTGGGTGCAACGCGCCGCCTGGGCCGAGCTGGCCGGGGCGATGGCCCGGGTGCTCGGCCGGCTGCTGCCGGTGACCCTGGCGCTGCTGGCCATGCTCGGGCTGTCGCGGGTGATGGTGCACGCCGGCATGATCGACCGCCTGGCCGAGGCGGCAGCCGTCACGGCCGGCTCGCTGTGGCCGCTGTTCGCCCCCTTCGTCGGCGTGCTCGGCACCTTCGTCACCGGCTCGGCCACCGCCTCCAACATCCTCTTCAGCGACTTCCAGCAGGCCACCGCCGAGCGCCTGGCGCTGCCCGCCCTGCCCCTGCTCGGCGCCCAGGGCTTCGGCGCGGCGGTGGGCAACATCATCTGCCCGCACAACATCGTCGCCGCCAGCGCCACGGTGGAACTGGTCGGCCGCGAAGGCGAAGTGCTGCGCCGCACCCTGTGGGTGGCCGGGGTCTACGCGCTGGCCGGCGGACTGCTGGCCTGGCTGCTGTTCTAGCGAACCCGGGGCACCCTGCGCGGCTCTGATCTGCAAGGAGGAGCCGCCATGCCCGACCACCCGCCGATCCGCCCGCTGCGCACCGCCCGCCTGCTGCTGGCCACCACCCTGCTGATCCTCGCCGGCTGCGCGATGCGCCCGCCCGAGCCACCGCGCCCGACGCCCGAACAGCTGCGCGCGACCGTGCTGCAGCTGATCCCGCGCGAGGTGCCCGACCGCGCCGGCTGGGCGGCGGATATCCAGACCGCCTTCACCGCGCTGGACATCCCGCCGACCACCGAGAACCTCTGTTCGGTACTGGCGATCACCCAGCAGGAGTCGACCTTCCAGGCCACCCCGGCGGTGCCCGGCCTGGCCAGGATCGCCCGCGAGGAGATCGACCGCCGCGCCGCGCGCCTGCATATCCCGGCCTTCGTGGTGAACGGCGCGCTGAACCTGCCCTCGTCCACCGGCAAGAGCTACGCCGAACGGCTCAAGAGCGTGCGCACCGAGCAACAGCTGTCGGAGCTGTTCGACGACTTCATCGACATGGTGCCGCTCGGCGGCCGGCTGTTCGGCGGCTTCAACCCGGTGCGCACCGGCGGGCCGATGCAGGTGTCGATCGCCTTCGCCGAGGACAATGCGCGCGGCTATCCCTATCCGGTCCCCGGTTCGATCCGCGACGAGGTGTTCAGCCGCCGTGGCGGCCTCTACTTCGGCATCGCGCACCTGCTGGGCTATCCGGCCAATTACGAGCGCCACCTGTACCGCTACGCCGACTTCAACGCCGGCTGGTACGCCAGCCGCAACGCCGCCTTCCAGAATGCCGTCAGCCGCGCCAGCGGAATCAAGCTGGCGCTCGATGGCGACCTGATCATCCATGGCTCGAGCCAGGCCGGCGCCACCGAACGCGCGGTGCGCGCCCTCGCCCCGCAGCTGCGGCTGGACGAGCGGCAGATCCGCCGCGCGCTGGAGCGCGGCGACCGGCTGGATTTCGAGGACACCGATCTCTACGCGCGGGTGTTCGCCCTGGCCGACCGCGCCGCCGGCACGCCGCTGCCGCGCGCGATGGTGCCGCAGATCCAGCTCGAGAGCCCGAAGATCACCCGCCAGCTGACCACCGCCTGGTTCGCCAACCGCGTGGAGGAGCGCCAGAAACAGTGCATCGCCCGCGCCCGTGGCTGAGCTAGGCGCGCTCGCCGAGGCATTTGAGCCCGGCCAGGTCCTTGCGGATCTTCTCCAGCCGCTGCACCAGGTGCCGGCGCTGGCGTTCGTCGGCCAGGGCGTAGAGGTCGGCGGCCAGTTCGATGCCGGCCTGCTCGTTGCGCGCCTGGGTTTCGCGGTAGGCGTCGGTCCAGTAGGCCTTACGCTCGAGCACCAGGTGGCTGAGCCGCTCGGGGAAGTCGTCGGCGCGGCGCTGTTTGAGCACGTCGATCATCGCCGCCTCCCAGCGCGCCTGGTTGTCCAGCCAGCGCTGGTTGAGGTCGCCGAGTTCGCCTGACCAGGCGTCGATGCGCTGGCGCTGGGCCGGGCTGACGCTGCCGAACCAGTCGGCGGCGCGTTCGCGCATGCGCTCGGCGCGGCGGGCGATCTGCTGCTCGAGGTCGGGTTTCAAGTGCTCGCGGGCGCGCTTTTGCTGCTTCTCGGCGAAGGTTTCGGCGATCTGCTCGACCTGCCGCGGGCTCAGATCGCGCATCAGCTCGGCCAGCGCCGGGGTCACCTCGCGGCCGACCACCCGCCCGGCTTCCTTGGCCTCCTCCACCCGCTGGCGCACGGTGACGGGGGTGACCGGCTCGCTTTTCACGCTGTCGATCCAGGCCAGGTATTCGGGCAGCTGCGTCGAGCAGTGCCATTGCAGATGCTCGCGCACCTGCACGCGCAGGGCCTGCTGCTGGCTGCGGGTCATGTTCAGGTAGTCGTCCACCGACCAGGGGATCAGGGTGTCGAGGTTGCGGTAGACCAGTGACACCCGGCTGCAGGCTGCCAGCGCCAACAGCAGCAGCAGGCCGATCAGCACTACGCGCAGGGAACCGCTCAGTCGTCGCTGCATGGCACGCCTCTAACGCCGGGGTTTGCTCCGTTAGAGGATAGGGGCTGGAGGCGGTTCGGCACGTGCCACCGGGCGGTCCGGCCGGCCCGGCGGCCGGGGAAATTGTCCCGTTTTGTTAACGCGCGCCGTTGAAGCGGCGGCGGTAGTCGCCGGGGCTCAGGCCGACGATGCGGGTGAACACCTTGCGAAAGGCGCCGGGGTCGCTGTAGCCGACCTCCCAGGCGACCCGCTCGAGCGGCAGCCGACTGGCCTGCAGCAGCTCGCGCGCGCGGCCCACGCGCAGGCGCTGGCAGTACTCGGTGGTGGTCATGCCGGTGGCCTTCTGAAAGCGCCGCAGGAAGGTGCGCGGCTCCAGCCCGGCGCGTTGCGCCAGTTCGGCCAGGCCCGCCTCGCGCGCGCCCGATTCCTCGAGCCAGTGCTGCACGGCGAGCACCGCCGGGTCGCTGTGGGCCAGGCGCGGGGCGAAGGTGCTGTAGTAGCGCTGCTGGCGGCCCGGCGGGTCGATCAGCAGCAGCTGGGCGGTCTCGAGCATCATCGCCGCGCCCAGATAGCGGTCCACCAGGCGCAGGCCGAGGTCGGTCCAGGCCATCACGCCGCCGGCGGTGATGAGGTCATCGGCATCGATCATCAGCTGGTCGACGTCCACCGTCACCGCCGGAAAGCGCGCCAGGAACGGCTCGGCGTACAGCCAGTGGGTGGTGATGGTGCGCCCGTCGAGCAGGCCGGTTTCGCCCAGCAGGAAGGCGCCGGCGCAGACCGAGGCGAGGGTGACGCCGGCGCGGTGCCAGTCGCACAGCCAGCCGCGGTAGGGCGCCGCCGCCGCGGCCGAGATCGGCTCCTCCAGGCTCGGCGGCACGATCAGCACCGCCGGGCGGCTGTCGGCCTGTGGCTCTGAATCCTCGCTGCGCCAGGGCGTGCCGTCGGCGCCCAGTTGCCACTGGCTGATCCGCAGCCGCGGCTGGTTGGGCAGCGCGTGGGCATCGGCCAGGCGCTGGGCCAATACGAACAGGTCGGTCAGCCCGAGCAGCGCCGCCCGCTGCGCGCCGGGATAGGCCAGCAGGCCGATTTCGATGATGGTGTCGCCCGGCATTTGTCGCTATCGCCCCCGAGGATGTCGCCTGTGCCACTTCGCAGCTTGCCGGCGCCGGCCAAAGATAGCCAGGCATTCGTCCACACGTAAGGAAGCCCCGCATGAGCAAGCGCGCTGTCATCGTCATCGATCTGCAAAACGAATATCTGCCCACCGGCAAGCTGCCGCTGGCCGGCATCGAGGCCGCCGTGGCCAACGCCGCGCGGGTGATCGCCGCGGCCCGCGCCGCCCAGCTGCCGGTGATCCACATTCGCCACGAGTTCGCCCACAACGAGATGCCGGCCTTCGTGCCCGGTTCGGAGGGCGCGCAGATCCAGGCCGCGGTGGCGCCGCACGAGGGCGAGCCGGTGATCTTGAAGAACCAGGTCAATGCGTTTCTCGGCACGCCGCTCAAGAGCCTGCTCGAGGGCCTGGGCGTGCGCGAACTGGTGGTGGTCGGCGCGATGAGCCACATGTGCGTCGATGCGGCGGTACGTGCGGCGGCAGACCTGGGCTTTGCGGTGACGGTGATCCACGACGCCTGCGCCACCCTGGACCTGGAATTTGGCGGCGTGCAGGTGCCGGCGGCGCAGGTGCACGCGGCAATGATGGCGGCGCTGGGTTTCGCCTACGCCACGCTGGAATCCACCGAACAGTACCTGGCCGGCTGATCCGGCGCGGGCCGGGCGCTAGGCGCTATCGCCGGCTTCCGGGTGCTGGTCCGGCTCGCCTGCCGCCAGCATCTCGGCCACCCGGTTGGCCAGCATGTCGAGGGCGAACGGCTTGGTCAGCAGCTGCATGCGCGGGCCGAGAAAGTCGGTGCGTGCCATGGCGCCCTCGGCGTAGCCGGTGAGAAACAGCACCGGCAGCTGCGGCTTGAGCTCCTGGGCGATCTCGGCCAGCTGGCGGCCGTTCATCCCGGGCAGGCCGACATCGGTGACCAACAGTTCAATGCGCTCGGCGCGCAGGTAGCGCAGCGCCTCCTCACCGTCACGCGCGCTGAACACGTGGTAGCCCAGCTCCTCGAGCACCTCGCGGTTGATCAGGCGCACCGAGTCGTCATCCTCCACCAGCAGGATCGACTGGCCGCGACCGGGCACCACGCGCTCCGCCGATGGCGTCGCCGGGCTCTTGCGCGCCGCCGCCTCCGGCAGGCAGATCGACACCCGGGTGCCTGCCTCGCCGCTGTCGATCGACAGCTGCCCGTTACTCTGTTTGGCAAAGCCGTAGACCATCGACAGGCCGAGCCCGGTGCCCTGGCCAATCGGCTTGGTGGTGAAGAACGGCTCGGTGACCTTGTTCAGCAGCGCCGGCGGAATGCCGCAGCCCGAGTCGCGCACCTCGATGCAGACGTGCCGCGCGCCACCCGCCTCGCCCTCGGCCAGGCGGGTGGCGACCACCAGGCGGCCGCCGTCGGGCATGGCGTCGCGGGCGTTGATGGCCAGATTGAGCAGGGCATTCTCCAGCTGGTTGGCATCGGCGCAGACCCACGGCGCCTCGTCGCACAGCTCCAGCGTGAGCGCGATCTGCTCGGTCACCGTGCG
>JAUVZY010000012.1 GCA_030602315.1 Pseudomonadaceae bacterium | reverse complement strand
CCGGTCGCGCGCGCCCAGCAAGGTGCGCGACGCGGCAAGGTAGGACCGATCGGTGTGATGCTTGCGGGGGAATACCGGGTAGTCGTCCTGCCCCTCGAGCTGCGCGCGCTTGATTTCGCTGTCCCAGTAGGCGCCCTTGACCAGCCGCACCATCAGTCGGCGCCGGCTGCGCGCGGCTAGCTCCACGAGGTAACGGATTACCGCCTGGCAGCGCTTCTGGTAGGCCTGCACGACAAAGCCCAGGCCATCCCAGCCGGCCAGCTCCGGCTCGAAGCACAAGCGCTCGAGCAGATCGAGCGACAATTCCAGGCGATCGGCTTCTTCGGCGTCGATGTTCAGACCAATGTCGTAACGCCGGGCGAGGGCGGCCAGCGCATACAGGGCAGGGTAGAGCTCGCCCATCACCCGGGTGCGCTGGGCACGGCTGTAGCGCGGGTGCAATGCCGAGAGCTTGATGGAGATGCCGGGGCCTGCGTAGATGCCGCGCCCGGCCGCGGCGCCACCGATGGCGTGGATGGCCGCCTCATACGCGCTGAAATAGCGGCGGGCATCCTCGGCGGTCAGTGCCGCTTCGCCGAGCATGTCGTAGGAGTGGCAAAAGCCGGCGGCCTCGCGGGGCGCAGCCTTGGTCAGGGCTTCGTCGATGCTGCGCCCGGCCACGAACTGCTCGCCCAGCAGGCGCATCGCCAGATCCATCGCGCGGCGAATCAACGGGTCGCTGCCGCGCGCCAAGGCGCGGTTGAGCGCGCTGCCCAGGCTGCCGGCGCTGCTCGGGCCGGCCAGCTTGCCACTGACCAGCAGCCCCCAGGTTGCGGCGTTGACGAACAGGCTCTGGCTGTGGCCGAGGTGCGTCTGCCAGTTGCCCTGGCGGACCTTGTCGTGGATCAGCGCATCGCGGGTGGCAGTGTCGGGGATGCGCAGGAGCGCTTCGGCCAGGCACATCAGCGCCACGCCTTCCTGGGTCGACAGGGAGAACTCCTGCAACAGCGCCTGCACCCGCCCGTTGGCATCGCGCCCCGCCGGACGCTCGCGCAGCCGACCGGCCAGCTGCAGGGCCAGAGTCTCGGCCGCCTGCGCCTCGTCCTCGCTCAGCGCTGCCGCATCCAGCAGCTGCGCGACCGCGTCCGGCTCGCTCTGGCGGCAGGCCGCGGTGATCGCTGCGCGCAACGGCGCTTGCGGCTGCAGGGCATCGGCCAGCACGGAAAATGACCGCAGCAGCGGCAGACTGGCAGACAGCGGCGCCGGGCAGGCGGGCTCGTTGGCCAGGGCGTCGAGCAGCGCCTGCTTGAGCAGCAGATGCGGCGGACAACCGCGCCGGCGGGCCGCGTCTTCCAGCTGCGCTTGCAGCATTTCGTCCAGCGTCAGATGAAGACTTTGGCTGCTCATCGGGGCCTTCCTGCAGCGGGTTGAACTGTGTTCAGCGTAGCGTGCGCGGGCATGTGCCGCAGCCGTGCTGGCCAATGGACATTTACCGTGCCGAAGTGCAGGCTAATGCCGCCTGGATCAGCTTTTTCGCTGGCTGATGGCTGCCTTGACGGTAATGGCAAGAAAATATCGAACCCTTTTGGAAAACGCTGGTCGTAGGCCACAGGCGCTAGCCCTGTCGACGAACTCTTCACTCCTTACGAGGTCGCCGACTGATCGTCTTCAACAGCCTGGCAAGGCAGCTGCTGTGTGAAGCAGGAGCAGTGTCGTAACTGGAACCTCACCCTCAAGGACTCTCATGATCAAGAAATGCCTCTTCCCCGCAGCCGGCTACGGCACGCGTTTTTTGCCGGCGACCAAGGCGATGCCCAAGGAGATGCTGCCGGTGGTCAACAAGCCTCTGATCCAGTACGGGGTTGAAGAAGCCCTGGAGGCAGGACTCCGACAGATCGCCATGGTCACTGGCCGCGGCAAGCGCTCCCTCGAAGACCACTTCGACATCAGCTACGAACTCGAGCACCAGATCCGCAACACCGACAAGGAGAAGTACCTGGTCGGCATTCGTCGCCTGATCGACGAGTGCACCTTCTCCTACACCCGCCAGATCGAGATGAAGGGCCTGGGTCACGCGATCCTGTCCGGTCGCCCGCTGATCGGCGACGAGCCGTTCGCCGTGGTACTGGCGGACGACCTCTGCCTGAACCCCGAAGGCGACAGCGTCCTGGCGCAGATGGTCAAACTGTACAACCAGTTCCGCTGCTCCATCGTCGCCATCATGGAAGTGCCGGAAAGCGAGATCCACAAGTACGGCGTGATCGCCGGCGAGCCGATCCGTGACGACATCTTCCGTGTCAGCCACATGGTCGAGAAGCCCAAGGCCGAAGACGCGCCGACCAACATGGCGGTGATCGGCCGCTACATCCTGACGCCGGACATCTTCGACCTGATCGAACAGACCCCTCCGGGCAAGGGCGGCGAGATCCAGATCACCGACGCCCTGATGAAGCAGGCCCAGGAAGGCTGCGTGCTGGCCTACAAGTTCAAGGGCCAGCGTTTTGACTGCGGTAGCGCCGAGGGCTACATCGAGGCGACCAACTACTGCTACGAAAACTTCTACCTGACCGGCAAGGCGTTCTAAGCCTTCGTCGTTCACCAACGGGCCACCTTCGGGTGGCCCGTTTCGTTTTAGGGGTTTGAAGACGTTAATCGCCATGGCGAGCCTACGCGCGGCCACTAGTCGGCGCAGGGTGGTCAACGGCGCAGCCTTGGCCACCGCCGGGCCGCTACGTAGCTGACGGTGGCCCCGCCCTACACCTCGCAGCCGTAGGGTGAAGAACGGCGCAAGCCTCGGCCGCCTGCCCGGCAACAGCGACTCAGGGCGCCGGCAGCTCCTCGGCACCGGGCCCGAGCGGCTGGCCGTAACTGAACTCGACGTAATTTCCGGCCGGGTCCCGCACGCCGCAGTAGTAGCCGACCGGGAACGGTTCGTCCCGCGGCGCCCAGATCAGGCACCCGGCGAGTCGTGCGCGCTCGGCGATTTCGTCTACCGCTTCGCGGCTTTCAAGCGCGAAACCGAAATGGCTGTAGTCGTCATCGGCCAGCTGCCGGTCACGACCGCCGGGCATGATCACCAAGATGAACTCGCGCTCCTTGCCCGGCTCGGCCATCCAGACGATGCGCGAGCCCTTGCCGGCGCGCTGGTGAAACACCTGCATGCCGCAGAAGCTCGAATAGAAGTCGATGCAGGCGTCCAGGTCGGGCACGTGCAAGGCCACATGGGTGAGGGTAGGGCGCATGGTGGGCTCCATCGGGCTCTGGGTTATGCTCACGCATCTTGGGAAGGAGACTATCTCGCATGGCATTTGACTTCGATCTGTTCGTCATCGGCGCCGGCTCGGGTGGCGTACGCGCTGCGCGTTTCGCCGCCGGTTTCGGCGCGCGCGTGGCGGTGGCCGAGAGCCGCTACCTGGGCGGCACCTGCGTCAACGTCGGCTGCGTCCCGAAAAAGCTTCTGGTCTACGGCGCGCACTACCGCGAGGACATCGCCCAATCAGCCGGCTATGGCTGGCAGGTGGACGGCGCGCGTTTCGACTGGCAGACGCTGATCGCCAACAAGGACCACGAGATCCTTCGCCTGAACGGCATCTACAAGCGCCTGTTGACCGACAGCGGCGTGACGCTGCTCGAGGCGCATGCCCGCATCGTCGATGCCCACACCGTGGAAGTCGCCGGCCAGACCTACAGCGCCGAGCACATCCTCATCGCCACCGGTGGCTGGCCACAGGTGCCGGATATTCCCGGCCGCGAGCACATCACCACTTCCAACGAGGCGTTCTACCTGCCGCAATTGCCGCAACGGGTGCTGGTGGTCGGTGGCGGTTACATCGCCGTCGAATTTGCGTCGATCTTCCATGGCTGCGGCGCACAAACGCACCTGCTGTACCGGGGCGAGCTGTTCCTGCGCGGCTTCGACCAGTCGCTGCGCGAGCACCTGAAGGACGAGCTGCTGAAAAAAGGCATCGACCTGCTGTTCAACGCCGACATCGCGCGGATCGACAAGCAGGCCGACGGCTGCCTGCGCGCGACCCTCAAGGACGGTCGGGCGCTGGAGGCGGACTGCATCTTCTACGCCACCGGCCGCCGGCCGATGCTGGACCAGCTGGGGCTGGAGGCGGCGGGCGTCGCCCTTGACCAGCGCGGCTACATCGCGGTGGACGATGAGTACCGCACCTCGGTGCCATCGATCCTCGCCATCGGCGATGTGATCGGCCGCGTGCAGCTCACTCCGGTGGCGCTGGCCGAGGGCATGGCGGTGGCGCGCCGGCTGTTCAAGCCCGAGCAATATCGCCCGGTGGATTACAAGTTGATCCCGACCGCCGTGTTCAGCCTGCCAAACATGGCCACCGTGGGCCTGACCGAGGAGGAGGCGAGGGCCAAGGGCTACAAGCTCAAGCTCTACGAGAGCCGATTCCGCCCGATGAAGCTGACCATGACCGACAGCGTGGAGCGCAGCCTGATGAAGCTGGTGGTCGATGCCGACACCGATCGGGTGCTCGGTTGTCACATGATCGGCCCAGATGCCGGCGAAATCATGCAGGGCCTGGCCGTGGCTTTGAAGGCGGGCGCCACCAAGCAGGTGTTCGACGAAACCATGGGGATTCACCCCACGGCGGCCGAGGAGTTCGTCACCATGCGCACGCCCACCGGCCTTGGCTGAGGCGGCAGCAAAGAAAAAGGGGCTCGAAAGCCCCTTTTTTGTACGCAGAACTACTCAGTGATGCATGTGGCCGTGGCCAGTCGCCGGCGGCTGATCGAGCACCTGGACCTCGGTTTGCACGGCCCCTGCATGCTCGAACTGCAAGGTGACGGCAAAACGATCACCCGCCACCAGCGGCTGCTTTAGACCGAACAGCATCACGTGGTAACCGCCGGGGACGAAGTCGATACGGCCGTGCGCCGGCAGCTCGATGGCCTCGACATGGCGCATGCGCATCAGGCCGTTCTCGTGCGCGTGTTCGTGCAGCTCGGCCTTGTCCGCGCGCTCGGTGGCGGCGCCGATCAGGCGGTCGGCCTGGTCAGTCGGGTTACTCAGCGTGAAATACACCGCACCGGTGGGCGAGGTGGGCGGCATGGCACGCGACCAGACCTGCTCGATGAGCGGCCCCTGCAACGGAGCCTGGGCGGCGGCCTCGGCGTGATCATGGCTATGTTGCTGGGCAAAGGCGGGGACGGCAGCGGCGCAGCAGACCGCGAGCAACAGGCGGCGGAACATCGAATTCACCTTATTTGGGCAGCGGAAGGCCAGCACGTTACCACGCACGGGCAGGCAGCCGGAGTGAGCAGATCGTCGCAGCGACTCAGGCAACGGCCGTGCTCCAGTCGATCCACGCCAGCTGCCAGGTCAGCAGGATGAACAGCCCAAAGGCGATCCGATACCAGGCAAAAGCCGCATAGCTGTGGTGGCCGATGAACTTGAGCAGCGCACGCACCGCGAGCATGGCGAAGATGAACGCGGTGACAAAGCCAATGGCAAACACCACCAGGTCGCTGGCCACGAACAGGTCGCGGTACTTGTAGCCCGAATAGACGGCGGCGCCGACCATGGTCGGCATGGCCAGAAAGAAGGAGAACTCGGTGGCCGCCTTGCGCGACAGGCCAAACAACAGCCCGCCGATGATGGTCGAGCCGGAGCGCGAAGTCCCCGGAACCAGCGCCAGACACTGGGCGCAACCGACCTTGAGCGCCAGTTTCCAGTCCATGTCGTCCACGGTCTCGGCCCGAATGGCGTGTTTGCGCTTTTCCGCCCAGAGCATGATGACACCACCGATTACCAGCGCGGTGGCCACGGTGATCGGGTTGAACAGATAGTGGTGAATCAGATCGGACAGGGCGACACCCAGCACCACGGCGGGGAAGAACGCGATCATCAGGTTGACGGTGAAGCGCTGCGCGCCGGCATCGTTGGGCAGACCGCGCACGACGCCGATGATCTTGCTGCGGTACTCCCAGATCACCGCGAGGATCGCGCCGAGCTGAATGATGATGTTGAACGCCAGCGCACGTTCGCCACCGAAACCGATCAGGTCGGCGACGATGATCTGGTGGCCAGTACTGGAAACCGGTAGGAACTCTGTCAGTCCCTCGACCAGCCCGAGTATCAATGCCTGAAACGCTACCCAAAGATCCATCTGTCTTCTCCAAAATCGGACTGCTGTTAGTTCGATAGCGCAGCGGCTAGGTTCCCCGCGATCGAAGCGGCGAAGTATCGTGATTCAAATTGCCCATGGCCAGCGGTCTGACACGCCGTGCGCCGCGCCGATTCGCCGCAAGTGTTGCGCCGCGAAGGTCGCTTGCCGCACGCCGCGATCCCGCGCCATGTTGCAGGGCGCGCGGAGGTCAGTCGGCAGCGGGCTGGCGAATCACGCCAGCTTTCGTGGCACGCCAAACGGCTGCCGCGACCGATTGCCGGCAGGAGAGATTCGAGCGGCGCGCGCTAAGCAAGGCGCCCGACGAAGCAAAGGCGGCACCTGACGCCAACGGAGCATTTCCATAATTTAACATAATATACATTATGCGAAGTATCGTTACGGCGTGCGGGAGGTCCTACACGGGCCCTCGTGCCTGTAATCGCACGAACCGATTTGCACAATCACCGGCCTCTTGGCGGTCTGGCGTTCGGACGGCAGCACCGTCACAGCCATCCGACCACACGGGTTCGGCCCCAGTTGGTCGCCTTAAGGCACCGCTAGCGCCAGGCCGGCGTCGGTTGATCGCGTTGCCGGCAACTCGGCGCTCGACACCGCGTATCCCGATACGCCAAAACGCTGGCCGCTCCAAAACCGCCGGCAGTCCGATACCAGGCGAAGCCGATCCCTAACCTGAGCGCAACGAACATGGCCGTTTGATGTTCGACCAAACACAGATAACGCATCGATCGCTAATACCAAAGAACCAAACAGGCAATCCGCCATCTCGTCCAGCAGTATGTAGACCCGCTCAATTCATTGTCATTTGGTAGAGGAATTTACCTGACTCGTTGACAAGGTTTAATTCACCCATCAATTCTATAGCCCGCAAAAGGAATGCAACTTACAGCGATCTAGCCTGTATGAAACAAGGGAATATGTGATGCACCAGTCGAGTCCCGCCTTGCCATTTGCCCGATCAGTGATCGTTGCGCAAAACAACCGAACATCGGTCTCCTTGTTCGGTCACCACCCCGCAATCCCGATATAACCGTCTTGCCCGCTGAATCACCTGAAAGTTGATTTCAAGGGTCGCAGACCGGGCACTGAAATTCCGCCACGGTCATATATCGCGCAAAAACCTCTGGGTTGTTAGCCAGAGCAAAAAAACAAAAACCTTTACTGGATCTTGAGAGAAAAGGAATTGCCATGCTCGGGTACTACTCGCAATACAGCCACGAATACATTACGGTCTTGATGATCTGCACCACCCTCTTCTTTGCGCTGCCCATCTTCCTGGTGCCACTGACCTGGGCCCGCTTGATGCGCTGGACGATTCCGGAACATCAGCATCTGGCGATTTATTTCGGCCGTTGCCTCGGCGCTTTCATTCTCGTGGTCGAAGCGGCAATGCTTCGCTCTTCAACGACCGGGACAAGCTTCAGTTATGCCTTCGACATTCTGTTCGTGGTGTTCACCCTGATGCTGATCGTTCACGTGTATGGCGCGATCAGACGTATCCAGCCGATCACCGAAACGGCGGAAATCGGTCTCTGGGTTGCTCTGTTGGTTGCCAACACCCTGTTCTACCCGTCCTCGTCAATCACCCTTTGATATTGACGCGCCCGGGCATTCCCAATTACGCACAACTTCACCCATGAACACTTGGCTGTGTGCTGCGATGCTGGCGTTTGCGGTTTAACAATGTCGAACTAATCGAAAGCTTACTGCAGGTGTCTTCGCGACTGCCGGGTCGGTTGCGTTTTCGCTCCGGCAATTGGAACAGCTCGGATGGGTTGTTAATTTCGCTGCGATAAGGCAATCGCCTGCGCGTAACCTTCGCTCTCATTTGTGGCTATCGGCAACCGATTGCCCTCACCCGCCTCCCCCAGGCGAAATCGCCTGGCTCGCTGTTGCACAGCCTGCCGTCTATCCGCATGCTTCGCGCCCGCCGTACAACTCAACGGAAGCTTCGAATCATGCATGACGATTTCTCCGACCTGCGCGCCGAGCGTGACCATCAGCACCGGCCGGCGCGAAACGAGTCGCGCCGCTCGCTGACGCTGCAGATCGCGTTGGGCATCTGGCTCGGCGGCATGGCACTGACGCTGACCTGGGCGCTGCTCTGGTTCGGCTTCGGCGCCGCGCTTTCCAGCGGTTTGACGTTCGGCGTGCCGGCGTCCTGATCAGTCCGGTTGCGCCACCGGCAGCCCCGCGGCGCTCCAGGCCTGCCAGGAACCGGGCACGTTGATGACCTGGGCAAAACCGTGGCGCTTGAGCACGCTCGCGGCGAGCGACGCGCGATAGCCCGAACCGCAGTAGGTCACCGTGGGCAGGCCCGGGTCCAGCTCGCCCAGGCGCTCGTCCAGATGCGCGACGAACAGCTGGCGGGCGCCGGGCACATGGCCCTGGCGCCATTCCTGCTCGGTGCGCACATCGAGAAGCTGCAGCGACTGCTGCTGGCGCTGGCGTTCCAGCTCCTGCACCGTCCATTGGCCGATGCCCACCAGCGGCCGTCCGGCGTTCTGCCAGTCGCTCATGCCGCCGCGCAGATACCCGGCGATCTGATCCAGGCCGATGCGATATAGCGCCAGCACGGCCTCCTGCACCTGCGCAGCGCTCTCGCCGATCAGGTAGATCGGCCGGCGGTCGTCGAGCATCCAGCCGGCCCAGTTGGCGAACGCGCTGCCCGCGCCGATGTTCAGCGCGCCGGGCACATGGCCGCCGCCAAAGGCCAGCTGCGAGCGCAGATCCACCAGTTGCACGGCGGCCAGGTCGTCCAGCGCTTCGGCAAAATCCTGCGGACTCAACGGCGGCGGCAGGCCCGGCCCATCGCCGGGGCTGGCCGGTGCGGCGTTGAGTTTCTTCAGCCGTGCGTAATGGCGCGGCGGCTCGGGCATGTCGGCCAGCAGCCAGTCGACGAACGCCTGCTCGTCGCGCGCCTCGTTCAGTGCCGGATTGAACAGCCGCTCGTTGCCCAGGGTGGATTGCCGGCGGTCGCCGATGGACTTGCCACAGGCCGAGCCGGCGCCATGGCAGGGGTAGATTTCCATGCGGTCGCCGAGCTGGCGGTAGGTGTCGAACAGCGAGTGGTACAGCTGCGCCGCCAGGGTCCGCTCACTGCCCTGCCCCAGCAGATCCGGCCGGCCGACATCGAGGTTGAACAGCGTGTCGCCGGTAAACAGCGCAAACGGCTCGCTGCCCTGCCTGGCGTCATACAAGAGCAGCGACAGGTGCTCCGGGGTGTGACCGGGTGTGTGCAGCACTTCGAGCATCAGCTGACCCAGCACCAGCCGCTCGCCGTCCTGCAGCTGCCGCAGGCTGAAACCGTAGGCATCGGAGACGCCGCCGACCAGCTCGGCGCCACTGCGCGCGGCCAGCGCCTGGGCGCCGGAGGCGAAATCGGCGTGAATGTGGGTTTCGATCACGTAGGCGATGCGCAGGCCCAGCTCGCGCGAGCGCTGCACATAGATGTCGATGTCGCGGCGCGGGTCGATCACCGCGGCGACCGCGGCCGAGCTGTCGCCGACCAGGTAGGAGATCTGCGCAAGGCCCTCGGTGTAGATCGGTTCGAATATCAGCATGCGGCCTCCTCGGTGCGCTTGGGCATACCCTGGTATGCACTGAGAAGGCCGAATCCGGCCGATGTTCCGGGCTCAGGTCAGGTAGCTGTAGGTAAGGCCAATCACCGCGCAGACGGCCAGTACCTTCATGATGTCCTGCTTGTACTTCCACAGGGCGATGAACGCCGCCAGCGCAACCAGCGCATCGAACCAGGCGATGCCGCCGGAGAACGGCTCGGCGGCGCTGGCCTGCGGAAAGATCACATGCCAGCCGAAGAAGATCGCCAGGTTGAGGATCACCCCTACCACCGCCGCGGTGATCGCGGTGAGTGGCGCGGTGAACTTCAGGTCGCCGCGGGTCGATTCCACCAGCGGCGCGCCGGCGAGGATGAACACGAAGCTCGGCAGGAAGGTGAAGAAGGTCGCCACCGACGCGCCGGCAAAGCCGGCCAACAGCAGCGCATCCGGGCCGAAGATCTGCTTGGTCCAGGCGCCGACGAAACCGACGAAGGACACCACCATGATCAGCGGCCCCGGCGTGCTTTCCCCCAGCGCCAGGCCGTCGATCATCTGCGTGCCGGTCAGCCACTGGTGCTGCTCTACCCCGCCCTGATAGACGTACGGCAATACCGCATAGGCGCCGCCGAAGGTCACCAGCGCGGCCTTGCTGAAGAACTCGCCCATGTCGCGCAGCACCGGCGCGCCGAGCAGCGCCATCACCGCCGCCCACAGCGCCAGCGCCACCGCCAGCAGTACCACCAGGTACGGCCAGCGAAAGCGCGTGTGGGCCAGCCGTGGGGTGTCATCGTCGATCACCGCCGGGCCGTAATGCGCGTGCGAGGCGCCATGTCCTGCGCCGAGGCGGAACTTGCCCGGCAGCAGCTTGCCGCCGATGACCCCGAGCAGGCCGGCAGCGACGACGATGTAGGGAAACGGCACGCCGAACACGAAGATGGCAACGAACGAGGCGCCGGCCAGCGTCCACAGCACGCCGTTTTTCAGCGCGCGCGAGCCGATGCGCCAGGCGGCGAACAGCACGATGGCCACCACTGCCGGCTTGATGCCGTTGAACACGCCCTGCACCCAGGCCAGGTCGCCGAAAGCCAAGTACACGTAGGTAAGCGCCGCCAGGATGAACAGCGACGGCAGTACGAACAGCACCCCGGCGATGATGCCGCCCCAGGTGCGGTGCAGCAGCCAGCCGATGTAGATGGCCAGCTGCTGCGCCTCCGGCCCCGGCAGCAGCATGCAGTAGTTGAGCGCGTGCAGAAAACGCTGCTCGGAGATCCAGCGCCGGCGCTCGACCAGGTCCTGATGCATGATGGAAATCTGTCCGGCGGGCCCGCCGAAACTGATGAAGCCCAGCTTCAGCCAGTACAGGAAAGCCTCCCAGAACGGCGGATGAGCCGGGCGCGGCGGGGTTGGCGCGGTCATGCGGTGTTGTCCTCGTAATGTTTCAACAGCCAATCGAATACTTCACAGGCACGCGCCAGCAGCGCGTCGTCATCGGCTTCGCAGTCGCGCAGGCCACCGAGCAGCGCCTCGATGCCGGCGGCCTCCGGCACCGGCAGCCCGCCCACGTCCAGGCAGTGCACCAGCTCGCCCATGCGCACCAGCGCGGCGCTCGAGTCCAGATCGAAGCTCGCCAGCAGGGTCTCGAAGGTGACCCGCGCGCCGACGTGGCTGAAGGTGGCGCCGTCGAAGTCGAAACCCAGCCAGCCGGGCTGGCAATCGGCTGGACGCGCCAGCCAGACGATCTGCGCCGCCGGGTCGATGAAGCGGCGGATCAGCCAGGCGCTGGCCAGTCGGTCCACCCAGGGTCTGGCGCGGGTCGCCCAGACGCGGCCCTGATGCGCGGCGGGATCGAGCCGCGGGATCGGCGCCTGGCATGCCGTGGGCTCATCCGGCGACAGGCGGCGGCCGATGCCCGCTCGCAAGGCATCGATCAGCGCGCGGGTCTGGCGCTGCGCCTCGCCGGGGAAGAAATCCAGCCGCGCCAGCTGCTCGAAGCGCCGCGCCAGGGGCTGCAATCTGCGCATCGCCGTTGGCCCATCGAGCGTGGCCAGCTCGCGTTCGAGCGCCCTCACCTCCTCGGCCAGCGTGGCGTATTCCCCCGAGCGGTCGAATAGCGCGCAGAGCGCGGCCTCCTGCGCCGAATCGCTGCCGGACAGCCGATAGACCTCGGCGCTGCCGCCGACCTGCACGGCCTGGGCGGCGACGTCGGCGAGCGCGGTGGCGTGCGCCTCGGCATCCGGCAACAGATACACGCCATCGCGCAGCGTGGCGCAGCCGATCGCCTTCAGCGACCGCCAAACGCGCATGCGGCCGGTAGAGGCCTTCGCCGGCAGGCTGACGAACAGGGCGAGAAAGCTCACGGCAAGGCTCCCGGCGCGCGTGAAAGGGTAAGTGATAGATGTTACATCACTGTTTCAGCTCATACATCGATGTCTTGACCGTCGACGGCAGCGCCGCGAGCGGGCCTTGGCAGCGCCTGCGACTGGAATATCGGCCGCTCTCTTATGCGAAACAAATCTAAGCTTATTCCTTAAGATGATTTACTCTCTGGAGTATCCACATACCCCATGGAGTATGAATGCCATGACTGCCGCTGCCGCTTCGCGTCCGCATGTCGAAGCCTTCTTCGACGAAGCCACCTTCACCTACAGCTACGTGGTCAGCGACCCGCAGACCCGCCAGTGCGCGCTGATCGACTCGGTGCTGGACTACGAGCCCAACTCCGGGCGTACCTCGCACAAGAGCGCCGATCAGCTGATCGCCTACGTGCGCGCCCATGACCTCACCGTGCAGTGGATCCTCGAGACCCACGTGCATGCCGATCACCTGAGCGCCTCGCACTACCTGAAGCAACAGCTCGGCGGCAGCCTCGGCATCGGCGATCGCATCACCGTGGTGCAGAACACCTTCGCCCAGCTGTTCAACGCCGAGCCGGAGTTCGCCACCGACGGGCGCCAGTTCGACCACCTGTTCCGCGACGGCGAAACCTTCCAGGTCGGCGGCATGGAGGCGCGGGCGATCCACACCCCCGGCCATACCCCGGCCTGCATGACCTACCTGATCGGCGATGCCGCGTTCGTCGGCGACACGCTGTTCATGCCCGACTACGGCACCGCCCGCTGCGACTTCCCCGGTGGCGATGCGCGCACGCTCTACCAGTCGATCCGCAAGCTGTTCGAGCTGCCCGGCGAGACCCGCGTGTTCATGTGCCACGACTACAAGGCGCCGGGCCGCGAGCAGTACCTGTACCAGACCAGCGTTGGCGAAGAGCGCCTGCACAACGTCCACGTGCATGAAGGAGTCAGCGAGGAGGACTTCGTCGCCATGCGCCAGGCCCGCGACGCGACCCTCGACATGCCCAAGCTGATCCTGCCCTCGGTGCAAGTGAACATGCGCGCCGGCGAGCTGCCGCCGCCCGACAGCAACGGCATGCGCTACCTGAAGATCCCGCTGAACGCTCTCTGATGCCGGCTCGTTGATACGGAGAACGACAACTATGCAACCGATCAAGCGCCTTACCCCGTTCATCGCCGTGTCCGCCCAGCTCGAGCCGGCCGACATGGGTGCGCTGGCCGCCGCCGGCTACCGCAGCGTGATCAACAACCGCCCGGACGGCGAAGCCGAGGATCAGCCGGCCAGCGCCGCCATCGAAGCGGCCGCCCGCGCCGTGGGTCTGGATTACCGCCATCAGCCGGTGGTCTCCGGGCAGATCGGCGCGGCGGATGTCGCGCAGTTCCGCCAGCTGCTCGACGAGGTCAAGGGCCCGGTACTCGCCTTCTGCCGCACCGGCACCCGCTCGACCACCCTCTGGGCGCTGGCCGAAGCCCATCACCTGGACCCGGATGCCCTGCTGGACACCGCCAAAGGCGCCGGCTACGACCTGACCGCACTGCGCCCGCAGCTCGAAGAGCGCTTCCGTACCCTGCCCAACCAGCCGCTGAAGGCGCCGCAGGGCGGGCACACCCCGAAATACGACGTGCTGGTGATCGGTGGCGGCGCGGCCGGCTGCGCGGTCACCGCCAGCATCCTCAAGCGCGCGCCGAACCTGCGGGTGGCCATCGTCGAGCCGCGCGAGCGCCACTACTACCAGCCGGGCTGGACGCTGGTCGGCGCCGGGGTGTTCGAGCGCAACGACACCGAACGCGAGATGGGCCGCTGCATTCCGGCCAAGGCGCAGTGGATCCACGCCGCCGCGGTCGGCTTCGAGCCCGAGCAGCAGCAGGTGGTACTCGAAGACGGCAGCCGCCTGGGCTACAAGGCGCTGGTGGTGGCGCCGGGCCTGGCGCTGAACTGGGACGCCATCGAGGGCGCGAAGGAAACCCTCGGCAAGAACGGCGTCACCAGCAACTACGTGTTCGAGCTGGCACCCTACACCTGGCAGCTGGTGCAGGCGCTGCGCAAGGGCAAGGCGCTGTTCACCCAGCCGCCGATGCCGATCAAGTGCGCCGGCGCGCCGCAGAAGGCCATGTACCTGTCCTGCGACTGGTGGCTGAAACAGGGCGTGCTGTCCGATATCCAGGTGGATTTCTGCTCGGCCGGCGCGGTGCTGTTCGGCGTGGCGGACTTCGTCCCGCCGCTGATGAAGTACGTCGAGCGTTACGGCGCCAACCTCCACTTCAACCACAACCTGATCGCCGTCGACGGGCCGGCGCACAAGGCCTGGTTCAAGGTCACCGGCGCCGACGGGCAGAGCCGCACGGTGGAGAAGGATTTCGACTTCCTGCACCTGGTGCCGCCGCAGCGCGCGCCGGAGTTCATCCGCCAGAGCGTGCTGGCCAATGCCGACGGCTGGGTCGAGGTGGACCACGAAACCCTGCGCCACCCACGCTACGGCAACATCTTCAGCCTGGGTGATGTGTGCTCGGCGCCCAACGCAAAGACCGCCGCCGCGGTGCGCAAGCAGGCCCCGGTGGTCGCCGAGAACGTCCTTGCCACGCTCACCGGCCACGGCCTGCGGGCGATCTACGACGGCTACGGCTCCTGCCCGCTGACCGTGGAGCGCGGCAAGGTGATCCTCGCCGAGTTCGGCTACGGCGGAAAACTGCTGCCCACCTTCCCCTTCGACCCCACCGTGCCGCGCCGGCTGGCCTGGAACCTCAAGGCCAAGTGGATGCCCGGCATCTACTTCGACCTGATGCTCAAGGGCCACGAGTGGCTGGCCGAGCCCAAGCACCTCGACCACGAGCCGCGCCCGGCCGAACTGCCGGCGGCCTGCAACTTCACCGAGGAGAAACGCTAGATGCCCAGGCGGCTCGCCCGCATGCTGCCGTGCCTGGAATGGGCGCGGCAGTACAACCGCGACTGGGCCGTGAAGGACGGCCTGGCTGCGGTGATCGTCACCCTGATGCTGATTCCGCAGAGCCTGGCCTACGCCATGCTCGCCGGCCTGCCGCCGGTGATGGGGCTGTACGCCAGCATCCTGCCGCTGATCGCCTACACGCTGTTCGGCACCAGCCGGACGCTGGCGGTCGGCCCGGCGGCGGTGATCGCCCTGCTGACCGCCAGCGTGCTCGGCCCGCTGTTCGCCGCCGGCAGTGCCGAGTACGCCGCGGCGGCGTTGCTGCTGGCCCTGCTCTCGGGTGGGGTGCTGCTGGCGATGGCGCTGCTGCGTCTGGGCTTTCTCGCCAACTTCCTGAGTCACCCGGTGATTTCCGGGTTCATGAGCGCCTCGGCGATTCTCATCACCCTCGGCCAGCTCAAGCACATCCTCGGCATCCAGGCCAGCGGCGAGAACGCCCTGCAGCTGATCCCCAGCCTGCTGCAGCATCTGCCCGATACCCATGTGCCGACGCTGGCGATCGGCGCCAGCACCCTGCTCTTTTTGCACCTGACCCGCACCCGCCTGGCCGGCTGGCTCAAGGCGCGCGGGATGAATGCCGCCCGCGCCAGCCTGCTCGCCCGCACCGGCCCGGTGGTGGCGCTGCTGCTGGCGATCGGCGTGGTCTGGGCCTTCGACCTGGCCGCGACCGGGGTCAAGGTGGTCGGCGCGGTGCCGCAGGGTTTTCCCGCGTTGAGCCTGCCGGCGCTGGACCCTTCGCTGGCGCTGGATCTGCTGCCGGCCGCCGTGCTGATCAGCCTGATCGGCTTCGTCGAGTCGGTGTCGGTGGCGCAGACCTTCGCCGCCAAACGTCGCCAGCGCATCGAACCGAATCAGGAACTGGTCGGACTGGGCTCGGCCAACCTGGCGGCTGCCTTCAGCGGCGGCATGCCGGTTACCGGCGGGCTGTCGCGCACCGTGGTCAGCTTCGAGGCCGGCGCGCAGACCCCGGCCGCCGGGGCGCTCACCGCGCTGGGCATCGCCCTGACGGTGATGTTCTTCACCCCGCTGTTCTACCACCTGCCCACTGCGGTGCTGGCGGCGACCATCATCGTCGCCATCCTCACCCTGCTGGATATCAAAGCCATTGGCCGCACCTGGCGCTATTCGCGGCAGGATGGCGCGGCGATGGTCGCCACCATGGCCGGGGTGCTGCTGGTGCATGTGGAGTTCGGCGTGCTGCTGGGCGTGGCGCTGTCGCTGTTGCTGTTTCTCTGGCGCACCAGCCAGCCGCACATCGCGGTGGTCGGCCAGTTGCCCGGCAGCGAACACTTTCGCAACGTCGAGCGCTTCGCCGTGGTGGAGAGCCCGAAGGTGCTGTCGATCCGCGTCGACGAGAGCCTGTATTTCCCCAACGCCCGCTATCTGGAGGATCGCATCGCTGAGCTGGCCGGCCAGCACCCGCAGGCCGAGCACCTGGTGCTGATGTGCCCGGGGGTGAATCTGATCGACGCCAGCGCGCTGGAAAGCCTGGAGGCGATCAGCGCCCGCCTGCACGCCTCGGGCATCCAGCTGCACCTGTCGGAGGTGAAGGGGCCGGTGATGGACCAGCTCAAGCGCTCGCACTTTCTCGAGCACTTCGGCGGCCAGGTGTTCATCAGCCAGTTCGAGGCGCTGGCGACGCTCGACCCTTCCACCACCGAGCGGGCAACGCGGCTCAAGCGCAACGGCCAGGCGCTGGCTGCCCAGCCGAGCGGCAACGAAGAGGTGTCCTGACGCGCGACGCACGGTCCGCCACCGCCTGAACGACCCCGCCTCGCGCGGGGTCACTTTTTTGTGCCGCTTGCCCGCGCGAGTCGCCGGCTGGTCTACCGGAGAAGTCCCCCCAGAGCGCGCACCGGACCAGTCAGGCTTGCCACCAGGAGACCTGATGAGCAACGCCAAGCCCTGCACGGTGATCTACGACGGCAAGCCCCTCCAGGGCGAAGCGGACCGCCCGCTGATCGACTTTCTCGCCAGCCACCAGATCGACCTGCCGCATGTCTGCTACCACCGTTCGCTCGGCGGGCTGCAGACCTGCGACGTCTGCTGGGTGGAGGTGGACGGCAAGCTGGTGCGCGGCTGCACGCTGAAAAGCGACGACGGGCTGATCGTCTCCAGCCAGGCCCCCAAGGCACTGGCCGCGCGCCATGAAGGGATGGACCGGCTGCTGGCCAAGCACGAGCTGTACTGCACGCTGTGCGAGAACAACACCGGCGACTGCACCCTGCACAACACCATGGCGCAGATGAACATTCCCATCCAGCGCTACGAATTCAAGCGCAAGCCCTACGCCAAGGATCACTCCGGCGCCTTCTACACCTACGACCCGGACCAGTGCATCCTCTGCGGCCGCTGCGTCGAGGCCTGCCAGAACGTCGAGGTCAACGAGACGCTCTCCATCGACTTCACCGCCGAGCACCCGCGGGTGCTCTGGGACGGCGGCGAGCAGATCGACGGCTCGAGCTGCGTGCAGTGCGGCCACTGCGTCACCGTCTGCCCGTGCAATGCGCTGATGGAAAAGTCCATGCAGCCGGACGCCGGCCCCTTCACCGCCCTGCCCCAGTCGCTCAAGCGCCCGCTGATCGACATCGTCAAGACGCTGGAGCGCACCATCGGCGCGCCGCCAGTGACCGCCATTTCCAACATGGACATGCACTGGCGCCAGCCGGAGATCAAGAAGACCAAGACCGTCTGCACCTACTGCGGGGTCGGCTGCGCCTTCGAGATGTGGACCCGCGACCGGCACATCCTCAAGGTGCAGCCGGTGGTGGAAGCGCCGGTCAACGGCATCTCCACCTGCATCAAGGGCAAGTTCGCCTGGGACTTCGTCAACAGCCCCAAGCGCCTGACCACCCCGCTGATCCGCGAGAACGGCGCCTTCCGAGAAGCCAGCTGGGACGAGGCGCTGGCGCTGGTCGCCAAGCGCCTGCTGGAGATCCGCGACACCTACGGCCCCAGCACCATCGGCTTCATCGGCTCGAGCAAGGCCAGTAACGAAGAGGCCTACCTCACCCAGAAGATCGCCCGGGCGATCATCGGCACCAACAGCGTCGACAACTCCTCGCGCTACTGCCAGAACCCGGCCACCAAGGGCCTGTTCCGCACCGTGGGCTACGGCGGCGATGCCGGCACCCTCGAAGACATTGCTCAGGCCGATCTGGTGATCCTGGTGGGCAGTAACCTTGCCGAGAACCACCCGGTGATCGCCTCCAAGGTGAAAGCGGCGAAGAAGCTGCGCGGACAGAAGCTGATCGTGGTCGACCCGCGCAAGCATGAGATGGCCGAGCGCGCCGACCTGTTTCTGCGCGCCAGGTCCAGCACCGACATGGTCTGGGCTTCGGCGCTGTCGCGCTACCTGTTCGAGCATGGCTATGCCGATGACGAATTCCTCGCCAACAAGGTCAACCAGGTCGAGGCGTACAGGAAATCGCTGGAGCCCTTCACCCTGCAATACGCCGAAAGCATCACCGGCATCGCCCAGGACCAGCTCGCCGCGGCGGGCGAGATGATCGGCCAGGCCAGGTCCGTCTGCCTGCTCTGGGCCATGGGCATCACCCAGCACAGCCACGGGGCCGATACCAGCACCGCGCTGTCCAACCTGTTGCTGGTTAGCGGTAACTACGGCCGACCCGGCACCGGCGGCTACCCCATGCGCGGGCACAACAACGTGCAGGGCGCCAGCGACTTCGGCTGCCTGAAGAACATGTACCCGGGCTACGAGAAGGTCACCGAGGCGAAGAACCGCGCCAAGTGGGCCCGGGCCTGGGGCGTGCCGGAAGAGCACCTCTCCCTGGAAAAGGGCTCGGACAACTTCCTCATGGTGCAGGACGCCGACACCGACAAGATCCGCGCCATGTGGATCATCGGCGAGGAAACCGCCTTCTCCGATGCCGACAGCCACAACGTGCACCACGCCTTCGAGAAGCTCGACTTCATGGTGGTGCAGGACATGTTCGTCAGCCGCACCGCCGAGTTCGCCGACGTGGTGCTGCCGGCCTGCCCGAGCGTGGAGAAGGACGGCACCTTTACCAACACCGAGCGGCGCATCCAGCGCTTCTACCAGGTCATGGCGCCCTTGGGCGACAGCCGCCCGGATTGGCAGATCCTCACCGAGGTCGCCAAGCGCATGGGCCACGACTGGGGCTACACCCACCCCAGCCAGATCATGGACGAGGTGGCCGGCATCGCCGAGATGTTCAAGGGCATCTCCTACGAGCGCCTCGAAGGCTGGCAGTCGCTGTTCTGGCCGATGAAGAACGGCGAGCCGACCCCCTTGCTCTACACCGACGGCTTTCACACCGAGGACGGGAAAGCGGTGCTCTTCCCGCTTCAGTGGAAAGAGCCGGACGAGGACACCGACCCCGAGTTCGACCTGATGCTCGACAACGGGCGGATGCTCGAACACTTCCAGGGCACCAACCAGACCGGCCGCTCCGAGCCCATCGACGGCCTGGTGCCGAGCTGGTTCGTCGAGATCAGCCCGGAGCTCGCCGCCGAACGCGGCATCGCCGAGGGCGATGTGGTGCGCGTCACCTCGCGGCGCGGCTCGGTGGAGGTGCCGGCGCTGATCACCGAGCGGGTGGCGAAGAACACCCTGTTCATGCCCATCCACCAGGGCAAGCCGGGGATCAACCTCTTGACCGGCGAGCACCACGACCCCGACGTCAACACCCCCGCCTACAAGGAAACCGCCGTGCGCCTGGAGCGCCTGCGCCCCAACGGTGGCTCGCCGCTGCCCGCGAGCAACTTCCGCCACGGCGAGCGCACGCCCAACGAAGGCGTGCCGGTGGAAGTGAAATGGCACCGCGACGACTACAACACCCCGCCGCTCACCGAAAACCACCCGGAGAGGTTCTGATGGCCGAACGCATCCAGTACGACCCAAAGCCCGCCAGGATCGGCCCGGACGCCCACGAGGAACTGGAGCGACTGGTCCAGACCCTGCACGAGAAAGGCGTGTTGCGCTTTGCCAACGACCTGGTCGGCGCCAACCATCAGGTGGCCCAGGTATTGGTCAATGGGTTGAACCAGCAAGGCACGCTCAACGCCCTGCAGAACCTGTCGATCCTCGGCATGGCGCTGTCGCGCATCCCGCCGGAAGAGTTCTACAAGGTGGTGTTCGCCGTGAAGGATGGTATGAGCCAGCTGGCCCGCGAGCGCCCGTCCCAGCAGGGCGACGACGCCCCCGGCATCACCGGCACCTGGAAGCTGCTGCAGGACGAAGAGCTCTGGCAGGGCCTGCTGCCCCTGATCCACGCCATCAAGGCCTTCGCCCACGGCCTCGAGCGCCCGGTGCAGACACCGATCACCGCCTTCACCGGCAAGCCGACCGAGCAGTAGGCAGACTGCAAACCGCCACGCGCAGCGGCCGATTTCTGCCCTGGCACCCCGCGATGCGCGCGGATGCGCACACTTTTTTTGTTGGCATATAGGCCTGCACGGTTACATTACCGCTTCGACCGTTTCGTCGAGGCCGGCCTTCGCCCGGCCCGCAGCCTTAAAAAAGAACAACAGCAAGGAGCGCCACGGCCCATGCAATCCACCGAACTTCTGCTCAAGGGCGTCGAACTCATGCTGTTTGGCATGGGTTTCGTTTTCGTCTTTCTCAGCCTGTTGATCCTGAGCGTGCGGCTGATGTCCGCCGTGGTCGCACGCTGCGCCCCGCCGGCACCGCCGGCGGCAGTCAGCCCCGCCGCCCCGGCTACCGGCCTGCCCGACGCCGACACCCTCGCCGCCATTTCCATCGCCGTGGCGCGCCATCGCGCGCGTCGCCCCTGACAAGGACAGCCCCCGTGAGCACAGCCAAACAACCTCTGGGCATCACCGATGTGGTGCTGCGTGACGCGCACCAGTCCATCCTCGCCACCCGTGTCCGCCTGGAAGACATGCTGCCGATCGCGCCCAAGCTCGATCAGGTCGGCTTCTGGTCCGTCGAGTCCTGGGGCGGCGCCACCTTCGACGCCTGCATCCGCTACCTCGGCGAAGACCCGTGGGAGCGCATCCGCGCGCTGAAAAAGGCCATGCCCAACACCCGCCAGCAGATGCTGCTGCGCGGGCAGAACCTGCTCGGCTACCGGCACTATGCCGACGATGTGGTGGAAAAATTCGTCGAACGCGCCGCGATCAATGGCGTTGACGTATTCCGCGTGTTCGACGCGATGAACGACCCGCGCAACCTGGAAACCGCGCTGAAGGCGGTCAAGGCCATCGGCAAGCACGCCCAGGGCACCATCTCCTACACCACCAGCCCGGTGCACACCCTGCAGATGTGGGTGGATCTGGCCAAACAGATCGAGGACATGGGCGCCGACTCGGTGGCCATCAAGGACATGGCCGGCATCCTCACCCCCTACACCGCCTTCGAGCTGGTCTCGCGCCTCAAAGCCAGCCTGGCGATCCCGATCCACATGCAGTGCCACGCGACCGCGGGGTTGTCGTCGGTCGCCATCCTCAAGGCGGTGGAGGCCGGGATCGACAATGTCGACACCGCCATCTCGTCCCTGTCGATGACCTATGGCCACTCGCCGACCGAGTCGGTGGTCGCCATGTTTCAGGGCACCGAGCGCGACACCGGGCTGAAGCTCACGCTACTGGAGGAAATCGCCGCCTACTTCCGTGAAGTGCGGAAGAAATACGCGAAATTCGAGGGTAACCTCAAGGGCGTGGACTCGCGCATCCTGGTCGCCCAGGTGCCCGGCGGGATGCTCACCAACATGGAGAGCCAGCTCAAGGAACAGGGCGCCTTGGCGCGCTTTGACGAGGTACTGGCCGAGATCCCGCGAGTACGCGAGGACCTGGGCTTCATCCCGCTGGTGACGCCGACCTCGCAGATCGTCGGCACCCAGGCGGTGATCAATGTACTGACCGGCGAGCGCTACAAGTCGATCACCAAGGAAACCGCCGGCGTGCTCAAGGGCGAATACGGCGCGGCGCCGGCCCCGTTCAACGCCGCGCTGCAGGCGCGGGTGCTCGATGGTGCCGCACCGATCACCTGCCGCCCCGCCGACCTGCTCGAACCGGAGATGGACAAGCTCACCGCCGAGCTGCGCGCGCTGGCCAAGGACAAGGGCTTCAAACTGGCCGCCGACGAGATCGACGACGTGCTGACCTACGCCCTGTTCCCGCAGATCGGCCTGAAATTCCTGGAGAACCGCGGCAACCCGGCGGCCTTCGAGCCGGCGCCGACCGGCCACGAGGCACCGACCCGCGAGGCCGGGCAGCCGGAGGTGTACACCGTCGAGGTGAACGGCAAGTCGTTCGTGGTGCAGGTCAGTGACGGCGGCGACATCGAGGGCATCAAGCCGCTCGGTGGCACCAGCGGCGCGCCGGCGGCGTCCAGCCCGGCGCCGTCCGCCGGCGAGCCGCAGGCCGCCCCGCTGGCCGGCAACATCTTCAAGGTGGTAGCCCAGCCCGGACAGCTGGTGCAGGAAGGTGATCTGGTGATGATCCTCGAGGCGATGAAGATGGAAACCGAGATCCGCGCCTTCAAGGCCGGCACCATCGCCAGCGTCAACGTCAAGGTCGGCGACGCGGTGGCAGTGGGCGACACCCTGCTGACCATCGGCTAAGGAGCGGACCATGGAAACCTTGAGCAAACTCTGGTTCAGCACCGGCCTGTACCACATCGAACCGGGGCAGGTCTTCATGATGCTGGTCTGCTTCGGCCTCATCTACCTGGCGATCCGCAAGGGCTTCGAGCCGCTGTTGCTGATTCCCATCGGCTTCGGCGGCCTGCTGGCCAACATCCCGGTGGCCAACATGGCCGAGGGCGCCGGCATCCTGCACCTGGTCTACGAGGTGGGCCTGCCCACCGGGGTGTTCCCGCTGCTGATCTTCATGGGCGTCGGCGCGATGACCGATTTCGGTCCCATGCTGGCCAACCCCAAGACCCTGCTGCTTGGCGCCGCCGCGCAGTTCGGCATCTTCGGCACCCTGCTCGGCGCGCTGGCGCTGAGCGCCCTCGGCGTGCCGGGGATGGATTTCAGCCTGCAGGAAGCGGCGTCCATCGCCATCATCGGCGGCGCCGACGGGCCGACCTCGATCTTCGTCACCGCCAAGCTGGCGCCGGATCTGCTCGGGCCGATCGCGGTGGCCGCCTACTCCTACATGGCGCTGGTGCCGCTGATCCAGCCGCCGATCATGCGCGCGCTGACCAGCAAGAAGGAGCGTGCCATCGTCATGACCCAGCTGCGCCACGTCAGCCACACCGAGAAGATGGTGTTTCCGCTGATGCTGGCGGTACTGGTGGCGCTGGTGCTGCCCGATGCCGCGCCGCTGGTGGGCATGTTTGCCTTCGGCAACCTGCTGCGTGAATGTGGCGTGGTGGATCGCCTGGCCGATACCGCGCGCAATGCGCTGATCAACATCGTCACCATCTTTCTCGGGCTGGCGGTGGGTTCCAAGCTCTCGGCCGATGCCTTCCTGCACCTGAAGACCCTGGGGATCATGCTGCTGGGCATCGTCGCCTTCGCCGGCGGCACCGCCGCGGGGGTGATCATGGCCAAGATCATGAATCGCCTGAGCAAGGATCAGATCAACCCGCTGATCGGCGCGGCCGGGGTCTCCGCGGTGCCGATGGCCGCCCGGGTGGCGAACAAGGTCGGCCTGGAGGCCAATCCGCAGAACTTCCTGCTGATGCACGCCATGGGGCCGAACGTGGCCGGGGTGATCGGCTCGGCGGTGGCCGCCGGCATCCTCCTGAACATGGCCGGTTGAGCCGCAGGCGGGCGCTGCAACGGCGCCCGCCTGTCAGCCGACTCATACCTGAAAAGTCGCGAGCCGCTGCGCCGGCAGGTTTCGCCGCGTTGGGCAAACAGGCGACCCAGGCGGTTCTGCCGACTCCTTAACGCTCTGGCAGGAAGGGCCGGGCCGCCAGTTTGTGCTCCATCGCCTAGTTGGCACGCAGCCCTTGGCTTAGAGTGCCGGCCTTCGCGGCAGGCCGCCGGCCTTTCGCGCTTTGCATAAGGACATCCCATGAGCGACATCTCCCTCGAACAGGTCAACGCCGGCCAGGCGATCTACACCAAGTTGACCCTGCCCGTGTATGACCTGCTGGTGCTCGGTTTCTCCAACCGCTTCGTCTGGAAATGCCCGACCCAGCGCCTGCTCAAGCACTATCAGCTGAACCTGTCGGCCAACCACCTGGATGTCGGGGTCGGTACTGGCTACTTCCTGCACCACGCCCGCTATCCCAGCCGCACGCCGCGCATCGCACTGATGGACCTGAACGAGCACTCGCTCGATTACGCGGCCAATCGCATCAGTCGCTACTCGCCCGAGGTCTACCAGCGCAACGTACTGGAGCCGGTAAGTTACCAGGGCGAACGCTTCGATTCGCTCGGGCTGAACTACCTGCTGCACTGCCTGCCCGGCGACATCCGCCGCAAGGCCGTGCTGTTCGACCATCTCAAGCCGCTGCTCAACCCCGGTGCCCAGGTGTTCGGCGCGACCCTGCTGCAGGGCGACGTGCCGCGCAGTCCGCTGGCCCAGCGGCTGATGGCGGTGTACAACGCCAAGGGCATCTTCTGCAACGAAGCCGACACGCTGCCGGCGCTGCGCCACGAGTTGGAGCGTCGCTTCAAGAACGTGTCGATCGAGCTGGTGGGCTGCGCGGCGCTGTTTTCGGCGCAAGTGCGCTGATCATCGGCGCCGGTTCCGGTCTTACGAGCAGACGACGCGCGAGTTTCCCTCTGCAGGACGAGGTATTTCGTGGATCTGCTCTTTCTCGGCACATCGGCCGGCACCCCCACCCGGGCGCGCAACGTCACCGCGCTGGCGCTGATCGAAGACATCGGCAAGACGTGGTATCTGGTCGATTGCGGCGAAGGCACCCAGCACCAGCTGCTGCGCGCGTCCCTCTCGCTGCATGACCTGCAGACTCTCTTCATCACCCACGTCCACGGCGATCACTGCTACGGCCTGCCGGGGCTGCTGGCCACCGCCGGCATGCAGGGGCGCACCCGTCCGCTGTCGATCGTCGCGCCGGCTGGCATCGAGCAATGGCTCGACGTCACCGCGCGCATGAGCGAGCTGACCCTGCCGTTCGAACTGCGTTTCGTCGCCAGCGAATCGCTGGGCGTGTTGAGCACCGGCAACTGGCTGGTGGACGCCACGCTGCTGTCCCACCGCGTGCCGTCCTACGCCTACGGCTTCAGCGAGATCCAGCCGTTCAGCCAGCTCGACCTGAACAAACTCGCCGCCGATGACATCGACCGCGGGCCGATCTGGGGCAAGCTCAAGCATGGGATCGACGCGCTGTATCGCGGGCGTATCCTGCGCAGCCGCGACTACCTGCGCTATCCCTACCCGCCCCGCCGCATCGTGGTCGGCGGCGACAACGACGACCCGACGCTCTTGAGCGCGGCCTGCCGCCGCGCCCAGGTGCTGGTGCACGAAGCCACCTATACCGAGGAAGTCGGCGAAAGGCTGGGGCGCTTTGGCCACAGCTCGGCAGCGCAGGTGGCCACCTTCGCCCAGGAGCGGGGCCTGGCGAATCTCGTGCTTACCCATTTCAGCCCGCGCTACCAGCCCGATCTCTCGCGCATGCCGTCGATCGAGGACATCCGCCGGGAGGCAGCCGGCCTCTACCACGGTGCCCTGTTTCTCGCCGAGGACTTCGCCCGCTTCAGGCTGAACCGCAACGGCAAACTCGAGCGCCTGCCGGCGCCGGACAAGGCCCGTCGCTGACCTGTCACCCGTCCGGCCGGTCGATTCGACTGAACCGCGCAGGCGGGCGCTGCTCCGATGCCTATCGACGTCAACACCGATTCCCCCTGATGCCCTGCTCCGGCCAGTGCGCTGCGCAACTTGCCGTCACCATCGCACGATGGCTACCGGCAGTCGGCGTGCCTATGCTGAACAGGCCATCAATGGCTTTACGACGCGGCCTGCGCGGCTACCGGCGCCGCTGGGAGGGCACATGATCCACGAAGAACTTCCCGAAGATCACAGCGACCCGTTACTGAAATCGCTGCATCGCGTCATCCGCTTCGCCGTGCGCATCCTTGCGGTGCTGATGGTCGCGGTGATCCTCTGGAGCATCGCCGACGTGGTCTACGTGCTCTACACGCGGCTGAGCGCCCCACCGTTTCTTTTGCTCAACATCGAAGACATCCTGCAGACATTCGGCGCCTTTCTCGCCGTTCTGATCGCCATCGAAATTTTCATCAATATTCGTCTGTATCTGGGCTCGAACATCATCCCCGTTCAGCTTGTGCTGGCCACCGCGCTGATGGCGATCGCGCGCAAGGTGATCGTGCTGGACCTTGCGCTGGTCAGCGCCGAGCACATCGTCGGCATCGCCCTGATCACCATTGCACTGGGTATTTCGTACTGGCTGGTGGTGAAAAAGACCTGAGCGAGCCGTGCACGCTCGACAGCGGCGGGCAGCCGCCGGAAACTGCGAGTGCTTCGATGTCACGGATTACCCATGCACACCCTCGATCAACTCGAACGCGGCGAGCTCGCCGGCATCACGCGGCTGGATCTGGCCGCCGACCTGCGAGCGCTACCGCCGGCCATCTTCGATCTGGCCGACAGCCTGGAGGTGCTCAACCTCTCCGGAAACCGGCTGACGCAGCTGCCCGACGATCTGCCCCGATTGCACAAGCTGCGCATCCTGTTCTGCTCGCAAAACCCGTTCCGCGTGATGCCGGAGGTACTGGGCGCATGCCCGAGCCTGGAAATGATCGGGTTCCGATCCTGCGCGCTGGAGCAGGTGCCCGAGACCGCGCTGCCCAAGGCACTGCGCTGGCTGATCCTCACCGATAACCGCCTCGACGCCCTGCCCGCCTCGCTTGGCGACTGCACGCGGCTGCAAAAGCTCATGCTGGCGGGCAATCGCCTGGCGGCACTGCCCGAGCAGCTTGCTCAATGCCAGCGGCTGGAACTGCTGCGCATTGCGGCCAATCGTCTGGAGAGTCTGCCGGACTGGCTGTTTGAACTGCCCCGTCTGGCCTGGCTGGCGTTTGCCGGCAATCCGTTCAGCGATGCCAGTGAAGCGCGCATTCTCGCCGAACACCCGCTGCCGCCGGTGCCGTGGACGGAATTGGAGCTGGGCGGTGTGCTCGGCGAAGGGGCCTCGGGGATCATTCGCCAGGCGCGCTGGCATGAGCGGCCGATGGCGCTGAAGACCTTCAAGGGCGCCGTGACCAGTGACGGGCTCGCCCACAGCGAAATGGCCGCGTGCGTCGCCGCTGGCCGCCACCGCAACCTGATCGGCGTTGCTGGCCCGCTGGCGCAAGAGCCGCAGCGGCCACCCGCGCTGCTTATGGAGCTGATCGATCCGCGCTTTCAGCCGCTGGCCGGCCCGCCTTCGCTGGCGAGCTGCACCCGCGACTGCTACGACGTCGGGCGGCGCTTCACCCCGCACGAGGCGCTGGCCATCGCGCGCGGGGCCGTGTCCGCCGCGGCCCACCTGCACGCGCTGGGCATCCTGCATGGCGACCTGTACGCCCATAATCTGCTGGCCGAGCCCGGCGGGCAGTGTCTTCTGGGTGATTTCGGCGCAGCGTCGTTCTTCGACTGCGCCAGCGCCTGGGCACCCAAGCTGGTGCGCCTGGAAAGTCGCGCGCTTGGCTGTCTGTTCGAGGAACTGATCGAGCACTGCGCAGCACCGGCCGATGCTCGCATCGTGCGCCTCGGCGAACTGGCCGGGCGTTGCCTGTCTCCCCGCCTCGACGAGCGGCCGAGCGCCGCCGAGCTCGACGCGCTGCTGGCCGGGCTTTAGACGCCGTTAGCCAAGCGCCGTATCAAGGAACATCATCAGCCCGAAGCCGGCCATCAGGCCCAGGGTGGCGGGCGTCTGGTGCCCGTGGCGATGGGTTTCCGGGATGATTTCGTGGGACACCACGAAAATCATCGCGCCGGCGGCCAGCCCCATCCCCACCGGATAGGCCAGCTCGAAGCCGCTGGAGATGCCGAGCCCCACCAGCGCCCCCAATGGCTCCATCAATCCGCTGGCCAGCGCGATCAGCGCCGACATCGCCGCTGATGTCCCGATCGCCCGCAGCGTCATCGCCACCGCCAGCCCCTCCGGAATGTCCTGAATCGCGATGGCCGTCGCCAGCGGCACGCCGACGCTGAGATCGCCACCGGCAAACCCCACGCCGATCGCCATGCCTTCGGGCAGGTTGTGCAGGGTGATCGCCAGCACGAACAGCCAGACCCGGCCGATCCGTTCGCTGTGCGGTCCGCAAGGCCCGGTGCTTTCGTGCAGATGGGGCGTGAAACGGTCCAGCCCCAGCATCAGCATCGCGCCCAGGCCAAGGCCGATGACCACCACCAGCGCCCCCAGCGGACCATTGCCGGTGTGCGCTTGCGCCGCCTCGATCCCCGGCAGGATCAGCGAGAAGGAACTCGCCGCGAGCATCATGCCGGCGGCGAAGCCGAGCATGGTGTCCTGGGCCCGGGCGCTGATGTTGCGCAGGCCCAGCGCCAGCGCGGCGCCAACCCCGGTGGCGGCGAAACCGGCGCCGCCGCCATACAGCGCGTGGCGCAGGTTGTCCGGATGGGCACCGGCCAGCGCGTTGTAGATACTGATGGCCAGCAGCACCAGGACAATGGCCAGCGAGGTGGCCAGACCGGCGGCCACCCAGCGATTGGCGTCCACCTGCGCCAGCCAGGCGTTGCGGAAGCTATGGACCAGCTCACTGGGGCTCATATGCGTCTCTCGGGCCTGTCGAAAAACGGGGCGGGTTTTGGAGGCACTGCCTTTCGCCTGCTCTTCTTCATCATAGCGTCAGGCTATGCGGGCTCGGCGACGTTCCATCGGCGTGACGAATGCTCACTCGCGGAAATAGACCTGCACCAGGTGGTAGCCGAACTGGGTCTTCACCGGGCCATGCACCTCGCGCAGGGCTTTCTTGAAGATCACCTGATCGATCGCCCGGACCATCTGCCCCGGCCGCACTTCGCCCAGGTCACCGCCGCGCTTGCCCGACGGGCACAGCGAATGCTTTCGCGCGAGCACATCGAAGGCTTCGCCGCGCTCGAGTTTCTTCTTCAGGTTGACGGCCTCTTCCTCGGTTTTGACCAGAATGTGGCGAGCCATGGCCTTGCGCATGCAAACCTCCGTTGGGAAAGCCGGCATTATCGCCCGTTCACCGCTCGGTCGTCGCCCAGCAAAGCCCCCTGCCCGGCCGCCTTCGGCGGTGATACGATCCGCGCCCCATGCGAATCCACGACCTGCACCAGCACCTTTCCGGCCTCGGCGCCAAGCCCATCCACATCGGGCGGATCGAGCGCGCCTGGACCCACGGCCGCCCGCTCGATGTCGGCCGCCGCGCCCAGCAATCCGATGATTTCCTGCCCTTGAGCCTGCGTCAGGCCCTGCCGGCACTCAGCGAGCAACTGGCCGGCCTGGCCCGCTTGCGCTCGCAGCATCCGGCGGCCGACGGCTCGGCGCGCCTTCTGGTGGAGCTCGGCGACCGGCAGATGGTGGAAAGCGTGCTGCTGCCGCGCGATGGGCTATGCGTGTCGACCCAGGTCGGCTGCGCGGTTGGCTGCGTGTTCTGCATGACCGGCAAGAGCGGCCTGCTGCGCCAGGTTTCCAGCGCCGAGATCATCGCCCAGGTCGCCCTCGCCCGGCAGCTGCGCCCGGTGAAGAAGGTTGTGTTCATGGGCATGGGTGAGCCGGCGCACAACCTGGACAACGTGCTCGAAGCCATCGACGTGTTGGGCAACGCCGGTGGCATCGGCCACAAGAACCTGGTGTTTTCCACGGTCGGCGACCGGCGCGTGTTCGAGCGTCTGCCCGGCGAGCGCGTCAAGCCGGCGCTGGCCCTGTCGCTGCACACCACCCGTGCCGATCTGCGCCAGCGCCTGCTGCCCAAGGCACCGCCGATCGCCCCCGAGGAGCTGGTGGAGCTGGGCGAGGCCTACGCACGCCGGGTCGGCTATCCGATCCAGTACCAGTGGACGCTGCTGGCCGGCATCAACGACAGCCAGGAGGAGCTCGACGGCATCCTGCGCCTGTTCAAGGGCAAGTACGCGGTGCTGAACCTGATCCCCTACAACAGCCTGGAAATGGACGACTACCAGCGGCCCAGCGGCGAGCGGATCGTCGAAATCGTGCGCTACCTGCACAGCCGCGGCGTACTGACCAAGGTGCGCAACTCCGCCGGGCAGGATATCGACGGCGGCTGCGGCCAGCTGCGCGCGCGGGCGGTCGACGTGGTCAATACCCGGCGGTTGCGCCAGGGCGCCGAATAGCCTCGTTGCCGGCAAGGGCACGCTGGTCGCAGCGACCCGACACTTCGGTAGTACAGACGCCCGTGCCGGTCGCCACTAGTGTCGCTGTATCAGCCACCGGAGTGATCCATGCGCCAGCCTGTTCTGCTCGTCCTGCCGCTCGCCCTGAGCCTTGCCATCGGTCACACCCAGGCCCAGCCTGCCGATGACAACCGCATCGCCCGCGAAATGATCCAGGCACTGGATGCCTATGCCGTCTACAAGATGGGCCAGTTCGAGGAGGCCTATGCGCGCTACAAGGCGCTCGCCGAAGTCGGCAATCACCAGGGCATGCTGAACCTGGCGAATATGCTGGCCGCTGGCGAAGGGGTGGAAAAAGACCCGGTCAAGGCGCTGCACTGGTACCGCAAGGCCGCCGAAGACGGCAGCGCCATCGGCATGTACGAAGTCGGGCGCGCCTACCAGGAAGGCCAGGGGGTCGCGGCCGATCCGGCGCAAGCGCTCGAGTGGTACCAGCGTGCCGCCGAGCATGACAGTGCCGAGGCCCAGTGGACCCTCGGCAAGCTGCTGCACGACCGCGGCGAGCGGCTGATCGGCCTCGATTGGATCCAGCGCGCCGCTGCCAATGAACAGATCGCCGCACAAGCCTTTCTCGAAACGCTGACTGACGGCCGCGCGGTCAGTACGACGCTCACGGACGCACAGCGTACCGCCGTGCTCGCCCTGCTCGAACGCCTCGACCGCGCCGCCCAGGCGCGCGATGCGCAGGCGCTGGTCGCCGCGCTCGCCGACGACGCCCGGGTGCGCGTGCGCCTGCCCGAGGCACGCAACTGGACCGACCTCAGCCGCGCCGAGCTGGCCCGGCTCTGGCAGGCCACCTTCGATCAGGCCGGCGACTACCATTACCAGCGCCAGACGCCATCGCTGCTGGCCAGCGATGACGGCGTACTGGCCAGCTCGGTCATCGTCGAATCGTTCGACGGCCCGCTGAGCGAGCCGGACCTGACCATCCAGGAAAGCGCGCTGATCCGCTTCGATAACGGCGAGCCACGGGTGCATGCGCTGCGCCTCGACCTGCGCCGCCCGGAAGAGTGACGGGAGCGGCCGCGCGCTGCGCCGGTCCAACCCTTTAAGCAGCAAACCGAGGCAACCGGCAATGAGCGACTCCTATCAGGCAAATGCCCCGACCCGGGCCGAAGTCGACGCCCTGCCCGGCGTCACCCTGCTGGAATTCGGCACCGCCTGGTGCGGTTATTGCCAGGCCGCCCAGCCGCTGATTGCCGAGGCACTCGCCAACTGCGCGCCGCTGCGTCATCTTAAGATCGAAGACGGCAAGGGCCGGCCGCTCGGGCGCTCCTTCCGGGTAACCCTGTGGCCGACGCTGATCGTCCTGCGCGACGGCCAGGAACAGGCCCGCGTGGTGCGTCCGGGCAGCAGCGCGCAAATCGCCACCGCGCTGGCCAAGGCCTTCGCCGAGTAGGCGGCTGCGCGAACCGCGACGAGGCTGCTAACCTAGCCGGCCCTGGCTGGATCACCGCCAGCTGGCTGCCTGCTCGAGATCTCCATGACTGCCCCCCAATCCCTGCCACGCCCGATCGCCGTCGCGATTCTGGCGAGCCTGGCCTTTGGTTTTGCCGCCAACCACATCGCCGCGCGCATCGCCTTCGATCACGGCACAGGCCTGTTGCTGGCGCTGATGTGCCGGTCGGCAGTACCGGTGCTGCTGCTCGGCAGCTTGCTGGTCTGGCGCCGCGAGCCGATTCGCCTGCCCAGCGGCTCTGCGCCCTGGCAACTGGCCTTCGGCGTGCTCATCGCCCTGCAGAGCTTTTGCATCTATTCGGCAATCGTGCGGATTCCGGTCTCGCTGGCCCTTTTGGTGGTGAATATTTTCCCGCTGTTGCTGGTACTGCTGACCTGGGCGCTCGGCGGCGCGCGCCCGCGCCCGGCCAGCCTGGCCGTGATGGCGCTGATTCTGCTCGGGCTGGGCATGGCGCTGGATGTACCGGCACGCCTCGCCGGAGCCAACGAGCAGCACGCCTGGGGGGCCGGAATCGCTTTTGCCTTCGGTGCAGCGGCGGTGTTCTCGGTAGCGCTGTGGATCACCAACAACCGCCTGATGACCGTACATGGACCGGTGCGCAGCCTGCTGGCGATGCTCACGGTGTTCACCTTCGCCAGTATCGCCGGTTTCGCCGGGGTGGTGCCCGACGGCCTGGCACTGCCGCGCGCTCCGGCCGGCTGGCTGGGTCTGGCCTGCCTGGCGCTGATCTACGGCACCGGCTTTTCCCTGCTGTTCGTCTGGGTGCATCGTCTGGATGTGGCGCGCAACGCGCCGGCGATGAACATCGAGCCGATCGCCGGTCTGCTGTTCGCCTGGGCGATTCTGGGCGAAACGCTCAATCCGCTACAGCTGACCGGTGCGCTGGTGGTGGTCGGCGGAATTGTGGCACTCACTTCGCGAGGCGATTGAATCCCCCGGTTGACCAGGGTCAACAGCTACGTTGGCACCTCCCTTGAAGAGCCCGCCGGGCTCTACTACACCTTGGCTATTCACGGTTGTGCCACCCGCCGAACCCGCCCCAAGGAGGTGCCCCATGAACGACACGCCCCGCAATGCACCGGTCAATCAGGACAAGAGCCCCAGCAAGAATGCGGTGGGCCAGCCCTGGCATCCGTTCACCAGCCTGCGCCAGCAGATCGACCGGCTGTTCGATGAATTCGATCGTCCCTGGCACCTGCCCTTCAGCCGGCCGAGCAGCGAATCCAACTTCTGGCAGCAGGCCGGGCTGAACAGCCTGCCGGCCGTCGATGTGCTCGAGCGCGACGACAGTTACGAGATCAGCGCCGAGCTGCCCGGACTGGACGAGAAGGACGTCGAGGTGAAGCTGGTCAACGGCAATCTCGTCATCAAGGGCGAGAAGCGTCAGGAACGCGAGGAAAAGAAGAAGGGCTATTACCTTTCCGAACGCTCCTACGGTTCGTTCCAACGCAGTTTCGGCCTGCCTGAGCACGCCGATGCCGACAACATCAGCGCCACCTTCAAGAAGGGCGTGCTGACCCTGACGATTCCGAAGAAGCCGGGGGCGCCGGTGAACGAGAAGCGCATCGAGGTCAAGCCAGAGTAACCGCAGTCACGGTGCGGGGCGTGCCAACCCGGCCGCCCCGCCAGCGCGCAGGCAGGGCGATCGGCCATATGCCGGATCGCTATTCATATATAGTCAAATATCACTTTTTCCTATAAAGGCGGACTGGTATCTTCCCCCGCCGGAGCGCCGTGCGCGCCCGCCATCCTTTGCCCGGTCCGGCCTGCGGGCCTGATGACAGGAAGATCCATGTACCAATACGACCAGTACGACCAGCTCATCGTGGAGGAACGCGTCAAGCAGTTCCGCGACCAGACCCGCCGTTACCTGGCCGGTGAACTGGCGGCCGAAGAATTCCGCCCGCTGCGCCTGCAGAACGGCCTGTACATCCAGCGCTACGCGCCGATGCTGCGGGTGGCCGTCCCCTACGGCCTGCTTTCCTCGCGCCAGGTGCGCAAGCTGGCGCAAATCGCCCGCGACTACGACAAGGGCTACGCACACATCAGTACCCGCCAGAACGTCCAGTTCAACTGGCCGGACCTGGAAGACGTGCCGGAAATCCTTGCCGAACTGGCGACCGTGCAGATGCACGCGATCCAGACCAGCGGCAACTGCATCCGCAACACCACCACCGACCAGTTCGCTGGCGTGGCGCGCGACGAGATCATCGATCCGCGCCCCTGGTGCGAAATCATCCGTCAGTGGTCGACCTTCCACCCTGAGTTCACTCACCTGCCGCGCAAGTTCAAGATCGCGGTCAACGGTGCCGTGAGCGATCGTGCCGCCATCGAAGTGCATGACATCGGTCTGGAAGCGGTGAAGAACCAGGCCGGTGAGCTGGGCTTCCGCGTATCGGTGGGTGGCGGCCTGGGCCGTACCCCGATCGTCGGCAGCTTCATCAACGAGTTCCTGCCCTGGCAGCACCTGTTGAGCTACCTCGAGGCGATCCTGCGGGTCTACAACCGATTCGGCCGTCGTGACAACAAGTTCAAGGCGCGCATCAAGATCCTGGTCAAGGCGCTGACCCCGGAAGTCTTCGCCGAGCGCGTCGAGGCCGAGTGGGCGCACCTCAAGGATGGCCCGATGACCCTCACCGAGGCGGAAATCGCCCGGGTCTCCGGCCATTTCGTCGACCCCCAGTACAAGGCCCTGCAGGACATCGACTTCTCTGCACTGGACGCCGAGCACCCGGGTTTCGCCCGCTGGCGCGAGCGCAACGTGGTGGCGCACAAGAAGCCCGGCTACTGCGCGGTGACCCTCTCGCTCAAGCCCACCGGCGTGGCCCCGGGCGATGTCACCGACAAGCAGCTCGACGCCATCGCCGAGCTGGCTGACCGCTACAGCTTCGGCGAAGTGCGCAACAGCCACTTCCAGAACATGATCCTGGCCGATGTCGAACAAGGCCAGCTGCTGGCCCTGTGGCAGGAACTGCGCGAACACGGCTTCGCCACCCCCAACATCGGCCTGCTCACCGACATCATCTGCTGCCCGGGCGGCGACTTCTGCTCGCTGGCCAATGCCAAGTCGATTCCGGTGGCCGAAGCCATCCAGCGCCGCTTCGACGACCTGGACTACCTGTTCGACATCGGCGAGCTGGACCTGAACATTTCCGGCTGCATGAACGCCTGTGGTCACCACCATGTCGGCAACATCGGCATCCTCGGCGTCGACAAGAAGGGCGAGGAGTTCTATCAGGTGTCACTCGGCGGCAGCGCCGGGCGTAACGCCAGCCTCGGCCAGATCCTCGGCCCGGCCTTCGCCCAGGACGCCATGCCGGATGTGATCGAGAAGATCATCAAGGTGTACGTGGAAAGCCGCACCGAGGAAGAGACCTTCCTGGACACCTTCCGCCGGATCGGCATCGCCCCCTTCAAGGAGCGCGTCTATGCAGCAAATCATTAAGAACGGCGAGCTGGTGGTCGAGAGCTGGCACCTGATCCCGAAGGACGGCAGCCTCGATGGCATGCCCAACAGCGACGACATGATCGTGCCGCTACATCTGTGGCTGGAGTCGTCGCATGCGCTCAAGGCACGCGACGGTGGCCTTGGCGTGTGGCTGGACGCCGACGAGCTGATCGAAGAAATCGCCGATGACCTCGAACACTTCCAGGTCATCGCGCTGAATTTCCCGGCGTTCACCGACGGGCGTCACTATTCCACCGCCCGTCTGCTGCGCGAGCGTTACGGCTACAAAGGTGAGATCCGTGCCATTGGCGATGTGCTGCGCGACCAGCTGTTCGCCATGGCCCGTTGCGGCTTCGATGCCTTCGCCGTGCGCGCCGACCGTGATCCGCAAGCTGCGCTGGAAGGTCTGAAGGACTTCACCGTGACCTATCAGGCCGCGGTTGACGAGCCGCTGCCGCTCTACCGCCGTCGCGCCTGATCGACGCGTTTCGCGACCCAACAAAAACCCGCGTAAAGCGGGTTTTTGTTTTTCCGGGCGTACGAATCGATCGGTCGTCAGTCGATGCGGACCAGCACCCGACCAATCTGACCGCCGGCAAGAATCCGGTCCATCTCGGCCGGCAACTGCGCCAGGTCCACCTCATGCACCAGACGCTCCAGCCCGGGGAGTTTCCACTGCAGCGACAGCTTGTCCCACATCGCCGCCTTGGTCATCAGCGGGATTTCCACCGAGTCCACACCAAGCAGGTTGACCCCGCGCAGGATGAACGGGAACACGTTGCCGGCGAAATCGGTGCCGGCGGTCAGCCCGCAACAGGCCACACTGCCCCCACGGCGCAGCGACTTGACCACGTTGAACAGGATCTCGCCGCCGACGGTGTCCACCGCCGCTGCCCACTGCTCCTTCAACATCGGCTTGCCGGTGCCGGCCTGCAGCGCCTCGCGGCCGATCACCTGCGAGGCGCCCAGCTCACGCAAATGCTCGGCCTGGTCAGCCTTTCCCGTAACTGCAACCACCTCGTGACCCAGACTCGACAGCAACAGCACCGCGAGGCTGCCGACGCCACCGGTGGCGCCGGTCACCAGTACCGGCCCCTGCCCCGGCTCGAGCCCGGCCTGCTCCAGTTTGTCGACACACAGCGCCGCGGTGAGGCCCGCGGTACCGAGGGTCATCGCATCGCGCAGGGACAACCCTTCCGGGCGCTTGATCACCCAGGCGGCCGGCACGCGGATGTACTGGGCGAATCCACCGGCGGTATTCATGCCCAGGTCGTAGCCGGTGACGATCACCTCGTCACCCGGCGCGAACTCGGCAACCGCGGACTGCTCCACCACGCCGGCGGCGTCGATCCCCGGCGTGTGGGGGTACTCGCGAGTCACCGCGCGATTGCCGGCCGCAGAGAGCGCGTCCTTGTAATTGAGTGAAGAGTAACGAACCCGAATCAGCACCTCACCCTGGGGAAGCTCGTCGACGCTGCGCTGCACCAGCGAACGCTCGAACTGCCCGGGAGCGATTTCCCGTACCTGCAATGCGGTAAAACTGGTCATATCACCTCCACTACCAGAAACGCTGTTCATTGAGACGGCTCCACCCCTTGAGCAGGCAGGCCTCCAGCACCGCGCTGGCGGTCACACCAATACGCTCGGGCAGGCTTTTCTTCTCGACATACTGCACCCGGAAAAGGTCGGCCTCACGCACCCGGCGCGCCAGGTACTCATCGCTGGTGCACAGCTCGTCGACCAACTGGTGATCCAGCGCCGAGGTGCCCAACCACACCTCGCCGGTCGCCACCTTCTCGATCGACAGCTGCGGCCGGTGCTGCGCGACAAAGTCCTTGAACAACTGATGCGTGGTTTCCAGGTCTTCCTTGAACTTCTCGCGCCCCTTCTCGGTATTTTCACCGAGCACGGTGAGCGTGCGCTTGTACTCGCCGGCGGTGAGGATCTCCACGTCCACGTCGTGTTTCTTGAGCAACCGATGGATGTTCGGCAACTGGGCCACCACACCGATCGAACCCAGGATGGCGAATGGCGCCGCCAGAATCTTGTGGCCGATACAGGCCATCATGTAGCCGCCGCTCGCCGCCACCTTGTCGACACAGATGGTCAATGGCACGCCGGCCTCGCGGATACGCGCCAGCTGGGAAGCCGCCAGGCCGTAGCTGTGCACCATGCCGCCGGCGCTTTCCAGACGCACAACCACCTCGTCCGTCGACTTGGCTAGCGTCAGCAAGGCGGTGACTTCCTGGCGCAGGCTGTCGACTGCAGACGCGCGAATGTCGCCATCGAAGTCCAGCACGAACACGCGATCACGCGGTTCGCGTTTTTCCCGGCCCGCGGCCTTCTCCGCTTTCGCCTCGCGCTTGCGCAGCGCCTTGAGCTCGTCCTTGTCGAGCAGCGACTCTTCCAGGCGCTCGCGCATGCTCTTGTAGAACTCGTTGAGCTTGTGGACATCCAGATGCCCGGCCCGATGCCGGGAGCGCCCCTTGCGCAGTACGGCAATCGCAATCAGCACGATGACGATCGCCACTACCACAGTCAGCGTCTTGGCGAAAAAACTGGCGTAGTCGGCAAGAAACTCCACATATCCTCCTGGGGTCAACGGTTCGGTGCCGTGCTCGCAAGCATAACGGCGGCCGCGAGAGGCGCATAGCGCGCCGCTTCGTTGACAGCGCCGGCAACGGGCACCTACCCTCGCCACGGCCATGCACGCAGGCAAGCATTCAGAACAACAGACCGGGAAATCACATGAGCAACGTCGACGACATCATCCAAGTCATGCAATCGCGCTTCAACGCCAGCGCGTCACAAGGCCTGGACCTTGTCTATCAGTTCAACATCAGCGACGCCGACGACTATTACCTGGCGGTGAAGGATGGCCAGTGCAACCTCGCCGTGGGCCAGGCGAACAATCCGGACTGCACCCTGATCATGGACAAGGCCACCATGAAAGGCATCATCAGCGGCGAGACCAGCGGCATGTCGGCGTTCATGTCCGGCCGCCTGCGCGCCGAGGGCGACATGATGCTCGCCATGAAACTGGGCGAGCTGTTCCCGTCCTGAAGGCAGGATTCAAGAAAACAAAAAAGGCGGATCTCTCCGCCTTTTTTGTGCCTGCCGATCAGGGTTACAGCTTCGACTCGGCAAGGAAGAACCACGTATCCAGCACGGAGTCGGGGTTCAGCGACACGCTCTCGATGCCTTCGTCCATCAGCCACTTGGCCAGATCCGGGTGGTCGGACGGGCCCTGGCCGCAGATGCCGATGTACTTGCCGGCACGGCGGCAGGCCTGAATGGCATTGGACAACAGCTTCTTCACGGCCGGATTACGCTCGTCGAACAGGTGCGCGATGATCCCGGAGTCGCGGTCCAGACCCAGGGTAAGCTGAGTCATGTCGTTGGAGCCGATGGAGAAGCCGTCGAAATACTCGAGGAACTCGTCGGCCAGCAGCGCGTTGGACGGCAGCTCGCACATCATGATCACGCGCAGGCCGTTTTCGCCGCGCTTGAGACCGTACTGGGCCAGCAGATCGACCACCTGGGCCGCCTCGCCGACGGTGCGCACGAACGGCACCATCAGCTCGACATTGGTCAGGCCCATCACATCGCGCACCTTCTTCATCGCGCGGCATTCCAGCTCGAAGCAGTCGCGGAACGAATCGCTGATGTAACGCGAGGCACCGCGGAAGCCGAGCATCGGGTTCTCTTCTTCCGGCTCGTACAGCTTGCCGCCGATCAGGTTGGCGTATTCGTTGGACTTGAAGTCCGACAGGCGCACGATGACCTTCTTCGGCCAGAACGCGGCGGCCAGGGTGCTGACCCCTTCGACGAGCTTCTCGACGTAGAAGCTGATCGGGTCCGGGTAGCCGGCGATGCGCTTTTCGACGCTGCTTTTCACTTCCGGCGGCAGGCCGTTGAAGTTGAGCAGTGCCTTCGGGTGCACACCGATCATGCGGTTGATGATGAATTCCAGACGCGCCAGACCCACACCTTCGTTGGGCAGGTGAGCGAAATCGAAGGCCCGGTCGGGGTTGCCGACGTTCATCATGATCTTGAACGGCAGCTCGGGCATGGCATCGATGGAGTTGGTGCGGATGTCGAAGCCCAGCTCGCCTTCAAAGATCAGACCCGTGTCACCCTCGGCACAGGAGACCGTGACACGCTGGCCGTCACGCAAGACCTCGGTGGCAGTGCCGCAACCGACAACCGCCGGGATGCCCAGCTCGCGGGCGATGATCGCCGCGTGACAGGTACGACCGCCACGGTTGGTGACGATGGCGCTGGCGCGCTTCATCACCGGCTCCCAGTCCGGGTCGGTCATGTCGGAAACCAGCACGTCGCCGGGCTGCACGCGATCCATTTCGGCCACGTCATGAATGACCTTGACCGGACCGGCACCGATGCGCTGGCCGATGGCACGGCCCTCCACCAGCACCTTGCCCTTTTCCTTGAGCAGGTAGCGCTCCATGACGTTGGCGCTGGCGCGGCTCTTCACGGTCTCCGGACGCGCCTGGACGATGTACAGCTTGCCGTCGTCACCGTCCTTCGCCCATTCGATGTCCATCGGACGCTCGTAGTGCTTCTCGATGATCAGCGCCTGCTTGGCCAGTTCGGTGATTTCCTCGTCGGTCAGCGAGAAGCGCGCACGGTCGGCCGGCTCCACCTGCACGGTCTTCACCGAACGACCGGCCTTGGCTTCGTCGCCATAGACCATCTTGATCGCCTTGCTGCCGAGGTTGCGGCGCAGCACGGCGGGGCGCCCGGCCTCGAGGGTGGGCTTGTGCACATAGAACTCGTCCGGGTTGACTGCGCCCTGGACAACGGTTTCACCGAGACCGTAAGCGGCGGTGATGAACACCACGTCGCGGAAGCCAGACTCGGTGTCCATGGTGAACATCACGCCGGCCGCACCGGTTTCCGAGCGAACCATGCGCTGCACACCGGCCGAAAGCGCGACCAGCTTGTGATCGAAGCCCTGGTGCACCCGGTAGGAAATGGCGCGGTCATTGAACAGGGAGGCGAAGACTTCCTTTACCGCGCGAATGACGTTGTCGACGCCCCGGATGTTGAGGAAGGTCTCCTGCTGGCCAGCGAACGAAGCGTCTGGCAGGTCTTCGGCGGTGGCCGAAGAGCGTACGGCCACCGCGTGGGCCTCGTCACCGCCGGCCAGCTCGGCAAAGGCCGTGCGGATGTCGCGGTCGAGCTGCTCGGGCAGCTGGGCGTCCATCACCCACTGGCGGATCTGCGCGCCAGTCTTGGCCAGCGCGTTGACGTCATCGACGTCGAGGGCATCGAGAGCGGCGTGGATACGCTCGTTCAGACCGCTCTGCTCGAGGAAATCACGGTAGGCCTGGGCGGTGGTGGCGAACCCGCCGGGAACCGAAACACCGGCATGCGCCAGGTTGCTGATCATCTCGCCGAGGGAAGCATTCTTGCCCCCTACACGCTCTACATCGTGAACGCCGAGCTTATCGAGGGAAATGACGTACTCTACCAAGGTGATCTCTCCACGTTCGTGTATTTAACCGGTCGGAGCGAAGCCTCGCGCGGTGGCTTGGTCCAACGAAATGAGTGACAATGCCCCGTCATTTCGAGGCTCGGCAAGCTGCTGGAACTATATCAGCTGAACCGTAATTACGATTGAAGGCCAGGCGCATGAAACGAACTGCATTTTTTATCTCCGACGGAACTGGCATCACCGCCGAAACGCTTGGCCAGAGTCTCTTGGCCCAGTTCGAGAACATCACCTTCAACAAGTTGACCCGGCCGTACATTGACACCCCGGAAAAAGCCCGGGCGATGGTACAGCAAATCAACGCAGCGGCGGAAAGGGACGGCGCGCGGCCAATCATCTTCGATACGCTGGTGAACCAGGAAATTCGGGACATTCTCGCCGAATCCAATGGCTTTATGATCGACATCTTCTCTTCCTTCCTGGCCCCGCTGGAGCATGAACTGGTCGCTCGCTCTTCCTATTCGGTCGGCAAGTCCCACTCCATCAGCCACAACAGCAACTACATGGAGCGTATCGAGGCGGTCAATTTCGCGCTCGATAATGACGATGGTGCTCGCACTCGTCATTACGACAAGGCCGACCTGATCCTCGTCGGTGTATCACGCTGCGGAAAGACACCGACCTGTCTTTACATGGCCATGCAGTTTGGCATCCGCGCGGCAAACTATCCGCTTACCGAAGAGGACATGGAGCGTCTGCAACTGCCCAGCGCCCTGAAGCCATACCGGGACAAACTGTTCGGGCTCACCATCGACCCCGATCGTCTTGCCGCCATCCGCAATGAGCGCAAACCCAACAGCCGTTACGCAAGCTTCGCCCAATGTGAGTTCGAAGTTCGCGAAGTGGAACAGTTGTTCCGCCGCGAGAACATCAACTACATCAATTCCACCCATTTCTCGGTGGAAGAAATCTCGGCCAAGATCCTGGTGGAAAAAGGCGTCGAACGCAGGCTGAAATAAGACCGTTGCCGCTCGCCGAAATTCTCTTCGGCGGTGGTTTTTTTCGCTAAAAGCCGGAAGCTCGCTTCCGGCTTTTTTCGTTCCACCACCGCTCGGGGCGATCGCCTGCCGACACTTCAGAAGCTGTCGCCCGGCACCCGCACCCAGCCTTCCATGATGATGCGTGCGCTGCGGCTCATGATCGCCTTGGTCACCGTCCACTCACCGTCTACCTGCTTGGCTTCGGCACCGACGCGCAGCGTGCCGGACGGGTGACCGAAGCGCACCGCCGTGCGCTCGCCGCCACCTGCCGCCAGATTGACCAGCGTACCGGGCACCGCCGCCGCCGTGCCGATGGCCACCGCGCAGGTGCCCATCATCGCGTGGTGCAGCTTGCCCATCGACAGCGCACGGACCAGCAGGTCGACATCGCCGGCCTCGATGGTCTTGCCGCTGGAGGCCTGGTAGGTCTTGGGCTTGGAGACGAAAGCGATCTTCGGCGTGTGCTGGCGGGTCGCCGCTTCTTCGGCCGTCTTGATCAGCCCCATGCGCAGCGCACCGGCCACCCGGATCGCCTCGAAACGCGCCAGCGCTTCGGGGCTGCCGTTGATGGCCTCGCGCAGCTCGGTGCCCTGGTAGCCGATGTCCTCGGCATTGACGAACACCGTGGGAATGCCGGCGGCGATCATGGTTGCCTTCAGCGTACCGATGCCGGGCACCTCCAGTTCATCGACCAGATTGCCAGTGGGGAACATCGAGCCGCCCTCCTCGCCGTCATCGGACGGATCAAGGAACTCGAGCACGATCTCCGCCGCCGGGAAGGTCACACCGTCCAGCTCGAAATCGCCGGTTTCCTGCACCTGGCCGTTGGTCACCGGCACATGGGCAATGATGGTCTTCTGGATGTTGGCCTGCCAGATACGCACCACGCAGGTGCCGTTTTCCGGGATGCGCGCCGGGTCGACCAGACCGGCATGGATGGCAAACGCGCCGGCGGCGGTGGACAGGTTGCCGCAGTTGCCGCTCCAGTCGACGAAGGCCTTGTCGATCGAGACCTGCCCGTAGAGGTAGTCGACGTCATGCTCGGGCTGGCTGCTCTTGGAGAGGATCACGCACTTGCTGGTGCTGGAGGTGGCGCCGCCCATGCCATCGATATGCGCGGAGTAAGGATCGGGGCTGCCGATCACGCGCATGAACAGCTTGTCGCGGGCCGCACCCGGAACCTGGCAGCTTTCCGGCAGGTCCTGCAGGCGGAAGAACACGCCCTTGCTGGTACCGCCGCGAATATAGGTCGCGGGAATCTTGATCTGGGGTACGTGGGACATGGAAACGCTCGTCCTCTTGAAACCGAGCCGCCGGACGGCGACTCGGAGGATGGAATGCAGAGTCGGCACCCCGACCGCCGTGGCGGCCGGGGCGACCGATCAGGCCTGACCGAGGAAGTCCTTGGCGAAGCGCTGCAGCACGCCGCCGGCTTCGTAGATCGAGACTTCTTCGGCGGTATCGAGGCGGCAGGTCACCGGCACCTCGATGGTCTCGCCGTTCTTGCGATGAATGACCAGGGTCAGGTCACAGCGCGGCTTGCGCTCGCCGATCACGTCGAAGGTCTCGGTGCCGTCCAGGCCCAGGGTCTTGCGGGTGGTACCCGGCTTGAACTCCAGCGGCAGCACGCCCATGCCGACCAGGTTGGTGCGGTGGATGCGCTCGAAGCCCTCGGCGACGATCGCCTCGACCCCGGCCAGACGCACGCCCTTGGCCGCCCAGTCACGCGAGCTGCCCTGGCCGTAGTCGGCACCGGCGACGATGATCAGGTTCTGCTTGCGCTCCATGTAGGTCTCGATGGCTTCCCACATGCGCATGACCTTGCCTTCCGGCTCGACACGCGCCAGCGAACCCTTCTTCACCTCACCGTTGACCACGGCCATCTCGTTCACCAACTGCGGGTTGGCGAAGGTGGCGCGCTGCGCGGTCAGGTGGTCGCCGCGGTGGGTGGCGTAGGAGTTGAAGTCCTCCTCCGGCAGGCCCATCTTGGCCAGGTACTCACCGGCGGCCGAATCCGGCAGGATCGCATTGGACGGCGACAGGTGGTCGGTGGTGATGTTGTCCGGCAGGATCGCCAGCGGACGCATGCCCTTGAGGGTACGCTCACCGGCCAGCGCGCCTTCCCAGTACGGCGGACGACGGATGTAGGTGGACATCGGGCGCCAGTCGTACAGCGGGCTCTTGGCTTCTTCCACGGTGCCCAGGTCGAACATCGGGATGTACACCTGCTTGAACTGCTCGGGCTTCACCGAGGCGGCGACGATGGCGTCGATTTCCTCGTCGGACGGCCACAGGTCCTTCAGGGTGATCGGGTTGCCGTTCTTGTCGGTGCCCAGCACGTCCTGCTCGATGTCGAAGCGCACGGTACCGGCGATGGCGTAGGCGACCACCAGCGGCGGCGAGGCCAGGAAGGCCTGCTTGGCGTACGGGTGGATACGGCCGTCGAAGTTGCGGTTACCCGAAAGCACGGCGGTCGCGTACAGGTCGCGGTCGATGATTTCCTGCTGGATCTTCGGATCCAGCGCACCGGACATGCCGTTGCAGGTGGTGCAGGCGTAGGCGACGATGCCAAAGCCGAGCTTTTCCAGCTCCGGCAGCAGGCCGGCTTCTTCCAGGTACAGCTTGGCGACTTTCGAGCCCGGGGCGAAGGACGACTTGACCCAGGGCTTGCGCACCAGGCCCAGCTCGTTGGCCTTCTTGGCCAGCAGGCCGGCGGCGACCACGTTTCGCGGGTTGGAGGTGTTGGTGCAGCTGGTGATGGCGGCAATGATCACCGCGCCGTCCGGCAGCAGACCTTCGGCCTCTTCGGCGCGGGCGGCCTTCAGCTTGGCTTCATCAGCGATGCCGCGCTCGTGCAGGGCGGAGGTCGGCAGGCGCTTGTGCGGGTTGGACGGGCCGGCCATGTTGCGCACGACGGTGGACAGGTCGAAGTGCAGCACGCGCTCGTATTCGGCGGTTTCCAGCGCGGTCGCCCACAGCCCGGTGGTCTTGGCGTAGGTCTCGACCAGCGCCACCTGCTCCGGCTCGCGGCCGGTCAGCTTGAGGTATTCGATGGTCTGCTGGTCGATGTAGAACATCGCGGCGGTGGCGCCGTATTCCGGGCACATGTTGGAAATGGTGGCGCGGTCACCGATGGACAGGCTGTCGGCGCCCTCGCCGAAGAATTCGACGTAAGCACCCACCACGCGCTCCTTGCGCAGGAACTCGGTCAGCGCCAGGACGATGTCGGTGGCGGTGATGCCGGGCTGGCGCTTGCCGGTCAGGCGTACGCCGACGATGTCGGGCAGGCGCATCATCGAGGCGCGGCCGAGCATCACGGTCTCGGCCTCCAGGCCGCCGACGCCGATGGCGATCACACCCAGTGCATCGACGTGGGGGGTGTGCGAGTCGGTCCCGACGCAGGTGTCGGGGAAGGCCACGCCGTCGCGGGCCTGGATCACCGGAGACATCTTCTCCAGGTTGATCTGGTGCATGATCCCGTTACCGGCGGGGATCACGTCGACGTTCTTGAACGCGGTGCGCGTCCAGTCGATGAAATGGAAGCGGTCCTCATTGCGGCGTTCTTCCACGGCACGGTTCTTCTCGAACGCTTCCGGGTCGAAGCCACCGTACTCGACGGCCAGCGAGTGGTCGACGATCAGCTGCGTCGGCACCACCGGGTTGACCTTGGACGGGTCGCCGCCCTGCTCGGCAATCGCATCGCGCAGACCGGCCAGGTCGACCAGTGCGGTCTGGCCAAGGATGTCGTGGCAAACCACACGCGCCGGGTACCAGGGGAAGTCCAGGTCACGCTTGCGCTCGATGATCTGCTTCAGCGAGTCGGTCAGCATCGCCGGATCGCAACGACGCACCAATTGCTCGGCCAGTACGCGGGAGGTGTACGGCAGCGTGTCGTAGGCACCCGGCTGGATGGCTTCCACCGCAGCGCGGGTGTCGAAGTAATCCAGGCCGGTACCGGCCAGGGCCTTGCGATATTCAGTATTCATTGGGCAGGAACTCAATCGGATAGCGATCGGAAAGATTTCTACGAAACGCCCGAGGGAGAGCCCCTTTGCAAGGGCCCTCCCTATTGCGTATCAGCGCTGGGCGATCGGAGTGACCGGACGCTGTTCCACGCCGATGTACTCGGCGCTCGGGCGGATGATGCGGTTGTTGCTGCGCTGCTCGAACACATGGGAAGCCCAGCCAGTCACCCGCGAGCAGACGAAGATCGGGGTGAACAGCTTGGTGGGAATGCCCATGAAGTTGTAGGCGGACGCATGGTAGAAGTCGGCGTTCGGGAACAGCTTCTTCTGCTCCCACATGACCTTGTCGATGGCCTCGGAAACCGGGAACAGCACGGTGTCACCCACTTCCTCGGCGAGCAGCTTGGACCAGCCCTTGATCACCTCGTTACGCGGGTCGGACACGCTGTAGATCGCATGGCCGAAGCCCATGATCTTGTCCTTGCGCGCCAGCATGGCGAGCGTGCCCTCGGTGGCTTCTTCCGGCGAGGAGAACTTCTCGATCATCTCCATCGCTGCCTCGTTGGCGCCGCCGTGCAGCGGGCCACGCAGCGAACCGATGGCGCCGGTGATGCAGGAGAACAGATCCGACAGAGTCGAGGCACACACGCGGGCGGTGAAGGTCGAGGCGTTGAACTCGTGCTCTGCGTACAGGATCAGCGACACGTTCATGACCTTGGCATGCAGCTCGCTCGGCGCCTTGCCATGCAGCAGGGTCAGGAAGTGGCTGCCCAGATCCGGCGCATCAGTCGTGCACTCGATGCGCACGCCTTCATGGCTGAAGCGATACCAGTAGCACATGATCGCCGGGAAGGCGGCCATCAGGCGGTTAGCCTTCAGCAGCTGCTGCTCGAAGCTCTCTTCCGGCTCCAGGTTGCCCAGCATGGAGCAGCCGGTACGCATGACGTCCATCGGGTGGGCGCTGGCCGGAATACGCTCGAGCACTTCCTTCAGAGCCTGTGGCAGGTCGCGCATGCCGGCCAGCTCGCTCAGGTAGGCATCCAGCTGGGCCTGGGTCGGCAGCTCGCCGTAGAACAGCAGGTAGGCGACTTCTTCAAACCGGCAGTCTTTGGCCAGCTCACGGACGTCGTAGCCACGGTAGGTCAGCCCCGCACCGGCCTTGCCGACGGTGGACAGGGCCGTCTGGCCAGCGATCTGGCCGCGCAGGCCGGCGCCAGTGAGTACTTTTGCTTCTGCCATTGCTTGGTTCCTCGTCTTGGACTTTTTGTAGGGAAAGACGCTGATTGATGCGTTAAGCGAAGATCAGCTCTTCTTCTGCGCGAACAGCGCGTCGAGCTTCTGCTCGTAGGTGTGGTAGTCGATGCGATCGTAGAGCTCCATGCGCGTCTGCATGGTGTCGATCACATTCTTCTGGGTGCCATCGCGACGAATCGCGTTGTAGACGTTCTCGGCCGCCTTGTTCATGGCGCGGAACGCCGACAGCGGATACAGCACCAGCGACACGTCGGCACCGGCCAGCTCTTCGGTGGTGTACAGCGGGGTGGCACCGAATTCGGTGATGTTGGCCAGCACCGGCACCTTCACCGCCGCGGCGAACTCGCGGTACATCGGCAGCTCGGTCATGGCTTCGGGGAAGATCATGTCCGCGCCGGCTTCGACGCAGGCACAGGCGCGATCGATCGCCGACTGCAGACCTTCGACCGCCAGCGCGTCGGTCCGCGCCATGATCACGAAGCTGTCATCGGTACGTGCGTCGACGGCCGCCTTGACGCGGTCGACCATCTCCTGCTGGCTGACGATTTCCTTGTTCGGACGATGGCCGCAGCGCTTGGCGCCGACCTGGTCCTCGATGTGGATTGCCGCGGCGCCGAACTTGATCATCGACTTGACGGTACGCGCGACGTTGAAGAACGACGAGCCAAAACCGGTATCCACGTCCACCAGCAGCGGCAGATCGCAGACATCGGTGATGCGGCGCACGTCGGTCAGTACGTCGTCCAGGCCGGTGATGCCGAGGTCCGGCAGGCCGAGCGACCCAGCCGCGACGCCGCCGCCGGACAGATAGATGGCCTTGAAGCCGGCGCGCTTGGCCAGCAGCGCATGGTTCGCGTTGATCGTGCCTACGACCTGCAGCGGATGCTCGGTGGCCACCGCGTCACGGAAACGCTGGCCGGCAGATATCTGACTCATTGCTCACCTCTTGTTGCTGTTGTCCTGATGGTCCTGGTGGTGCTGCTCGACGTTGCGACGCGAGGCAGCGATGTGCCGGCGCATCAGCAGTTCGGCCAGTTCGCCGTCACGGTCGGCGATGGCATCGAGTATGCGGTGGTGCTCGTTGAACGCCTGGCGCGGGCGGTTCGGCGTGGTCGAGTACTGGATGCGGTACATCCGCACCAGCTGATACAGCTCGCCGCAGAGCATTCGGGCGAGGGTGCTGTTGCGCGAGCCCTGGATGATCCGGTAGTGGAAATCGAAGTCGCCTTCCTGCTGGTAGTAACCAACGCCGGCGCGAAACGCCTCGTCGCGCTCGTGGGTATCGAGCACCCGACGCAGTTCGTCGATCTCGGCCTGGGACATGCGCTCGGCCGCTAGTCGACAGGCCATGCCTTCGAGCGATTCACGGATTTCGTACAGCTCGAGCAGTTCGCCATGGGTGAGCGAAACCACCCGCGCGCCCACGTGCGGCACTCGCACCAAAAGCTTCTGACCCTCGAGCCGGTGGATCGCCTCGCGCAGCGGGCCGCGACTGATGCCATAGGTACGGGCCAGCTCCGGTTCGGAGATTTTTGCCCCCGGCGGAATCTCGCCACGCACGATGGCACCCTGGATCTGCCGGAAGACGTGCTCGGAGAGCGTCCCTCCCTCATCCTGCTGGATAAAAAGCGGATCAATGGTCGGCTGCATCGTGTCGACACTCGGGATTTTCGTGGGGTGAAAACTAGGCTGACCGAGCGCAGGAGTCAATCACCCACCGATAGATTGTCGACAATCTGCCGTTGGACCTTCGTCGTACACCACCTCATCAGCACGCCGCCGGCACAGTTAACCCACGCCATGCGCCATGCTAGAATGCCAGCCCGTTGCACTAGGCAGCTTTCGTCTCGAAGCCATTCTGGCAATCCGGGCCCAAAGCCCGGCCCGTCGATTCTCGACTCTCCATGCGTTCAGGATTTATGAGACTGATTCCCTACTTCCTGCTTTCGTTTTGCCTGCTCATCCCCACCGGCGCCAGCCTCGCCAAAGAAAAGACCATTTTCGGCCTTAACGAGCGCGTGTCCCTGCCGACGCTCGGCATCGAACTGGCGGCGAAACTCGATACCGGCGCTCAAACCGCCTCGCTGAGCGCGCTGGACATCGAGCATTTCGAGCGCGAAGGTGAACCCTGGGTTCGCTTCACCCTGGGAACTGTCGACAATCCCGGCCCGGCCATCGAGCGGCCGCTGTCGCGCGTCAGCAAGATCAAGCGTCGCTCGGGTGATTTTTCACCCGAGCGCGGCAAGAGCTACACCCCCCGCCCTGTCGTCGAACTGGACATGTGCCTGGGCGAGTCGCTGCGTCGTGTCGAGGTGAACCTCACCGATCGTAGCGCCTTCAAGTACCCCCTTCTGATCGGCTCGGATGCCCTCGCGGACTTCGGCGCCATCGTCGACCCCAGCCTCACCTTTGCCTCGGCCGAACCCGCCTGCACTGACGACAACGAGTAGAAACCGCTATGCGCGCGCTTACCCTGCACCTGAGAATTCTCATCCTGCTGCTCGTCGTTCTGGGCGTCGGCATCACCGCCTATCAGATCTTCGTGCTGGGTATTCCGGTCACCGAGAACGAAACGGACGACCTGTGGAACATCGATACCCGGGTCGAGTTCGTCGCCTCGCAGGGCGGACCGGTGAAGGTGCAGATGTTCGTGCCACCGCTGAATCAGGAGTTCGTCAGCCTCAACGAGAGCTTCATCTCCAACAACTACGGCGTCAGCGTCAACCGCGTGGATGGCAACCGCCGCGTGACCTGGTCGGCGCGCCGCGCCAACGGCAAGCAGACGCTGTACTACCGCCTGGTGATGACCAAGCGTTATAGCGGCGAAGTCGAAAAGGCCAAGGGCCCGACCTTCCGTGACAGCATACCGGTGGAGGGTGCCGAGAAGATCGCCGCCGAAGCCCTGCTCTCGCCGATCCGCCAACACTCGGCGGATGTGGAAACCTTCATCAGCGAAGCGATCAAGCGCGTCAACAACACCAACGATGACAACGTGAAGCTGCTGCTGGGCGGCGACGCCTCGGCCGCCAACAAGGCGCGGGTCATCGAGCTGATCCTCTCCATCGCCCATGTACCGATGGAGCGCGTGCACACCATTCGCCTGGAAAGTGGCATCGAGCAGACCCCCGAACTGTGGCTGCGCAGCTTCAACGGCCAGCGCTGGCTCTACTTCAATCCGCAGACCGGCGAACAGGGCCTGCCGCAGAACCGCCTGATCTGGTGGCTGGGCGACGCCCCGCTGCTGACCGTCGAAGGCGGTCGCGCCGAGCGCGTCAGCTTTACGCTGAACAACAGCGAAATCAACGCGATTCGCCTGGCACAGCTTACTGACGCCAACACCGATGCAGAGTTCCTCGAGTACTCGCTGTACGGCCTGCCGCTGTCCACCCAGCAGACCTACCAGATCATGATCATGATCCCGATCGGCGTGCTGGTGATCCTGATCCTGCGCAACCTGGTCGGCATCCAGACCCTCGGCACCTTCACCCCGGTGCTGATCGCGCTGGCCTTCCGCGAAACCCAGCTGGGCTTTGGCATCATCCTGTTCACCCTGATCACTGCGCTCGGCCTGTCGCTGCGCTCCTATCTGGAGCACCTGAAGCTACAGATGCTGCCGCGCCTGTCAGTGGTGCTGACCTTCGTGGTGGTGCTGATCGCGGCGATCAGCCTGTTCAGCCACAAGCTCGGCCTGGAGCGCGGGCTGTCCGTGTCGCTGTTCCCCATGGTGATCCTGACCATGACCATCGAGCGCCTGTCCATCACCTGGGAAGAGCGCGGCGGCGGCCATGCCTTCAAGGTGGCGGTCGGCACCATCATCGCCGGCTCGCTGGCGCACCTGCTGATGAACATCCCGGAACTGGTGTACTTCGTGTTCACCTTCCCGGCGGTGCTGATGATTCTGGTGGGCTTCATGCTGGCGATGGGTCGTTACCGCGGCTACCGGCTGACCGAACTGTTCCGCTTCAAAGCCTTCCTCAAGGACTAAGCCATGATCGGCCTGATCAAGCGGTGGAAGGCGTTGAGCGCCAAGGGGATCATGGGCATCAACCGCCGCAACGCGGATTACGTGCTCAAGTACAACAAGCGCAGCCTGTACCCGATCGTCGACGACAAGATCATCACCAAGCTTCGCGCGATCGATGCAGGCATCCACGTACCGGAAATGTACGGGATCATCGAGACCGAGAAGGAAATCGACAAACTCGACGAGATCATCGCTGGGCGCAACGACTTCGTGATCAAGCCGGCCCAAGGCGCCGGCGGCGACGGCATCCTGGTGATCGCCGATCGGTTCGAAGGTCGCTTCAAGACCGTGTCGGGCAAGATCATCAGCCACGAAGAGATCGAGCAGCAGATCTCCAGCATCCTTTCGGGGCTCTACTCCCTGGGCGGACACCGTGACCGGGCGCTGATCGAATACCGCGTCACGCCCGACCCGATCTTCAAGAGCATCAGCTACGAGGGCGTGCCGGACATCCGCATCATCGTGCTGATGGGCTACCCGGTGATGGCCATGCTGCGCCTGCCGACCCGCCAGTCCAGCGGCAAGGCCAACCTGCACCAGGGCGCCATCGGCGTGGGGGTAGACCTCGCCACCGGCATCACCCTGCGCGGCACCTGGCTGAACAACAAGATCACCAAGCACCCGGACACCACCAATCCGGTGGATGGCGTTCAGCTACCGGACTGGGACGGCTTCATGAAGCTCGCCGCCGGCTGCTACGAGCTGTGCGGCCTGGGCTACATCGGCGTGGACATGGTGCTCGACCAGGACAAGGGCCCGCTGATTCTCGAACTCAATGCCCGGCCCGGCCTGAATATCCAGATCGCCAACGACTGCGGACTGACGCTGCGTACGCACAAGATCGAAGCGCGCCTGGAAGAACTCAAGGCCAAAGGTATCCAGGAAACTCCGGAAGAGCGCGTGCGTTTCTCCCAGCAGATGTTCGGGCATGTCGGAACACCAGACTGAGGGGCGGCCCTGCCGCCTCCACCCGCTTGCCTATCGAAGCGACCCCAGCGATTGGTTCAGCCGGGTTAAGGAAGCACCCGGCGCCGTATTGCTCGACTCCGGGCGACCGATCGCCACCCGCGGGCGCTTCGACATCCTCAGCGCCTGGCCACTAGAGACCCTCTGCCCCGAAGCCAACGAGGACGGCGCGCAATTTTTCGCCCGGCTGCGCAGTGCGCAGCGCCGGCTTGGCCCTGCCGACGCCGGGGAGCTGCCGTTCGCTGGCGGACTGATCGGCCTTCTGGCCTATGACTTCGGTCGCCGCCTCGAAACGCTGCCCTGCCTTGCAACCGACGACCTGCAAACCCCGGATGCCGTGGTCGGCCTCTACGGCTGGGCGCTGATCAGCGATCACCTGGCCCAGCGCAGCCAGTTGGTATTTCACCCGGCACTGCCGGCCGATGAACAGCAGCGGCTGATCGCGCTGTTCGATGAGCAGTCGAGCGGCACCGAACAAGCAGCGGATTTTCACCTGCAGGGGCCGTTTCGCGCCGACATCAGCGCTGCCCGGTACGACGAGGCCATCGCCCGCATCCAGGCCTATATCCGTGCCGGCGATTGCTACCAGGTCAACTACGCGCAGCGCTTCCAGGCGCCCTTCAGCGGCGATCCATGGCACGCCTATCGTGCCCTGCGCGCAACCTGCCCCACCCCGTTCGCCGGCTTTATGCGCCTGCCGGGGGCAACGCTGCTGAGCCTTTCGCCGGAACGCTTTATGAAGGTGAGTCGGCGTCAGGTAGAAACCCGTCCAATCAAAGGCACGCGACCGCGCGGCAGCGATGCCGACGCCGATCAGGCCCACGCCGCCGCCCTGCTCGCCAGCGAAAAGGACCGCGCCGAGAACCTGATGATCGTGGATCTGCTACGCAACGACCTGGGGCGCAGCTGCCGGATCGGCAGCATCCACGTACCCGAGCTGTTCGCCCTGGAAAGCTACCCAAATGTGCATCACCTGGTGAGCTGCGTGAAAGGCGAACTGACCGACGGAAAGGACGTCCTCGATCTGATCGCTGGCTCCTTCCCCGGCGGGTCGATCACCGGCGCGCCGAAAATCCGCGCGATGCAGATTATCGATGAACTCGAACCCACGACTCGCAGCATCTATTGCGGTTCGCTGTTCTATCTCGATGTGCGGGGGGAATTCGACAGCTCGATTACCATCCGTACCTTGCTGGCCAAGGGCGGGCGCCTGAGCTGCTGGGGCGGCGGCGGGATCGTGATGGACTCGGACGCACAAGCCGAATACCGCGAGTCGATCACCAAGGTGAAACTGCTTTTGGAAACCCTGGAAGGGCTGAACGCCGAAGGCTGACAGCCCGGGCGGTGGAAAAACGAAACACCCCGCTCGCGGCCAGGCAAATCTCACCCCGTCTTCACCCGAGGCTGGCAGGCGTTGCCAGCCTCGGGCTCGCCGTGTTTACAGCGACAGCGTGCGGTTGGAAGCCTTGATGAACTCCTGCTTCAGGTGTTCATAGGTATGCACGGCCGGGAACTGCGGGAACTCACGAATCACGTTCTCCGGCGCATGGAACAGGATGCCGGCGTGGGCTTCGCTGAGCATGGTGGTGTCGTTGTACGAATCACCCGCGGCGATCACGCGGTAGTACAGGCTCTTGAGCGCGATCACGGACTGACGCTTGGGATCCTTCTGGCGCAGCTGGTAATCCACCACGCGATCGGTTTCATCGGTGATCAGGCGGTGGCAGAGCAGCGTCGGGAAGCCGAGCTGGCGCATCAGCGGCTGGGAGAATTCGTAGAAGGTGTCGGAGAGGATCACCACCTGGAAGCGCTCGCGCAGCCAGTCGACGAACTCCACAGCGCCTTCCAGCGGTTTGAGGGTGGCGATGACCTGCTGGATGTCCGACAGCTTCAGGCCGTGCTCGTCGAGAATGCGCAGCCGCTGCTTCATCAGCACGTCGTAGTCGGGAATGTCCCGGGTGGTCGCCTTCAGGGACTCGATCCCGGTCGCCTCGGCGAAGGCAATCCAGATTTCCGGAACCAGCACACCTTCCAGGTCGAGACAGGCGATTTCCACGAATCATTCCTCACGGCAAAAAAATGGAGCCGGCACTCTAACGGCTCACCCCTGGCGAAGCAACGGCGAGCTTATTCCCGAATAAGCAAGGTGGCGACAGCAAAGGTTATTTAGAGGAATAAGCGGCGTTTGCTAGCATGCGCGCTCTGTTTCGATCAGCAAGGTACTGCCATGTCCGCACCCTTTGATGTCGCCCAACTGTCCGCCGCCTATGCGGACCGTTCGCCGCAGGACATCCTCAAGCTCGCCTTCGAACACTTCGGTGACGACCTGTGGATCTCGTTCAGTGGCGCCGAAGACGTGGTCCTGCTGGACATGGCCTGGAAGCTCAACAAGAACGTCCGGGTGTTCACCCTCGATACCGGGCGCCTGCACAGCGAGACCTACCGCTTCATCGAGCAGGTCCGCGAGCATTACAGCCTGCCGATCGAAATTCTCAGCCCGGACGCCAAGCTGCTCGAACCTCTGGTCAAGGAAAAAGGGCTTTTTAGCTTCTACCGTGACGGCCATGGCGAATGCTGCGGCATTCGCAAGATCGAGCCATTGCGCCGCAAGCTCGCCACTGTCAGCGCCTGGGCCACGGGGCAGCGCCGCGACCAGAGCCCCGGCACCCGCAGCAGCGTGCCGGTGATCGAAGCGGACATGACCTTCGGCAGTCAGAGCCATCCGCTGATCAAGTTCAATCCGCTGTCGAAGATGACCAGCGAAGAAGTCTGGGGCTACATCCGCATGCTGGAGATTCCCTACAACAGCCTGCACGAGCGCGGCTTCATCAGCATCGGCTGCGAACCCTGCACCCGCCCTGTGCTGCCCAACCAGCACGAGCGCGAAGGTCGCTGGTGGTGGGAGGAAGCGACGCACAAGGAATGCGGCCTGCATGCCGGCAATCTGATCGCCAAGGGCTGACCCCGCATCCTCCGCCTTGGTGGGCCCTGCGGGGCCCGCCAAGGCTTCACTTCCCCCGGCCACTTGGCCGCCTATCCCTCCAGCTCGGCCAGCCGCGTCAGAAACGCCGCCTCGTCGAGCACAGTCAGCCCCAGCTCGCTAGCCTTGGCCAGTTTCGAACCGGCACCCGGCCCGGCCACCACGCAGCTGGTTTTCGCTGAAACCGACCCGGCCACCTTCGCTCCCAGCGCTTCGAGACGCAGCTTGGCGGCATCACGACCCATGCTTTCCAGCGTACCGGTCAATACCCAGGTCTGACCGGCCAGCGGCGCGCCCTGCACCTCTTTCCTTTCACTTTGCCAGTGCATGCCGAAATCCCGCAGCTGGGCTTCGATGGCACGGGCGCGCGCGGCGTTGGCGGGCGCTGCGAAGAACTGGCGCACCGACTGCCGAGCTTTCTCATTGAGGCCCTTCATCGCCGAGAGGTCGAGCCAATCAGCGCCGATGATTGCTTCGAGCGCACCGAAGCGCTCGGCCAGGTTGCGCGCGCCGGTCGTGGCGACGAAGGGAATGTTCAGTTTGTCCAACAACTCGGGAAGACTGGCGCAGGCAGCGAATTCGGGGCTCAGCTCGTCGCGCTGCTGCCACGCTACGCCGCGCTCGCGCAGCTGGCGGATCACCGTGCGGTTGTGCTCATCGCTGAAGAAGCTGTGGATCTCGTGCGCGACCTCCAGGCCGATGTCCGGCAGCCAGGTCAGCACCTCGGGCAACGCTTGGCTGATCCGCTCGAGATTGCCGAACGCCCGCGCCAGGAGCTTGGCCGTCTCCTCGCCCACATCCGGAATGCCCAAGGCGAATACGAAGCGGGCGAGCGTCGGCTGGCGACTGGCGGCAATCGCCTGCAGCAGGTTGCGGGTAGACAGCTCGGCAAAGCCTTCGAGGTCGATCACCTGCTCATAGGTCAGCGCGAACAGATCGGCCGGAGAGCGCACCAGCCCGCGATCGACCAGCTGCTCGACGATCTTGTCGCCCAACCCTTCGATGTCCATCGCGCGGCGTGAAACGAAGTGGATGATTGCCTGCTTGAGCTGCGCCTCGCAGGCCAGCCGGCCCACGCAGCGATAGATCGAGCCTTCGACGAGCGTGGCCTTGCCCTTGCCACGCTTGATCAGCTGCGTGCGCTCGACCGCCGAACCGCACACCGGGCAACAGGTTGGAACCGCCACCGGCTGCGCGTCAGTCGGGCGGCGCTCAGGGACGATGCCAAGCACCTGCGGGATCACATCGCCCGCGCGGCGCACGATCACCGTGTCGCCGATCATCACACCGAGTCGGGCCACCTCATCCATATTGTGCAAGGTCGCGTTGGACACGGTGACACCGGCCACCTGAACCGGCCGCAGGCGCGCTACCGGCGTGATCGCCCCGCTACGCCCGACCTGGAACTCCACACCGAGCAGCTCGGTGAGCTCTTCGCGGGCCGGAAACTTGTGAGCGATCGCCCACCGCGGCTCGCGCGCGCGAAAGCCGAGTTCGCGCTGCTGCGCGATGCGGTTGACCTTGAACACCACCCCGTCGATCTCGTAAGGCAGCTCGTCCCGGCGGGCACCGATGTCGCGGTAATACGCCAGGCATTGGTCCACCCCGCTGGCCTTTTGCAGCTCACGACTGATCGGCAGCCCCCAGCCGCGCAAGGCCTGCAGCATGCCAACGTGCGTGTCAGGCAACCGCCCTTCGCTGCGGCCGACGCCGTAGGCGCAAAACTCCAGCGGGCGGCTGGCGGTGATCCGCGGATCGAGCTGACGCAGGCTGCCAGCCGCGGCGTTGCGCGGGTTGGCGAACGGCTTGGCGCCACTCTCCAGCTGACGCGCATTGAGCGCCTCGAAGCCAGCCTTGGGCATGTAGATCTCGCCGCGCACCTCGAGCACGGCAGGCCAGCCTTCGCCATGCAGGCGCAACGGAATATTGCGCACGGTGCGCACATTGGCGCTGATGTCCTCGCCGGTCGAGCCATCGCCCCGGGTGGCGCCGCGCACCAGTTGACCGTTTTCGTAGAGCAGGCTCACCGCCAGGCCATCCAGCTTGGGCTCGCAGCTGTATTCCACCGGCGCGGCGACCGCGAACAGGTCGCCGGCCGGAAGATCCAGGCCTTCATGCACACGACGGTCGAAATCCAGCAGATCCTGCTCCTCGAAGGCGTTGCCAAGGCTCAGCATCGGCACTTCATGGCGAACCTGACCAAACGCAGTCAGCGCCTCCCCCCCCACGCGCTGGGTTGGCGACTCCGGCGTGACCAACTCCGGATGCTCGGCTTCCAGCGCCTTGAGCTCCTGGAACAGGCGATCGAACTCGGCGTCGGGAACGCTGGGTTCATCCAGCACGTAATAGCGGTAGTTGTGGGCGTCGATTTCGCTGCGAAGCTGGGCGATGCGCTCAGCGGCGGATTGGGCAGATAGCATAGGAAAGAAGTCTGGTAACAAGGCGGTCAGGCGTGGGATTCTAGCGCCATCTGCCCCCTGCCGCTCCCTGTGAACCGGAGAGTCCATGTCAGAGTCCGGCCTGATCGACCCCTTTGGCCGCCGCATCAGCTATCTGCGCCTCTCGGTGACCGATCGCTGCGACTTCCGCTGCACCTACTGCATGAGCGAAGACATGGTCTTCGCGCCGCGCGCGCAGATTCTTTCGCTCGAAGAGCTGTACACGGTGGCCGATGCCTTCATCGGGCTGGGCGTTACACGCATCCGCATCACCGGGGGTGAGCCGCTGGTGCGCAAGAACCTTGCGAGCCTGCTGCAGCGGCTTGGCTCGCGCAGCGAACTCGAAGACCTGGCGATCACCACCAACGGCTCGCAGCTTCACGAGCAGGCCCAGGCCCTGCGCAAGGCCGGCGTCACCCGGCTCAACGTGAGCCTCGATTCGCTCAAGCCCGACCGTTTCGCCGAACTCACCCGGCGCGACCGCCTGGCCCAGGTACTGGCCGGCATCCACGCCGCTCGCGCCGCCGGCTTTGTGCGCATCAAGCTCAACAGCGTGATCCAGAAGGGCCGCAATGACGACGAGGTAGTCGATCTGGTCGCCTTCGCCGTCTCCCACGGGCTCGACATCAGCTTCATCGAAGAGATGCCGCTTGGCCGGATCGACAGCCACGACCGCGCCCTGACCTTCTGCTCGAGCGACGAGGTTCGCGCCCTTGTCGAGGCTCGCTACGCACTCTCGCCCAGCGATCACCTCACCGGGGGTCCGTCTCGCTATTGGCAGGTGGCCGGCAGCGGCACGCGAATCGGCTTCATCTCCCCGCACAGCCATAACTTCTGTGGCAGCTGCAACCGCGTCAGGGTGACGGCCGAGGGCAAGCTGGTACTGTGCCTGGGCGACGAAGGCGCCCTCGATCTGAAAGCCCTGCTGCGCCGTCACCCCGGCGATTCGGCCAGGCTGCGCGCCGCGCTGGTAGAGGCGCTGCGCCTGAAACCCGAGCGGCACCACTTTCGCAGCGACGAACAAGTCCAGGTGATTCGCTTCATGAGCGCCACAGGCGGCTGAACGCGGGCGCGAGTCGACCGGCTTTACCCGCCCCTGCTAGACTTCCCGTCCGCGCCAACCGACGTCTGCAGGAACCCATGACGCGCCAGGCCCCCGCCCCACGAATCGCCCGCTGACCGCCGAGAACGCCGCATGCGCCTGAAAAGCATCAAGCTCGCGGGCTTCAAGTCCTTTGTTGATCCCACCACCGTGCACTTCCCGTCCAACATGGCGGCGGTGGTCGGGCCGAACGGCTGCGGCAAATCGAACATCATCGATGCAGTGCGCTGGGTGATGGGCGAAAGCTCGGCGAAGAACCTGCGGGGCGAGTCGATGACCGACGTCATCTTCAACGGCTCCAACACCCGCAAACCGGTGACGCAGGCCAGCATCGAGCTGATCTTCGACAATTCGGATAACAGCCTGACCGGCGAGTACGCCGCGTACACCGAGATCTCGATCCGCCGCCGCGTCACGCGCGACAGCCAGAACACCTATTTTCTTAACGGCGTGAAGTGTCGCCGCCGCGACATCACCGACATCTTCCTCGGCACCGGGCTCGGCCCGCGCAGTTACTCGATCATCGAACAGGGCATGATTTCCCGGCTGATCGAAGCCAAGCCCGAGGAACTGCGCAACTTCATCGAGGAAGCGGCCGGCATTTCCAAGTACAAGGAGCGCCGCCGCGAGACGGAAAACCGCATCCGCCGCACCCAGGAGAACCTCGCGCGCCTGACCGACCTGCGCGAGGAGCTCGAGCGACAGCTCGAAAGGCTGCACCGCCAGGCCCAGGCTGCCGAGAAGTACCGCGAGCTCAAAGCCGAGGAGCGTCAGCTGAAGGCACGCCTGCACGCCTTGCGCTGGCAAGCACTCAACGAACGTATCGGCCAGCGCGAGCAGGTCATCGGCGAGCAGGAAGTCAGCTTCGAGGCGCTGGTCGCCGAACAACGCAACGCAGATGCCGCCATCGAGCGGCTGCGCGATGGCCACCATGAACTGTCCGAACGCTTCAATCAGGTCCAGGGGCGTTTCTACTCGGTCGGCGGCGACATCGCACGGGTCGAGCAGAGCATTCAGCATGGCCAGCAGCGGCTGCGCCAGATCGAGGAGGATCTGCGCGAAGCCGAACGCGCACGCCTCGAAACCGAATCGCACCTGGGCCACGACCAGACTTTGTTGGCGACGATCAGTGAAGAGCTTGCCATGCTCGAACCCGAGCACGAGCAGAGTCTCGCCCTGGCCGAAGAAACCGCTGCCACGCTGGAAGAAGCCGAAGCGGCCATGCATCAGTGGCAGGAGCGCTGGGATCGTTTCAATCAGGACAGCGCCCAGCCGCAACGCCAGGCAGAAGTCGAGCAATCGCGTATCCAACAACTCGAGCAGAGCCTGGAGCGCCTGGCCGAGCGCTTGCGGCGGCTGCAGCAGGAACAGGCCCAGCTTGAGGCCGAGCCGGCATTCGAGGCATTGCCGCAGTGGCAGGATGTCGTCGCCAGCAGCGCAGCCACGCTAGAGGCATTGCAGGCGGAGGATGCCGTCCAGGCAGAGCAACTCCAGAACAACCAGCAGCGCCATCTCGAAGCCAGCCGCGAACAGCAGCGGCTGCAGGGCGAGCGCCAGCGCCTGCTGGGTCGAATCGCCTCGCTCGAGGCGTTGCAGCAGGCCGCGCTTGAGCCGGACGCCGGCACCGCGCAGTGGCTGAAAACCCAGCAGCTCGAGGATCGCCCACGCCTGGCCGACGACCTCAAGGTCGAGCCCGGCTGGGAACTGGCCGTCGAGACGGTGCTGCACGCTGACCTTCAGGCGGTCTGCGTCGACAACCTGGATGGCCTCGACCTCTCGGCTTTCGCTCAGGGCGAGCTGCGCCTGGTCAGCCTCGATCCAGCGCCGAGCGCCCGGCCCGGGACGCTGCTGAACAAGGTCAGTAGCCCGCACGACCTGTCGCCCTGGCTGGCCAGCGTTCGTCCGGTTGCCAACCTCGAGCAGGCCCTGGCCATGCGTGGCTCGCTTGCCCCAGGCGAGAGCCTGATCACCCCCGACGGCATCTGGCTCAGCCGGCATCAGTTGCGCCTGCATCGCGGCCAGGCCAGCGAAGCCGGCGTACTTGCCCGCGCCCAGACCCTCGAGCAGCTGCATACCGAACTCACCGCGCTCGAACAGGCCCTGGCCCAGAGCGAGGCGCTACTGGCGCAGCTGCGTGACAGTCAGCGCGATCTTGAGCATGGCCGTGAGCAAAAGCGCCGCCTGATGCAGGACACCGCGCGCCAACAGGCCGAGGCACAAGCGCAGGTGTCCGCGCTGCAAGCCCGCGCCGAGCAGTTTTCCATTCGCCGTCAGCGCCTGCAGAGCGAACTGGGCGAGCTGCTCGAGCAACAGGCCATCGAGATCGAGCAACTGGCCGAAGCGCGCCTGCAGCTTCAGGATGCCCTCGAACGCATGGCCGAGGCCGCCGATATGCGCGAAGCGCTGCTCGAACAGCGCGACAGTGTGCGCGAGCGGCTGGACCTGGTGCGCCGGGAAGCCCGGCAGCACAAGGACCATAGTCACCAGCTGGCCATGCGACTGGGCTCGCTGCGCGCGCAACAGGCGTCTATCGAACAGGCCTTGTCACGCCTGCGCCAACAGCAGGCGCGTACCGAAGAGCGCCGTGAGCAACTGACACTTAGCCTCGACGAAGGCGCCGCGCCGCTTGAAGAGCTACGCATGCGCCTGGAAGAACTGCTCGAGCGCCGCATGGCCGTCGATGACGAACTACGCCAGGCGCGCCTGGCCCTGGAAGACGCCGACCGTGAACTGCGCGAGGCCGAACGGCGCCGCAGCCAGGCCGAACAGCAATCGCAGTTATTGCGCAGCCAGCTCGAGCAACAACGCCTAGAATGGCAGTCCCTCACTGTCCAACGCAATGCCTTGCAGGAGCAGCTTCAGGTCGACGGCTACGATTTGCACGGTGTGCTTGCCACCCTCGACGGCAGCGTCACGCCGGCCGACACCGAGCTGGCGCTCACCGAACTGGCCACGCGCATCCAGCGGCTGGGGGCGATCAACCTCGCCGCCATTGAGGAGTATCAGCAGCAGGCCGAGCGCAAGCGCTATCTGGATGCGCAGAACGACGATCTCGTCGAAGCGCTGGAAACACTCGAGAACGTCATCCGCAAGATCGACCGGGAAACCCGCAACCGCTTCAAGGAAACCTTCGACCAGGTCAATGGCGGCCTGCAAGCGCTGTTCCCCAAGGTTTTCGGCGGCGGCACAGCCTATCTCGAATTAACCGGCGAGGACCTGCTGGACACCGGCGTAGCAATCATGGCGCGCCCGCCCGGGAAGAAGAACAGCACCATTCACCTGCTTTCGGGCGGTGAGAAGGCCCTCACCGCACTGGCGCTGGTATTTGCCATTTTCCAGTTGAACCCGGCTCCGTTCTGCATGCTGGATGAAGTGGATGCACCGCTGGACGACGCCAACGTCGGCCGTTATGCACGGCTGGTAAAGGAGATGTCGGAAAAAGTGCAGTTCATCTACATCACGCACAACAAAATCGCCATGGAGATGGCCGATCACTTGATGGGCGTGACCATGCATGAACCTGGCTGCTCCCGCCTGGTCGCAGTGGATGTAGAAGAAGCCGTTGCGCTGGCCGAGGCATGAACGGAGAGCCCGGAGCGATCGCCGACGAAAACGCCGTCCCAGACACCCAGGCAGCAAGAAACAGCAACTCACGGCGGTACAAAACAGCGTTCCGTCATGCTAGCTTAATCAGAATTTAAAGAGCGCCAAGGTCTTAAATCAAAAGGCCATTTTGCGCAGGCACGTGGATTCAGGGGACATTGATGGAAATCGGTTTGCGCGAATGGCTTATCGTCATTGGCATCGTCGTTATTGCAGGCATCCTGTTTGATGGCTGGCGAAGAATGCGCGGCAGCAAAGGCAAGCTGAAGTTCAAACTCGACCGTAGCTTTGCCGGGCTGCCGGACGACGATCAGGGCTCGCCGGAGTTGCTCGGCCCGGCCCGTATCGTCACCCGCAGCGAGGAGCCGACGCTCGACGAACATGAGATGGCCCCCGTGACCCCTCGGCGCAAGCAGAAACATCGCGCCGCCGAGCCTGCGCAAGGGGATCTGGACCTTCTCGAGGACGAACTGCTCGCCACCGATGAGCCTGCGGTAACCGAAGCACCGACCAAGGAAGCTGAATCGCGCGGCGAGCTGGCCGAAGTCGAAGAAGTGCTGGTAATCAACGTGCTGGCCCGCGATCCCGGCGGTTTCCGTGGTCCGGCGCTGCTACAGAACATTCTCGAGAGTGGCCTGCGCTTCGGCGAAATGGACATTTTCCATCGGCATGAAAGCATGACCGGTCACGGCGAAGTGCTCTTCTCCATGGCCAATGCGGTCAAACCCGGCACCTTCGACCTAGACGACATTGACCACTTCACCACCCCGGCGGTGAGCTTCTTCCTCGGCCTGCCGGGGCCGCGCCATCCGAAGCAGGCCTTCGACCTGATGATCGCCGCCGCACGCAAGCTGTCGCAGGAACTGAACGGCGAACTCAAGGACGACCAACGTAGCGTGCTCACCGCTCAGACCATCGAGCACTATCGCCAGCGTATTGTCGACTTCGAGCGGCGGCAGCTGACCATCAAACGCTGAGCGGCGCGCCGGCCGATCGCATCGGCCGGCGACTGCTCTCAGACCGTGGGCAACTGAACGTCTACGAAGATCTCTTCCTGTTCCGCACGGTTCTGACAGCGAATCACCTTCTCGATGGTTTCGCGGGTCAGATGCGGGGCGAAGCGCTCGATGAAGTCGTACATGAAGCCGCGCAGGAAGGTGCCGCGACGAAAGCCGATCCGCGTGACGCTCGGCTCGAAAAGCTCGCTGGCATCGAGCACCACCAGATCATCATCCAGTCGATCATCCACTGCCATGCGTGCGACGATCCCGACCCCCAGCCCCAGGCGCACATACGTCTTGATGACGTCGGCGTCGGCTGCGGTGAAGACCACCTTGGGCACCAGATTGCGCTGGCAGAATGCTTCGTCGAGCTTCGAGCGCCCGGTGAAGCCAAACACGTAAGTCACGATCGGATGCTCGGCCAGCGCCTCCAGGGTGAGCTTCTCCACCGAGGCCAGGGGGTGGCCCTTGGGCACGATCACGCAACGGTTCCAGCGGTAGCACGGCATCATCACCAGATCGCCGAAATGCTCCAGCGCTTCGGTGGCGATGGCAAAGTCCACGGTGCCGTCAGCGGCCATCTCTGCAATCTGCATTGGCGTGCCCTGGTGCATATGCAGCGCCACTTCAGGATATTGCTTGATGAACCCGCTGATGACCGAAGGCAGTGCATAACGCGCCTGAGTGTGCGTCGTCGCGATCGTGAGCGTGCCTTTCTTCTCGTTTGAAAATTCCTGGGCGATCTGCTTGATGCTCTCGCACTTGCGCAGGATTTCTCCCGCGGTGGCAATGATTCGTTCGCCAGCCGGTGTCACGCGGGTCAGGTGTTTGCCACTTCGCGCAAATACTTCAACACCCAGTTCATCTTCCAGCAGGCGGATTTGCTTGCTGATCCCCGGTTGCGAGGTGTAAAGACTTTGCGCTGTGGCGGACACATTCAAGTCATGGTGCGCCACTTCCCAAATGTAGCGCAGCTGTTGCAGCTTCATAGAGGCCCCTCAGAGGTCATCGCGTGCCAGCCACTCGCATTCCCGCCTGGCTGTTTTTTGTTGTCGATTATACGGGCGGATTAACCGCCAATTGAACTTCGGTTTAAAAACCACGGTGCTGCAGCATGGGCACCAGATATACCGGCACTTCGGATAATTGCACCAACCGCGACGCGGTCCGACCAAGGTGGGTTTCACGCGCCGGCCCGTCCCCGTGACTTCCCACGACCAGCAGGTCGACCCCCAGCCGCTCAGCTTCGGCGAGAATCACCAGCGGCGGGTCGCCCTGCAATACGCGAACTTCCCGAATGGCGACGCCCGGGCCCGCCCCCTCCCCCAGCTCGTCGCGAAATCCTTCGTGCACGCGCTCTTCGAGGCTTGCCATTACCGCCGATAATCCATCATTGCGAAGAGCATGCAACGTATCCTGATCGAGATAGGTTTGCAGCACTGAATGCGCGAACAATCCCAATGGCTCGACGGCATGTACCACATAAAGATCGGCATTGAATGCACGACTGAGCGATAACGCATGCTGAAGTACATACGAGGCATACAGCCCCAGGTCCGTAGCGTAAAGAATCGATCGAATCAACACGGCCTCCCCACGACTACTTGCTGCCGTTTGCTTGAGCGTAGCAGTGCCTTGTCAAAGCGCTGATTTAGGTAAAGAAATAGAAGGCAATGGCGAAATTGCCAGGCCTCGTTGGGCAATTGATCCGACCGCAGCGCTTCCATGCACAAATGCGATTGTGAAGGCTCGGCGATCCGCGCTAAGGTTCATCCCCTGCCCCACGCCAGCCTTCGTTTGCTGGCGCACGTACAAGTGAATGACGAGCGAAACATGGCTTACCTACCGATCGATGACCTCAACGTCGCTTCCAGCGAAACCCTGATCACTCCGGAGCAGCTGAAGCGCGAGCTGCCGCTCACCGAAGCGGCGCAGCGGACTGTTGCCGATGCCCGCCAAGTCGTGCGCGACATCCTCGACGGTAAGGATCACCGGCTGTTTGTCGTGGTAGGCCCCTGCTCGATCCATGACGTAAAGGCCGCCCACGAGTATGCCGCGCGGCTGAAGGAGCTGGCAGCCAAGGTCGAGGACAGCCTGTTTCTGATCATGCGTGTGTACTTCGAGAAGCCGCGTACCACCGTGGGCTGGAAGGGGCTGATCAACGATCCTTATATGGATGACTCGTTCAAGATCCAGGATGGCCTGCACATCGGGCGCAAACTGCTGCTCGAGCTTGCCGAGATGGGGCTACCCGCCGCCACCGAGGCGCTCGATCCGATCTCCCCCCAGTACCTGCAGGACCTGATCACCTGGGCCGCGATTGGCGCCCGGACCACCGAGTCGCAGACCCACCGCGAAATGGCCTCGGGCCTGTCTTCGGCGGTCGGCTTTAAAAACGGCACCGACGGCAGCCTCACGGTCGCCATCAACGCCCTGCAGTCGGTGTCCCGTCCGCACCGTTTCCTCGGTATCAACCAGGCAGGCGGCGTTTCGATCGTCACCACCAAGGGCAACGCGTATGGCCATGTCGTGCTGCGCGGCGGCAATGGCAAGCCCAACTACGACTCGGTCAGCGTGGCGATCTGCGAGCAGGAGCTGCGCAAGGCCGGCATCAGCCCCAACATCATGATCGACTGCAGCCATGCCAACTCGAACAAGGATCCGGCCCTGCAGCCGCTGGTGATGGATAACGTGGCCAACCAGATTCTCGAAGGCAACCAGTCGATCATCGGCCTGATGGTCGAGAGTCATCTGGGCTGGGGCAGCCAGCCCATCCCCAAGGATTTGTGCCAGCTGCAGTATGGCGTGTCGGTGACCGATGCCTGTATCGATTGGGACGCCACCGAGAAAGCCCTGATGAGCATGCACAACAAGCTCAAGGATGTTCTTCCCGGCCGCAAACGCGCCTGATCGAGTCACACGAAAAAACGCCGGTCCAGGACCGGCGTTTTCGCTTTCAGGCTCAGGCGGGGTACGAATCGCTCTGTCGGCCCCGTTCGATGAAGCGCTCCACATACGAGCAGGACGGAATCACCGAATACCCCTCACGCTCGGCATACGCCAGTGCCTCGCGGGTCAGCGCCGCGGCAATGCCCTGGCCACGCAGCGCATCGGGCACATAGGTTCGGTAGAAATCAAGCGTCTGCTTGCCGAGGTCCATGTAGGCCAGATATGCCCGATGCCCATCCAGGGTCATCAGGAACTGGTGATTCTCTCGGTCATGCTCAATGGTCAACTGGCTCATGCTGGCTCCTTGGCAGGCCATGGCTGCGCAAAGTCTTATTAGTCTTGATGCTCCGAAACCCTCATCGGAGACCGCCGGTTAACCGACGCGTCGGTTGAGGGTGCCAAAAATCCCCAGCAAGGAGAAGCCCCTGCGACGAGAGGCTGATCCACCCATCGGCCAGTTGCGAGCGCGCCGGACAACCGGAGCAGCAAGCGCGTCCCTTTCGTCTGCTTTCGCGTGCAGGTCCGAAACGAGGCAATTAACCTAACGCCACATTGCCCCAGCTTGGATACTTTTTGTCCAAGTGCTTGGCTGCGCCCACTTTTTTTTCGCCCTCCCGGCGTGGCTCCGTTTACTTGCGAAAAGTTATAGGTAGTATTGGCTCGCCGACTTCCTAGAGGAAGTTGCTCCAGGAACTCCACCTAATAGGGGAATGCAATGAACAACGTCGTTAAGTTTTCCGCACTGGCCCTGGCTGCCGTGCTGGCTGCTGGCTGCACCAACGGCATGAGCCGTGAAGAGAGCGAGTCCCGTCTGACCGCTACCGAAGACGCTGCTGCCCGCGCTCAGGCTCGTGCTGACGAAGCCTACAACAAGGCCGAAGAAGCTCTGGCTGCTGCCAACAAGGCCCAGCAGTCCGCTGACGAAGCCAACGAGCGCGCCCTGCGCATGCTCGAGCGCGCTAGCCGCAAGTAAGCTTCGCGCGGTCAGCCTGACAAGCTCTCGCCTGTCAGGTCAGCCACAGAAAACGCCCGGTGTGTAGCATCGGGCGTTTTTTTATGCCTACGCGCCCAGCCGTGCCAGCCATCGATCGAGCCAACCGATCGCATCGCCGAGGCAAAAAAAATCCGACACCAGGTACTGGTATCGGATTTCTCGAATTGCCGTTGCGTTGAATATCCCGCTCAGCATATTCAGCCAGCGCAGCGCGGGCTGTTTCAGATGGCGGAATTGAACTCCCCAGCCAACGCGGCTTGCGGCTCGGCAATTTCCACCGGCAGGCCATCCTCTGCCGCAACGATGTCACGAATGACTTCCCAATCCAGGTGCTGATTCACGGTGAGGTGGTCGCTGGCAAGCAGCATGTTGACCATCGCCGCGTGCTTGTCCATCAGCGAGGTCTGCTGCGGCTGGTCATCCAGCGGCGCATGGGCCTCCAGGTACAGACGACCGCCACTGACGCCCAGCTTGTAGGGCTCGTTGATGATCCGAACCGGCGTTCCCACCGGCACCATCTGCGCCAGCGCCAGCACGTTGTGGTTATACATGCGGAAGCAACCATGGCTCACCCGCATGCCGATCCCGAACTTCTTGTTGGAACCGTGGATCAGGTAGGCCGACAACCCAAGGTTGAACTTGAACGGTCCGAGCGGGTTATCGGGGCCTGGCGGCACCACTGCCGGCAACGGATCACCCTCGGCGGCATGCTCCGCGCGGATCGATGCAGGCGGATACCAAGCAGGGTTCGGTGTCTTGGCGGTGATCTTGGTCGTGGCTACCGGCGACGACCACCCTTCACGGCCGATTCCCAGCGGGTAGGTGTAGACGACGCTCTTGCCCGGCGGGAAATAGTAGAGGCGATATTCGGCCAGGTTGATCACGATGCCCTCGCGCGGCACCGGCGGCAGGATGAAGCGAGTCGGCAGGACGATGTCGGTACCTTCGCCGGGAAGCCACGGATCCACCCCCGGGTTGGCGGCCACCAGCTCGGAATAGCCCAGTTCATAGCGTTCGCCGATCGCAGCGAAGGTATCTTCATACTTCGCCTTGATTACCTGGACCTCGCCAACGATGTCCTCGCCAGGCGGAGGCAATGGCAGCTCGAGAGCGCTACTGGTACCGGCGGCAGTGAGCGCAGCGAGCGCCATGCAGCAGGCAGCGGCGGAAATACGCGACAACATCAGGGATTCCCTTGATTCACGAAAGACGGATTGATCACAGATTGTACAGGCATGCCACAAAAATCTGTAGGCGGTGCTCACCAGTCGCCATGTGGCGAAGGCAGCCCTTTGCGCCGCTGAGCAAGCAAGACCTTGCAAGCCGGGCATAATCGCCGGTCACGCAAATGATCGCTTTGCAGCTCACCCCAGCGCGGCCTGGCCGGCAGGACGCTGCCGCACAAGGTGCGATCGACGGCGCCGCCCAGGGCTAGCTGCCGTTCGGCCAGATGAAAACGATTCTCCCGGCAGGCGAACAAATCGAATTGCTCGTCCGGCTCGATCAGCCGAAATGCGTAGAGCGACCGGGAAACGCGCAACATGCGGGACTCCATGAAGAGGAGCGCGACAGTAGCGAGCCGACCTGCTCAAAGCAAGGGTTCGAGCGCCTCCCAGGCATTTTCCAACAGGCGCGGTTGCGCCGCTGCCGTGGGATGGACCTGATCCTGCTGCATCATCCCCGGCTCGGTTGCCACGCCGGCGAGGAAGAACGGCACATAGGCCACGCCGGTTTCGCTCGCCAGCGAATCGAACGCCTCGGCGAACGCTTCGGTATAGCGCCGACCCAGATTGGGCGGCAGCCGCATGCCCAGCAGAACGATCTGCGCGCCGGACTCCTTCGATAGCTCGATCATGCGCTCGAGATTGGCGCGCATCGCCGCCGGCAGCTGACCGCGCAACCCATCATTACCACCGAGCTCGAGAATCACGATCGCCGGGCTGTGCTCATCGAGAAGCGAAGGCAGCCGCGCCAGGCCCCCGGCCGTCGTTTCGCCGCTGACCGAAGCATTCACCACCCGATAGTCCACCGGATGTCGCTCCAGGCGCTGTTGCAGACCGTGTACCCAGCCCTGCTCGGTTTCCAGGCCAAAACCTGCGCTGATACTATCGCCCAACACCAGAACCGTTCCGCCGAGCGCCGTCTGGATCCAGCACAGAGATGCCAGCACAGCACTTTTCAGCCACCACCGCATCGGATACCCCATGAGCGCCAGGATTCTTTCCGCCAGGCACCTTAGCAAAGTGGTTCCAAGCACAGAAGGCGAACTGACGATTCTCGACGGGCTGTCACTCGAACTCGATGCTGGCGACAGCCTGGCCATCGTTGGCACCTCCGGTTCCGGCAAATCGACACTGTTGGGCCTTCTGGCCGGGCTTGACCTGCCCAGCGCCGGCGAAATCGAGCTTTGCGCAGCGCCACTGCATGCTCTGGATGAAGACGCCCGCGCCCGCGTGCGGGCCGAACACGTGGGCTTTGTCTTTCAATCCTTTCAGCTGCTGGACACCCTCACCGCGATCGAAAACGTCATGCTGCCGCTTGAGCTGGCTGGAGCACGCGCGGCCAGGACTGCGGCGGGCGAGTTGTTAGCACGGGTCGGACTCGGCGAGCGCTTCCACCATTATCCCCGCCAGCTCTCCGGCGGCGAGCAGCAGCGGGTGGCGCTGGCACGCGCATTCGCCGCCTCGCCGAGCGTTCTGTTCGCTGACGAGCCCACCGGAAACCTCGATACCCATACCGGCGCACGCATCAGCGACCTGCTGTTTGAGCTTAACCGCGAGCGTGGCACAACGCTGATTCTGGTCACCCATGACGAGCGCCTGGCGGCGCGCTGTGGCAAGCGCCTGCGGCTGGAGGCCGGACGCCCGCTAGAGGCAATGTGGGCCGGATGAGCAAGCCTTCCTGGATTGCCCTGGCCGCGCTCGCCCTGCGGCAATTGATGCGCGAAGCGCGCGCCGGAGAATTGCAGGTACTGTTCATGGCCTTGCTGGTCGCCGTGGCATCCAGTACCGCCATCGGCTATTTCGGCGCGCGCCTCAACGGCGCGATGCAGCTGCGCGCCAGTGAGTTTCTCGGCGCGGATCTCGTATTGAGCGGCAGCTCGCCGGCGGCGGCCGAACAACGGGACGCCGGTCTTCAGCTAGGCCTGGATAACGCCCAGCTGGTCGAGTTCTCCACCGTCGCGGCAACCGATCGACACCTTCAGCTCATCAGCGTCAAAGCAGCAAGCGCGCAATATCCGTTGCGTGGCGCCGTTCGCAGCGCCGCCCAGCCCTTTGCGACAGAAACCGCAGGCGGCATTCCGGCGCCAGGCGAAATGTGGGTGGAAGCGCGCCTGCTCAGCGCCCTGGACCTCTCGGTCGGCGACCACCTGGAAATCGGCGAACTGCCGCTGCGCATCACCCGGGTGCTGACCTATGAGCCCGACCGTGCCAACGATTTCTACAGCCTCACCCCGCACGCCTTGATCAACCTCGACGATCTGGCCGCGACCGGCGTCGTACAACCGGGCAGCCGGGTTCGCTTCCGAGAACTGTGGCGCGGCTCGCCAGTGGCGCTTCAGAACTATCGGGACGCGGTCCAGCCGCGTCTCGAACCGCATCAGCGCATCGAGACCGTGCGCGACAACAATCGCCAGCTGGGCAATGCGATCACCCGCGCCGAGCGTTATCTCAACCTGGCCAGCCTGGCGGCGATCCTGCTGGCCGGCGTAGCCGTAGCACTGTCGGCGACTCGCTTCGCCAGCCGCCGATTCGACGCCAGCGCCCTGCTACGCTGCCTCGGGCTTTCGCGCCGGCAGACGCTGGTGCTGTTCGGCCTGCAGCTGACGATCCTCGGGCTGCTCGCTTCGCTGGCCGGGGCGCTGCTTGGCTGGCTGGCGCAACAGGGCTTGTTTTATCTGCTGCGGGACTTGCTGGTGCAACAGGTCCCTACGGTCGGCCCCGGGCCGGCGCTGATCGGCATGGCGACTGGCCTGGTGGCACTGGCTGGCTTCGCCCTGCCGCCTCTGGCGGCGCTCGGACGCGTACCGCCGCTGCGCGTGTTGCGTAGAGACCTGTTGCCGGTCGCGCCGTCAACATGGTTCGTCTATCTGCTGGCATCGTTGGCCCTGGGCGCCATCATGTGGCGCATGAGCCTGGACCTGCGCCTCACTGCGGCCCTGATGGCCGGCGGGATCAGCCTGATCGTGGTGCTTGGCGGCGCCCTGCTGCTCGGGCTGAGCAGACTGCGCAAAGCGTTTCGTCACGCATCGTTGCCCTGGCGTCTGGGGCTTGGGCAGCTGTTGCGCAATCCGGTGGCCGCGGCAGGACAGTCTCTCGCCTTCGGGCTGATCCTGCTGGCAATGGCGCTGGTATTGCTGCTGCGCAGCGAGCTGCTGGACAACTGGCAAGCCGCCTTGCCCGCACAGGCGCCCAATCAGTTCGTGCTCAACGTGCTGCCGGATCAGCGCGATGCCTTTCAGGAACGTGTCACTGCGCTATCCGGCCAGCCGGTGGCGCTGTACCCGATCGTGATGGGGCGTCTGGTCGAGGTCAACGACGAGCCGGTCCGCCAGCGCGTGAGCAAGGAATCGCAAGGGGATCGTGCCACTCGCCGCGACCTCAGCCTGACATGGTCAGCGGCCTTGCCCGCGGAAAACCGCATCGTGTCCGGCCAGTGGTGGGATGCCCTGGCCCCTGCCGAACTGCCGGGTGTCTCGGTGGACTCGCAGCTGGCAGAGAACCTGGGCATCGGCGTCGGCGACCGCCTGACCTTTTCGGTCGGTGCTATCACACGGCAGGCCCGGGTCACCAGCCTGCGCAAAGTGGACTGGAACAGCTTCCAGCCGAATTTCTTCATCATTTTCCAGCCTGGCACACTGTCCGACCTGCCGACCACCTACATGACCAGCTTCCATCTGCCGCCAGGTCGCGAGGGCGAACTGATCCGGCTCGCGCGGGAGTTCCCGTCGGCGACCCTGTTGCAGGTGGACGCGCTGATCGCCCAGATCCGCAGCATCATCGAGCAGGTGTCGTTGGCGGTCGAATATGTGCTGCTGTTTGTCCTCGCGGCGGGCATGGCCGTGCTATTTGCCGGACTGCAGGCAACGCTCGACGAACGCCTGCGTCAGGGCGCGGTGCTACGTGCGCTCGGCGCTCGCCGTGGGTTACTGAACCGCGCACGCCTCACCGAATTCAGCGTGCTCGGGGCGACTGCCGGGCTGCTCGCGGCGATTGGCTGTGAAGTTGTCAGCGGCTTGCTCTATCGCTTTGTGTTTTCGCTGCCGTGGCAGCCGCACCCCTGGCTGCTGCTATTGCCGGTTTTCGGCGCCCTGCTGATCGGCGGTGCTGGGTACCTGGGAACACGCCGTTCCTACACGGCAAGTCCCTTACTGCTGTTTCGAGAAATCTGAACGGAATTGACCATGAGTCGTTATCGCCCTCCCCGTCCTGCCGGCACTCCGCTGATCACCCCTGAGGGCGAGGCACGTCTGCGTGCCGAGTTGCACGAGCTCTGGCATGTGCGCCGCCCGCAAGTCACCCAGGCGGTTTCCGAAGCCGCCGCCCAGGGTGATCGGTCGGAGAACGCCGAATATACCTACGGCAAGAAGATGCTGCGCGAGATCGACAGTCGGGTGCGCTTTCTGACCAAACGCCTGGAGCGTCTGAAAGTGGTTTCCCATGCGCCGACCGATCGAAGCAAGGTCTATTTCGGCGCATGGGTGACGCTGGAGGACGAAGACGGTCAGGAGGCGCGTTACCGCATCGTCGGCCCCGACGAGCTCGATCTCAAGCAGGGGCTGATCAGCATCGACTCGCCGCTCGCCCGCGCCCTGGTCGGCAAACCTCTGGATGCCGAAGTCCGGGTCGAAACACCGACCGGCCCGCAGCTGCGTTACATCGTGGCGATCGACTATCCGTAGGCGTCAGCGGCCGGCCTGCCGGTTGGCCGGGTTTTCAAGCAGAAAGCGCTCGCGGGCATACGCCACGTAGTACTTGTTGATGCTGCTGACGTAGCTCGCCACCCCAAGGCCCATCTGCTCCAGCGCGACCCGCTCGACCTGGAAGAACCATTGATCGGGGTTCAGCCCGCGTCGGCGTGCCTCGGCGCGCAGAGTCTGCACGCGCTGGGGCCCCATGTTGTAGGCAGCCAGCATGAAAGCCATGCGCTCGCGTTCGTTCAGGCGTGGGCTGGCGAAGTGATCACGGCGCAGGCTCGACAGATAGCGCGCGCTCGCCAGAACGTTGCTGTCGAGATGGCGCGGATCACCGACACCCATGCCGCGGGCGGTGGCCGGAGTCACCTGCATCAGCCCGATGGCCCCGCCAGGGCTGATTGCCGCCGGGTTGAGGGTCGACTCCTTGAAGGCGATCGCCGCCAGATCGAGCCAGTCGAGTTCCAGGTTTTGCGCGTGATGCTGCAGGGTCGGCCGCACCTTTTCCAGCCGCTGCCGGCCGAGCCGATCAAGCGGGTAATGGACCTTGCTCAGGCGCCGGTAATGGCGCAGGAATGCCGCATCCTGGTCGGCCGGCGGGCGATATTCGGCGAGAAAGCGGTCGGCGCGCGCCTGCAGGGTCTTCGCTTCGCCACGAAAGAACCAGTTGGCGTCGCGCACTTCGCCCAGTTGCATCGCTCGATCGATGCGCAGCCGCGGCAGGACCTTGGCCCATCGCTCGGCAATCGGCAGTTCAACGATGGTGGCGGGATAGACCCCGGCATGAACCAATTCGAGCACATCCTCGATCGCCAACGAGGCATCGACCCACTCCAGTGCGATCGGAGCCTGCCCGCGCTTGAGCAGCGTCTGGTTAATCCGGGCCAGCTCAATGCGCGCCGCGCTGCCCGAAGCCAGCACCAGCGCCCGCCCGGAGAGCTCATCGAACTGACGATAGACCCGGCTGCCCTGACGGGTGACCAGGACCATCGGCACCGCCCGCTGCACCGGCTGGCTGCGCACCACCCCCGAGTGGCCGCGCGCATCCAACAGCTCTCCCGGGGCGACCAGATCTCCCTCGCCGCGCTGCAGTGCAGCGAGCAACTGATCCTTTGGCTTGGGTATCACCTTGAGGGTGATCGCCTGGCTCCCCCCGCGGTTGAGGTAGCGAACGAAAGCACGCAGGCGGATGTACTCGATGCCAACGACCTCGTCTCTGATCACGCCGGAACTGTGGCGGCTCTGATTGACCAGCACACGCAATTGCCCGGTACGCCGGATGTCGGCGAGGTCGCGGCTCTCGCCCGCACGCTGCCATCCGTCTACAGGACCGGCCACGCGCGCCAGCGCAGGCGAGGCCAGGCACGCCAGCAGGCAAACGATCGACATCAGTAATCGCAACATGCGCTTACCCTGAAAGGCCTGGCAATGGATGGCTGGCGAAAGGATAAGCGGCAAGCGTTGCACAGGTTATCGCTGCTTCGCTAGACGACCTTCGGACCAGTCGCACAAGGCCTTGCTGTCGCTCAAGGTTAAACGTCACCAGCCGCTAACCTTGCTGGTTTGACGCGAATCAAACAGGCCGGCGGGATTGAAGGCATACTGCCATCGCTCGCGAAAATCACTACAACTCGAAGTGGGGCACTATGTCTGCGTGGATCCGCGACCTGTCGCTGAAGTACAAGTTCTGGGCGCTAAACATGGTGGCGTTCGTCATCACCCTGCTGGTTGTGCTGTTTGCCATGCATCTGGAACAGCGAACCCGCAGCGAGGACGCCATCCGGACCGCCGCCAGGGAAATCCAGCTGCTTGCCCGGTGGCCCGCCGCCAACAGCTTCGTTGGCGATGCCCTGACCCGGCGCTACCCCGCCGGAGAGGCCCTCACGCTCAATGGCGCAGTGCTGCAAGACCGCACCGGCTGGCAGGCGCTCTCGCATGACGCCGTGTTCGGCAGCGCGCCGGTGATCGGCGCGCAGGTCGCCGCCCTGGAGGATGGCAGTCGGCTGGTCGCACTGGTCGAATCGGTCAGCTTGAAGGATGTCTTCGTCCAGCATTTCCTGGAATACGCCATTGCCGTTGGCGTACTCATGCTCGCGCTGCTGGGCGCCTCGCAGCTGCTCATTCATTTCTTGCTGAGCCATCTGAACACGCTCAAAGACGTGATGTTGCACGTCGAGCGCAGCGGCGACCTCAATGCGCGGGTGCCGCTGAACAGCCGTGACGAAGTCGGCCAGATGTCCAGCGCCTTCAATGCGATGCAGGAAGGCTACCGGCGTGTGGTTGGCACCGTATCGCAGGCCGCCTCGCGGCTCGATGAGGGCGCCCGGCGTCTCGCCGCCAGCATGGAGGACGTTCGTACCGGCATGCTCGGCCAGCAGAGTGAAACCGATCAGGCGGCCACCGCGATCAACGAGATGACTGCCACCGTGCATCACATCGCCGAGCATGCCGGTGCCACGCGGGATCAGTCCCAGGCCGCCGATCAACTCGCCAGCGATGGGCGCGATGTGGTGGGACGTGTAGAGCAGTCGATTTCCGGGCTCTCCTCCGGCGTGCAGCAGACCGCGGAGATGATTCAGCAGCTGGCCACCGACAGCCAGAAGATCAGCGGCGTGGTCAGCGTGATCCACAGCATCGCCGAGCAGACCAACCTCCTGGCGCTCAACGCAGCCATCGAAGCGGCGCGCGCCGGTGAGATGGGGCGTGGCTTCGCGGTGGTGGCCGACGAGGTGCGCAACCTGGCCAAGCGCGTGCAGGATTCGACCGACGAAATCACCGCGATGATCACGCAGCTGCAGGCCGGTACGCGAGATGCGGTGGAGTTCATGCAGGAAAGTTCGCTCAAAGCCGACGACTGCGTACGCGAAGCACTGGAAGCCGGCCAGGCACTGGCCGCCATCACCGGTGCGGTCGCGCAGATGCGCGAGAGCAACACCCAGATCGCCGTCGCCGCCGAACAGCAGAGCCAGGTTGCCGAAGAGCTCAATCGCTCGGTCACCGGCATCCGCGATGTCACCGAGCACACCGTTCAGCAAACGCTGGCTTCGGCGCGCACCTCTGCCGAACTAGCCGATCTGTCCGCTGAGCTGAGCAAGGCCATCCATCAGCTCAAGCTCTGATTCAAGCGTTGTCCAGGGTGCGCGGGTCCACCGCCACCCGCCGCCACGGCAGGCGCTTGCGCAGCGCGCGCAAGGCGCCTTCGAGCTCAACCAGTGGCACCTCGCTGGCAGCGTATCGACGCGCTTCGTAAAGCCGGGCAAACCCTTCGATCTCCTCCGCCTGATAGGGCAGACGCTTACCCGCGCGGAAGGCAAACGCCCGGACGCCCTCACCCTTCTCTCGAAACACGCCCTGGCGTCCCAGGAGGCGCTCGAAGCGCTGAAACAGCCTTTCGGCCGGATCGCTGACACCGCTACGCCCTCTGAGCAACCAGAGCGCCAGCAGAGCGATGAGCACGCACAGCGAGCCGACCAGGATCAGCCCCAACCAGCGCATACCGGCCTCGCCCAGCCAGCGCTTGAGCAGACTCTTCTGCAGGTCGCCCTGGTAGCCGAGCACCCAACGTTGCCAGTCGTGATTGAGGTTGTCCCAGGCCAGGCGAAGGTCATTGACCCAGGCGATCTGCCGATAGCGCAGTGGAGAGAATGGCGCATCTTCAAGAAAGGCCTCTTCACCAAGCGCCTGCTCCAGCCCCTGCTGGATCCGCTCGGGAGCGACCTGGAAGGTCGGATCGACGCTGATCCAGCCGCGTCCGGGCAGCCAGTATTCCACCCAGGCGTGGGCATCAAACTGGCGAACGGAGAGGTAATTGCCCTTGGGATTCGGTTCTCCGCCCTGATAGCCACCGACGATGCGCGCGGGGATACCGGCAGCGCGCAGGATGAACACCATCGCCCCGGCATAGTGGCTGCAGAACCCGGCACGCGTGTCGAACAGAAAGTCGTCGATGCCATTTACCCCGACGGCCGGAGGCTTGAGCGTGTAGCGGTAAGGCTCGCGATTGAAATGCCGCAGTACGTACTCGACCAACGGCTCGGGCTCCATCTCGCGGCGCAGATTCAACGCCCACTCCCGCGTTCGCGGGTTGCCCCGCGGCGGCAGTTGCAGCGCGTAAGACAGGCTCGGTGGCGCCTCGCCCGATTCGCGCCTTGCATCCGGCCAGGACACCACCTCATACATCAAGGGCTGGTTGACCGGCCGCCGGCGCTCAAGGTGGAAATCCCCCATCAGCTGAGCACCGCCGTCGCGCACTTGCGCAACGTCCAGCGCCATCAGCCACGGCTGGCCGCTCGGTTCCATCACAATGCTGTAACTCACCGGCGTACCGGCCGGCTGCCACTCGGGGGCCTGCGGTCGACGCGAGTTGAGCGAGCGGGTCCAAGTGCGGCCATCGAAATCGTCAAAGGTGATCGCACGCCAGTAAAGCTGCTCGCGAGGCGGCGGCGGTCCGTCGAAGCGAACGCGAAAGGCCAGCCGCGGCGACTGGCTGAGTCGCTCGATATCGCCCGGGGCGATCGACTCGGCGAGGCCGGTCGAGCTTCCGCCGTTGGGCTCGGGCAGCCCCCAGAGCGGCCCGATGCGCGGAAATAGCACGAACAGCACGACCATCAGCGGCACGGCCTGCAGCATCAGCGTGCCGGCCAGCTTCAGGCTGATGAGCGGACCGGGCAGTTGTGAGCGCTGCTGCAGACCGATCATTGCCGCAAGCAGCGAGGCGACCGGTAGCACGCTGTAGAGCGCAGCGAGCAAGCTGTCTTCGAACAGGTAGCCGGTCACGACGGCAAAAAAACCAAGAAAGATAACCACCAGCGCGTCACGGCGGGTGCGCATCTCCACGATCTTCAAAATGAACGCGGCGATCATCAGCACAGCCCCGGCCTCCAGGCCGACCAGGCTGCCGCGCGACAGATACACGCCAAAGCCGGTCGCCAGCATCAGTACCGCCTTGACCCAGGCCTTGGGGTACAGCGCACGCATGCGGAAGATCTGCAGCCGCCAATAGGTACAACCAAGCCACAAACCGATGATCCAGGCCGGCAGATGCCCCAGGTGCGGAATGATCACCAGCACCTGCGCCACCAACAGCCACAGCAGGCTGTTGCGCGGAATGCTGTCGCGCCCCTTCACGACGAGCCCTCACGCGGCAGGCCATAAAGGGCCAGCGCCTGCAGGCAGCGCTTGCAGTGGGCATCGCCCTGGTCGACCGGGATTTGCGCATCCGGCAGGCGCAATCCATAGGCCTGCTCCGCCTCGCTCAGGTCCACCACCCAGCGACAGAGCATCGATAGCCGTGCTTCGGTATCGCCCTGCAGGGTGTCGAAATCCAGCATCCGATCGCTGCCGCTCAAACCGGCGAATTCCTTGATCAGCAAGCCACGACCACGGGAAAACGCTTTCCAATCCAACCGCCGCGTCGAGTCCCCCGGCTGCCAGCTGCGCAGCCCGCGATAATCATCCACCCCATTGGGCCGGACGCTGGTGCCTTCCTCACCCTCTTCTTCGGCACCGGCTGAGCGCTCGAGCGCCGGATCGCCATGCGGCCGCGGGTACACCAAGACCGACAACCCAAGATCCACCCAGCTCCAGGCAACCAGAATGCCCAGTGGAAACCGGCTTTCGACACGGATACGGCCAGGGCGCAGCCAACCTCGGCAGGCGACTGGCAAACGCAACTGCGCATCGCTGGCCCCATTGGCCAAGACGTCGAAGTGCACCGGTGCCTCCCGCCGTCCTTGCCAGCACAACCCGACCGACTGATGCGCCCGTCCGCTGCTCTCCAGGCGGATGTTGAAGCAGGCCTGCTCGCCAAGAAACACCGGCTCGGCGCGGCCGGCCTGCAGCACCAGACCGGCCAGATTGCGCCAGGTATGCAGGATCGCCACGATGAACAGCGCGCCAAGCAGGAAGGTAAGCGCGTAGGCCAGGCTGTTCTGATAGTTGATCGCGGCCAACAACATCACCATCAGGGCGCCCAGAAAGGCAAAGCCGGCTCGCGTCGGCAGAATGTAGATGCGCCGCTGCTCGAGCCGCACACTGCTGGCCGTCGGCGCGCGGCGACTCAACCAGCGATCCAGATACGCGGCCTGGCGCAGCGAAAGCTGCTCGTTCCAGCGCATTGTCACAACGCCGGGACCTCGCCGAGCAACCACTGCACCAGTTCGCCCGCCGAGGAAGGGTCGCTACGCTCACGCAGCCGGTGGCCGGCGACCGCTGGCAGTACGGCCTGAACATCCTCGGGGATAACGTACTGGCGCTCGGCCAGAAAGGCCCAGGCCTTGGCGGCAGACAGCAGCGCCAGGCTGCCGCGGGGCGACAGCCCATGAGCGAACTGCGGCTGGCTGCGGGTGGCGTCGGCCAGCCGCAGCACGTAATCGGCCAATGCCTCGCTGACGCGAACTTCGGTCACCTGCTGCTGCAGTGCCGCCAGAGAGGCATGATCGAAGATCGGTTCGAGCCGCGGCAGCAGATCGCGCCGCGACTCGCCGAGCAGCAGTGCCCTCTCGGCGGTGCGTGCCGGATACCCGAGCGAGATGCGCATCAGGAAGCGGTCGAGCTGGGATTCGGGCAAGGCGAAGGTACCGCCCTGGTGGCTGGGGTTCTGGGTGGCGATCACGAAGAACGGCTCAGGCAGCGGCCGCGTCGTCCCCTCGATGGTCACCTGCCCCTCCTCCATCGCCTCGAGCAAGGCGCTCTGGGTCTTGGGTGTCGCGCGGTTGATTTCATCGGCCAGCACCAGTTCGGAAAAGATCGGTCCTTGATGAAAGACGAACCGCCCGCTGTCCTTGTCGAACACCGACGTACCGAGGATGTCCCCCGGCAGCAGGTCAGAGGTGAACTGGATACGCTGAAAACTCAATCCCATCACTTTCGCCAGCGCATGGCTCAGCGTGGTCTTGCCCATGCCCGGCAGATCCTCGAGCAACAGGTGTCCACGGGCCAGCAGACAGGTTACTGCCAGTCGCACCTGGTGTTCCTTTCCGAGCAGCACCTGATTGACGGCTGCAAGGCATGACTCGAGACTTGATCGCATGCTTCATTCCCTTGGACGAATGGTTCGATGCTAATGGCCGGCCGGACGGCGCGCCAAGTGCGAGCAACCTTTACTGACAAACCGTCGACATTCGACCTGCACTCAGGCTCGCTTGCTGACACAGAATGGACAGCCTTTCATGCCAGCCGCGAAAACCCCTTCCGCTGAGATTGCCTGGCACGCGCTCGCGCCCGAGCAATGCCTTTTGCAGCTTGCTTCGCAAGCGGGCGGATTGAGCGACGACGAGGCCGGCGCCAGACTGACCACGCACGGCCCGAACCGCCTGCCCACCCCGCGCAAGCACGGTCCGATTCGCCGTTTCTTGCTCCAGTTTCACAACGTACTGCTCTACGTGATGCTCGTCGCCGGGGTGATCGCGGCCCTGCTCGGGCATTGGGTGGACAGTGCGGTGATCGCCGCGGCGGTACTGATCAACGCGATCATCGGTTTTCTGCAGGAGGGCAAAGCAGAGTCGGCGCTGGACAGCATTCGCAGTTTGCTCACCACCCGCGCCACGGTCATCCGTGATGGCCAGCGGCGCGAAATCGACGCCACCGAGCTGGTACCCGGCGACGTGGTCGCACTGTCCTCCGGCGACAAGGTTCCCGCAGACCTGCGTCTGCTGCATCTGCACGGGCTGAGAACCGATGAAGCGGCGCTCACCGGCGAGTCGCTGCCGGTGGAGAAGGCGCTGGAGGCGGTCGAGACGGACGCACCGCTTGGCGATCGCTTCGGCATGGCCTATTCGGGAACGCTGGTGGTACAGGGGCAGGCGCTCGGGCTGGTGGTAAGCACCGGCGCCAACACCGAACTCGGCCGGATCAACAGTCTGCTGGCCAACGTCACGGCACTGTCCACGCCGCTGCTACGGCAGATGGACGGCTTCGGACGCTGGCTCGCCCTCGCCATCCTGGGGCTGGTCGGGGTGACGTTCGTACTGGGGACATTCTGGCGGGGTAACGATGCGGCCGACATGTTCCTCATGGCGATCGCCTTGACTGCCGCGGCGATTCCGGAGGGGTTGCCGGCGATCATGACTGTGATGCTCGCCCTCGGCGTGCAACGCATGGCCAAGCGTCAGGCAATCGTACGCCGCCTGCCGGCGGTGGAGACGCTAGGGTCGGTCACGGTGATCTGTACCGACAAGACCGGCACACTGACACGCAACGAAATGACCGTGCAGCGGGTGATCGGCAAGCAGCATGTATACGATGTAGGTGGCACCGGTTACCTGCCCGATGGCGAAATCTTTAAGGGTGAAACGGTTGTGGCGCCTCTGCAGCAGCCGTTCTTGCGAGAGATCGCCCGCGCCGGGCTGCTCTGTAACGACGCTCGCTGGTTCGACGACCGGGGCAACTGGAGTGTAGAGGGCGACCCCACCGAAGGCGCTTTGCTGGTGCTCGCCAGCAAGTGCGGGCTCGACGCACATGGCGAACACCGCGTTGCGCCTCGGACCCACGCGATCCCCTTCGAGTCCGAACACCGGTTCATGGCGACCCTGCATCAGGATGGCGCCCATTCGCGGATCTATGTCAAAGGCGCACCGGAACGCATTCTGGAAATGTGCAGCCGCGAGTGGCACGACGAAGGTCCCGCGCCACTCGACCAGGACTACTGGCGAAGAATGGCCATCGACACTGCCTCACGCGGCCTGCGCGTGCTGGCGATCGCCGACAAGGTGCTCGAATGGCCGCAGTCGACCCTGGCCTTCGCCGACATCGATGATGGCGGTTTCGTGCTGCTCGGGTTGGTCGGCATCATCGATCCGCCGCGCGAGGAAGCCATCGCGGCGGTCGCCGAATGCCACGCAGCGGGCGTCAAGGTCAAGATGATCACCGGCGACCATGCCGACACCGCGCGCGCCATCGGCGCCCGACTGGGCATCGGCGTCGGCAAGCCTGCGCTAACCGGCGCAGAAATCGCACTGATGGATGATGCCCGTCTGCGCGAAACGGTCATGGCGGTCGACGTGTTCGCCCGAGCCAGCCCGGAACACAAGCTACGGTTGGTTCAGGCAATGCAGGCCTGCGGCCAGATCGTCGCCATGACCGGCGATGGCGTGAACGACGCGCCTGCGCTCAAGCGCGCCGACGTCGGCGTTGCCATGGGGCACAAAGGCACCGAAGCGGCGAAAGAGGCCGCCGACGTCGTGCTGGCGGACGACAACTTCGCCACGATCAGCAATGCCGTGCGCGAAGGCCGGGCGATCTACGACAACCTGCAAAAGTCCATTTTGTTCATGTTGCCCACCAACGGTGGCCAGGCACTGATCGTCATCGCAGCCATCCTGTTCCAGCTGGCGCTGCCGCTGACACCAGTCCAGGTGCTGTGGATCAACATGGTCACTTCCTGCACCTTGAGCCTCGCGCTGGCTGCCGAGCCGGCCGAGTCCGGAATCATGGTGCGCCGCCCCCGCCCGCCGGAGAGTTCGATACTGTCGGGCTTCTTCGTCTGGCGCGTGGTGATGGTCTCGTTGCTGATGATGATCGGCGGACTCAGCCTGTTTCTCTGGGAGCTCGAGCGCGGCACTTCGCTGGAAAGCGCCCGTACCATGGCGGTCAACGTCATCGTCGTCGGCGAGATGTTCTATCTGGTCAGCAGCCGCTACCTGTTTGCCAGCGTTCTGAATCGGGACGGCCTGTTCGGCAATCGCTGGGTACTGATCTGCATCGCGGTCTGCGCCGTGCTGCAGTTGCTGTTCACGTACGCGGCGCCCATGCAGAACCTGTTCGGCTCAGCCGCGCTCACCGCCAGCGAGTGGTTGCGGGTGGCGGCGGCGGGCCTGTTGGTGCTGGTTGGCGCGGAACTGGAAAAGTGGATCATCCGGCGCTTTGGCCTGCATCGGGACGCTCGCCCCGCGCAGGCGTGATGGATCAGCGTCCGGCGCGCGACTCGCGGATGTAGAACCGGGCTTTCTGCGCCTTGCGCGCACAGCCCTCGAAGGCCTCGAACTGCTGCTGGGTCTTGGCTCCGGTGAGCAGGCCGAGCGCCTTGGAGTAGCTCACCGTACCAGCGAAGCCCTCGGCCTTGGCCAGATCCAGCTCCTGCCAGGCAGCCGCAAGCTGGTTTGCGCAGGCATCGCGATGTGCAGTCTTGCCCGCGCAACCGACAAGCCCGATGGCCACAACCGGAATCACCCACCATGCTCTCATTCGCTGTACTCCTTCACTAAAAGGTTATGCATCGACGGCGACCCGGCGATGCTGCCGCAGGAATTCAACCACTTCCGCCTGGCCGCCAGCGAATACCACGCGCGAAGCCTTGCTCTGCCGCTGATAGGCGTACATCGGGTCGTAGTATTCGCGCAGCAGCGCCTCGATCCAGGCACGGTGCAAATCCAGCGCACCACAGCGCTGCTGTTCGACCAGTGCCGCGTCCATCAGCCCCAGCAGCCGCTGGTAACGGTCACCGCCCAGGCGTTTGTGAATATTGGTGAGACTTTGCCGCAAGCGCTCGGCGAAAACCGCGAATCCGGTCGTCTCGTTGGCGCTGACTTCCACGTATTCGGCGCACAGGTCGATCACATAATCCTTGAGAATACGCTCGACCCGCCCTTCGAAACTGTCTTCGAGCCAAACCATCGGATAGCGCTGCATGCCTTCATAAAGCGGCAACGGCAGCGAGCAGCGACCGATCAGCCGCGCCTCATCCTCCATCACGAAACGCTCCACGCCGCGCGCACGCATCTTGAGCAGGCGCACAGCCAGCGCGTTCTCGAAATCGATCTGCGCCGGCTGGCCCAAAGCGCGCTTGCCGAAGCTGGAGCCACGATGGTGGGCCAAACCTTCGAGATCCAGGCTGTCTTCGAGCTGGGCGATAACTTCGGTCTTGCCCGTACCGGTCAATCCGCCGACCAGGACGAACTTGCACTGGGCAACCGCCGCATCGGTCGTTTCGATCAGGAAGGTCCGCATCGCCTTGTAACCGCCGATAACGCGCGGATAAGCGATGCCCGCCTCGCTTTTCAGCCATTGCTGGACGATCTGCGAGCGCAACCCGCCGCGAAAGCAGTACAGGTAGCCAGACGGGTGCTCCTGCGCGAACGCCGCCCAGGCCTCGATCCGCTGCGCCTTGGTCTTGCCGGAAACCAGCCGATGGCCGAGTTCGATCGCGGCCTGCTGCCCATGCAGCTTGTAGCAGGTGCCCACTTTCTGCCGCTCGGCATCGTTCATCAGCGGGAGGTTAACGACCCCTGGGAATGCGCCTTTGGCGAACTCCACCGGGGCACGCGCATCCATCATTGGCACATCGTCGAGAAACAGCTGGCGGTAATCGTCGGTATCAGCGCGCATCAGCCCACCTCAACGGCAAACGCACCGGCGGTACGCATCTCGCCGATCGGCGCCAGCGAAAGTCCCAACTCGGCACAGGTGGCGAGAAACTCCGCCTCGCCAGCCGGCTCCACCGCTACCAGAAGCCCGCCGCTGGTTTGCGGGTCGCAAAGCAACTGCTTTTGCTCATTGCTCAAAGACGCCAGACGGTGGCCATAGCTGTCGAAGTTTCGCTGGGTGCCACCGGGAACGCACCCCTCGGCGAGGTAATGCTCGACACCGGGCAGGCGCGGCACGCGGGTGTAATCGACATGCGCGGTCAACCCGCTACCGTCTGCCATTTCCACGAGATGACCGAGCAGGCCAAACCCCGTGACATCGGTCATGGCAGTCACTCCCGCCAGCTTGCCGAAGTAACTGCCCGGGCGGTTGAGTGTGCACATCCAATCACGCGCCAGCCCCACGTCCGCCGGCCGCAACCTGGCCTTTTTCTCAGCGGTGGTGAGAATGCCGATACCAAGCGGCTTGGTGAGATAGAGGCGCGAGCCGGCCGTCGCCGTATCGTTGCGCTTGAGTTGCGCCTTGTTGACCAGGCCGGTGACGGCCAGCCCGAAGATCGGCTCCGGCGCATCGATCGAATGCCCGCCAGCCAACGGAATCCCCGCCGCATCGCAGGCGGCACGCCCACCGGCGACCACCTCACGCGCCACTTCCGGCGCCAGCACGTTCACTGGCCAGCCGAGAATGGCAATGGCCATGAGCGGGTCGCCGCCCATTGCGTAGATATCGCTGATCGCATTGGTGGCCGCGATCCGCCCGAAATCATAGGGATCGTCGACGATCGGCATGAAGAAGTCGGTAGTCGAAACCACACCGCGTTCGTCATCAATGCCATAAACCGCCGCGTCGTCGCGCGAGGCATTACCCACCCACAGCCGCGGATCGAGATTCTGCGCGCCGCTGCCGGCCAGGATGATATCGAGGACCTTGGGGGAAATCTTGCAGCCACAGCCAGCGCCATGGCTGTACTGGGTGAGGCGAATGGGCTCGGACATGGCGCTCTCGACGCTGGAAAAAACGGGGCGCGATTGTAGCAAATCCGCCGCCAGCGCTCAGGCGTGGGAGCCCGCGCCACGCACCAGAAAATCCGCGACCGTCTCGACCGTGCGCTGCAGATGGTCCGCCTGGGTAAACCCGGTGCTCTTCAGCGGCTTGAAGTCATGATCGCCGCCGATCAGCCAGTGAAGTTCAATCGCCGAAGACAGGGCATAACCTTCGACCTCCGCACGCGAGCCCAGAGGATCGCGGTCGCCTTGGACGATCAGCGTTGGCACATCCAAGCTCTCCAGGTGCGCAACGCGCAGCCGTTCGGGCTTGCCGGCCGGATGGAACGGATAGCCCAGGCATACCAAAGCGGCGGGCTTTAGCTCAGCCGCCAGCAAACTGGCCATGCGCCCCCCCATCGACTTGCCGCCAATGGCGAGCCTTGCAGGCAACTGCTGTGCGACGTGGCGATAAACCTGCCGCCATTCATCGAGCAGCGTCGCCTGGGCGGCCGGTGGCCGCCGCCGCCCATCGCGTCGTCGCGCCGCCATATAGGCGAACTCGAAACGGACCACGGTCACACCAAGCGCAGCCAGCCCCTCGGCAACCGCCTCCATGAACGCACTATCCATCGGCGCACCGGCGCCGTGCGCCAGCAGCAAACCTACGCCCAGTGGGCGCTCCGGCCGGTTCCAGAGCAGGGAAATAGCGCCACCGCTCGGAGCGCATTGATCCGGGTCAATACTGCTCACCCTTGCTTTATCCATGCTTAGCTCGCTTTCCTTTCTGGAAGTACCTGCTCACAAACCCGTGGATGGAAACCCATACATGAACACAGCAACCAGTACCGCCTATCACTACAAGGTGGTCCGCCAATTTGCCATCATGACGGTGGTTTGGGGAATCGTCGGGATGGGCCTCGGCGTTTTCATCGCCGCCCAATTGGCCTGGCCGGATCTCAACTTTGACCTTCCCTGGACCAGCTTCGGCCGACTGCGTCCTCTGCACACCAACGCGGTGATCTTTGCCTTCGGTGGTTGCGCACTGTTCGCCACGTCTTACTACGCC